>JBLHPQ010000168.1:0-3010 GCA_047624355.1 Flavobacteriaceae bacterium | reverse complement strand
CTTATGACGGAACTGGAAAAGTACAAGTGTTTGAAAACAATGTACTGGTCAATTTGCATGAAACAAATTTAGACTTAAGCGATGATGAACTTATTCAAATTGTTGACCAACTAGGTAGAAATGTAAAGGAAAAAGAAAATATTGTTTTATTTTATATTTATAAAAGCGGAAGGGTCGAAAGGAAATTTATAATTAAATAAGAGCCCCAATTATCTGAATGAGTCTATTCTGACCAGAACCCGAATGTTTTGAAAAGGGAAGAGGAGAGTTCATACCCTTGAGGTAAATTTAGTGTTCGAGCTAATTAATAGGATCTGATATTGATGGGCCTGATCAATGAACTGGATGGGAGGTTGATATCCATTCCAGTGGAAATACCATTCCTGCCTCTTTAATTTGTGAAAAATTATTGGATATCGCTCTGGAGTTATTAAAGTGTATGACTGGGATGGGACCAGTTGGAATCAATGAGGGAATAATATAAGGAAAAGGAATCCTCGTTGGTTGGCTCGAATGGTTTGGATATTCATTGAGCTTCAGCGCAGATTGTAACACTATTGCAATTTGAGTTACTCATAATAACCATGGAGCTCATGCGTATTTCGGAGTATGGGTGCCACTTAAAAAGATCATACAGGATTTGCTTAAATAAGGATAAAAGGCAACCTTACATAATGGGAAATAGTTCGTGTATGTAACAACAGGCAGATATTGAGCAAATAAGTCTGGGCAAATACATCGCTTCGGAGTTGATTGAATCATTAGACTATCAAATGAATGGACTGCCATTGGTTGGAAACAGTGTGGTATTTAAAATTCTTTATTTACTCTATGATGAACAAAGACTTTGTCATTTAAGCGGTATTCTCGGAATGAATATTTTAGCTATTTCTCATCATTTTGGAAAAATAAGGGACAGAAATCTATTAGAAACGGATAGAGAAGCCTAAATGATTTTTTACGCATTGACGGCAGAATATTGAACATTATTATATCTGTTTTATAGATTAGAGACAAGAACAAAATTTAGGATACGGTATGAAAAGGGGGAACAAATTAATAGGTGCAGGTTTGCTAACTGCGGTTTCAGCTTCTTTATGCTGCGTAACTCCTGTTTTGGCTCTTATAGCAGGAACAAGTGGAATGGCCTCAACATTCTCATGGATAGAGCCATTTAGGCCCTATTTACTTGGACTGACCTTTTTGGTGCTTGGATTTGCATGGTATCAAAAATTAAAACCCAAGAAAGAAATTGACTGTGAATGTGAAACAGACGAGAAGCCAAAGTTTTCCCAAACAAAAAAGTTTTTAGGGATTGTAACCGTATTTGCATTTATAATGATGGCTTTCCCGCACTATTCAGCCATTTTTTATCCCAACCCAGAGAAGCAAAAAATAGGAGTGAATAAAGGAGACATTCAAACTGCGCATTTTAGGATCAGCGGAATGACCTGCGCTAGCTGCGAAGAACACGTTAGTCATGAAGTAAATAAGCTCAACGGAATTGTAAACTCGATGGTGTCTTACGAAAATGAAAATGCCACCATTGAATTTGACAGAACTAAAACGAATGAGATGGAAATTGAGAGGGCAATTAACTTAACAGGTTACAATGTAACAGACAAAAAAGACCATTAATGCAGATCCAGTTAAAATCAGAAATTACGTGTCCAAACTGCAGACATAAAAAAGTAGAAGAAATGGCAACAAATGCCTGTCAGTTCTTTTACGAATGCGAGAATTGCAGAACGGTTCTTAAACCAATCGAAGGAGATTGTTGTGTTTATTGCTCTTATGGTTCAGTAGCTTGTCCTCCAATTCAAGAAAATAAATCGTGCTGTTAAAAGACCATATAAAAGCGAGCGACTTGCTGGTGGCACGTAAATTACGAGACGTTATCTTGCACCGCATGGCGGCAGGCTCACTGCGTACTTAATCCAATTGTTATATTTCACGGTGTGAGCAGATGCTTCAGCGCAGGGTCATAAGAAGTACTAGGCACAAAAAAAAAGGGTCAACTCACTGAGCTGACCCTCTTATATTTTATAGATCTGTGATTAGAAATTAATCTGATCTTTAAAGTCACGGAATTCAAGGTCTTTCATTGCTTTTGCTTTCAAAGTCCCATCTTTCTCAATTGCAGTTGTCAAGTTAGATACAACATCAGCGCTTGTATTCATGCGAGCACCAATAACTGCACGGAGGTAGTAAGCTTCAGCTGATTCATCACCAGAGTTGTCCATTACCGTTTTTGCACCGCTAGCATCACCATTCAAAACTTTAGCAAGCGCTAAGTTCATTGTGTTGTTGCTTCCCATACTGTTGATTGCGCTAGCGTAATCACCTGTTTGGATTTGGACAATTCCTTTGTTGTACTTCACAGCGTCACCAGCAGACATTGCGTCTTTGTACATGTTCATCGCTGCCGTGCGATCTCCTTCAAGACGAGCGATAGCGCCAAGGTTGTTGGTGCTGTAAGGATTGTTTTCGATGTCGAGAGCCTTCTGGAACTTCGCTTTCGCATCGTTCATCTTGTTTTGCATCATTAAACAATGTCCAACGTTATTTGCTCCTCTGTAATCTCCAGGGTGCACACGCTCAGCATTTTGATAAATTTCTAACTTATCATTCAGTCCTTCAAACAATGTAGCAGCAAAAAGGAGCTCTTCGATAGTTAAGATGTCTGGATTTGACTTTGAAAGATCACTAAGCTCTTCATCTGTGTAACCTTCAACATCATAGTTGATGGTGATTTGGGATCTACGAAGTGAAGGAAGAATTTCTTTCTCTATTTCCTTGTAAGTTTTAGAGATATTCTTGATTTGCTGCTCGCGCTCTGTTTTGTCAGAGTATGTTTCTAGTACGCGAACGATTAAGCTTTTGTCTTCGATGTCAGACGCTTCCATCAATGTTTTGAATCCGTCCCAATCTTCTCCTTTAGGAGAGTTTTTGAAGAATTCAGCTTCGTTTTCTGGAGCCATTTTGCGACGCTTCATTTCTTTCGAAACCA
>JBLHPQ010000167.1:0-3442 GCA_047624355.1 Flavobacteriaceae bacterium | reverse complement strand
GAGCAAAAACCGGACGAGATGTTTTTTATGAAGGTGAATTCGGGAAAGAAATAGGAACAGTTCATACGGAAGAATTAGTAATACTCCCTCAATTGAGTGGGACATCTAGTTCAAAGGGCTATCACGCTAAAAATCGTGGACAACAGGGATTATTTAAGATCGATGATAAGACAATTACCAGTTATGGGATCCATTTCACTTATGTTCAATCTTCAGACACCTTATTCCATGTACATCAAAACTTATCCGCTCGAGGAAAAACCATTATGATAGGAGATAATCGGGCAAAAGGTATTGAGCACTCGATCTCCCTTCATGGAGATACGGTTGCCGTCGATACTGATTTTGATTTCCCTAGGAAGGATAAATTACGTGATCAACGTGTAGAGATTATCATCGCGATCCCTGAAAACGGTACAGTCAGAATGGATAATCAAATAATTCGATTAGGGAATAGCCATTTAGATGATGAGGAATTCGAAGAACGCATAGAATATTACTACGATGAAAATGGGTACATGCGTGGTAACGGAAAATACAGACATTACAACGATTAAGCAGATCCAAACTGATTAATCCGAGAAAGAGATAGCACCATCAACGCAAGAGGCACGAATAAAGTTTAGTTTAATTTAAGTTTAGGTGCGGGTTAGTTAGAGCAATACTATCCTCAATAAGAGAGCCGCCTCTTGCGTTTTGTGCTCATTAATAGCTCTCAACATTTTTTCTGTATATTGTTAGTGAATCATAACTCACCCCCATGAAAGAATTGATATCTCGACTATCCCCTTTGACCTTTTTTTTTGTAGTGCTCGTTAGCTTACTAGCTCCTCAGGGTGCATTTTGTCAAAGTACCCGTGTTTTCTTCTCTACCTCTGGAGATACGGTTTTACTCTACTATGAATATTTCAACCCAGATACGCAGTATTGGATCGCTCGATTTAACGTTTATGGCGGTATAGGAGAGGCATCACCAGTAATCGAAGAAGATTATTCAATTAGAAAATCACAACCAATTATTGCTCGTTTAACCGCGCTTAAGGCAAAATATCAACTAAATCATGAAGGAGTCGTAATTGACAGAAATGCTATTCCAAATCTATCGATCGAATTAGAGGCGAAGAAAAAACAAAAAATTGTACTTCCCGAAGGCATGTACACCCGAAGGTATCAAACCTCCTACATTATTAAACAGGGTGAACAAACAATCTTAGAGGGCGATGCCGATCGTTTTCTTATTGGTAAACAGAACCGAGCAGAGGAAATTGTAGAATCTGACATTCTTACCATAGCCTGCTGGAAACATCCAACTTCCCCCCGCTATTTCAACACCTATACCGCTAATCATCAGAAGTTGATTATTCCAATGTATCGTTACTCATATGTCGAAAAGCATATAAAAGATTTCTTAGTTTACACTTTCTGACAAGGCGTTTCTGAACAAATGATCGACTGGAAATTATGGAAGGATCCCGCTCAATTACTGGCCTTACCCCTCTCAGAATTTAATTCCAACTTTCTTCTACCTCTATCCTCTTAGAATCGATTTTTCTAGGCCTAAAATCACGCTCATTACAATGTTTATAAGAACTTTGTAATGTGAAGTATGCCATCATAGATATTGAAACAACAGGAGGTGCTCCAAAGAGCTCAAAAATTACAGAGATTGCCATCTATATTCACGATGGCAAAGAAGTAATCGACGAGTATTCAACCTTGATAAATCCTGAAATCCCGATTCCTCCTTTCATTGTTCAGCTTACAGGAATTAATGACGGAATGGTGAAAGATGCACCAAAATTTTTCGAGGTTGCAAAGAAAATTATTGAATTCACGACAGACTGCGTATTTGTTGCACATAATGTTGGTTTTGATTACGGCATTATGCGCATAGAGTTTAAGGCATTGGGCTACGATTACCGACGGCCTCACCTTTGTACGGTAAGAACATCGCGTCATGTTATTCCTGGACACGCTTCCTATAGCCTAGGTAAATTGACACGAAGCTTAGGAATAGCTCTAGTTGGCAGACACCGCGCAGGAGGAGATGCACTTGCTACCGCGAAACTCTTCACGATTTTAATGGAGACGGATAAGAACCAACTAGCGACATTTATCCAAGAAGAAATCAATCCAAAACGCCTTCATCCTAACTTGGATATCGATGCGCTCGAAGAAATTCCTAACAAAGCGGGAGTCTATCGTTTTTTCAATGAAGAAAACCAACTCATCTATATTGGGAAGAGTATCCATATTCAAAAACGTATTGAGCAGCATTTAAGGAACTCAAAGACGAAGAAGTCGATTCAAATGCAGATTGAAATTGCACGCATCGAATTTGATTTGACTGGTTCTGAGTTGATCGCCTTACTGCAAGAATCTCAACAGATAAAAGAACATCAGCCGATTTACAACCGAGCGTTGAAGCGTTCAAAATTTTCTTTTGGACTTTACGATTACATCGATGAAAAAGGGTATTTACGTATTCATATTTCCCCGATAGCGAAACTACAGGATATTCCACTCTTAAGTTTTAGCACTAAAAAAGAGGCGATAAGTTCACTAGAGCACCTAGTTGAAGAGCACAAACTTTGCAAGAAGCTTTGTAACATATACAAAACGACGAGTTCTTGTTTCCAGTATCAAATAAAAGAATGTAAGGGAGCTTGCGTATCAGAAGAAAGTCCGACAGACTACAATAAGCGCTGTCAGGGATTGATCGATGAACTCAACCTAAATGGAGCCTCATTTTACATCGTGGATAAAGGTAGAGTACGCAATGAAAAGAGTCTTGTTTATGTCGAAAAAGGTGCACTAAAAGGCATTGGTTATGCGCCATTTCATTTCAACAGAAAGAAACCGGGTGAATGGGATCAATTCATTGATTACATTCCGGACGATCGCGACGCGCGCACAATACTTACATCATTTTTGAGAAAAAACGAGGAAGCGGAGCTCGTTTATCTTTAGCAGAATATTTTTCCTGATTCACCTTTAAGGATTCGTCATGAATCCAAGTACCCAATTTCCAATAATCATCAACATCACCAATCCAACAAACACAATCATATTTAACTCCTTAATTATTCAACTACCCCTCCTCTCACTATTAATAACGGATTTATTCGAGGGATGGTTGGTAGAATTGAGGGTTTTCTGTGGGCCATCCTTAGCTGGAAACATACTATCTATTTGATTTTCATAATTTTATATAGCTATATTGGGTATTGGATGCATTATGTAGACTGAGGTTCGCGGAGTAACATACTGCAGCAGACCAGGATTAATTGTTTTGTAGACCTTCTGTTCTCGAAGTCACATAGTACAGGATTTTAACTGACAGGTCGATGTTGGACATATACAGCAACAAAAAAGCCGCTTTGATTACTCAAAGCGGCTTTATATGTTTTAACTCGTTCTAGTCTACCATAACAGCAGGGTC
>JBLHPQ010000166.1:0-3544 GCA_047624355.1 Flavobacteriaceae bacterium | reverse complement strand
AAGATGTCATGCGTAAAGAAAAAAAGAAACTTGACTTTCTCAATTTTTAGAAGGAACTTAACATAACGTAGTTATGAATGACAGCCGTGCTGTCTCATAACGTCTAATTATAGGGCAATTGGCGTTTCGAAGCGGGAACTGGCTATTTAGGCTTCAGCCCAAGCGGAATATAATGGAGCGCAGACATAATATGCATTATAGTTGGCAAGGATTGCGAGAATTCGCAAACACCCAATTGCCCTATAATTAATATTATGTTAAATAGCCGCTACGGTGGCTACTTGAAAAGCTTCGCTCCTATTAATTATGACTAACAACAATTACTTAAATTAGGAGCTCATAGAGATGTTGATTTAACCGCAAGTGATAGATTGATTGCGTAACATTAGTTACACTAAATAGCAAAGCGCCCAATTTCAGCTGAATATTGAATCAATCGATGTGATTTCTTTTTAAACTAGATTCCATTGCTTAAATTAAGCCCTACAAAAGTCAAAATGATCATGAGAAACCTTCTGGTGTACAGTGTTATTTGTTTGATGCTCCTCGTGATATCTCTATTCCTCCCCTATGAATCGCACGATCAATACCACGGCAGTTGGCTCAGATTTAATGGGCCCGTTGGTCATCTTGAATTGGATATCAGAACAACTGGAATACAAATTTGGCCGCCATTTATCGCTATGGCTGGCCTGATAATCACAAGTAGTTTAGCGCTCTTTAGTAGAAGTACATTCGTTTCTGGACTGAGCTATGGTTTGGCTGTACCATTTCTCCTATTCTTCCTTATGGCCATGGTTGACTTCAAACTTTTCCAATTCGATTTGAAAATTCTTGCGTTTGATGGTGTGCGGAATTCTCATTTATTGATTGGTTACTATCTTGGATTCCTGGCAATTATAGGGCATCACCTTGTCTTGATCTTGAATCTAATTCGCGCGATAAGAAAGGCCAAATCATCAGGCTCGGATCATAAAAGCCTAGTAGTATAACGCTATTCAAGTTTCTTATACTTTTACACCTCTTCCCTTACTTATTTCCCTCTAGATTCAGTAACTTAGATCTTCAAAACAAGCCGAAGCGACTAAAGTATCAGAACCTTTAGTTTAAAATAACTACATCCAACACATGAAATTCGCCCTATCGATCATCGCATTACTAACGATTAATTCATTCAGCTACGCGCAGCAAAATTTCGTTGAAGTAATCGTCCAAGAGGAAATTGAGCTAAAAGCTACAGAATTCACAACTATTCTATCAAACAAACCTGGGATGGAAAATTGGATGGATGCTGTGGAGACGCTAGAGGAATACGATGAATTTGATGAGGCGGCCCCTGCTGAAGAAGGACATATTAGTGAGCCTGATATTACATTGGATCAATTGAAGAACCTCCTAAGTAAAGAGAAGTTCACGTATAAAGTCGTGTTGAGTGTTGAGAATCCCGATCCAGAATATACTCAATGGAAAATTGAAGTGACCTTACCTACGCTTGATGAAGTTGCACGTCTCGAAAAACGCTTGGAATCAGAAGTTGGTGTCCATGTGGAGCAAGGTGATATTCGCTACGAATCGTTGGATATATACCTCCCTAAAATCTATCCGATGATGCAGGAAAAGGCTAAGCAACGTGGACTACTACTCGCTTCAGCAGCTGGCAAGAAGCTCGGTGATGTACAACAGATTACAGAAGGCAATGGAAGAAGCTCGAATCTTTTCGATTCGGAAAATTACATGGATCTAGTCATGGGAATGATTAATCGCGATAAAAATCAAATGAATTTAACGAAATCTGAGACGATTTCACTCATCTACCGATTTGCGCTAAATTAGGAAGTACCAACTCCCCTATTTGGCGCGGTTGTTGCTAATAAGCGATTAATGACTTACGTATATAGAAAAATTTACTGTTGCTTAATACTCGGACTGCTTTCGCTGCTAGTCGTAGGTTGCGGTACTACAAACGGAAGAACAAACACTTCGGAAAATACCGTGATTGGATCTAAATACGTCGTTCAGAAACTGGTTGAAGTTAATCCGTTTCATAGCGTTCAAATAGATAATTACGATGTCATTTTGGTTCAAGACACTTCCTACTATGTAAGAATTTCAGGAGAAGATAACATCATTGATGAAATTAAATTTGTAAGCGAAAATGGCGTTATCACTGCACATGTGAACCCCTTAACGAACTTGAAGCCCCGAAAGAAGATTGAAATTTACGTTCACTTTGTAGACATCTCTGAAGTAAATACCGAGAAAGCACACTATGAAAGTTTGGGGTCAATAACGCTTGACAGCCTTCAAATTACCTCTCGAACAACGGAGTATAGCCTGGAAGTCGATGTTGATTATTTACGTGTTGATCTATCCGGAAGAAGTTTAGATCGAGGTGTCCTGTTTGCTACTGGAACAGCAGATAGTTGTGATGTTTCGCTTACAGGAAATGGTTCTTTTGAGTCACCTAATTTACATGGACAAAACTGTCAAATAATCTTTCAAGAGACTTCCTTATACCGAATTAAAAAGGATCACTGGGTCGAAACCAATGTGCCTTCATCTTCCAATCGTTTGCGTAAGATTGGCAACGTTCTTGCGAATGTATTTGCGTTTACATTTTAAATGAGATCTCTACAGTTGTAGAGTATTCATTAATGCTCTCTCTCATCTCTTTTGGGATCTCCGTCTTTCCGAGATCAAAATATACGGCATTTATTAAATTCGAAATACAGGAAGGTATCGTCGTCAACGGATTCGTGTAAAAGCCTATGTGTTTTAACTGTTTCATTTCACATATAAATGCTGGAAAAACAGTGAATTGATTATACCTGAGTCAATGATCTACAACCTTTATTCGATAAATCTAGGTCGGTGACTAGTTCAGGTGTTTTGAACGCACGACATCAATGAAGTGAACTTCCCGTCTTTCTGGCTCGATCCCGATGGAGTTGATAGCACGAGTAACAAGGCGGTAAAGAGAGTATTCTCCTGGTGGGATCGATTTAGCAGGCTAAAACCGTATTAAATTAACGTGATGTTCGTAATCAAAACGCATTTTCTATCTTTAGGTTCTAAAGTACTACCATGAAGCGTATATCATCCCTTATTTTCCTATGTCTAAGCTCATTGTCAATTGCCCAAACGGGCGGTGAAACCTGTGCTACGGCTACAGTTATACCATCTATTCCATATCAAGCAATCGGTACTACCGTTGGTGCAGTTGACGATTACTTTGCAAGTTGTCCTGATGTTGGAAATCAAGGTGGAGCAAACGATTTAGTTTATGAATTCACAAATGGCCCGACAGCGATTTACTTGGATTTCAGCCTCTGCGTTGCAGTAACGGATTATGATAGTCAAATTTACGTTTACGAAAATACGTGTACCGGATCACCTGTTGGTTGCCAAGAAGATGGTTGTCAATCCCCTGCCTATCCTGCTGCTTATAATTCAACTATTGTTGGGCAATATATCGCACCAAACACTACGTATTATGTTGTCGTGGATGGTTATGGCGGAACATCCAATGGAAATTATCAACTCG
>JBLHPQ010000165.1:0-3571 GCA_047624355.1 Flavobacteriaceae bacterium | reverse complement strand
ATGTTCCTGTTAGCTGCCCTTCAAGGTTCGAAATGATCTCGCTTAATTGTTCAACATTCTCACATTCAACGACCATAGAATAAGGTCCAAATACTTCATGGTGGAGCTTGCTATTTCCTAAGAATTTCTCTCCACTAACCTTCGTGATCATTTGACCAGCATGATTTGGAGAGATCTCATTTCCATAATTACTCACAACTTCCAAACCGTCTTGTTGCATCATCAACGCTTTACCTTTTTCAAAATTTGTCGAAATGGATGGATGAAGCATGCATTTAGCATCAATTTCTTGAATGGATGCAGCAAGGCTATTGGTAAACGCCGTTAACTCAGCACTTTTTATTCCTAAAATCAACCCTGGATTCGTGCAAAACTGTCCCGTTCCAAGGGTTATAGATCCCGCATAAGTACTAGCAATTTGCTCACCGTTGTCTGCCAAATACTCTGGCATCAAGACCACAGGATTTATACTCCCCATCTCAGCAAAAACTGGAATTGGTTCTTTCCTTTTTGCAGCGACATCATAAAGTGCACGGCCCCCATTTATACTTCCTGTGAACCCAATTCCTTTTACTCCAGGATGTTCAGCCAAGGCAATACCCACTTCAATTCCTTTACTATTCAAATTGGAAAAGACTCCATTCGGCATTCCCGTTTTCTGCGCAGCTTTGATAATTGCCGAAGCAACCATTTCGGAAGTTCCAGCGTGCATTGGATGCGCCTTTACAATTACTGGACAGCCAGCAGCCAAAGCGCTTGCCGTATCTCCACCCGCCGTGGAATATGCCAAGGGGAAATTACTTGCACCGAAAACCACGATAGGGCCTATTGCAATGTTCATTTTACGGATATCTACTTTTGGAATAGGAGCTCGGTCAAGATCAGCCGTATCAATTCTAGCATCTACCCAAGAACCTTCCTCCAATAAATTGGCAAACACACGTAATTGTCCCATTGTTCTCCCTCGTTCTCCTTTTGCGCGTGCCTCAGGTAAACCAGACTCCATCATATAAACCGAAATCATTGCATCACCTAGCTCCATAATTTCATCCGCAATAGCATTCAAAAATTCAGCCTTTCGAAGACCAGACATATCTCGATACTTTCTCAATGCAGCTGCCGCTAAATCAACCGCAGCATTAATTTCAGATGAAGAAGCCTGTGTGTGTGTATTGGCATTCGGGATATTCAATTTTGGATTGAATGTGGTAAAAGTTACCTCCCCAGAAGCATGTAGTTGATTTCCGATATAATTTTTTCCTGTAATCATAGCTTAATTTTGTTCAAGTGTTCTGTATTCTGGAAGTGCCGGTCGCGCCTCAATTCCACGTTCAATAATACCAAGTACTCTTGATCTTTCTTGACCGGACAAAGGCAAACGAGGTGCTCTGACCCGCTCAGTACCTATTCCCGTAGCCACTTCGGCTAGCTTAATGTTTTGTACCAATTTAGTAGAAATATCTAATTCTAGCAAGGGCAAAAACCATCGATAAATAGCGAGTGCTTCATTGCGTCGACCCGCTTTTTCCAATTCGTAAATCGCTACCGTTTCTTTTGGAAAAGCACAAACCAAGCCTGCTACCCATCCATCTGCTCCCATGCATAAACTTTCCAACGCTAAGGTATCAACTCCTGATAAGATTTTGAATCGATCTCCAAATCTATTCTTCATACGCGTAATGTTGGATAAGTCTCTCGTAGATTCTTTAACCGCCTGGATATTTGGACAACTTGCCAATTCTTCAAACATATCCATGGTAACCTCGATACTATAATCCACAGGGTTGTTGTAAATCATGATTGGTAGCTCGGTACTATCAGCGACCGTTTTGAAATAGGTAAGCGTTTCCAAATCGTCCGCCATATATCTCATTGGAGGAAGCATCATTAATCCGCTTGCGCCATCAATCTTAGCATTCTCTGCTGCCTTTATTGCATTTTTCGTGGTTTGCTCAGCCACGTTTATGACAATGGGTACGGCGCCATCTACAATTTCGACCGCAGCCCTAACAAGTGTACGTTTCTCTTCTTCAGATAACGTACTCGCCTCTCCGAGTGTTCCGCCCAAAATGATTCCTGTTACTCCAGCATCTACTTGCGCTCGAATATTTACAGCAAACATTTTTAGATCAAGCAGATCTTCAGATGTGAACTTCGTCGTTACCGCTGGCATTACTCCTTTCCATTCCATAATTTCAAATTATCTAAGTCAAAGGTAATGCTCATGAAGCAGGATAATACTTGATTTTTATCCAATTCTAATACTATTCTACCTTAATTTTATTAAACTAAGATAATTTTACGCCAGTATAAGCTAACTTATTGACTTATTAGACTTCCGGTTGAAATATATAGTCATAAAAAAAGCGAGCCCTACGTTGGTTATCGCAAGGCTCGCTAATAGCTTATTAAGATCGAGTACTACTAGTATTCAAATGTTTCCATGAACTTAGTTGTAAATTCTCCTTTATTGAATTGCTCGTCCATCATTAGTTTTTGATGGAATGGAATTGTTGTTTTAATTCCTTCGATGATGTACTCATCAAGTGCACGTTTCATTTTTGTAATTGCTTCTTCGCGTGTTTGAGCGACAACAATCAACTTTGAAATCATTGAATCGTAATTCGATGGAATCGTATACCCTGCATAAACATGTGTATCAATTCGAATACCATGTCCGCCTGGAGAGTGATAGCTTGTAATTTTTCCTGGGCTTGGTCTAAAATCATGATCAGGATCCTCAGCATTAATTCGACATTGGATCGAGTGTCCTTTTGGATAATGATTCTCACCAGAAATTTTGATTCCAGCAGCAATTTTTATTTGCTCTTTGATCAGATCATAGTTAATCACCTCTTCGGTAATCGTATGTTCAACCTGGATTCTCGTGTTCATTTCCATGAAGTAAAAATCTCTGTTTTCGTCTACCAAAAACTCAACTGTTCCAACTCCTTCATACTGCACAGCCTTCGCTGCTTTAATTGCAGCAATTCCCATGCGTTCACGAAGCTCGTCTGTCATGAAAGGTGAAGGTGTTTCTTCAACTAACTTTTGATGACGACGTTGGATCGAGCAATCACGTTCTGACATGTGACATACATTTCCGAACTGATCACCTGCAATTTGTATTTCGATATGATGTGGATCTACGATGAATTTCTCCATGTAGAGTGCATCATTACCGAATGCCGCTTTCGATTCTGCGCGAGTAGCGTCCCAAGCAGCTTCCATTTCCTCTTCTTTCCAGACAATTCGCATTCCTTTTCCACCGCCACCGGCAGTTGCTTTAATGATTACAGGATAAACGATTTTCTTGGCACTTGACACCGCATCTTTGAGGTCTTTCAATAACCCTTTAGAACCAGGAATACATGGGACACCAGCAGCAATCATTGTCGCTTTTGCTGACGCTTTATCTCCCATTCCAGCAATTTGCTCAGGAAGCGCACCTATAAACTTGATATCATGCTCTTGACAAACACGTGAGAATTTTTCATTCTCAGAGAGAAATCCATACCCTGGGTGAATGGCATCAGCGTTTGTGATTTCTGCAGCCGCGATGATGTTTGGA
>JBLHPQ010000164.1:0-3898 GCA_047624355.1 Flavobacteriaceae bacterium | reverse complement strand
AGGCTATACCAACATTGATACTACTGCAAGCGGTGCGTTTTATACGATCATTGATGAAGGAAATGGCGCTGCGATTGAATTAAACGATATTGTTTCATTCCATTTCATCTTAAGATCAGCAGAAGACGATTTAAGTTACCAAACATCCATACTTGAATTCGCCGAGGATGAAGATATTTTTGGTTCTGGCAGAATTTATGAGCCCGAGGTTTGCACTTTCACGAATGGGCCTTGGTTTGTCAGTTCATTAACCCGTGTTTTTTCTACACCCTTTGCAGAGCCCGGCTACAAGGAAGGGGTAATTGCTTGTTTTGGCAAAATGAAAGTAGGCGGCCGAGCTATCATTCTAATTCCATCATCTATCTCCTTTGGGTCAGCGGCCATTACTGCTTGGGGTTACCCAGCAAATACTCCGGCAGCCATTGAAATCCGACCTGTCTACAAGCGATAATGGAATTATATTTTGCCTCTCACAATGCCCATAAACTTGTAGAAATACAGAGAATACTTCCATCCTTTATTGCCCTCAAAAACCTCGATGATCTTGGATTGACAGAAGAGATCGTGGAAGATGGAGAAACAATAGAACAGAACTCAAAAATAAAAGCTTCATATGTTTTTCAAGAATATGAGGTGGCTTGCTTTGCTGACGATACTGGATTAGAGGTAAATGCTTTAGATGGAGAACCAGGCGTTTTCTCCGCTAGATATGCTGGGGAGGAGAAAAACAGCGACCACAACATGGACTTACTACTCGAAAAGCTGAGAGGGCATACGGATCGAACTGCGCAATTCAAGACAGTGATTACCTTAATTATGGGTCTTGATGAACTCATGCAGTTTGAAGGAATTGTAAAAGGTAAAATCATTGACGAGAAGCAAGGTATTGGTGGTTTTGGCTATGACCCTATCTTCGTACCAGATGGTTACGACGTTACTTTTGCAGAAATGGGATTATCTGAAAAGAATAAAATTTCCCATCGTGCACTTGCCTTTCAAAAATTGATCGCACATCTACAAAAACTCACATCATGAATAAGCCTATCATTGTTGGAATATCTGGAGGGTCTGGATCAGGAAAAACGCTTTTCCTGAAAGCACTAATGGAAAGTTTTGATGCCTCAGAGGCAAGTTTACTTTCTCTCGACAATTATTACAAGCCTAGAACCGCACAACCAAAGGATGATCAAGGAATAGAAAATTTCGATTTGCCCGAATCGTTGGATCGTGAGAAGTTTTACAAGGACTTAGAGGCGTTAAAAAGCGGTAAGGATATTAGCTTAATGGAGTACACCTTTAACAATAGTGCGGCTAAATCAAAAGAAATAAACATTAAGTCTACTCCAATAATTGTCGTTGAGGGAATATTTACTTTCTTCTTCAAAGAAGTTCGTGAACTATTAGACCTTAAAGTTTACATCGAAGCACCTGATTATCTCATGCTCACTCGCCGTATAACACGAGATGCTGAAGAACGAGGGTATGATTTAAGTGATGTCCTTTACAGGTTTCAGCACCACGTTACGCCTTCCTACAAGCAGTTTATTGAACCACATAAGCATGATGCTGATTTAATCGTTCCGAATTATAAAGGGTTTGATATGGCACTTGAAGTCATCTTGACATTTTTGAAGAATAGAGTCAGAAGTTGAACCCTTCTCCGTTTTTCTAATTTATTTCTATACTTTTGTGACACTTTGAAAGCAAAGCTTAGCATATCGAATCGTAACAGCGGAGTTGTTTTGGGATTAATAGTCACAATACTCATACTTTGCACATCCAACTATCAGTTGACGTCAGTTGATTACGCTGTTGCGGATCATACCGAAGAATCTCAGGAAATACCCAGTCTGAGCATCAAATCCTTTGATATTCTAAATTCCTCCGCTCAAATTCAACTCAACCACCAGTTTGTACTGGTTAGAGAAATTGAGGCTGAAACAGACGAAGAGATTAATGTTGATTTAAAAAATCAAATACAATATCATTTTAGTCGCGCTTTTCAAGTACTCTTCAAGTTAATAATAGCGCCGAACGCGCCCTAGTCTCTGGTTTAGAATTCTCTAAATCAAGTTATCATATTCAAATTATCATATTCAAATACTTCATCATTTGGCTAGTATAATGCTCCATTGCAGGAGCTATGTCTAACCACAAATAACCAAAACCATGAAAAATAAAGGATTTGTTATATTCTTAACAATCATTATTTCGCTACTCTGTATATACTATTTGTCTTTCACATTTGTAGCAAGATCCATTCAAGAAGAAGCGACTACAAGCACCACTGGTGCGGATGGTAATGTTGACTTCTCAGAAAAACAACGATACCTTGATTCTATTTGGAACGAGCCAGTTTACAACTTGTTCGGTTTAGATTATACTTTTCAGGACGTAAAGGAAACAGAACTTAACCTTGGTCTTGACCTTCAGGGTGGTATGCATGTTACACTTGAAGTTTCTCCAGTAGACATCTTAAAAGGAATGAGCGGAAACAATCAAGATGTTGATTTTATTACCGCGCTAGAGCAAACAAAAAAGAACATTAAAGGAACACAAGTAAGTTTTGTTGATGAGTTCTACAGCGTTTTTAAAGAAAATGCTCCTGACAAATCCTTGGCATATATTTTCGCAAATGCCACTAATAGAGGTCGAATCAACCTTAGTTCAAGTGACCAAGAAGTACTGGACGTCATCAACTTAGAAGTAGAAAGTGCTATAGAAAGATCCTTCAACATTCTTAGAACACGTATTGACAGATTCGGAACATCACAGCCAAACATTCAAAGACTGCAAGGAACAGGGAGAATTCAAATTGAACTACCAGGCGTTGATAACCCACAAAGAGTTAGAAAACTCTTACAAGGTGTTGCCAAACTTGAATTCTGGGAAGTATACAACATACAGGAAATCAGTCCTACCCTGAGTGCTATAAACGCATTAATCGTAGCTGAACAGAAATTAGCAGCCGACAACTTAGCTACTGATGTTGACGATGCAGGAGAAATCATTGAAGAGGAAGAAGATCTTGCTAGCTTATTAGGTGATGACTCAGATACTACAAGCATAGCCTTGGATGATACTGAAACTACAGATGCATTGGATTCCGCCTTCAACGATCAGGTTTCTCCAATCTTTGCTTTGCTAAAAGCTCAATACGGTTTGGTATATGAACTTTCGGATACCGCTAAAATCAATAGAATCTTACAAAGAGAAGATGTTCAATCACTTATTCCAGCAACTACGAAATTTTTGTGGGAGGTGAAAGCAACAGTTACAGAAGGCGTTAATCCATTAGAACTAATCGAGCTTCATGCCATCAAAACATCAAGAACGGGTAAAGCGCCTTTAACTGGTGAAGTAATTACAGACGCTAGACAAGATCTTGACGAACGAGCAAGACCAGCCGTATCCATGCAAATGAGTGCACAAGGCGCAAAAGCATGGAAAAGACTTACCGCAGCGAATGTCAACCGTAGAATCGCCATTGTCCTTGATAACTATGTATATAGTGCTCCGAACGTAATCAATGAAATCCCTAATGGAAACTCTTCTATTTCTGGAAACTTTGAAATCGAGGAAGCGAAAGATTTAGCGAATATTTTGAAAGCTGGTGCTTTGCCTGCTCCAACAACAATAGTTGAAGATGTCGTCATTGGACCGACACTTGGTCAGGTTGCACGTGACCAAGGATTAACTTCTATTATTGCTGGTCTTCTTATTGTCATCGTCTTCATGGTGATTTACTATGCCAAAGGTGGTTTGATAGCCAACGTTGCATTGTTTTTCAATATTTTCTTCATCCTTGGTATTTTGGCTCAGCTGAGTGCCTCTTTGACGTTACCAGGTATCGCTGGTATTGTACTGACTATTGGTATGTCGATCGATGCGAACGTGC
>JBLHPQ010000163.1:0-3954 GCA_047624355.1 Flavobacteriaceae bacterium | reverse complement strand
TCGCAGATAAAGTGATGATAAGATACTTCTTGAAGGGAAGAGAACCTTTAGCTATTCTATAAATACCCAATGCTGCCAAAAATGAAAGTGGAGCATAGGTCATCGATGAGTAATGAATAATCTTCGTTGTTGTTATGCTGAAAAGAATGAGTACCACCCAAAATAGGCAGAGCATCCATTTTCTTAAGTCAAGCGGAACCTGTTCTTTATTTCTGAATAAGAGGGGAAGGGCAAATATTGACATCGGGAAACATCCAATGCCAACAACGACAAAGTGATAATAGAATGGTTGTTCGTGGCCGGCAACAGGTGTCCTGAATAACTCGACCTGATATTCTATGAATTGGCGAATGATATCAAAACCATTCTGATAGGCCTCTAGTGATAACCAGCAACCAATAATAAAGAGCATCCCTCCTAAAAAGGCAAGG
This sequence comes from Flavobacteriaceae bacterium, assembly GCA_047624355.1. Lineage (GTDB taxonomy): Bacteria > Bacteroidota > Bacteroidia > Flavobacteriales_D > Crocinitomicaceae > UBA4466. Next base: position 3,523 of record JBLHPQ010000163.1, on the reverse strand, counting down.
ATACTTAGGAAAGAAGGGAATACTTTGAATCGTTTAATAATAACGTAAACACTAAAGGTGAGTCCTAAGAGTAAGAAGCCTACAGGACCTTTTGTAATCACGCTCAGACCTGAGAAAATTCCTGCATACAATGCTAACTTCCATATTGAATTTCCATCCTTGGCGAATACCCTGACCATGAAGTAGATGGAGAGGAAAATGAAGTAATTAAAGACTGGATCAATAATTCCAGATTTGAAATAAATGTGTGGTAGGATGGATGCAAAGAAAACCAACGCCCATATTAGCCCAAATTTAGGAGAGAAATGTCGTTTACCTATCTTGTAGAAAGTGAACAAATAAATCAATCCGAAGATTGCGTTTGGCAAGCGTGCAGCAAAATCACTAATGCCGAATACTTTCATGGAAGCTACTTGGAGCCAAAAGAAAAACGGGGGTTTTTCCCAGAAGGGGAGGTAGTTGATTTGAACGCGCAAATAATCACTGCTCTCGATCATCTCTCTGGCAGATTCGGCAAAATTTATCTCGTCCCAATCAAATAAATGAATCGAGCCAATGCCAATCACGAAGAAAGCAGATAGTAAAGCAAGAAAAGCATAGGTGAATTTCCGATTGGAAGCTATGCGATCGATAAGTGACATGTAGAATTCGTTTGCAGCTAAGGTAGCAACTAGGAATGAAACTTTTTGGATTTTGCGAGTCCGATTTTATTGAAGAAGTACATCCAGGAAACACCAAGAACACCAAATCCATAGGTAGTACTGCGGCTAATATTAATAGATGAAGCGTCGTCGAAGTATTTCGTTGGACAAGTAATCTCTGCAATTTCGAATCCTTTGTAAAAGATTTGTGCCAGCATTTGATTGTCGAAGATGAAATCGTCAGAATTGATATTGTAATTAACACCTTCCAATACTTCTCTTGAAAACATTCTGTATCCCGTATGGTATTCAGAAAGCTTCTGATTCATCAGGATATTTTGTGATAAAGTCAAAAAGCGATTCGCGATGTATTTATACAACGGCATTCCTCCTTTTCGTGCTCCCTTTCCAAGAATTCTAGATCCAATTACACAAGGATAGACGTCATTTGCAATTAAATGTGCCATGCTCTCAATGAGCTTAGGAGTATATTGGTAATCCGGATGGAGCATCACGACGATATCTGCATCCAGCTCTAAAGCTTTATTGTAGCAGGTCTTTTGATTTCCACCATACCCTTTGTTTACTTCGTGGCGAATCACATGTTTAATGCCAATCTCACGTGCAAGCTCAGAAGTTTCATCACTACTTTTATCATCAACGAGAACTACCTCGTCAACAATATCAAACGGGATTTCATCGTACGTTTTTTTAAGCGTCTTTGCCGCATTGTACGCAGGAAGTATAACAACCAGTTTTTTACCCTTTATCATAGTGTTGAATCAAAATTATGGTGTAAAAATAAACAATCATTTAATATACACGACATGACTACATGTCAACTCCAAATGAATGAATGTCGTTGTGGTTGAATTCAATCTGATCCTTCACCCGCTTAATCGCTGTAGTAAGCATTAGAATGTCAGGTGTTGTATGGTCCATTAGCCATTGTACACTGACTTTTTCTTCCTCCACTGCCTCGGCGATATGGAATAGAATTTCAAATTTATGCACTTGCAACCAACGCAATGCGCTCTCGTTTCCCTCAGCAGCGTTAACCATTGCCAATAAATGTGCAAATCCGTTCTTCTGGAGCCAATTCCTTGCTTCATCTTTTAAATAGATAGCATAAGTAGCCATGAAAAGTTCTTTATAGCCATTTTCTTTTAGCCAGAGCATGATATCATCATTTCCCTCGATGGCCTTTGCCCAAGCAATTAATATTTTGGGAGGGTAGTCGATACGTTGCAAAGGCACCTTCGACAATTCGCTTGCGACAATTTAGCGTTTCTTTCTTTTTAACCAACTAAACATTGCTATAGAATAAGTATGATATAATTATGGCGGCAATAATTCCTGCAAAATCGGCTATTAAACCAACTCCTGCAGCATAACGTGTATTTTTAATTCCTACAGAACCAAAGTACACCGCTAGTACATAGAACGTAGTTTCTGTACTTCCTTGCATTGTTGACGCAATTTTTGTTTGCATCGAATTCGGGCCGAATGCATTTATGATGTCTTGCAATGCGCCTCTTGCGCCACTGCCGCTAAGCGGTTTCATAAATCCAACGGGCAGTGCGTCAATCCATTCTGTTGCTGTAATGCCACAGTATAAAGCGAGTTCTAAGAATCCTCCTAAAACAGCATCCAAGGATCCTGATGCTCGAAAGACAGCAATGGCCGCTAACATTGCGATTAAATATGGGATAATCTTGATCGCAACGCTAAAACCATCCTTGGCACCACTGACAAATGATTCATACACGTTGACTTTTTTTCGGATTGCCATTAGCATGAAGCCAACGATAATTACGAAAATTAAAGTGTTCCCGAAGATATTGGAGATCATCTCTCCATTTTCAGGGTGTGTTATGATGTAGTAGAGTAGTCCGCCGAGTAGCAACGTAATCGTTCCCAAGTAAGCAAACACGACGCGGTTTAATAAGTTAATTCGCTGTTTTATCGATACCACTGTTAATCCTACAAGTGATGCACAGAAAGTTGCCATCAAGATTGGGAGGAAAACACTCGAAGGTGAGGCGGCACCATTTGCTGCGAGAATTGCAAAGACAGAAACGGGGATTATGGTGAGGCCAGAAGTGTTTAATACTAGAAACATGATCTGCGCATTCGAAGCTGTTTCCTTGTCCGGATTCAGTTTCTGTAATTCTCCCATTGCTTTTAAACCAATCGGTGTTGCAGCATTGTCAAGCCCTAACATGTTTGCGCTAAAATTCATCATCATGGCGCCAACGGCTGGATGATCTTTAGGAACTTCAGGGAAGAGGCGAGAGAATAATGGAGCTACCAATTTTGTGAGGATGCGAACCGCGCCGCCTTCTTCACCTACCTTCATGATTCCCATCCAAAGGCAAATCATACCTGTCAGTCCAATAGAAATTGCAAAACCGGTTTCCGCTGCAGCAAATAGGCTATCGACTAATTGCTTAAATATCATTGTGTCGTGCCAGAAGATTAGTTTGCTGGCCGCCACCACAAAGGCCACAAGAAACATACCGATCCATATTCTATTCAATAGCATGCTCGAATATCGCTCTTTATTTTGATTGGTGGTATGGCGACTCTGATTTATTTCAACAGCTAATCGTTAATACGGTTAGTTTATAGCTTAGCATATACCAAAACAACAGATGTTTTGTCATTATAGCTGTTCAATTAGAGGTTTTCGCTGAGATGACTATTTATCCAAATCTATCAAATGGATATGAGGTAAGCATCAACTTGACATTTGATGATAGCTATGAAATTGAAATAAGTCCAATGAATGCAAGGGTGATTTATGAAGACATTGGATCGGGGAGTATACTTAAGTTAATAAATTTAAGCCTAGCTATTGGAATGCATATGGTCCAAGCAAC
>JBLHPQ010000162.1:0-4025 GCA_047624355.1 Flavobacteriaceae bacterium | reverse complement strand
GAATCAGAAGTTTCAAAAGAAACGTCAAAGTTGTTTGAGATTACGGGTTTAACTTCTTCGATAAACGAATTTGCCTTAATTTTTTTGATCTCTGATTGACTGAAATCGGTGCGACTTAATCCAAGTGTACTCGCATTTGAAACTTTCTTTTGAACAATAATCGTGTTCGGGCCAAGGATTTCAGCGCCTTGACCAAACTCATTTACTTTGATGAGGTAATGAATTGACACGATCAGAAAACTAATTCCTAAAAATGCACCAATCATTGCTATAATGAGTTGTCGCTTATCTTGATTTTTAAATAGTAATTTGTTCAGCATGACTAGAGTTTAAGTTCTTGATCAAATGAATAACCGTGACTGTCACCGAGCGTTGTGAGTACGAATCCTGCATTTTGCTCTATGGTTCGATTGTGAATTAAATTCATACAGCGCTTTGCATTCTCGACATCTAAATGGGAAAAAGGTTCATCCATTAAGATCCATTTAAATGGCTGCGCCAATGCTCTAATGATTGCTACTCGCTGTTGCTGTCCCATTGAGAGTAGACCACATCTTTGATCCCATTTATGTTCAATTTCAACTTCGCCAAGGAGGGATCTCAATTCCATTTCGGTATATGTATCGGTTAAGCTGTTCTTAAGAAGTAGGTTTTCGCCGACGCTTAATTTCGGGAATAATTGTAAGTCTTGAAATACCGCTGAAACAACTTCTTTGCGAATTTTAGTCCACCGATCAGGATTGAAATTTTGAATGTCATCGCCGTCGTAGAAAAGTTTACCCGTATAGTCTTTACGAAGACCATAGGCAGTTGTTGTAAATGTGGATTTTCCCTTTCCGCTGGACGCATTGAGGAGAATTCGTTTGCCAGATGCCAATTCAACATGATTTCCCCAAACTGAGTCTGAGCCATGTTCAATGGACGCCAACGGTTTTGGCATTAAATGGTCGAGTGTGATATTCATGAGCTGGTTTTAAGTGGATTCTAAAAGTTCATTCTTGTTATCAACACTAAATGAAATTCAAGAATCATTCCAAGTTTATCAAATTCGAGAAATGTGTACTAATTTCTTTTTTTATCTGTTCAAGCGTGATCCATTTAACCCATTGTGTTTCAGAATGTCGACGTATCCAAGTAAGTTGACGTTTTGCATACCTCCTAGAGTTCTGTTTGATCATTGAAATCGCCTCTTCTTTCGTGGATTCACCATCTAGAAATGAGAATAGTTCCTTGTAACCAACAGTATTCATTGAAGTCAATTGGCGAAATTTCTTCACAGATTCGACTTCTTCGATCAATCCATTTTTGATCATTAAATCAACCCGAAGATTGATTCGATCATATAACGCTTGCCTCTCATGGTCAATGGCATATCGATGCACTTGAAATGGGCGTTCTATAGGTTTTGCCTTCCTTAAATCTGAGTAGGGCCTATCGGTAATCCGAATGACCTCTAATGCCCGCATTATTCTCACTGGGTTTTGGCGATCTACTTGCTCGTAGTAAACAGGATCATTATCTTCCAATTCATCCAGTAGGGGGGCTAATCCGTTTTTTTTAAACTCATCGTTAAGCTGCTGCCTTATGGTTTTGTCCATCGGAATTTTGTCTAATCCTTTGCAGAGCGCATCGACAAACATTCCCGAACCGCCAGTTAAGATTACTACGTCCTTAGTTAAGAATTCTCGGTCTAAGATTTCCAGTGCTTGCTTTTCATAATCGGCCGCTGAAACTTCGTCGTTTAGTGAATGAGAATCAATAAAATAGTGCTGAATACCTTGCATTTCTTCAGCTGTCGGTTTTGCTGTTCCGATGCTAAGTTCTTTGTAAAATTGACGTGAATCTGCTGAGAGTACAACGGTTTTATAGGTCTGGGCAAGAGAAACACTTAATGATGTTTTACCACTCGCTGTAGGGCCGGATATGACAATGAGATGTTTGATGAGCTAAAGTACAATTAATCTAATAAGTTGGCTCGTCTTATCGTTTGATACTGCCAAGAATATTGCACTAATAACGTCATTCATACTGAATGGATGTCTCCAGTTAGCCGCTTGCTCTCACTCATATATTCCAACCCATTCTAAATATCTATCTGTGACTTGGCGCACATAATTGTAGGTTGTCCTACTTCGAATCATGCCATGACGTACAACTGGATCTTGATAATATTCCTGTTTCCCAAGATTGAGAAGCATCGTTTCAACATTATCATCCCAAACATAGGGGTTGAGTCCGTGTTTCTTAGCGAGACGTTGCGCATCTAGAATATGACCGCGACCAGCATTGTAAGACGCCATCGAGAATTTTTTCCGCTGGAAAGGGTCTTTGACGGCGCTCCAAAAGTTTTCATCCGCCTGAAGTTTCATGGATCCACCCATAATTTGTTCGGGAGGAGGGGAGTCGGGATAAACGTGATAAGTTGGCCCCGTATTTGGCATAAATTGCATCATTCCGTAGGCTCCTCCAAAAGACAAAGCATTTGGGTTAAATTTTGATTCCTGATAAGCAATGGCAGAAAGAAGTCGCCAATCCCATCCAGATTTCTCCTCGGCCTGTTTGAAGAAATCATCAAATTCTGAGATATGATCACCGTTCAGCGTCATATAGCTGTATTTAGATCGAGCGAGGTGTCGCTGTTCGAAGTACTTTCTATGAATGTGTGAAAAAATAGCTTTCTTCTTGAATTTAATGAGCCATTCATCCAATTTAGCCTTTAAAAGGTGGCTCGTTTTACGCATTCCAAAGGCCATTTTCTGATTCACAGAAACCCTTAGTTCGGTATGCAAATTATCAAAGAATTGAGAATTAACTTTCGCCACATTATCCTCGATGATTGTATAGTCGATCAAGCCTTCTGAGACCATTTCAATTAACTCTTCTCCTCCAATAACTCCATCTACGCCCTCAATGTTAATGGTATCACCAATTTCTTCCTGAAGATGTTCTAAACGCTGATAATAGCTAGAGTTTTGCCAAACGTGCACGTTTTTACCGGCGAGTTCATCGGGTGATTTTAGCAATTCCTCTTTCCATTCAAATTCCTCCATTTCTTCCCAACCGTCTGGTTTTCGTTGGACGAGCACTTGATGTGTTTGCAAGAAAGGTTCCGAGAAGCTGATGATTTTATTTCGTTCTTTCGTGACTGTGTAATTACATGCAATCAAATCGCCTTCGCCTTTGTTCACTTTATCAATAAGGTGATCAAGGTTATTCACGACTTTAACTTCGAGTTCAACACCAATTTCTTCTGCAAAGAGTTTCAGGAGTTCATATTCGAAGCCCATTTTCTTTTCCTTATAGATGAAATACGAAGTTGAACTGTTTTCAAATAGAACGGTAAGTTTTCCTTTTTGAAGGATTTCGGGCAAGTCAATCTCTACACTTTCCCGTAAAAATGATTCTTCTTCATGCTCAGTTTCCATAACACACGCCCCTGCAATTGTAACTGCGGATGCGTAGAGAAATAACAATCGTATGTTTCTAGTGAACTCGATAGTTTGTACAGGTTGATGAACAATTAAAATACCATATTAATTTGATTTTCTTATCTGAATTTGCAACTATTAACGTTAGCGTTAATCTAATTCATCATTTAAATCACTTAAAAATGACGCGTGGTGGGGGATGGCGTCTTTCATAAAAGTTATGAACGTTTGTTCGATTTTCTCACTAAACTGTTCAAATATGATCGGGGCTTCCGCTAATTTATTTGGAAATGAGATTCGCCGTGAAACGCCTTCACAGGCTTTTGTTAGTCCATACATGTATTGATATTGTTCTAGCCAATTTCGTTCCCGCATTTTATCCAGAACATAGAGGTATTCTGTTGAATAATGTGCCTTGTGATCCACGGGCGATTTATAGAAGTCTTGAATGAAGTCACTCAGCGATTTGTCATGAAAATCATCCCATTTTTTTGCTAGAACATGATCGAAGTAAAGATCAATTGCGATTCCTGCTATTTTTGGCAATGGCACGTAAAGCTCATGGATCATTTCCAGTACTGCAGGATGATGATCTAC
>JBLHPQ010000161.1:0-4087 GCA_047624355.1 Flavobacteriaceae bacterium | reverse complement strand
GCCACGACTGCGTCGACACCTAAGACTCCCCTTGCATGTTTTATACGAACTGAATCTTCAATCTTACGCAACAACCAACGCGCAAACATACGAGAACCGCCAACAGCCAGCACAGCCACCATGGCATTAATGAGCACAACAGCCCGCGGCACGCCCTCCACACCGCTTAAAAAAGCCACCAACCCCCATAGCGCCGCATACACTGTAACGGCCTTCACAATAGACCATACAGCCCTCATGCCTAAGTACCGAATAATAGCCCTATAAAGCCCAAAATGAGCAAACACAGGCACGGCAAACACAGGAGCAAACAACACCAACAATACTATAGGATTATTCACTCCTCCACGGGGCCAGTACCAATTATCTAAGCGTAGTGAAAACGATAGCCAAAGGGCGCCTATGAGCAATACAGAATCTGCAGCAATGAGAATGCTACGTTTTGCTGGGCGGGGTATAGCAAGGATCGATTTGAATATAATGTGCATTACGTTATTCGTCTACTTTTGAGCTTCATTCAGTACGTTTGTGATGACTCTACAAGTCTTATCGATTTCTTCAACTGTTAATGTTGGATGCACCAAAAACATCAAAGATGTCTCTCCCAGCTCTTGGGCGTTTGGCAATCGTTTTTCAGGGCGAAAAACGGTATTGTCAAAAGCATGTTCCAAATAGACTTCCGAGCACGACCCTGAATAGCAAGGCACCCCTTGACGGGTAATTTCATCCATTATTCGGTCACGATTCCAATCTACATTTAACGCATCAGCATCAACAAACACGTACGCCTTATAACCTGCATGGTCTATATATTCAGGAACTGCAGGAACACGTAACCCAGGTAGGTTTTTAGCTGTTTGCCAGATTCTATTGCAGTTTTCTACACGCCTAGCAGTCCAATCTTGCATACGTTTTAATTGAACACGACCAATGACCGCTTGCATTTCGGTCAAACGCCAATTGGTTCCAAATGAATCATGTAACCAACGAAATCCAGGAGCATGCTCTCGTTCATAGATTGATTCCCAAGACTTTCCGTGATCTTTATAGGACCACATCTTTGAGCATAATTCGCGGTCATTAGTGGTCACCATACCGCCCTCACCGCCTGTAGTCATGATTTTATCTTGGCAAAAAGACCAGCAGCCAATATGTCCTATCGACCCTACTGATCGGCCCCTATATTTAGCGCCGTGCGCCTGTGCGCAATCTTCAATTATCTTTAGGTCAAATTCTTCGGAAAGTTCGAGAAACCCATCCATTTCACATGCCCAACCAGCTAAATGTACGCAAAGAATTGCCTTAGTTTTCTGTGTGATTAAACTTCGAACAGTCAACGGCGTAATATTTTGAGAATCAACAGATACATCAGCAAAAACAGGGGTTGCTCCAGAATTCACAATCGATGAGACTGATGCTAAAAAGGTCCTTGAAGTAACAATGACTTCATCACCGTGACCAATGTTCAGAGCATTCAAAGCCAGATCCAGCGCAATAGTTCCATTCATTAAAGCTACAGCATGCTCAACACCAGCCCAAGCGGAAAACTCAGTTTCAAAGTTCCGGCACTCAGATCCTGTCCAATAGTTTACCTTATTAGATAGTAATACCTTAGAAACCGCCTCACTTTCTTCATAACTATACGATGGCCATGGTGAAAACAGTGTGTTTAACATTCAATTTCCTTTTTTTTATACATTAATGTAAGTCCGTCGTGGAGATGAACAGTTTGCTTAAATTGAAACTTATCTTTCGCTTTGCTTGTATCTAAGTCAAAACGAACCGATGGCTTCTCTTTATCTGATTCATCATTTATGACAACAGTTCCTGCATCACAAACAATGACAACACACTCAGCAAGCTCTCGAATTGAAGGCGACTTTTCCGCAGCAATGTTGTAAACACCCCATGCTTTATTTTCAAGTGCTAAAAGCGCTGCTTTTGAAACATCCAGGGCATGTATTAAATTAATCCTGTTTTTGGAACAGGATATTGTAACTTCTTTGTTTTTTGCAGCCAATTTTAAACAATTTGAAATTAGCTTATCTTCACCTAAACCAATACCATATACTGAAGACGGTCTTAAAATTATCACCTTCAAACCATTTTCTATAAAATGATCGAATACCTTTTCGGCTAGTAATTTTGAATAGCCATAAAACCCACCAAACCCACTCTTCACTAAACCTGCACCTTCCTTAATACTTTCAGATAAAGAGTCTTCATAAACAGTCGCGCCCGATAAAAATACGATCGGTATATTATTGAAATTAGCCCATTCAGATAAGTTTAAACAAGCCCTAACATTAGCATCAAAAATAATTCGATTTTGCTCATTATCGGGTTCATTCATTTCTGAGGACTTCGGTAGAGATGCTCCAAAATGGAAAATAGATTCAACTCCGTGAAATAAAACATCAAACTCTTCAAATGCTTTCCAACTCGTCAAATCCCACTTTTCTCTATCAATACAGACACATTCAATACTCTTAGAAGCTAGAAGAGCTTTCATATGTCGACCAATCATGCCTGTTGAACCAGTAAGAGCAACTTTCACTATTTTTCTCTTTTCTACAATTAAAATAAATTGAATTGATTTTTAAGATTAGGCTTCTTTACCCTATTTATTTTCAATTCTTCTAGCGTTTCTTTAGGAACAACCACCTCCATCCAGTAACGCAAGACTACGGATGAGTAGTCAATAGTTGGTATATAGTCAATTGATAAATCATGTTTTAAATAAAACTCAACTGGGTTGAAACCTAACTGTGAACAAAAAGGTGTAGTTCCAGAAAAGCGACAATTGATTTCAAATATCTTAGGAATACCAGTTGAATCTAGCCTTAGTTGAAAATTGCACGCCCCATCAATTTCAAGCGCACAAGCAACCTCATGAACATACTTTTGAATAATCTGTGAATTAATCGGCTCTGCTCTATAAGTATCTCCTGATCTTAGAATTCGTTTTAAGGCCAATACCGGCGATACCTTATTATTCACTTTAACGACAGTGCATGTATATTCAGATTCATCGTCTCCAATTAGTTCCTGAGCAACTTTACCGTCAGAATTATTTAAATGTATTGAAAGCTCATCTTCATTACGAACCTTATACACACCAATTGAGCCACAGCCTATAGCGGGCTTAACAATAACTGGAAACGCCATTTCTTTGGATTGTAAAAATTCGTTCAGCCAGACTGTTTTTGGGTATGAAAATCCATTATTTTTCAAAAATAAATACGTTTTAAACTTATCATCTGAAATCTCAACAGCCGTTAGCGAAGATATCACTGTCTTTACACCATAATTTTCTAGAATTAGGCTTTTATATTTTGCGCAGAACTTCAGCTCTACATCAGTACCAGGAAAATAATAATCAATAGAATCTTTTACAAATATTTTTCCCAGCGTTTCCAGATAAGCATCTGACTTACAAGCATCAACTAATCTAGCAACATCACCCGCGTACAATCCTGAAGATTTTTCATTCATATCGGCAGCTACAATATGTATATCCAGGTCACTAATCATCTTAATTGATTTGATTATTCCTTGGCCAACTCCACCACCTGCTCCCGTAACCAGCACATTAATCATTACTTGACTCCAAATATGAAATTAGTTTTAATTTTGTAGACATACACATATTTGTTTTAATAATTTGATCCACTGAAGATTTAAAATCTATCTCTAAGCCATAATTTTTAAAGCCTAATTGATGGCCATTTATAGTAAAAGTCATATAATTTAAGCCTTTCCCACGAGGTTGGCCAATAGAGCCTGCATTAAACAAATAGGAGACACCCTGATTTAAGACAACTTTATCTGACGTGATGTGTGAGTGTGTTAATTCTTCAGATACGTTAATAGCATACTGTCTATGAGAGTGACCAAAAACACCCACATCACAGCCCATTTTTGCCAATTTTTTCGCTGCCAAATAATATTGCGCCGGAGTTTCAATATATTGCCAATTTCCATATGGATACGGATTCGCATGTGCAAAATAGATAGAATTGAGCATCAGACTTTCTTGCCAATTAAACATCGATTGTAACCGAAGACCCTTTAATTCATTTGCAGT
>JBLHPQ010000160.1:0-4399 GCA_047624355.1 Flavobacteriaceae bacterium | reverse complement strand
TTTCCACTGCACGACCCAGCGCAATCAATCACATTTATGTAGCTCGATTTCAGCTCAACGTCGCTCCCACTTGCATTTGTTGCGGTTAGCGTTACGTCATAAGTACCAATTGCTGGGTAAGTTACAACAGGATTTTGTGCTGTCGACGTAGCGGGCGTTCCACCCGGAAAAGACCAACTCCAAGAGGTTGGAGCACACGTGGAGGCATCAGTAAATGTCGTAGCCGATCCATAACAAACAGTTGTCGGTGCTGAAAACTCAGCAACAGGCGGACCAGCACAACACCCTGTGCAGGTAACCGCTAATGAATAGGTTCCACATCCTGATGCACTATAGCCTTCTATGGTAACATAATAGGTTCCTGCGGCAAGCGATAAAGTCAGCTCAGAATCCAATCCGCAAAAATCATCATTCGAAGCAATATTGTTGGAGCATAATGTAGTTCCAACGAATAAATAAGTATCATAAGATGCACCACAAAGACTGAACGTCCATGACCCAGCGGATGGGATAGTTATTTGATATTCGTGATCTTCCGAACCACGTAAGCCACAATTATTTACGGCCCCACAAGTAGTTCTCGTCGGACTAGTATATGGTCCTGTAACAGAATAATCCTGCGCTAGCGACACTATTGGAACTGTCAGGAATAAAATGATTGGTAGTAATATTTTTTTCATATCCCTATCGTTCGATTAGATTAGATTTTCCATTAAGAATTGTTTCATCGGAGAGATATACATTTTTAGAAAGTACAAAACCGTCCTCTAACAAGACATTCGCTAAAGATTGGTATGTCAATCTTTCGGATGATGTTAATTTGAAACAGCCTACTTCATTAAAGTATTTACAAGATGCCGTGATAGGATCGCTCAGAAGCAATACACGGACATGATCTCCTTCAGATTGAGTATCGACTCCTTCTATCGTGAACTTGTAAGTGACCCCGGTTGTTTCACCACCGGAAGCAGAAGATTGTGCCAAAGACATCCCTGTAACAAAGAACATCGCAAGGGATAATCCGAAAATTAGAAAATTTCGATTAGAAAAACATAGCTTTCCTTTGCTGAAATGTGCTGCCTTTTCAAACAACTTATTGGTAGTAACCATCAGACAATTAATTAGTAATGGATTAGTAAATATTTGCACAAATATAAGGACAAGCTGCTAACAAAAGAAATGCTAATGTGTGTAATAACGAACAAAGTTTTATGATAAGCGAAGAGGATAACTCCTGAATGTAAGGTAACAGGGAGGTTGAATGAATCATAATGGCAAATATTGTCCCATTTTGCAACAGCCCAATTTAACAGCAAATGAATATAACCGTGTTTTCATCGAACATTTCTTGCGAAATAAGTGTCATTTGGCGTACTTCAAAAAACACTCACTGCTTATATCAATTCTCAAAGCTATCATTCGAACTCCTTGAATGAGTTTTAGTCAGTTTAAATCGAGACCTTAAATTGGTTTCCATTAAAGGATTTATAGGAGCAAATACGATTGTTGACTATTACCGTGAAGTGGCTGAATGGAATTCAAGTGGATCTTCCATCAAATACAATTCGACTCACGAAGAACTAGCACAGAAAACGACCTTTATTAAGGACGAGCTTTACATCGGAAAGTTACTCCCAGGAAATTGACTTACCCCATGTAGCCGCAGGGTTAGTCAAATTTCCTACTCAAAAGAAGGTGGGTTTTCTGTTGGGCTGACTTAGGACGATTGTTGCGATAATTCGGGGTATGTTTATGAATGATTCACTTCGAGTGCCTCAGCCCGCAGATTTGAGCCCTGAGGTTCTCGAAGGGCGTATGTGGTATTAAAGGACGATGTGGAATTAACTGTTGAACTTCGAGCGCCTCAGCCCGCAGATTGAGTTATGTAGATAGTAGCTCAAATGGGATTACCCATTACTTTTTTGTGCAAATCAATCTTGGCATCCGTCTTCTTTCTATCTAGATTTATCTTACATTCGATGGAAGAAAACTCGAAGGAAAAATGAAAAGCATAACAGTCTTTTGTGGCTCAAGTAGCGGCACCAACAATCATTTTATTGAACAAGCAGCACTGCTAGGTAAATCCTTTGCAGCACAAGGCATTACCTTGGTGTATGGTGGTGCCGACATTGGATTAATGGGGGCTATTGCGAACGGTACGTTGGATGGCAATGGAAAGGTCATCGGTGTTTTACCTGCTTTCTTGCAAACAAGAGAAATAGCTCACCAAAAGTTAACGGAGTTAATCATCGTGAAATCAATGCACGAGCGAAAAACAAAGATGAATGAATTAAGCGATGGAACCATCGCCCTGCCTGGAGGGTTCGGAACCATTGAAGAACTGTTTGAAATACTCACATGGGTGCAACTTGGATTGCAGAATAAACCCATTGGCCTACTCAATATTGATGGCTACTTTGATGCATTGATCACTTTCATCCAAACCATGGTGACGAATGGGTTTTTGAGAGAAACCGATGCAGACCTGTTAATTGTAAGGGATAATATTGAGGAGTTATTGGCTGAAATGAAGAACTATAAATGTCCGCCAATTAAGAATCGGATGGACGATTTGACGTGATCAATTAATACGTTTCCGTTCCGAATCTTATGCAGAACGAAATGATTAAATTTGGATACTATGGATGGAAAGAAGCGTGAAAACATTGAGATTGGTTTGGAGGTCGAAGTAGTGTTGAAAAAAGATCAACGCACTGGCGAATTGACACATGGTTTTGTGAAACGCATTTTAACGAACTCGAAGTTTCATCCGCATGGAATTAAGGTGATGTTGGATGATGGGCAAGTTGGAAGAGTGCAGGAGGTGATTGGTGAGGAGTGAGTAGATTGCTTTATGGTATGATCTTCCAGTAATCTAACAGCCCAATTACTGTCTTTTAACAAATAGCTTCTTCCCGAATAAGATAATTGGCAGCACCACAATTCCCACCACCAGACCAACCAGAAATTCGCCCAACATTGATGGAATACCGTGAACAAGGTCGTGAATGAAATGTATGTTGTGTACGAAGATTCCTCCTGCCACTAAAATCATAGCTAAGGTTCCAACGACAGTCAAGATTCGAACCACCCACGGCAAGGTAAATACTAATCCTTTTCCAAGGTACGCTTGAAAACTCGTTTTGCTTTTGCTGTTCTGAATGAGTTTGTAACCGAGATCATCCATCCGAACAATCAAAGCGACAATTCCATATACGCCGATGGTGGCCATCACAGCAACGATCGTAACCACCGCTATTTGCATTCCTAGCGACTCCTCAAGTACAACTCCCAAGGAAAGAATAATGATCTCAATCGATAAGATGAAGTCAACAAGTATCGCTGATTTAATCTTCTTCTTCTCAAATGCAATGACTTCTTCAGGTGTCATTTTAATGAGTTCCCCTTTTTCTGTTTTGTCCTTGCGATGACGGATGTAGTGATAAATTTTTTCAGCTCCTTCATAAGCCAGATAAACACCCCCAATAACTAAGATTGGAATTATGGCCGCGGGGATGAATGCACTGAGAAGGAAAGCAACAGGTAAAATAATCGCTTTGTTCAAAAATGATCCTTTGGTAATTATCCATAAAACAGGAAGCTCACGAGAAGAAACAAACCCAGAGGCTTTTTCAGCATTTACGGCCAAATCATCGGCTAGAATTCCAACTGTTTTTTCAGTGGTCGCTTTACTCAACGCAGCAACATCATCCATGAGCGTTGCAATGTCGTCTAATAATGCGAAAAATCCTGATGCCATTCCGTTTCCTTGTTTATGCTATAAGTTACCGTGGTACGAAATTATTCAATCCTTGGGAAGATGAAAGGTTTATTCTATGAAAGGTTAAAAATACTGGATGAAGATAAATTGGAGCCCTGAGGTTCTCGAAGGGCGGTGGTGGAATTGAAAGACGATGTGGTATTAACTGTTGGACTTCGACTGCCTCAGCCCGCGGATTGTGCTTTGAAGTTCTCGAAGGGCGCGATTTGAGCCCTAAGGTTCTCGAAGGGCGTATGTGCCGAATAAAGGACGATGTGGTTGTTTGAACTTTTCCTCCCGCGTAATAATATCATCTTTTACCCAATCATCACTCCCATAATCGCTAAGATCAGTAAAGTTGGCGATTTTCGAGAGAACGTATTTCATTTTCTTATTGCCAAAACATCCATTTCCTGCCTGAATGTTGAGCTTTGTTTTCCATGATCACCTTATTACCAAATTTTTCAAGGAATTTGTTTGCTGCTTCTTTGTCCATCCATTCTACGCCATCAGTCCCTCCACAAACACTTCAACATACTCTTTCATCTTCTCAATAATTCGCTCTCCTATTGCTCTTGCTTGCAAGATACTCGGGCGATTATCCAAACACTTAAAAACCTCATCTCTTACAGGTTCTCT
>JBLHPQ010000159.1:0-4405 GCA_047624355.1 Flavobacteriaceae bacterium | reverse complement strand
ATCGAACGCGGTGTGAATAAGATATCTATTCCAAAATATTATATCAAAGTGGCGTTAGATCTTACAAATGACCGAGGTATTGGTTTTGTGATGCCCAATGAAAAGCTTCCACTTCCAATTGAAGCATATGCAGTAACTATTGACAGTGTTGAACGCTTGCTCGGCTATGATTTATTTTCAAACCTAGACGATAAGTTGGAAAATGCAATTGAATCCAGCGTTGATATCGGTTCATGGCAAGATGCAAGAGAAAAAGGCGATGTCTTGGCGATCGATAAAAGTAAACTTCCCAAAAAAGCAATCAATACCTATGCAGTGACCAAAATTGTTGATCTTTCGAAGCGTTACACAGTTTGTGGAACGGTCGTCAGTGCTAAAAAACATAACAAAGGTCATGTGTTCTTGAATCTCGACAAAAAGTTTCCGAATCAGATTTTCTCAGTCACAATATTCGAATCAAGCATCAAAAATTTCCGGTACGAGCCTGAGAATTATTTAATCAATCAGCAGGTCTGCGTCACTGGTGAAATTGGCGATTACAAAGGAACGCCAAGCATGGTCATTGAGCACGATAAACAGGTGAAGTTGTTGAATGAATATTAAATTTACTGTTTTCGTAGAGAGCGTCTAAGAGACAATATTCCTTTTTTTTGAAATTTGGAGAGCATCAAAAAAATGTGTAATCTTGACGAAAATTAAACAGCACATCTTTATGAATTTCGCACTCACTTCTCTTTCGATTGTTTTGATAATTTGCCTGACTTCATGCGGTGAAGAAACTACTGTACAAGAAGAAGATCATGTCGAGGATATGAGTGAAACTGCCAAAGACGAAAACAATGAGAGCGCTCATGAGACGGAAGCTGAAAGCGACGATCCTGAAAACTGGAAATTGATCAAATTAGCATTAGCTAATAAGGATAGTGAAGCACTAATGGGGCTTTCATCAGAAAAAATTGATGCTAAAAAAATGGCACCATTAGTTGAGCGAATTTTTCAAGATGACGTAATGGCGGATTTCGCGAACACATCATATAGTGATCTGACACCCATTGGGAAAGGAGAGGAATCAGTATACGCGTATTACTTCGGAAATGATTTCACAACTGAAGAGCGCAATTACGCACATGAAATCGAGATCTACTTCAAGGTTATTTCAGGAGGACTTCACTTATGGAATTGCATGGTTGCAAAATAGTACGCCATTTAAACTCATTCATAAATCACCTGCATCACTTTCTCTACACTTCCGTCATCCTAGATTTTTATCAATCGCGTATTAGGCTTAAAGATTGTTTCCCGACCTAAAAAATCGACAACTTTCACAAGGGTTTTCTCTTTGTTTTACAGCTCTCTAATGGAGCTTGTTCCATTAAAATCAACTCCACAATCATTTGTCCAATTTTGACTTCAATTAGCCTTCAGCTTTTCTATCAGAAGATCGAGCATCAGTCTTCCGAAAATTCTACTTTCTCTATTAATTATCCCCCAAGAACTGTGAACCTATACCCAATGAATCAAATTTAAAGACCTGATCGTTTTCAGATTTATCCAACTTATCACTAATCGTCAGGCACCACAAAACGAGTTCCATAGCAAACAACTTATCTTGATCGTCGAATTTCGGACAATACTCATCCACTAACTCGACCAACGGTGTTACCATCATCAAGTTCGCTTTAAAATCGACGTCTTCGTCCGTGTAATTTAATTCCAAGAAATTATCATTGAACCAGTTAATCGTAGTTGAGTATGGCGTATCTACGCCTTCTTTTTCTAGTTTAGGAATCCGTGGAAACAATTTCTCAAACTGTACCATGATCGCATTATCGATGAGCATTCTAGCTACTTCATCAGCTCCCTCCTGCTCTCCTTCGTAGACCAATTCGATTTTCCCAGTGATCGATGGTATGATCGATGTGAAATCTACCAAACGAACGGAAGTTTGATCAGAATCTGTTTCTATTAAACGCAATTTCGCTGTAGCGATAAGGTTTTCCATTGCGCTAATCGTCATTCGTGCACTCACGCCACTTTTCGCATCAACATACTCACTATTTCTAGCTTCGAACGCAACTTCTTCAAGGACGTCTTTCGCAAGGTTAGGGACAGCTATTCGAGCTTTATCATCTGCTGATATTTTAGCTTCCTGTTCAGTAATTGCTTTTGCGAGCTCAATTGATTTAGGATAATGCGTAAAAATTTGCGATCCAATTCTATCTTTTAACGGCGTTACGATACTTCCTCTATTCGTATAATCTTCTGGATTGGCTGTAAACACGAATTGAATATCGAGCGGCATTCTCAATTGAAAACCTCTTATTTGAATATCCCCTTCTTGCAAGATATTGAACAATGACACTTGAATTCTCGCTTGTAAATCAGGAAGCTCGTTCAATACGAATATCGATCTATTGGCCCTAGGGATCATTCCATAATGCAATACACGCTCGTCTGAATACGGTAACTTCAATGTCGCGGCTTTAATCGGATCGATATCTCCAATCAGATCGGAAACGTTCACATCTGGTGTCGCTAATTTTTCGAAAAAACGGTCTGATCTATGTACCCAAGCAATTGGTGTTTCTTCCCCTTTCTCTTCAATGATATCTCTAGCAAATTTCGAAATTGGTTTGAATGGGCTGTCGTTAATTTCTGAGCCTTTAATGATCGGCATGTATTCATCCAACAAATCAACCATGCTACGGGCTATTTTCGTCTTCGCTTGACCTCTCAACCCAAGTAAGTTGATATGATGTCCCGCAAGGATGGCTTTTTTCAATTGTGGAACGACAGTATCTTCATACCCCCATAAACCTTCAAAAACCGTTTGCTTTGCCTTAATTCGAGCAATAAGATTGGATTGAATCTCCTCATTAATCGTTTTATCTATGTATCCTGAATCCTTTAATTCCTTAAATGTAATTTCTTTCTTCATCTTTATTAAATTCTTTTAATTCTGTTTTTTTCGTAATCTTCAAAAATCATCTGTCCTAATCCTGACAGTCCAGTTAAGAAGGCTTTCCCTTTATTTTGTGCCGTAAACATTTCAACGAAGCTCCGTAAATATGGATCTTGCGCAATCATAAATGTTGTGATTGGAATCTTCAGTTTTCGAGCTTGAGCTGCTTTATTTAGGCATTTCCCAACAATCATTTCATCGAGTCCATTGCTGTTTTTATAGAACTCGCCATTTGGGAGTTTAACACAGCTAGGTTTTCCATCGGTGATCATGAAAATCTGTTTGTTCGTATTTCTTTTTCTTCGGAGAATATCCATGGCCAGCTCTAAACCTGCAACAGTGTTAGTATGATATGGCCCAACTTTTAAGTAAGGCAAATCCTTAATTTTTATCGGCCACGCTTCATTTCCAAAAACGATGATATCAATCGTGTCTTTCGGATATTTTCGATTAATGAGTTCGACCAATGCCATCGCTACTTTCTTGGCGGGTGTAATTCTATCTTCTCCATAGAGAATCATTGAATGGCTGATATCAATCATCAAGACCGTACTCATCTGCGCTTTATGCTTCGTCTCTTCAACGATTAAATCGTTTTCAGTAAGCCGTAAATCAGAAATCCCGTTATTAATTTGAGCGTTTTTAAGGCTTTCAGTCATGTTTATTAGCGCCATGTCATCACCATACTGGTAGGTACGTTGGTCTCCATCGCGCTCATCTCCCACTCCGATTTTTGTCGTTCTATGGTTTCCGATTCCGCTCTTCTTGAGCTTCCCGAATATTTGATCGAGCGCATATTCGCGCAACGCTGATTCTAATTTTGCAGTTAAGAGCTTTTTTCCAGGCCCCTTACCTGAGTTTCCATCTTCAGGATCAATTTCTTCTTTGATATAACCTCGTTTCTTTAAGTCATCTTCAAAATCTTGTAAGGTATATTCATCGCTGAAGATATTGTATTCTTCATCTAAGGTTTCCAGCCATTCAAATGCATCTTCGATATTACCAGAAGTATGTGTGAGTAACTCTTTGAACACATCAAATACACGATCGAAGTGGGCTATTTCTTTAGGAACGTGCTTACTGAATGTAAACCCTTTTCCAAATTCAAAATCTATTCCTTCCATTTACTTTTTTCGATAACTAAGAATCATTCTTACTAAGCTAGCGAATTATTGAACATGCTCCGCTATTATGATTTTAATAGACGGTTGAATTGATAAAACTTAACAAATATTTGGAACAATCGCATTTTCAATAAGTCATACCCACTTTGCTTCCACAAAATAAAACGGGCATCAATCTTCACTTCGCATTACTTGGCGTAAGCGTCATCTTAACGAAACAATTGACAAAGTAGCGTGGCCGGACCGAAATGATCGCCATTCACTGCACTATTAAAACTCTACGCTTCCTCAGGTTGTACTGCTTTCATGGCAACACGGT
>JBLHPQ010000158.1:0-4462 GCA_047624355.1 Flavobacteriaceae bacterium | reverse complement strand
AAATGGTTGCTGCAGTGGCAATTTCTGGTAGGTTGGATTTCAATCCACTTACGGATTCATTGACAAATGAAAATGGGGAAGAGGTGATGTTGAAAGAACCGACAGGTTTTGAACTTCCACCAAACGGGTTTGATGTTAAAGACAATGGTTACCAAGCACCGGCAGCGGATGGTTCTGGAATACAGGTAGTCGTAAAGGATGATTCACAGCGTTTACAATTATTGACTCCTTTCACGCCTTGGGATGGACAAAACATCACGGGTGCTAAGTTGTTGATTAAAGCACAGGGGAAATGTACGACGGATCATATCTCGATGGCGGGACCATGGTTAAGATACAGAGGTCACCTAGATAATATTTCAAACAACTGTTTAATCGGAGCGGTGAATGCATTTGGCGAAGCGACAAACGAAGTTGTGAACCAATTGACAGGAGCTAAAGGCGAAGTACCAGCAACGGCAAGAGCATATAAAGCGGCTGGAGTAACTTCAATCGTTGTTGGAGATCACAATTATGGTGAAGGTTCATCAAGAGAGCATGCAGCAATGGAGCCACGTCACCTCGGAGTGATGGCGGTGATTGTAAAATCATTCGCGCGCATCCACGAAACGAACTTGAAGAAACAAGGGATGTTAGGATTGACGTTCGTTACAGAAAGCGATTACGATAAAATCAAAGAAGACGATACATTCAACTTTACAGATTTGAGTGAATTTGCTCCTAAGAAGCAGTTGACGTTGGAAATTTTACATGCAGATGGAAGTTCTGAATCTGTCATGTTAAATCATACCTACAATGCATCACAAATTGAGTGGTTCCACTCTGGATCAGCATTAAATTTGATTAAGGCAGAGAACGCGGCGGTTTAGGGCGCATCACATATTTAAAGGCGAAGGTCACCCTATTAATGGGTGACCTTTTTGGTTATAAAAATTCGGACGAATAAATAAACCTTAACTTCCGCTTCATAATGTTCGTACTCTCCCGATTTAGGTAACTTTTCCGTTTTCTAGCAATTGATACCGGCCTCTATAGTGCAGCTTATATTAAAGTGTTGTATTTTAGTGTTTTAATTTGATTTAACAAAAAAATCACAGGTCTATTGCATATAAATGCTAGTAATACTATTATATTTGCGAGGAATAGAATTATTGATTTACATTTCAATATTGAATCAAGCGAAAATTTGTTTTAAATCAATCCATTGAGGCTTAGCACTACAATATCATTTAATAACCTAACCCTCGTTAGTAGCGTGAGCAAATTACTTGTATTGTTAGTTTTTGCTATGTTGCTAAAGCCGGTTTATACAGTGTTTGTTTCTGCACAATCTGATCAATTTATTTCGATCGATCCCAATGATGCGGATGCTCCAGATGAACAAGATTCTGAAGAAACTAAGATTTCTGAAGTAGACGATATCGAAAAGTTTGACGCAGTTTGCACCTCTGGGTCATTGGAATCTAATCAACGATTGCTAGGATTTGATGGGAATCAGCATTTAGTCGCTGACCTTTGCATATCAGTCATTGATCCTCCACCTGAGTTTTTGACGCTCGTCTAGAGCATTCCCTATCGAGCTATTTTTAAAGCTCATCCAAAGAACATATGAAACATTGCTTAAGCACGAGTCTTTTATCGAGTGACCGTGCTTAATATTAATTAATTACAACTAATGAAATCAACTAATAATACAAGTCCGCTTAAAAATTTCAAAGATGATATTCCTGCGAGTATTGTCGTGTTTCTAGTCGCTATGCCACTGTGCTTGGGAATTGCTATGGCCTCGGGTGCGCCTCTTTTCTCCGGAATAATCAGTGGGATTGTTGGGGGAATTGTTGTAGGTGCATTGAGTGGATCACCACTTGGCGTTAGTGGGCCAGCTGCAGGTCTAGCAGTTATCGTCTTGAACGCTATTACTGATTTAGGAGGATTTGAAATCTTTTTAGTCGCAGTAATTCTAGCAGGCATAATTCAACTAATAATTGGATTTGCCAAGGCTGGTATTATTGCGCATTACTTTCCGTCTTCTGTAATTCAGGGAATGCTGGCAGGAATTGGA
This sequence comes from Flavobacteriaceae bacterium, assembly GCA_047624355.1. Classification (GTDB taxonomy): domain Bacteria; phylum Bacteroidota; class Bacteroidia; order Flavobacteriales_D; family Crocinitomicaceae; genus UBA4466. The sequence goes on along the minus strand of JBLHPQ010000158.1, from coordinate 2,400 downwards.
ATCATCATTTTCCTTAAACAAATCCCACATGCTTTTGGATACGATAAAGATCCTGAGGGTGACTTTGAGTTCAGTCAAGTGGATGGCCACAATACATTCGAAGAATTAGCCTACATGTTTGAAAACATAAGTCTAGGTGTGCTAATAATTTCCAGTGTTTCACTGCTCATATTAATTATCTGGGGGACTTCTTTCTTTAAGAAATTAAAGTTTACTAAACTCATTCAAGGGCCATTGGTTGTAGTTGTTTTGGGTGTTCTCCTGGCGATGCTCTTCCAAGCTATTCCTGAACTTGCGGTCAGTAAGGATCATTTCGTAAGTGTTCCTGTAGCAAGCAGTGTTGGTGGGTTTCTTGAAAATTTTGCAGTACCTGATTTTGCAAATGGACTCTCAAATCCAGACGTCTACATCACCGCAATTGTTATTGCTGTCGTAGCGAGTTTGGAAACTTTACTTTGTGTAGAGGCATCCGATAAGCAAGACGTTATGAAACGTGTCACACCAACAAATCGCGAATTAAAAGCGCAAGGTGTGGGTAACGTGCTTACAGGACTAATCGGCGGATTACCTGTTACACAGGTGATTGTTCGGAGTTCTGCCAATCAACAATCCGGAGGTAAAACGAAGGCTTCTACTATCCTTCATGGGGTTCTGTTGCTTGCTAGCGTTATCGCTATTCCGACAGTACTCAACATGATTCCTTTGGGCGTTTTGGCCGCGATATTATTGGTCGTTGGATTCAAACTTTCTAAACCAGCGCTCTATGTGAAAATGTTCAAACAAGGAATGGAGCAGTTCTTACCGTTTCTTATTACCGTACTTGGAATTGTATTTATGGATATGTTGATGGGGATAGCACTCGGGTTAGTCGTTGCAATCTTTATAATCTTAAGAAATAACTATAAGATTCCCTATGAAATGAACCGTGAGAATCTTGCCGGGAAAGAGAGCATTGAAATTCTTCTCTCTGAGGATGTGACTTTTTTGAATAAAGCTTCCATTCAAAAGTCATTCATGGAAATACCTGACAATACATTGGTAAAAATTGATGCTTCCAAGAATCGCTTTATCCATCACGATGTTGTTGAGATTATTGAGGATTTTCAAATAAACGCGAAGAGTCGAAACATAGAAGTCGAGATCCACGATTTATATAAAAATAAGTCTAAGGAACGTGTGCAGCACTTTAAGTTATCAAACTAAGTTATCAAACTAAATTATGAATACACATACTAAGATAAGTCAAGACAATACGTCGCCAACCGAAGCAATTGCTGAGTTGGTAAATGGAAACAGGCGCTTCACAGAAAACGCTGGAATTAAAAGAGATCTAAAAGATCAGGTGATTCGTACAAGTTCGGGTCAATATCCAATCGCTGTTATACATAGCTGTATCGATTCGAGAGTACCGGTTGAATTGGTATTCGACTTGGGAATTGGTGATGTTTTTAGCTCGCGTGTTGCTGGGAATATTATTAACGAAGATGTTCTGGGCTCGATGGAGTATGGCTGTAAAGTTGCCGGTTCAAAAGTGATCGTTGTGCTCGGACACACTAAGTGTGGAGCGGTAACGGCTGCTTGCAATCATGTTGAATTGGGAAACATCACAGCATTGTTATCCAAAATTGAATCCTCTGTAAATAAAGTTGAATCCTCTTCGGGTAACTTGAATGGAGCCGAAATCGAACAGGTTACTCTTCTGAATATTGAAAATTCCATTGAACAAATCAGGGACGAAAGTTCAATTTTAAAAGAGATGGAAGATGCTGGCCAAATTAAAATTGTAGGTGCCGTTTATAGCGTTGAATCCGGGAAAGTCGAGTTTCTTTAATCGGTCTCGTCAACCATCGAGGCAAGACATGTACAAAAAAAAGCCAGTTTCAACTTAATTGAAACTGGCTTTTTAGCTACTATTTTCGAACTACGGGACTACAATCCTCGAAAAGTAAAGATATCCAAATTCACCCGTAAGCGTAACCATGAAAGTCCCAGGTTCTAGACCTTTCAATTGAATGGGTTTCTTATTCAATCGCTCGTAGCGCGGCACGAGTTGACCGTTAACGGTATAAAAAACAACTGGCTTAGCTGTTTGTCCAAAATGTAATTCATTTGATCCACCTACAGTATTTTGGTACACAATTAATGATGTGTAATCAGCTTCTTCTTCCACCATCCACTCCCTTCGTTATCACTGCAGTCCTTAAGGGCTAATTACCTTTTCTTGTTACGGGGAGCGGTACAGTTTTTTTACTGTGTAAGGCTTTTACAATCGTTTTCTGAAATCAGATTTTGTAAGTAAAACATTTCTTTATGGTGACAATTATGGGATAAATGATTATTGTCTATATATACATAGACACAGAAAAACGTTGCCGTCAAGAACATTAAAGTCAAGTGGAT
>JBLHPQ010000157.1:0-4554 GCA_047624355.1 Flavobacteriaceae bacterium | reverse complement strand
AATGATTTTTAGACAGTGACTCACTAGTTGCTCCCAAAGTCAATGATTTATATAATCAAAAATCGAAAACTATTATAGATAAATTCAAACGAATGATGAAAGTTAATATTTACGTCATTATGGTTTTTGCATTTTTTAATTGGGGGCTGTACACTGCGCTTGGGACTCCCTATACTGGGGTATTCATACTTTTTCTCTTTATGGGGGTTTGTTGGATAAGTATTAAACAGGGAAGAACCATGAAAAACATTGATGCTAGTTTGAGTAGTTATGATTATCTCAAGTCATTCAACAGCTGGCTTGAAATGGCCATTTCAAACAATACAAAAGTAATGCGGTTCTTTTATCCCCTGGTTTTCTCAGCATCTTTGATGCCAATAGTACATGCATTGAAAACAGGAGAAGTAACGAATGCAGCGATTTTGAATTCTGGATTTCATCTAGTCTATGGAATTCCAGCATTTACATGGATTATAGCCCTTGTAATTGCGGTTCTAATTTATGTTTTTGGTGGTAAAATTTATAAATGGGATGTGAATTTGGCTTACAGTCGAACTTTTAGAAAACTCGAAAATATGATTGCTGAAATGGAGGAGTTGAGAAACGAATAAAGGTGATAACAATATATAAAAGCAATAGCGGTTTGGATGAGTACTCAAACCGGTTTAGTATTTAATTCGTTATCTTGCTAACTGAAAGTATATGAACTTTAATCCGCTACAGCCCTTATACTAGACCGTTAGGCGTAATACGGAACGGAATTCAATTCTACATGATAAAAATCATTCAATATGGTACAGAAAGACAGGAGGATATTGAATCTTTAGTCGATGAAATATCACGAGAATTTGATGAATCAATTACACCTTCAAACTCTTCGTACAAGAAAAACATCGATCAATTGTGGTTAGCGGATAAGGATGATTCATTGGTAGGGACAATTGGCTTAATAAGACTTAAAAACAATAATGCCATATTAAAAAGCATGTTCGTAAAAATAGGGTTTAGAGGCAAAAGTAAGGGCGTATCGACCCTGCTGCTTCAAACAGCATTTAATTGGTCAAAAGATGAAAAAATTGAAAGATTATTTCTTGGAACAATGACACAATTCAAAGCGGCTCAAAACTTTTACGCCAAAAATGGATTTGTAAGAATTGACAGAAAGCAACTTCCATCGGACTTCATTGATAATCCGTTTGATAGCAGGTTTTATAGAAGAGACTTAATATATAAACTACCGCCAAAAAGAAATAAATCTAATGCCTCTCGCAAGCTCAAGAGCACTGTCTTTATCCCAAACGTTGTGGGTCATTCTATCAATTGCGAATTCGAGATAGAGGGCGAAATCAATATGGTGGCCCCCATTTTAAAACTATAATCGAGATGAAATCAACGTCTTTTGTACTTCTTGCAGCCATACTATGCATTTCTGCTAATAGTCTTGCACAGCCATTCGATATAGGACACACCTCTATTGTATTCTACGATAGCGATAGAAACCGGGACATTGAAACCGAAATATATTATCCAGCTGACAGTGCAGGGGAAGAAGCCTCAGTTGCCTTAGGAAATTTTCCTGTAATCATTTTTGGTCATGGATTCTTAATGAGCTGGGAGTCATATGAGAACTTTTGGATGGAGTTAGTTCCAGAAGGATATGTGTTATGCTTTCCCACAACTGAAATGAGCTTCACTCCCAGCCACCAGGATTTCGGACTTGACTTACAGTTTGTTGCCACTCAGATGCAGAATGAAAATGAGGACATCTCTTCATTGCTCTTTAATGCGTTGGCGCCAAAAACTGCGCTTATGGGGCACTCTATGGGTGGCGGGGCGTCCTTTCTTGGAGCAGAAAATGAACCGACCATCAGTACACTTATCAATTTCGCAGCTGCTGAAACTAATCCATCCGCAATTTCAGCTGCACTTGATATTACGATTCCTACGCTAATCTTCTCTGGAAATGATGATTGCGTCACTCCCCCTGATCAAAATCAAAGCCTCATGTATTCTAATTTGGCCTCCGATTGTAAAACACATATCCGCATACTGAATGGAGGTCATTGCTATTTCGCTGATGATGATTTTAATTGTACGCTTGGTGAATCATTCTGTGGTTCTACCCTTGACATTACTAGAGAAGAGCAGCAAGCAATTACCTTCGAGTTTTTGAAGCTATGGCTGAACTATTCACTCAACGATGACAATAATGCGCTAATAGATTTTAACGACTCCTTACAATCTTCGACCCAGATTGATTTCTCTCAATCCTGTAATACGACCAGCGTACAGGACCTCGCAATCATAAGTGATCCAATATTTTATCCTAATCCTGCTACTGATGAATTGAGGATTACTATCTCAAAGGAGATAACGGGCGGGATTCTTTTCATCTATGACCTTATGGGCAGACAAGTCTATCAGGATCGAATAGTCAAGACAAATGACCAAATCGACTTGTCCAACATAGCAAGAGGCACCTATTTATTGATCTATTCTAAGGATACGTTCAATTATTCACGTAGGTTGCTAAAACTCTGAATAGAACTGTGAAAAAGGACGCATAACACCATGTGATAGCATATGCCTCACACAAAGCTTCCCGCTCACCGCGCTTCGCGCGGCTCCGCCTTTGGCACATGTCATACATTTGTTCCTTTGTGGCACATACCCTTCCGCAATTCCGTTCACTTCTCGCAACGGTTTTCTCAGCTGATCAACTTGTATCTGTACGATCTTCCCAACCAGTGTGCTCAATTGATTACTACCGGGTGCAGCCAGACGAAACCCGATTGCAAAAAGCTTCGCTAACCGTAAACGGATAATTCCTACCTTCTCGGCAGTAAAGAATGTACGTGCCAAGACAGGGTGTAATCGCCACGCGGGCGGACATTTACACGGAGCGTTGGAAAACATTAAAAGACAACAGTAAAGAATGAAATACATAATTAAACTCATACTAATCGTTGCATTTACACCTTTTGTATTCTCTCAAGAATCCCATTGGAACAAACAGCTTCTTGAGCAAACGAAGGGAAAAAAAATTATTCGATGGGAACGTCAAGTGAACTATGGAAGCTGGACGGCAATTTTAAAGGTTAAGAAGACAGGTGTTTATTCTGTAGAAATTAGTGAAGATTCTGATGAGGAAGGAAACGACAGTTCGTATGTGTATTCTGTTCACAACAACATCAAACCTAAATATGAGCAAATAGAGATTTTTAAACCAATCAAGGGAGAAGACAGTGATTTAGTAGATGAGCTTCAGGGTCAAAAAACAGAAGTTGCTGAGGCTAGGGTTAAAAAGAAAACAGGGATTATCGTACGATATGGTGATGATTATGACAAGTATTATCTAGATGCACAGGATTTCTTCCAGTCAATCTACTGGGAAGCCAACAAAGGAACTTACGTGCCTGTCAAGAATAACGACATGTGGGGTATCTATGATTGGTTTAAACAGGTGTTTATTTTCGAATGTCAGTATGCTACAATTGATGACCTCCCTAAAACAACGGACCCGTATGGTTTTAACCAATATTCCGTGGAGATTTTTGGTGCCTTCAATAAAGAGAAAAAAGATGAAAAAATTGATCTAATGGATATGGATGGTAATAACGGAGATGGCCTATTCAAAGCTCGTAGTCAAACAACTCAAAAATGGGGACTATACCAGTACCTTGGTGATGAAATTGTTGAGGCTATCCCGATGAAATACGATTCGCTCTACCACTTCTCTTGGAATGGAAACTATACTGCTGTTTTTAATGAGGGCAAAGTTGGTTTCTATTTGTCTTATTGGTCGTACGATTCTGATGCGAAAGAATCTGTTCCTTGCATTTATGAAGATTACAAACGCTACATCACAGATGATCAAATTCCAAAGTTGGCTGTTATGAAAGATGGAAAATGGGGATGGGTCGATTGGCTAACCGGAGAAGAGAAATCAGAATTCAAATATGAAACTCCTGAAGATCTGCCTTATCCATATTACAATCAAGAAATATGGTTGGAAGAATAAAACGATTTGCTAACAATGCATAAGCGGCATTAAAACGACCGTTTATACTAGACCGTTGTAGCACATAGAACAACTATTTACACATACTAATTCAAATAAAAGTGTGTTATGAAATTAATGTCAGCTAAGATTTTATTCATCCTAATTTTCACAATCTCATGTTTTATTAGTGAGAATGGAATCGCTCAAACCAATGAGGCCAATATAGAACTGAAAATACTGGAGGGCCATGCACTAATTACCTATTATATATCTGAAGATGGGAAAACATGGGGGTATCTTTATGGGAAGCTTAAAGAAAACCCTAAGTATGATTACGAGAGATATACCGAGTATTACCTGAGTACCCACAATGATAACTTGATAGGACCGTTAACATATAAACACAAGTCGAGTAAACCTGATGATAAAGAAATGTTCTTTTGGGCTGTCGATTGTGAACTATACATTACCGCCAATGGAAGCTATGTTGTTCTAGATTTAGTTGATGGTGGCTGGACAACAGTCTACAACGGTGTACTATTGAACTACGA
>JBLHPQ010000156.1:0-4610 GCA_047624355.1 Flavobacteriaceae bacterium | reverse complement strand
TTGGTCTATTTTATCTGATGGTCGATTCAAAGAAAATGTTCAAGAAAATGTACCGGGCTTAGATTTTATTAGCCAACTAAGACCAGTGACATATAACCTTGATGTGGAGAAGTTAAATGGCTTTTTAGGTGTTCCTGATTCATTAGTGGATGAGCACTCATTAGCGTCGAAATCTGCAATGATTCAGACGGGCTTTATCGCACAAGAAGTTGAGGCAACAGCGAAGGAGTTAGGCTTCGAATTCAGTGGAGTTGATGCACCTGACAATGAAGACGATCACTATAGTTTGCGTTACGCGGAATTTGTAGTTCCTCTCGTTAAAGCGGTTCAAGAACAACAAACAATTATTGAGGAGCAACAAGCAATAGCAGCTAAACAACAGGAGTTGATTGATGAGTTACGCCAAGAAATGGATGCGTTGAAAGCTGAAATCAACAAATAGACACCGTTGTTTTAGTCTACCAAGGATTACTTAGTAGACGCTTCATTTTTATGCTTCAATGCAAACTCCAAAGCGATAAATGCGGCACAGAATCCCCAGATCGGAACAGCTGCCTTATCAGTATCAAGGTAGTTATTGAGAACACCGTGAACGAAGTAAGTAACAAGCGCTAAGATCATCGTTAAAATCAATGTGCGCATCTGTTTGTCGTCTTCCGGCCATTTGTGATATAGTTTGATCGACTTATAGAAGATGGTAGCTACAATCAGTAGCATAGCAATCAATCCAAATAATCCCATTTCTGCCAGCGGTCCGAGGTATTCGCTATGCGCGTTCCCCATGTCACCAAAATTAGTGGAGATGATACTCAAGTTCTCTGCTTTCTGATAACGGGCATATTCGAAGGCGTATGTTCCAGGGCCAAAACCAAGAATGGGTCGCTCTTGAAACATTTCAATGGCACACGACCAGCGATTCAATCTTTCTAGGTTAGAAGCATCTGTCGTTACGTTCGTAGCACTTTGTAATTTCTCTCCGAACTCCTCTGTGGTGTGCTCAAACTTGTTTCGTTCGAGTTCCATTTGAATAGAATCCCAAGAGAAGAATAACATCGCCCCAACGATGGCTATTCCGCCTGCAATTAATGAGAATTTAATCTTTAGCTTAATTGCAGCTAATACCATCAATGCAGCGATGACACTCAACCAAGCAGCTCGCGAATAAGAATAATACAAACCGGTGATCGTCACGGCCATCATGATCAACAAAGTAACTTGCATGAGTGGATCGTGCTTCTTCGAAAAATAGAGACCGAAGATACAGGGCGTAATAAAGGCGACTGCCGTACCGTAAATCGTATGATCTTTGTAGAAAGGCCACATTACCCAGTGCCCTTCTTTCTCTCCAAAATTGTAACCTGCATGAACGACGAGGGTGTACGTTATTGCGCCAATCATGCCGATACAAAGAAGCCAAATAAACGTGTTGATTCGTTCTGTTTTCTTGAAGACTGTAGGGCCGAAAAATAAGATGGGAACAACGAACCACAATTTGGCCAATAAGAACTTGAAAGACGCCATCGGATGCGTACTCGATAGGCAGGTAATGAAGATCCATATTAAATAGAAACTAACTGCCCAAACAATCGGGTGTCGCCAGATATGTTTCTCGAAAGCCTGACCTTGGACCTGTCGTAAAACGAGTAGTAAGAAAATTCCGAACAGTATAGGCTCTGTAGGAATGAACAATCCAAATCCTTCAGTATACTCTTCAATATTGATGCTTAATGGGGTCAAAAAAGCCAAGGCCATGAATGTCCACTGGGTATAGTAAATGGCAGCATAAATAGCCAAAACCCCAACAGGAGCGAGCGTTAAATAGGCTTGGTCATTCCACAATAAATAGCATGAAAGGGCCACGTAGAGCAGACTAACAATAAAGACAATACTATGTTGTCGGAGGGCTTGCAATTAGTCCAGTTTTCTCAATTGAGCGATCCGAGCTTTGACAAGTAGAATAAGTACGATAAAGAAGAATGCTCCAAATGCAGCAAGTAAAACTAGAATCATTCGCTTTGGCTTATCTTTCTTATCAGCGACAACCGCCGGTTCAACAACGAACTTGTGATTGAAAAGTGCATTTGCATCTGATTCCGATTGCTCATATGAATCCTCGAACTTGGTCATTTTAATGATCTTCTCGTCACGTAAAATTTCTAATCCATCATAGCGCGCACCATATTGCTGATTTACATCGATTTGATTCTTGATAAAAGAACGATCTACGCCTTGAGCTTTTGCATAATCTGAATTCAAATTTGCACGAACTTCGCTGGAAACAACTCCCATTCTTGAGAGGCTGTCAAGTTCAGCAAGAATAATGTTCTTATCCGTCTCGAGCATTTCACGCTTTCGCAAGTTGATCTCGAATGCTGGAATCGTTCGTTCCTTAATCATCTCATTCTTCACAGTATCGATGAGGTCAACGATTTTATTTGCAATTTCTGCGGCTAATTCACGATCGCGATCTGAAACATCAATTCGAATCGATCCGTAACGTGTGCGTGTAAATTGAATATGACTGCTGTATTCTTGTCCTAATTTGAAGAACTTATTCTCATCGTCACTATCGATTTCATAATGCGCTAAGAGGTCAAACTGGAGAACAACTCGATTTCGTATCCTGGCCGATTGCAAAATCTGCAATAACTGTTCGGCATGTTCTTCTTCACCGAAATCTCCCGATTTTGCCTTGGCCTGACTTTGTTCCGAAAAGGATACAGTATTTGTCGCAGCAGGAAACACAATTGCCGTTGATTTAAACATTGGAGTCATCAGTAGTGTAATCACTATGGCAGCAACAATTGCAACACCTGTGACACCTAGGATGATCTTTCTTTTTCGCCAAATGAAGAGTAGTAGATTACGACTTTCACTCTGAAATTCAGGGGCGTTTTCACTCATATTCTGGTTTTTTGTAGCGCGAAGTTAACGTTTTCTGGTCGGTGTATAAACTGACAAAAGATGATTTTATTATATCAATCGATTTAATTGTTTCAGATTGTGGTTTTTGTGATGGATTTAGGGCGTTCGAGCGCGCTATTCATTCTATCTTTATGTTCGATCGATTGACTGATTTTTGTGACGTCAAATAGCTTCATAAAGGATGCCACTACTATCGCTAACGCAAGAAAAAGTAGTTGAACAGCGTCAATTCTCCTCTCCCTGACTGAAAATGAGCTTCATCTGCTTCACATCAATCAATCTGAAGGCAATCATTCCGAAGAAGGATGCGGCACATATCGTTAAAAACATGAATGTCGTTTCAACTTGAATGAAGTAGCATAAAGCATATACGAACGCAACGTATCCAACAAATTGAATAATTTGCATGAAGGAGGGTACTAAGGAATAACGATACACACAGTAAATAATTTGCGCCAAGGAAACAGTGGATTGGGTAATCAATGTGGCAAACGCAGCGCCATTCGCACCGTGTTCAGGAATCAAGTAAGCGTTAATCCCAATATTGACCAGTATTCCAATCGCGGAAACGCTATTTAAAAACTTTAGTGAACCATCAGCGGTGAGCAGTGTTCCAAAGATTAGATTGGCAGACATTCCAACAAATCCAACCATTAACAATTGAAAGGATTTCTCACTCTCAAGCACATTCTTCTCGTAAATCCACCCTAAAATCATTTCGCTGTTAAACCAAGCGATGATCGCTAGGGCGAAAGTTCCTCCAATAAGTAATTTGGTCGCCGAGGCAAGAAGTGGTTTGATTTTCTGATTAGCAGCCAACATTTTTGAGAAAAGAGGGTAGAGCAGGCTCGAAAAAATCATTGCGAACATGAAGAGCGCGTCAAATAGTCTGAATCCTTGTGCGTAGTAGCCTGCTTGAAGTTTTCCATCTACATGCATTCTTTCTATCATCACAGAATCTACGCGTGTATAGATCATCATCAGTAAGATCAATAATGCATAGGGAATACTTTTGCGAATGAGTGCGTAAGAGAAGACCGGACGAAAAGACAACTTCGGTCGATCGATTTGTTTGAAGAGAAGAACGAAGGCAACGACTGCAGTAATTCCATAACAACCCGTTTGAATCCAAATGAACCATTCAATTTGAAAGGCATTGCTGGAAAGCGGTGTGTAGAGCAATGCTCCACAGATCAGGATTAACAGAAACCGATCGAGTATACTCAGGAACGCTTCGGTTTTAAAGTGCAATAATCCCGAGAAATGGCTCCTGGCGTAGGCGATCAACGTGACTAAAAATTGATTAAAAACCAAAAAGGAGAGTAAATACAATTCATAACCCCTCCAGCCGAGAATCAGTGCGATGGAGAAAGAAACAACCGCGTAGAAAACAAAAAGGACAACTCTAAAGACAAGCATTCGACCCAGGTAAGAGATCGCTACTTTTGGTTGTTCTGCAACGCGTTTCGTGGTGAAATTATTAATTCCAAAGTCAATCAGAATATTAAACAGGAAGGAGAAACTGAGTAGAGCGAAGTAAATTCCATAGTGTTCGGCGCCGACAGTATTCTGAATTTTGGCGTCAATACCGAAAATCGCAATTGGCTTGATCAATAGATTCAAGAACAACATCAAGGCGAGACCAGAAAGAAATTTTCTTTGCATGTATGCAGTTAACGCTTAAA
>JBLHPQ010000155.1:0-4681 GCA_047624355.1 Flavobacteriaceae bacterium | reverse complement strand
CTCCTACTGAAAGTAATTTACCGTTGGTTGTCATTAATACGCTTGGTCAAACGATTGTCGATGAACCAAAAATCAACGTTGATTTTAAAGTGATGGATTTTAGTCCATTTATGAATCACCCAACGGATCCTGGTAATTTCTACGATGGAACGGCTGGGATAGAAATACGTGGCTCCTACTCTGCTTCATTGCCTCAAAAACCTTATGGAGTAGAAACAAGAGATGCATTTGGACTGAATAATAACGTTTCCATTTTAGGAATGCCGGCAGAAAACGACTGGATTCTTCTACCGAACTATAACGATAAGACCTTCTTACGAAATATACTTGCGTATGATTTATTCACCAAGATGGGACATTATGCACCGCGAACTCAATTGTGTGAGGTAATTGTCAATGACATTTATGAAGGGGTTTATGTTTTTACAGAGAAAATTAAGCGCGATAACGACCGCGTTGACATTGCGATCACTGATTCAATTGACAATGCCGGAGACAGTTTAACGGGAGGATATATCTTCAAAGTAGATTATTGGAACTCTGTAAATAGCTGGATTTCTAACTATCAAAATCCAAATTACCCTGGATCAGATGTGCATTACGTCTATGATTACCCGAAAGAGTTTGATATTACTTCTCAGCAGCAGAACTTCTTACAAGGACGTGTGGGTGATTTTGAAGATGCTTTGTGGGGGCCTAATTTTGAGGATCCTTTGAATGGCTATCGAAAATACATTGATGTTCTCTCGTTTATTGATTATTTCATTGTGAATGAGTTCGCTCGAAACATAGATGGATTTAAGAAAAGTCGCCGTTTTCATAAGGATTCAGACAGCGTTGATTCATTAATTCATGCGGGGCCAGTGTGGGATTTTGATTGGGCGTACAAAGATCATGATGGGGGTATGCTCAATGGCTCTGGATGGAGACACAGCTTTTCTGGCGCTTCAGATGTCAAACCTCCGGGATGGTACATGCGGCTTATACAGGATTCGACATTTGCGAATCAATTGTCTTGTCGTTACCACAATTTGAGAAGAACGATTTTGGATACCGCAGTTATTTTTAATTACATCGATTCACTGGGAACTTATGTTGATCAAGCATCCACTAGGCATTACGATCGGTGGCCGATTTTAGGAGTTAACGTTGGAACGCCAGAAATTGGAACACAGCCTACCTCTTATGCTGGTGAATTGACAAAATTTAAAGGATGGATCGCGGATCGACTGGATTGGTTAGATGCGAACATGCCTGGAAATTGTCCAAATGTTAGCCTTGGCGAATTAGTTAAACAACCTTATTTAGCTGTATATCCTAACCCTTCCACTGATCAAGTGAATGTCTATGCGGATGAACCGATTAATTTGGTTGAAATCTATAGCCTCAGCGGAGCGTTAATAAAAACCATTGATGGAAAAACGGATAAGTTAATCACTTTCGATGCGAGCAATCTCGCCGGTATTTACCTTGTAAAGGTGATCTTGGAAAGTGGCAACATAGTTCAATCGAAAATCGTCAGTAATTAGTAATTGTCGCCTTCTGAGATCAATTGCTCTTTCAATAAGTTTATTCCTTTCACTCTTTGGATTTTGCTAGGAGCTTCAATTATTAGCGTTATCGGAGGGAGTTCCCGGTTCAATAACATTTGCGGATATTGAACTGCCTACGGAGGGACAGGTGCATTGCATAATATCTCCCATCTCTTGTCAGGTAAAAGGTAGCCGTGGATCTGTGATTGTCGATAGTTTGATGATCTCTAACATTGATTTTACTTCGGCATTACTCCAAATTTATTTTACTGGATGCGACGATATTGAGGAAGATGAAGAAGCAACTGGTAATGCTTACTTTGTTTCCATTGGATTTTTTGATAGCGATTCAAGCTATGTATTTGGTCACAGTTTTTTTTTTTTGATGCGGCTTCTCATTAGCTGGTGCGCATAAAGAATTACAAGCAACGCCGTTGCTTATTAGTGCTGGTAAGGAGGATTGTTTTACATACACAGGATTGGCAAAACTTGCCATACATCAGGCGTTTCTGTACGGTCCGGATTCAACATCAGGTGGTGTGAAAAAGATAAGGTACCTTACTGTTGAGCTCTCTCACCTCGGCGCTGGATAGATCGAACAGAAGATCCAAGACAATGTCCTTCTCGATACACTGAAAATTTTCAATTTACAGCACTCGAAGTGACATTATTACGCTTAACTGACTAAATATCTAACAAGCAGTATCCAATAGCTCATCTCGCCCCCTCGCCTACTTCCGATCAATTTTCGTCAACACAGAGTAGCCAGTCAATTTTCCTTTCTTATCGTAAGATTCAGAACGCACGAGTCCGACTTCTTCAGCATACCATTCTTTCGAAGAACTCTCAATCTTAAATAACAACCTCGTGGACACCTTTTGTGATAGAACGATACAATCGAATGTACCCGCTTCTGTCTGTTGTTCTTCTCTCGCTTCTATCAATCGATCGGTAACGTAGACCTTCATTGTGAACATATTCATACCATCCTTTCCTATTGCGACAATCAATTCTCCGTCAGCCAGTTCCGTCCCGGTAGGTTCAGTAAGTGTTGGTATTTCAAATTTCGAAGCATCTACTTCAACATCCATTTCCTCATAAGCGCTCATCGTTGATCCGTCCATCATAAATTCCATCCCGAAATCAAATACACCATTAACGCAATAAGCTTCGCAGGTGTTAACATAAACTTCTTCATCTTTATCATCGAAGGATGTCACCTTAATCTTGAAGGTCATCTTCTCAGTTCCCTCCATTAATTCCAAGAGTTCATAAGCTGTACGACCTGTCGCCTTATCCTTTTTAGAATAATTCGTGAGTTCCCATGTTGATCCAACAGTGGCAGGGACATATGGCTTACAATCAGTTTGAGAATAGCCCGTCGATAAGGTGAAAAGAATGAGAACAGTTAGTAGTGATTTCATAATGAACAGTTTAATAGATTCAAATTTAAGGAAATTCAAATTTAATACACCCAGCACCTCAAAATAAAATAATCCCGAAGTATTAAAGCTTATTAAATAGCGGTGGATTACATTTGTGCTACTCTTTGCTCCAAATCCGTGTGTTTAGATTCAAATCTTCGACAATTTCAACGCTCATAAGTAAGTATTCAAAGTACTCCTCCACAATCTCGGCGCGTAGCATCGATTTAAAGAATGGTGGCTCGAAGAGGTTCTTTGATACAGAAATGGCGATGTAAACGCTATTGTGCATAAAGGAAAGATGAATTTTGCCAGACTTCTTTTTGAACTCCATGATACGACTCATTAACGCAGGAGTCAGTATGTATCTGGCCTCAACTTGATCGGTTCCATAAACAGCAAATGCTTTTTCGAAAACTGGATCCTCTAACTTGATCAGTTTCGGGCGCGAAATATTCATTTTCTGAAAGAACGAGCCCAATTTACCGAAAAGCTTTTCCGCTGTATCGGGTAACACGACAGTTTCTCCGATAAAGGCCTTGTTGAAATCAGCAATAAAAAAGATCCCTTTGAAGGTGGTATGGTAGGACCGCTTACCATCTTTATCTGTCGTATAATATTCTGAATGAATCTCTGAAAATCGAACGGCCGTCTTACCGATGGTTCCTTGGACAAGGTCGTCACCATTGAAGCGATCAACACGGCTAAGGAAAATCTTACTTCGCTCAAAATCTGCACTCGAGATGTGTGATGTGGCTGAATAATTTAAATTTGGATCTACGAATGCTACAATTTTCTTGATCACATCTTCTTTATAGCGAATTTTCACTGCTTTCTTGATGCGACTCAACTTGATGCTGAAGATAATTATCCCAGTCAAAAGCACGGCTGCAGCTAAAATATAGCCGGTGATCGGGAGATTGAGTACAGCCGTTAACACAGCAATCCCAGTAGCAACAATGAAGGTGAGAAGATTAAAGAGTGCCATTTTAACCCCTTGTTTGCGCTCTATTTCTAGGCTCTGCAAGGTGGATGTAAGCTCTCCTGAATAAAAAGTCTTAAAATCGTCTAATGTGATCATGCTTCAGGATTATAAAGAAATGTCTGGGCGTTTTTCCATTGTGGCTCTTTGCTCACTAGGAATCGTAAACACATTCTTTGTTTTATAGCCTTTCATGCCAGCAATAAAGTTAGATGGAATGGATTCAACACCATTATTGTAATCGGTTACAGATGCGTTGAATGCTCGACGTGAAGCTGATAGTTGTTCTTCAATCTCATTCATACTGCGTTGAAGCATCAAGAAGTTCTCTCCAGCCTTTAGGTCAGGGTAATCCTCGACAGCTAGCACAACTTTTCCTATTCCTGCCGTAATTTGATTCTCAATATCCACACGCTCATTGGATCCGAGATCACTTTTCTGAGCCTGGGTACGAAGCCGCGTAATTTCAGAAAGCACCTCTTTCTCATGATTCATGTAGCCCTTTACTGTATTGACGAGTTGCGGAATTAGGTCTCCCCTCTTCTTTAAATAAACATCAATACTCGCAAATGCGTTGTCTACTTGATTCTTTCTGCTAACGAGTGAGTTGTTGATGATGATCATGACAAGAATCACAAATCCGACAACTCCAATGGCTATCCACATAATAGTTTGTTTTGGTTAATCTAAGTATACGAAATAATTGGCTGCTAATAATGAACTATTCAATTCACGATACAACT
>JBLHPQ010000154.1:0-4690 GCA_047624355.1 Flavobacteriaceae bacterium | reverse complement strand
TTGTACCGTTGAATTGCGTTATCTTAACGGGAATTTCCTTTCCCGCAGTCGAGATGACTTTAAGTTTTGATTCATCAGCGAGGATTAACTGAAGAGTGATTTTGTCCTGAGCAGGATTTGGGTAAACTTTCAAGTTATTGTAGTCCACATTGTCCACATCCAAGGTTACAGGAAGAACGTTCACTACAATATAACCACTATCACCCACGGCAAATGTCACATCATCACCATACGATGCCATTTCATTAATTGATTGATCTGTAATTTCATAGATCCAATTCACACCATCAACAGTTTCGAAAATTAATCCTCCTGGAGAACTAGAAGGGGTAGCTCCAGAATAGACATCTCCGTTACTCGCAATTTCAACACAATTATAGGATGGGTAATAAAAGGTCGCCGAGTTCAGTTCTTCTAACCAAGTCAAACCTCCATCAACCGTTTTGAGGATTCCAAATCCCCCGCCGCCTTCATCATAACCAGCATAGGCCACGAGGTTATCGACCATTTTTACAGAAGTTAAAAAACCCGTTGGACTCAGGGCTGTAGAAATTGTATCCCATGTCGTGCCGCCATCAACAGTTCTAAAAACCAAATCGTTATGAACCACTGCCAATCCGGTATTGTCATCTCCAAAATCAATTTCCATAATTGTCTCAGCATTATCCAATAACATGGCATTTAGTAGAGGTATTGTCCAAGTCCCACTCGTAAACTCATCCATCATAGCTCCTTGGAAACACCCTGCACCTCCAACGAAAAAATGATCAGAACTATCTATGTAGAATGTGCTAGGGAAGCATTGTCCCGACGCTAAGGAAACAGCAGTCCAATTAAATCCACCATCAGCTGTTTCAAACACGCCACTATGTTTAGTTGTAATAAAGCCGTGCAATTCAGTAACGAAATCTACGTCAATAAATGGATTAAGTCCAGGAATCGAAATTCCAGTAGCCGAGATTTCATTCCATGTTTGACCGCCATCAGTTGTTTTAAGGATGAGTGACGAATCACCAACGATGTATCCAACATTCGTTGATGGGAAATCAATTGCATTCAAGTTATTTAGTGTATTCGAAGGGATTTGGTTCCAATTCTGTGCTGAAACGAACATCCCTGTGCAAATCATTGTTATTAGTAACGCTATATTTTTCATAAATCCAAGAATTTGTACACTTCAAAAGTACATAGGTTCTGAATTTAACACCATGTACAATTACTACTTATCTATGTACTTTTAGGAAATCTGAGGGAGAACTACCCGTTTGTGCCTTGAAAAACTTACTGAAATGCGCAGGATCCTCAAACTTGAGTTCATACCCTACTTCTTTTGCGCTACCGCCGAGTAGTAACAATCGTTTTGCCTCAAGGATCACCTGATCGTAGATATGTTGGCTGACATTTTTTCCTGTATGCTTTTTCACCAATTCGTTCAATGACTTTGCCGAGATATTTAATTCATCGACGTAGTCTTGTACTTTTCGTTTCTCTTTGTAACTCGTGAATAGCATCCTCCTAAATTCACCATATTCATTCGCCTTATATGACTCCATTGGCTTAACCAATTTCATACACTGAATGCATAATCGCTCGAGCGCGTTAATGGTAATTGATTGATGGTAAATGTCTTTACTTTTATTACTCGCCCAACTTTCCTCAAGAAGCATCGCCATCAGTTCGCGCTCCTCCGTTTTCATAACATAGGTAGGTGTTCTCTCATCACCTATCGCACAAATTTGATCAATCAAAAAACCTTCAATTTCCGGCGAATGTTGAACTGCATCCAAACCAAACAGAAACACATAGCCCGATGAATCCAGCTCACGTCTCATTTGATGAACCTGCCCAGGCGCGACGATATGAATAGAATTTGATTGAATCGCTATCTCTTGAAAATCGATAATATGTACACCACCTCCATCTTCAAAGAAGAACAATTCGAAATAATCGTGCCTGTGGGCTTCGGTAAAATCATAATCATTTAGCTTGGACAGCTTGTTAATTGCGACCTTTCGATTATCGACACTATTTGATGCATGAATTGGAATCATTTCGATTAAAAGTACGCATCTTGACTCACTTCTCCGAATAGATTAATTTAAAAGTGAATTATTTAATCCATGAGTGAGAAATTCTCAACAAGGAATAAAGTCTCATCATCATTCGCAGAGCTTCCTGTATTATTCAATTTCATCGATTCTAAAGAAGGCAACGCCGTAACATTACTGCTTAAAATTCCACTTTGATTAGCGGTCTGGGATGGCAAGGAGGCGACAACTGTTTCACTTTCTACATACACTACTCTATCTACGAATTCCTTTTCGAACTTAATGATCGTGTCTTTTTGGATTTTATCGAGGTAAACCGTATCCACTTTAGCTAGTTCAGCGTTCGCATTTGTATCCATCATTGTATCGCCAGGACGAATCAAAATAAAGCCAATGAGAAATGCGGCAGCTACGGCTATCAATGTCTGATACAAAGGAATTGGCGCAATAAACCCTCGTTTTTCCTCCTCAAGGATTAATGCACGCGGCACGAGTACGTTATCTTCTGCCCTCATTTCTTCCAAAGCTCTTCTCTCTATATCAAATTGAGCTTTTGATCCAAATGAAAGAACAAAAACACGTTCCACTTCTATTAGCTCATCAAAGCCTTTTTCTTCAAGGAGTGAATGCCATTTTTCTTGGTTACCATCGAGGTCTTTTTCCATCATCCTGCGTATTAAATAGTATTATTTGTGCCATCAGAAAAGCTCTTGCCGATCCGCTCTCCTGAAGGATTAAATTCTCGTATTCCTTCTGTCACTTTCTTTGTTGCATAGAACAATCTAGACTTTACAGTTCCAAGTGACACATTTGTTATTTCAGAAATTTCATTCAGAGACACCTCTTGCATATAGCGCAAAACGAACGTTAGCTGATGCTGTCCTCCTAACTTATTTATGGCCTTATCTAGTGCTTCCCGAAAGGCTTTTTTATCCATTCCTAATTCATTCCACTGCGCAGATTGATTAAACTCATGTTCATCGCCGGAAAGTCGATTTAAAATTGGTTTTCTAAACTCAGTCTTACACATGTTACTTGCGATCGTGAACATCCATGTATAAAACTTTCGGGTTGGATCGAACTGTCCATGCTTCTCCAGAATTCGCATAAATAGCTCTTGGGTAAAGTCTTGCGCCTTCTCGACATCTCCACGAAGCATTTTAACAAAGAACCCAAGTACACGCTTGGCGTACTTGGTATGAAGCTGCGTTAGCGCCTCGTTCTTTCGCTTTGTAGAAAGCAGCGCTATGAGCTGCTCGTCCGAAAAGGAAGCGATATCTTTACTAAAGAGGCCCATTAACTAACAGTCTTTCAATAATTTCTGGATGTACTCGTCTTGATCAGTTTTAGCACCAATCTTGTCTAAGATCTTTGAAATAGTATCGGCTTTCTGTGTTTCTTCTGTTGAACGATAGTGCATGAGCAACTTAACGAGTGACGGTAAATACAGCGGCTCGAAATTCTCAGCCACTTTATCCGCAACATGCGTAGTGAACTGCATTCCCAAATAGTCGAGTAAATAGCGCTTCTCATAGTTACGACGGATAATACTCATGTTGTCAATACCATCTTCACTGTATTTATACTCAAGTCCGGTTAAGTACAGTTTCTTTTTGATGTCCTCATTATCAAATTGTTTTATGGCTGAAACAGCTACATACACCGACTTATCTCCGCTATTCTCAAAGAAATGTTTGAAGATCATTTCTTCACCTTCAGGAAGTTTTGGCATCTCTAATTCTTGCAACAATTTGGAGCGATAATCTGCCATCGCCGCTAAATGGGTATTGATCACCATAACATCGGTTCTAAAGTTCTTAGCTCCTTGAATCATCCACAATGCATAGGTGTCATTATCTCCCGCTGTAAAAATAATGGCATTCTCATCCAAGCCAGCGAGCACATTATAAGCCCAATTTAGTATAGACGCTGGCAACTCATTTACGTCGCTCAATTTCTTACACATCTCGCTGAACTTAGCTTGATTTCGATTTAGTTCATAGTGAATCATCAAATCGCCGAATGTGCGTGAATCATTCGGAGCAATCTCAGCGGCTTTCATCAGAAAAGAAATCTTCTCAGAATCATTTCCTCCATCTTTCCAGATCAGATGATTTGCTTCAAATGAATTTGGAATTGCCTCATACGCGGCCTTGGCAATTTGATGGCATTTTTCATTGTGCCTTTTTCGTTCTTCATCGAACGTCAAGTTTCTCAATGCACGTGTTGCCATATAGTAGTTGTACCAAGCATCCGGGCGTTTACCATCCTTATCCAATTCTTTTTCCCAAAGATCGAATTGTTTTCTATACCAAGTGACTTCGTGTGTCTCTTGAACGATACTCAATACTGTTTCCGGCTCTTGAGCCATCACCTGGCTACTAATACACATTGCAATAATTCCAATAATTGTTTTCATGTTTTTTTTACTTTAAACAGAACTGGTGCACCTTGTTCTCTAGGTTTCTTGACAGTAATACTCAGAGAATCTCATTTGGTTCAATTGAAGTGATTGTTTTTTTTTTACAAGATGGATAAAGACAGGCGGAATGCGTGATCTAACTTGTTAAGAAAAGAGAATGAAACAGGATTATTTCTTCTTAGCAGCAATTGCTTTTGCTTTCGGAGCCACTTTCTTGGCT
>JBLHPQ010000153.1:0-4708 GCA_047624355.1 Flavobacteriaceae bacterium | reverse complement strand
AGAAGTGCCTGCTGATTCAACGCCACATGCGGTTAGTAGTGCAGCAATTGAGAGGTAGACTAGTTTTTTCATAACAATGAATGGTGTTTATACAAATTTGCTCATTTAAATTCAGTCTCAATTGTTTATGATAAAAAAAAAGTACTTTAGGCCGATAAACACCTTTAAACAGTAAGGAATGGCAATTAAGTATACACGATCAGTAGCAACCAACATGGTCATTGCAAACATGATCGGAACAGGGATATTTACTTCACTTGGTTTTCAAGTAGTTCCAGAAATTGGTATTCCTGATCCATTTGTCATCCTCGTGATTTGGCTTGTTGGAGGAATCATCTCTCTTTGTGGAGCGACGGTTTACGGGGAAATTGCAACGAGCATCCCAAAATCAGGCGGTGAATATACATTCTTGAAAGAACTCTATCATCCATTACTCGGCTTTATTAGTGGCTGGATATCGATTACAATCGGTTTCTCCGCTGCGATAGCAGGCCTATCCATAGCTACTGGAGAATACTTCTTACCTATGCTCGGTATGGAAAACACGGAGACAACACTCGGAATCCCCATCGTTAAGTTGATTGGCTGTATTGTCATTGTGGCTGTCGCTTTAATTCAGCTAAACGGCGTTAAAATAGGCGGAATTGTCCAAAATTACATGACTTATATTAAACTGGCACTCGTTGCGGTTTTCTTAGCACTTCCTTTCTTCTTTGGAACGGATGCGAATACATCAGGCATAAGTTTCGCTCCCACCGAAGGTAGTATGGATATGATTTTCAGTCTCTCGTTCGCAGGATCTTTAGTTTGGGTGATGTTTGCTTATAGTGGATGGAACGCAAGCTCCTACATCGTTGGTAATTTAGAGAACCCGAAACGTAATTTACCTTATTCACTTATTGCTGGAACGCTAATTGTAACTGTACTCTATATCTTATTGAATACAGTCTTTATGTATGTCGCAACCTTTGATGAATTGGCTTTTCAGGTAGACCTCGGAAACGTTGTCTCTACTAAATTATTAGGGAATACCATTGGATTGATCTTTAGTGGAGTATTCTCCCTGGCGCTGATTTCTGGTCTAAATGCGATGTTCATTGCTGGACCTCGTGTAGCGCAACAAATGGGTAAGGACAATGTTGTATTTAAGGTCTTGGGAAAAGAAAGTAAAAGTGGTGCACCTAGAGCGGCAATTCTAACCATGATGGTAATTTCAATGATTCTGGTGTTTACCTTCTCCTTTGCAGACCTGATCAAATTCACAGGATTTACCCTTTCCATATTTGCACTGCTAACAGTTTTCGGGATCTTCATTCTTCGCAGCAGAGGAAAGAAAGATGAAAATGTAGTGAAGGCTTGGGCATATCCAGTAACTCCAATAATTTTTATTGCTTTAACAGTTTGGATGATCATCTACTTTGTAAAAGACGAACCAATTATCATTCTCTGGTTCTTCATGATTGTAACTCCAGCCGTAATAATCTATTTCTTAACAAAATCGAGTAATGCTAAAATGGACGACTCTTCTCTGGATCAGCCTGATTAACCTCAGTGCCATTGGTCAACTTGAAATTGAGTCCAACGAGGATTTGATGAACTACTTGCATGGAGGTGGAAATGCATTTACTTCGGTTTTAGATAGTACCGAGCAACACAGAGTCCAATTTATCTATACACGAATCGATCGAAATGAGGACGACACCGTTCTTACCACATTTGATTTTTCCAATCCTGAGCATTACTTCTACCCGGCAAGCGTTGTCAAGTTACCAACGGCTCTCGTCGCGATGGAGCAAATGAAAAAACACACTATCTCGATGGATGCCTATCTGAAAATTCATCGGGATCAAGTGTGTGGAAACATGAGTTACATCGACGAGTTGGACGAGGAACAATTAACAATGGGCAAGATGTTTCGAGAGCTCATGATAATCAGTAACAATCGATACTATAACGCTTTCTATCAATTTGTGACACCAGCGAAACTCAATAAAAATCTAAAAAAGAAGGGAATTGAGAACACAAAAATTTACCGAAGCTTTACGGGTTGTGAAATGCCCTATAACCTATTTTGTAATTCTCTTCATGTCACTGAAAGAGAGAAAAAGACGTCTTTCCTTCAGCCCTCGAGCTGGTTCAGCCTTATGGAATTCGCACAGGAATATGAATACGATGAAACCAAATTACTAGGATCAAAGCACGAGTACAGAGGCGATATTGTAAAAGGTCCATTCGATTTCAACTATCATTTGGAGTATCCTTTGGCAGATATTCACTCGACATTGATGCGTTTAGCTGCACCAGAGCAATTTGCAAAAACGGAGCAATGGGATATTACCGAATCAGATAGAAACTTCTTTCTCGATGCGATGAAACAAATCCCGAGTGATCTAGAAGACAAGAAATATCATGACAAAAAGAAATACCCAGATAATATCTTCAAGTACTTGGTGAAGGGAGATGACAACACTGATTACGCGAATGTTGTGACCTACAGTAAAATTGGAATTGCCTATGGGTTCGTGACAGAAACCGCTCATGTTGTAGATGCTGAAAACAATATTGAGTTCTTCGTTACCGCCAGTATTTATGTGAATGCGAATAACATAGTAAACGATGGAAAATACGAATATGACGCTATTGCGCGCCCATTTTTCACTAAGCTTGGACAACTTTTGGTGGACTACGAGCGATTGAGAAAAAAATAAGAACAATTTTTCATCTCATCATCATAATATCGCCGCTAAAGTTTAATTTATCACATTTTTTTATTATGCACACACAGCCTTTACCCATCTAGCTTTCATCAATGATTGAACCCAATTAGCTGAATTTTATTAAGTTTTTTTGTGATTTACTGATGCAGTATTTACGTAGACTTGGTCCTGTAAACCAATTATTCGGGGTGTGATAAACACTTAGAAAACTTCACTGAGCCTCGAATATGAGTAAATTTATGAATTATGGAGTCAACCAACGAAATTATTCAGCAGTTACGAGCCAAACTAGATCTCCTAAGAAGACAACAGAATGCCTTCGGTGTAGAGTTCGAAAAGTTTGAAGCCCGTGTTCAGGCAATCGAGAAACAGATTGCGGCAAGAGTATCTCAGCAAAAAGAGGTAATTCAACCTAAAGTTGAGCCACCCAAAATTGTTGAAGAGAAACCAGTGGCAGAAAAAATTGAAGTACCAAAAGCAGTAGCTCAACAAGAACCCAAGCCAGAACTAAAGCCTAGGATTCCAGCAGACCGAACCAATGTTATCCGTCCCGCAATACAGAAGGAAAAAGTTCACGTAAAAACGGACAACTCTGCTTCCAGCTTTGAGCGATTTATCGGTGAGAACCTTGCGAGTAAGATAGGTATTGTCATCATCATTATCGGAGTTGGTATTGGTGTGAAGTATGCTATCGACAATAATTTAATGGGGCCAACAATGCGTATTCTATTGGGGTATGCGTTTGGTGCAGCGTTAGTTGGAATCGCAATTTTATTGCGGAAGAAATACGACAATTTCAGCGCGGTTCTCTTTGGCGGAGGTATGGCGATTGCCTATTTCGTTACTTTTCTCGCCTACGATTTCTATGCAATATTCTCAAAAACGGGTGCGTTTGGAACCATGCTAGGCTTCACAGCCATCACGACTTTAACAGCCGTGAAATTCAATAAACAGATCGTTGCAATCATTGGATTAGTCGGCGCCTATGGTGTTCCCTTTATGCTTAGCGATGGAACGGGGTCAATTTGGTCCATGTTCGCCTACATGAGTCTCTTGAATCTAGGTGTGCTTGCGATAACATTTTTCAAAGGATGGAAAGCGCTACAAGCAGTTGCGTTTGGTTCGACATGGTTTATCTTCGGTGTCTTATTGCTAAGGAACTACTTGACTAATGGGCCAGAAGAAGTATTCTTAGTTTACGTATGTGTCTTTTATGCTATATTTTATGCGGCAACGATTGCCTACAAGCTCCGTCACCGTGAGAACTTTGATGCTGAGCACATTGCGCTTTTATTGACTAATACCGTTTTAGCGTATGCTATAGGAATAGTCCTCATAGAATCTGTTTATGATAGTTCGCTTGCATCCGGTTTATTTACAATGGGCTTTGCTGGATCGCATGTGATCTGTGCCATTGTTGCAAAAACAAGAAAACAAACAGATATACGTCTATTCTACTTCAGCTTTGGCTTGGCATTAATTTTTGCGACAATTACTATTCCAGTGGTGTTAGATGGACAATGGATCACACTCATGTGGGCACTTGAAGCGGCACTGCTCTACTGGATAGGAAGATCGAAGAATACCGGATTTTACGAGAAAATTTCATTCATTCCACTTGGACTTGCGCTCATCAGCATTTTGGCCTCGTGGACAGGTATGGATGGATATGCCGTAGAAAGTGTTACTCCAGTGTTCAATAATTATTTCTTGACTGGGATGCTATTCTCAGGTGTCTTGTTTTTCATGGCCTACATTAAGCACCAAACAGACAGCACATCTGATTTAGAGAAGACGGGTGGCTTTTTTAGTGGACTAGGAAGCTTGCTTATGTACTGTTTCATTGGCGTTATGTACTTCACGTGTTATTTTGAAATAGAGACCTATTGGTCGTTGAAGCAAGGTACTGAATCGGCGATTCTCGATTGGTCCATTTATCAAATCGATGCGGATATAAACAACTTTAAAGTGTTGTGGATTCTAATTTACAC
>JBLHPQ010000152.1:0-4725 GCA_047624355.1 Flavobacteriaceae bacterium | reverse complement strand
TATCGATCCTATGCCGCGTGCTGAGATTGACCAATTGACCAACAAAATCATTCGTGAACCGTTCGAGAATATAAACTACGACGAGGTACTGAACTTAGAAGCAGGAGAAATTCTTTTTATCGACAATTCACATAGAATTCTTCCCAATTCAGATGCCATGGTTTTCTTCATGGAAATCTTACCGAAGCTAAAGAAGGGCGTTATCGTTCATATTCACGACATCTATCTTCCTTATGATTACCCGCAATTCATGTGCGACAGGTTCTACACTGAACAGTATGGATTGGCGATGTACATTCTTGCAAATCCAGAAAAATACGCTACGATTCTTCCTAATTACTTCATCTCTGAAGATCCAGAATTAGCCAAAATCATTGCGCCAATATGGGAACACCCTAACCTCATCAATGTAGAGCGTCATGGAGGATCCTATTGGTTAGAAATTCGCTAGACTTCGAACACTTTAGACTTCGAGAGCCTCAGCCTACGTGTTATCGGTCTACCCGTTATCAATCTGCGTGTTATCAGTCTACGTGTTATCGGTCTGCGTGTTTGCAACTGAGGCTCTCGAAGTCAACAAACACAACTTACTGCTTCATCGCATCTGATGGTCATACCCATACACTAAACATCAGCATAAAAAATGTAATTGAAACAATGTAATATTTTATCTTTTTAGATTTTAATTAGTGTTACAAATTAGGTGGATAGACTCATGAATTCTATCACCCAATCGGGTGATAATGTCCAATAACGAATGTCTATCAGAAAAAAAACAGTTTCCTAAATATCTGTAAATCTTACACCAATCGCATTTTCTTCTTTCAAAATCGGCTTAAAATGCGTACTTTTGCAGCACTCAAAATGAACATTATGGCGAATGAAACCGTTGCAGAAGCAAAGCTAACTGCGAGCTTCGAAGCTTTCAAGAAACAAGTTTTAGAAGATTACAACTTAGCGAGAGTCTCTAGAGAAACATCTCTATTGGGGCGTCGTGAGGTATTGTCAGGTAAAGCTAAATTTGGAATCTTTGGCGATGGAAAAGAGCTTGCTCAAATCGCATTAGCAAAGCAATTTCGCGATGGCGATTTCAGATCCGGTTATTACAGAGATCAAACAATCATGATGTCTATAGATCAGTTAAACGTTCAACAATTCTTCGCCGGATTGTATGCACATACTGATGTTGACGCTGAGCCACAATCTGCAGGACGACAAATGGGCGGGCACTATGCTACGCGTAACCTCGATGAAAATGGGGAGTGGAAAAACCTCATGGAACAAAAGAATAGTTCTGCCGATATTTCTCCCACTGCCGGACAAATGCCGCGCTTATTGGGATTGGCTCAAGCATCTAAAGTGTATAGAAATCACACTGAGCTTAAAGACATAGAGGAATTTAAGAAATTTACGAATGGTGGAAATGAGGTTGCCTTTGGAACGATTGGTGACGCCTCAACATCTGAAGGACCATTTTGGGAGACAATCAATGCCGCTGGAGTACTACAAGTGCCATTGGTAATGTCAATATGGGATGATGGATATGGAATATCTGTACCCCGTGAAATGCAAACGACGAAAGGAAGTATTTCAGCCGCTCTTGCAGGAATGCAAAAATCCAAAGAGAGCAACGGTTATGAGATCTTCGTTACTAAAGGCTGGGATTACACCCATCTTTGCGAAACGTACGAAAAAGCAGTTAAAATTGCCCGTGAACAGCACATCCCTGTACTCATCCACGTCAAAGAAGTCAATCAACCTCAAGGCCATTCGACAAGTGGTTCTCATGAGCGCTATAAGGATGAAGAACGCTTGAAATGGGAAGTCGAATTCGACTGTATTAGTAAGTTCAAAGAATGGATTCTTTCATTCGATGCCAAAGGAATGAAATTGGCAACTGAAGCAGAATTATCAGAAATCGAAGACAGCGCTAAGAAAATCGTTCGCGAAGAAAAGAGCGCAGCTTGGAAAGCATACTCGGATGATATAAAGACAGATCTCTCGGTGGCAATAGCATTGATCAACGCCGTAGCAGATCAAAGTGAAAATGGTGTTTTCATTAAAAAAATCGCAGAAGGACTCGCACAAGAAATGAGTCCAATACGAAAAGATATTCTTGGAGCCACTCGAAAGGTGCTTCGAATGATCAGAAATGAGAATAATCCGGCCAAAGAAGGACTTTCTCAATGGATACAAGATCAAATTGACACAAATTACGAGCGCTATAGCTCAAGTCTCTACTCTGAATCAAAGTATTCAGCAATGAAAGTCGAACCAGTTGCACCAACGTATGATGAAGAGGTGAAAATGGACGACGGTCGAATTATTCTTCGCGATAATTACGAGAATCTATTATCTAATTACCCTGAAGCATTAGTTTTCGGTGAAGATGCTGGGAAAATTGGCGGTGTCAATCAATCGCTCGAGGGAATGCAAGAAAAATTCGGTGATTTACGCGTCTCAGATACAGGGATTCGCGAATGTACAATTATTGGTCAGGGAATTGGAATGGCAATGAGAGGTTTGCGTCCAATCGCTGAAATTCAATATTTGGATTACTTGTTATATGCGATTCAAATTCTTTCTGATGATCTTTCAACGGTGCAATACAGAACGAAAGGTGGACAAAAAGCGCCACTTATCGTGAGTACAAGAGGACATCGTTTAGAAGGTATTTGGC
The DNA here is from genome assembly GCA_047624355.1 of Flavobacteriaceae bacterium. Classification (GTDB taxonomy): domain Bacteria; phylum Bacteroidota; class Bacteroidia; order Flavobacteriales_D; family Crocinitomicaceae; genus UBA4466. The sequence goes on along the minus strand of JBLHPQ010000152.1, from coordinate 2,045 downwards.
ACAGTGGTTCTCCAATGGGAATGATCGTAAATGCACTCCGTGGAATGTACATCTGTGTACCAAGAAACATGACGAAGGCCGCTGGATTCTATAATACGCTAATGGCTGGAGATGATCCTGCGCTAGTTATTGAGCCATTAAATGGATATAGAACAAAAGAACGTGTTCCAACGAACAGTGGAGCGTTTCGTGAGCCGCTAGGAGTTCCGGATTTGGTTTCTGAAGGGACAGACTTAACAATTGTATCGTACGGGTCGACATTCAACTTGTGTGAAGCAGCACTTCAGCAACTAGAAGAACTAGACATCTCTGTTGAGTTGATCGATGTACAGACTTTAATTCCATTTGATATCAATCATCGCATCAACGATTCACTTGCGAAGACGAATCGATTGTTAATTGTTGATGAAGATGTTCAATCTGGCGCTACAGGATATATGCTCGATAAAATATTGGTAGAACAAAGTGGATACAATCATTTAGACTCTGCACCAGAAACATTGAGCGCTAAAGATCACCGTCCAGCATATGGTTCAGACGGCGATTACTTCTCAAAGCCGAGCATTGACGACATCGTTGAAAAGGTGTATTCGATCATGAATGAAGTAGATCCGGATGAATACCCGGCAATTTATGCTTAGAGAGTCGTTGAGTTTGAGGTGAATAAGAAATGATTAAAATTATTTATTGTTTCTATTGAAAAATCATTGCGGAATTCAAATAATTACTTATTTTTGCACTCGCTTATCGAAAGAAACGTCTTTTGAAAATTAAGTTGAAATACGAAGAAAAAATTACGCTCGGGGTGTAGCGTAGCCCGGTCATCGCGCCTCGTTTGGGACGAGGAGGTCGCAGGTTCGAATCCTGCCACCCCGACTTAGAGGGGATGAGCAATCATCCCCTTTTTTTGTATTTCATTTTTTAAAGTGAGGGCTCGTAGCTCAGCTGGATAGAGCACCTCCCTTCTAAGGAGGCGGTCATAGGTTCGAATCCTATCGGGCTCACTAAGAGAAAAAGCTTACAGCTCTGCTGTAGGCTTTTTTTGTTTGAAGACTGAATCGATTTTAATCGAATGAAGGATTAAAATAATCTAACTTCTAGATTTTGGATGAATGTTGCAATCATTCTTGTGGTATTTATACTTAACTTTCGGCCGTAACAAAGAATAAATTCTATGAAAACGCTATTATTATTAGGAGCGATTGCTCTATCAATTAATGTCTTTGGACAATCATCTGTTAAAATCGGTAATTTGGAAGTAATGACCGAGGATTTAGGGGATATGGAATGGGGTGAGGGTGTAAAGGCTTGTGCTAATTTGGGAGATGGGTGGAGATTACCTACAAAAGATGAATTAAATATTTTATATGAAAACAAGGATGAAATAGGCGGTTTTTTTGATAACGCCTACTGGAGTTCGACGAATGACGAGAAATATAGCGAAATGGCGTGGCTTCAGTTTTTCAACGATGGTAAGCAGGTCGACGTCTTCTACAGTGAGTCCTTAACGTGCCATGTTCGGGCTGTTCGTGCTTTTTAACTATTTTAATACGGCGAATTTAAAATATTTAGAAGTCTGTTAAGGTAGGAGTTGTTGTTTCTGTCGCGTTAATTATTGATCAAGAATTAAATTTATATCCTCTAAAAGGTTTGAACTATTCCCTGATGGGGTCACAGAATTAAAAAGCGTTTACCTCTGGTAGACGCTTTTTTGTTTATAACAAGACTCCCTTGAGGGTTCGAACATACGGTTCCTTCCTTTGCTTACCATTCTACCGAATGCGCGCGCAGTCTTCGAAAATTACATTTTCTCTTTATCGGGCTCACAGAATTAAAAAGCGTTTACCTCTGGTAGACGCTTTTTTGTTTATAACAAGACTTCCTAGAGGATTCGAACATACGGTTCCTTCCTTTGCTTACCATTCTACCGAATGCGCGCGCAGTCTTCGAAAATTACATTTTCTCTTTATCGGGCTCACAGAATTAAAAAGCGTTTACCTCTGGTAGACGCTTTTTTGTTTATAACAAGACTCCCTTGAGGATTC
>JBLHPQ010000151.1:0-4789 GCA_047624355.1 Flavobacteriaceae bacterium | reverse complement strand
GTCAATGGTGAATTATATCCATCAAATGATAATGCACTAAAAACAAGTGCGGCGACTACTGGTATAAAATGATTCACCCTGTACTCAATGTCAATTTTATTGGAATCTATAGTTTGCGAATGTTCTAAAAAGGTTAAATCAATGCTATTGACAAATAAGAAAGGCTGATACGCTAGATGTTGTCCTAACCGTGTTTTTAATTTGAGCTTTGTTTTACTTTTTTCCTTTGTTAATAGACCATGAGAGAGGAGAGTGTTTTCTGCCAAATCCACAATAAGCAAATCTGTATCCTGCACGAGTACAGTTTTGTAAAATGATGTTCCTATTATTTTGGGAATTATTTTCACTCTCGATTTCAATTGTTGCTAACAGTGGTGTAATCCCAATTGGGATTATCCACCTTATGTGTTCATGCCCAAATTTAAAAAAAAATCCGATTGACTTTTATGTTCTTGATGTTAACGCGTGTATGTTGTTGTCGTAAACCATAGATGACTTTCCGAAGGGAAAACCTGCATGGGATGTAGGCGATGTGGCTGTTGCACAACTCAATATTTACTAAAAGTCACCCAATATAAAGATAAATTAAAAACAGTTAGTGATGATAATCAGCTAATTGCCCATTAATGAGTTTGCGAAACATTTGTCATTATCACATTTTGGGAGTTGTGCAACAGTGACTGATGTTATAGTTACATTCCTGAGTGCATGTATGTTTCGTAGTATTGTTTCAATTCCAATGCTCTTTGTCGAACTATTTCGCTCCGACGTCCAGCATTCACAACATGCCACATTGTACCTTGCATCTCCGAATAATATAAGGAACTGGAGAATTTTTGTTCATTCTGATTGAATTCAGTCCAAGTTTTTTGCGATTCGCTGAGAAGCACTCCAGATTCATCAGATAATGTATCTACTAACAAATTGTAGTATTTGTTCATTTCCGTGTTCCATTCTTCACGAGCTATTGATTCACATTGTATCATACCATATGTGGTCTGATTGGAGTCTAAGTCAAGACAAGCTATGGTTCTTATGTCAATTGCGTGTTCTATAGATTGAGCATGTCCAATCGAAGCAACAAACAGCAAGAGAATTGGTAATAAGCGTTTCATATGGTTTTCTGGAGTAATATTCATTAACTATAACTTATTTATACAACACCAAGATACTTAAAATATACTGCTAGCCAGTGCCCACAAGCCATCAACAACATCAAATTTTCAAGGATCTCTTAGATGGCCCATTTCAACAGGAAATAACGAATCCTCTACATGCTAAATTCAAACACAGCTTGCCACACCAAAACAAACAAAAAAGGAGCGCAACGCGCTCCTCTCCTAATTCCTATAAATCTTCTAACGTCTATTGACCTTCCAATTCTTTGACTTTCTTGTCGCGTTGCATTGGATTATCACCCGTACGCTTCTTTTTGTATAACTGGTAGCGAGTAGGCTGACGTTCATCTGGCCAGCTGTTGTTATTCAAATCAGTATCTGCAGTTTCTAAGAATGGATCCATACGAATCGCTTCAACTTCTTTGTCCATAATGAAGACCTTAGAGACGTTTTCTTCACTTCGTCGCCAAATCTCAGCTGGAATACGAATCACCTCATTAGATCCATCCGTAAACGTGAACCTCAAGATTAATGGGGTAGGGATGCCTCCTATGTTTGTAAAATGTACTTCGTAGAAATGTTTGCCTGAATTTAAAAGTGCAAGTTCTTCGTCTGTCAATTTCTCTTTGAATTCTGAGTAGTCCTTTTTGTCAAGTGCATCCACGTTGTATAGATCGCGTGTTGCATAGAAGTCATCAATCTTAGAATCCCGCTCATTTATAGTAACCTCAGGAGTTGTTTTGTTCCGAGTGTCGCCAATGAACTGATCTTTTTCGTCATTCTCTTTCTTTGCGATTGGTTTTTCTACGTCAGGATCCATCGTGTTTAACTGGAACCAATTTACTTCGTCAAGGCTAACGTCAACGTGATCTGTTGTGAAGAACCATCCTCTCCAAAACCAATCTAAATCAACTGCAGAAGCATCTTCCATCGTTCTGAAGAAATCTGCTGGGGTTGGATGTTTGAATTTCCAGCGCTCACAATAGATTTTGAATGAGTAATCAAATAATTCTCTTCCCATCACTGTCTCACGAAGAATATTCAACGCAGTTGCTGGTTTTCCGTAGGCATTGTTTCCAAATTGCCAAATGGATTCAGAATTCGTCATGATAGGGGAGATGTAGTCTGTATCACCTCTCATGTAATCAGCAATTTTATAGGCTGGACCTCTTCTTGAAGGGTATCCTCTTTCCCATTCTTGCTCGGTTAAGTACTGAACGAATGTGTTTAAACCTTCATCCATCCATGTCCATTGACGCTCATCTGAGTTAATGATCATTGGGAAGAAGTTGTGACCAACCTCATGGATAATTACTCCCCACATTCCGTATTTCGTTCTTTCTGAATACGTTCCGTCTGCTTCTGGACGTCCTCCATTGAAACAAATCATAGGGTATTCCATTCCGATCCACTTCGAGTGAACAGAGATTGCCACTGGGTAAGGATATTCTACCGTGTATTTCGAGTAAGTCTTAACCGTATGCGCAACTAACTTCGTTGAGTAACGCTCCCATAAAGGATTTCCTTCTTTCGGGTAATAAGACATTGCAAGAACAGTTCTGTTTTCTAATTGAACCGCTTGAGCATCCCACATGAACTTACGCGATGATGCGAAGGCAAAGTCACGCACATTTTTCGCTTTAAAAATCCAAGTCTTTAAGCCTTTCTCCTTGATTTTCTCTGCTTTCTCAGCTTCATCTTGAGTAACGATAAGAATTGGTGTGTCAGAAGTCATCGCTTTTTTCATGCGTTCCTTTTGCTCACTCGACAATACGTTGTTTCCGTTTTGTAACTCTCCTGTAGCTCCAACGATGTGGTCAGAAGGAACCGTAATTGCTACTTCGTAATCTCCAAATGGAAGTGTAAATTCACCTCTTCCTAGGAATTGCTTGTTTTGCCATCCGTCAACGTCGTTGTAAACACACATTCTTGGGAACCATTGTGCGATCGTATATAAGTAGTTGTCATTTTCCTCGAAATGCTCAAATCCTGAACGACCACCAATTTTCATTCTATCATTGATGTTGTACCACCATTTGATATGGAAAGAGATGCTTGATCCAGCCGCCATTGGTTTCTTTAAGTTGATACGCATCATCGTTTTGTTGATGGCGTAACTCATTTTTTGTCCAGACGTTGTTGTTACCTCTTGGATTTTAAATCCTCCGTCAAATTCTAATACTTTTTTGCTGATGTCAGTAATTGAACGAAAATCCTCCATCTTCTCAATGGAAATTAACTTCGTGTCTGAATCCTTCGCGCGAACGTTTTGATCCAACTGAATCCAAAGGTATTCTAACTGATCTGGAGAGTTGTTTGTATACGTTATCGTTTCTTCTCCATCAATTTTCTGATTGGCGTCATCCAACCGTACTTCAATCTTGTAATCGGCCTTTTGCTGATAATAGTTATGCCCTGGAGCTCCAGCTGCATTACGATATTCATTAGGCGTTGGAAGCGTTTGGTCTAACTGCGCGAATTTATTCTGCGAGAGAGCTGCCAGCGGCGTAAGGATTGCAAAAAGTAATACTTTTTTCATATTAGTTGAGTTCAAGGAGAATGTTATTCGATTTTGTACCGCGCATAAACGTTGCTGTGTACGTTTTGTCGCGGTGATATAAGGTGAGTTTATTTTGTTGTTCAGGGTACTTTCCCATTAGTAGATCGAAGCGTATTTGGATGGTGCCATCTAGGTCTATTGGATCTGAGGATAAATAGATTTCTACTGTTCCATTAAGGAGTAGTTCGGCTCCAAAGAGTGAGAATGATGCTTGCTGATCACCACTATTTATTTGGAAGTGCTTTGAAATCATTGATGACAGTTCCTCGTGAAGATCAGAGTTTAACGTCATTCCATCTAAACTATCAATAGAAAGCTCCTTTTCGTTGAGGACGCGTTCTAAATCATGAGAGGAAATAACGAGCGTTGATTCAAACTGACGTGTGATATCGTTGTAATCCATCTCTGCGAATGCAAAAAAGTAATCATGACTGTATGCCATTGACTGAAATGCACAAAATACTATGAGGAGAAAGTTTTTCATTTTTTAGCGTCACTAAATTAGTAATTAATTCAGTGAAATCAGTGTTCAGAATAAAGAACAGTATTAGTTTTGTCACAAATTAGAATAGATGAAGAAGATAGGAATAGTAGGTTGCGGAAATTTAGGAGCATCAATCTTAGAAGGTATTCATGAGGTCTATCCTGATTGTCAATTATATGGAAGTAAACGGGACCTATCGACATTGCCCGAAAGACTGTTCGAGATGGCCACTTTAACGGATGACAATGAATTGTTATTTAAAGAGTCAGAAATTGTCATTCTTGCATTGAAACCGTATACGCTTTTACCGTTTTTAGCGAAATTCGGACAATTCATCGATCCAACGAAACATACATTGATTTCGGTGGCCACGGGAATCACTCAAGCGGAAATTGCTGCCGTTATACCAGAAGGAACTGGGATCTATAGAGCGATGCCGAATACTGCAACTTCTGTAAACGAGTCTATGACGGCGATCTCAGCGGGTGAAGATCCATTGAGTCGCAAGGCGGACGTACTAGCGTTATTTGAATCACTAGGAGAGGTTGTTTTTATTGAGGAGAACTTGATGGAATCGGCGACAATCCTTGGTGCGTGTGGCGTCGCTTATGTTCTTCGTTTTATGCG
>JBLHPQ010000150.1:0-4855 GCA_047624355.1 Flavobacteriaceae bacterium | reverse complement strand
AGCGGGTGAAGATCCATTGAATCGCAAGGCGGACGTACTAGCGTTATTTGAATCACTAGGAGAGGTTGTTTTTATTGAGGAGAACTTGATGGAATCGGCGACAATCCTTGGTGCGTGTGGCGTCGCTTATGTTCTTCGTTTTATGCGTGCAATGATTCAGGGTGGGATAGAGGTTGGATTCGATGCCGCTACCGCAACTAAGATCGTTAGTCAAACGATGAAAGGCGCATCTGAGCTTATCATTCAGAATAACACACATCCGGAAGCGGAAATTGATCGTGTAACAACGCCAAAAGGCTGTACGATTGTTGGATTAAACGAAATGGAGCATGCTGGATTTAGCAGCGCACTGATAAAGGGAATCGTTACTTCTTACAAGCGAATCGAGCTCGATTAGGATCGTTTTTATTGTCCTAGGCTTGATAAACGATACAGTTAATGTTCATTCCAGCGCCAACGGATGCAAACATTAGATTGTCTCCTTTACTGATCTTGTGCTTTGGTAAAAGTCCTTTTAGGATGATGTCATAAAGTGTTGGGACAGTAGCTACGGAGCTGTTTCCAAGACGTTCTATAATCATAGGCATGATGTTCTCCGGAATTTCTTTGATTCCATAGGCTCTAAATAGGCGCTTTAATATTGCAGCGTCCATTTTTTCATTGGCTTGATGAAGCAAAATTTTATCGATCTCCTCAAGCGGCATATCGATTTTATCCAAGCAGTACTTCATTGCTTTTGGTACTTCATTCAGCGCGTATTGGTAGATTTTATGTCCATTCATCTTAATGAACTTCGTTGTGTCTTTTCCAAATTTGTTAAAGCTCTCACCAAAATAGAGGTAATCTTTTTCTGCCATGGTATGTGAAACGGTAGCATGGGCAAGGATTCCGCGTTTCTCAGTTTCTTCGCGCCCTTCTAGTATTACTGCGCCAGCACCATCTGCAAAGATCATGGTGTCACGATCATATGGATCTAGAACTCTTGAGAGAACTTCTGAGCCGATAACGAGGCATTTTTTCGCTTCTCCTGCTTGGATGTGAATATGCGCCTGAATTAATCCTTGAATCCAACCTGGGCAACCAAATATGATGTCATAAGGAACGCAAAATTCGTTTTCAATTTGTAAATCGTGCTTTACGCGAGAAGCAATACTCGGTACAATGTCACTTTGATTGGAGCCACTAATTACGTCACCGAAATTGTGGGCCACAATGATCATGTCCAACTCCTCAGGATTAATATTGGCGTCCTCAATAGCGCGCCGTGCTGAAATGCTCGCAATGTGCGAACAAGATTGTGTGTCATTTACATAACGACGGGCCTGAATTCCTGTAATCTCTTGAAATTTCTCAATTACCTCTTCATTATTATTTTGAATTTGCGTCCCGTCATTCTTACAGAATGGGTTCTCTATAAATTCAATGTTTTCAACTTCTACTTCAGGGATAAAAGATCCTGATCCGGTGATAATTGTATTTTTCATATCTATCAGGTTTGGAGCGCAAATGTACTGTATTCGCTGAGCTAAAAGCGTTAATTAAGAAGTAATTTAGCGCGACTGTTGGAAGGTCACGGGAGATGTAAAAAGTCCTCAATCTAAACTAGAATGAGGACTTTCAATTTTAACTGATCAAATCAAGTTTAATTCAACAGGTCTATTTCTTTTTATTCTTTTGGTCTAACTGTGCTTGTTGCATTTTCTCTAAGCGTTGTTGGAATTTAGTCTTTCCTTTTTTCTTAGGTCCAGATGTTGCCGCAGCTGCTTTACGCTCAGCCATTTTCTCCTTGATTTTCACTTCATCCACGAAGAATTTCTTGATCATCAACATGATTAAGATAGACGTTAACGTAGAGACAAAGTAATAGTAACTCAATCCTGATGAATAATTATTGAAGAAAAAGATCATCATGAAAGGGAAGAAGTACATGATGATTTTCATGTTCGGCATTCCTGGAGTTTGTTGTGATTGCATGTTACTGCTATTCATTCTTGTATAGAATAAAGTAGTGATGGCCATCAACAATGTGAACAAACTTACGTGATCACCATAGATTGGAATATTCCATGGAAGCGTCGCGATTGAATCATAAGAGGATAAATCTTCCGCCCATAAGAACGATTGTTGTCTCAGATCGAACGTCGATGGGAAGAATCGGAAGACGGCTAATAGTATCGGCATTTGAATCAGCATGGGGACACAGCCTGCCATAGGACTCGCGCCAGACTCTCGATAGAGCGCCATTGTTTCCATTTGCTTTTTCATTGCATCCGCTTTCTCTGGATACTTTGCAGCAATCTCTTCAATTTCTGGTTTCAGGATCCGCATCTTCGCAGAAGAAGTATACATTTTCCACTGAATAGGCATCAAAAGTCCCTTGATTAAGATTGTCAAGATCAGGATACAAATCCCAATGCTCATCCCTGTAGAACCGAGAACCTTAAAGATTGGTTGAACTGCGTATAAGTTAATCCAACGGAAAATTCCCCATCCGTAGTTTAATACTTGGTCATAGCTGGCATCGTATTCGTTCAATACATCGTAATCGTTTGGTCCGAAAAACCAGTCCATATGAACAGAAGCGTTTTCAACACTTCTTAGATCTAGGTTCAATACACTTGCGAAGTCTTTAAGATGTGTAGTATCCTTTGCAGTTCCTTCGTCATACGTTTTAACTTTAAATGTTGAACCAGATTTTCCAAAAGGACGTTCCGGCTTCAAGAATGAAGAGAAGTAGCTTTGCTTGTAACAAACCCAATCAATATTATCTTCTGCTGGCTCATTATCTGACGCCATCTCGCTCAAGTAGGAGAAACCTTCTTCTTCGTAGTTGTAACATACTGTAGACACACGACGTTGCTCACTGAAGATACGTTCCGTTTTGCGGTAAGCGACATCCCATTTGTACATTACCTTTTCAGGAGCTACTTTTCCTTGGAATCCACGGATATTGATGTCAAATCCTATATCATAAACATTATCCTTTAATTCATAAGCGAATTCGATACTCCCATTTTCGCCTTTACTTAGTTCGAAAACGATTTTACTGTTCGTTTGGGACTTAACCGTGAATAGCTCATCAGAAGTGTTGACAAGGTTTTCTCCCATTGGGAAAGCTAAGCCTTGAGAAGCATCTCCTCGATCGAAGAGTAGGAGTGGATCTATTTTCCCGTCTTCTTTAACGAAATCATCGAAAGATTCGTACTCTTTAAGTCGAACAGAAGCAATTTGTCCACCTTTCGTATCAAAATCAATGATCAGCTTATTCGTTTGTAGTTGAATGACTTCGCCAACAACCTTCGCTTTCTTTACAGGTTTGTCACCTGCAAGTCCGTTTACCGAAGCCATCAACGTGTCGGCCCCTGTAATTGAATTAGTAAATTCGAATCCATCAAGAGAGTCACCTAAGTGAACACCGTAACCATCCAATTTAGGAATCCAGTTTACAGCAGTAACTCCTAATGTGTCTTTGCTCTCAGCAGCAGCAAGTTCTTTGTCTTTAGCTTCTTTTGCAACTTTATCCTTTGCGTCTTGTTCTTTTTTAGCTTCGGCTTGCTCAATTTTCGCTTTCTTAACCTCTTCTTCCGAGGGTTTATTGAAAATAGCGAAAGCAGTTAGGATTGCTCCAATTAAAACTAATCCTAAGATGGTCTTTCTATCCATTATTTGTTCTTATTTCTCTTGTTAAGATGTTTGATTTCCATTTTTATTCTCAAGCGATGCTTTAACAAACGCTAAGAAAAGTGGGTGAGGATTCACCACAGTACTTTTGTATTCAGGGTGGAATTGCGCTCCAACAAACCAAGGGTGATCAGTAATTTCAACTACTTCAACCAATCCAGTCTCAGGGTTCTTGCCAGTAGCGCGCATGCCATTTTCCTCAAACTGTTCAAGGTATTTGTTGTTAAATTCATAGCGGTGTCGGTGACGTTCTGAAATTCTGTCTGTATTGTACGCTTTTGAAACATTTGATCCAGTGGTTAACTGACACCTGAAAGCTCCTAAACGCATTGTTCCACCTAAGTTCGATATATTCTTTTGCTCCTCCATCATATTAATGACGGGGCTCTTACAATCTTCTACAATTTCTGTCGTGTGTGCTTCAGGCATGCCCAATACATTCCTAGCAAATTCAATTACAGCACACTGCATCCCTAAACAAATCCCGAAAAATGGAATTTTATTCTCACGTGCAAAGCGTACAGTTTCAATCTTACCAGAAATTCCACGAGATCCAAATCCAGGGGCTACCAGAACTCCATTGAGCCCTGCCAGTTCAGTATCGACATTCTCACGGGTAATCTTTTCAGAGTGAATCCATTTCAGGTTAACTTTAACCTCGTTATGAGCTCCCGCTTGAATAAAAGACTCACTAATAGATTTGTAAGCGTCTTTTAATTCAACATATTTTCCAACCAGACCAATGTTAACTTCTGCCTTTGGATTTTTTAGTCGTGTTAGGAAATCCTTCCAGAGATCTAAGTTTGGAACAGACTTCGAGTCAAGACTTAATTTATTCAGCACTACTTTGTCTAACTCTTCAGCTTGCATTAACAACGGAACATCGTAAATCGTTTCCGCATCTCTGGCCTCGATTACTGCGTTCAACGATACATTACAAAACTTTGCAATTTTTCGTCGTAGTTCAAGTCCCAATTCATGCTCCGTTCTACAGCACAAGACATCAGGTTGCACCCCAAGTTCTAGTAATTGCTTTACAGAATGTTGTGTTGGTTTCGTCTTCAATTCTCCTGCAGCCGCTAAGAACGGTACAAGCGTCAAGTGAATAACGACACAATCACCTTCAAATTCCCATTTCATTTGGCGAACTGCCTCAATGTAGGGTAGCGACTCA
>JBLHPQ010000149.1:0-5156 GCA_047624355.1 Flavobacteriaceae bacterium | reverse complement strand
CGAATTGGATCGATGCGGAGTGTTTGGATTTGACGGGTAAAGACATATTGGCGCTTCCGGCGAGTGTTAGTTAATTTTCCAATATGAAGGCACTCTATCTTTCTGATAACGGATTAACGACTCTTCTGATGAGGTTTGTCAACTTAAGAAGCTAAGGCAGTTAGAATTAGATGATAGGTTTTTTTTTTGTGATTCCGAAATCTTAACATTTATTACAGAAAAGTATAACAGCATAATTTAACAGTCAATATATATTTGTCACATAAAATTCAAAACTATTAAAACATCACATTAATTTAAAATCCAGAATTTATGGCTAAATCAATCGGTTCTCTCGTCCTGTTTTTTCTCTTTAATTTACATGCTCTCAATGCCCAAACGTTCACTTGCGGTGATACCCTGATTGACATTGACGGCAATATGTATCCTACGATTGAATTAGCAGGTAAATGCTGGATGCAGGAAAATCTAAAAGTAATTCGTTGTAACGATGGTACTCCCATTTCCCTTACTACAGATTCAATCCTCTGGGCAGGTCTTAGCAGTCCGAGCTATACTTATTATGAATCTGACAGCAACAACGTTGATACCTATGGGTTGCTTTACAACGGCTATTCCGCTATGGATCCTTGCGGAATTTGCCCTTCGGGTTGGTCTATTCCTAGTGATTCCGCTTGGACCGATATGGTTAATACGCTAGGGGGTGAAACCCTTGCAGGGGGTGCGCTAAAAGATACAACGGGTTGGCTCATCAATTCGGGATCCACGAACAGTTCTGGATTTACAGCTAAGCCAGGTGGGTTCAGAGTGGCAAATGGAGGGTACGATTACCTTTCTACGCAGGCAAGGTTTTGGTCTTCAACTATGGCCACTGCTCAAAATGCATGGAGCCGGGTTTTATACTTCAACAATTCTACTGTCGGCCGCCTTAACTATCATCTGAAGAACGGGATGTCAGTTCGATGCGTTAAAAATTTGACTACAGGACTAGAAGAAAGTGAGCAATTACAGGACTTTCATATCTTTCCAAACCCAGCGAACAACCATCTCACAATCGATTTAGGAAGCAGCAGTGAAATAAATATAATTATAGCCAGTAGTCTTGGGGAAATAGTTTACGCTTCCACTTCATTTAATACGCAATTGGTTGAGGTAGATCTGACAGGGCTTAACACTGGCTTTTATATTGTGCGGATTGAACAAGCAGGTTTCATGAATTCAAAAAAACTGTTTATCACAAAATAATCTGAGTTTGGTTTCCGCGGATAGCATGTATGCCTTAAAACGCATTTTATGCTATCCGTTTCAGAACTAATTTCGTTGTCTATCCTAATTCGGCTGAAGGAAACCTCTCCATCGATCTTGGGCCAGTATTTGATACTACCGTGGTTTCAACGTTGATGTTATGGGTAGACTTATTAATACAAAAAGAATCCCTCAATCAAAAACTCTAAATCTTTCTATAGAAGAACAGGCAGGTATTTACATCATTTCGATTCAAGTGGGTGATAAAAAGGCTATTATTCGATTGATAAAAGAATAAAACAGTTTGCTACCATGTTTTAAAGGCCTTGCCTGAGGGGATTCATAAACTTTCTAAGCTGGTGTGTCTGAGTGTTGAGAGCCTACTTTAATCGCTCCTAGAAAGCGTATCTAAGCTCAATAGGCTAGAGGAGTTGCACTTGGCTGAGAATAGATTAACTGAATTACCAGTTGAGCTTGGTAATTTGGATCGGTTATTTCCATTGAGTTTGTATAGTAATAAACTTACCACATTGCCAGAGTCAATATGCGAGCTGAGTTTACTGGAGGAGGTGAGTACGTTCGATAATCAAATCGCTCCCTACCCAAAAGGTATGTGGAAGCTAAGATCATTAACGTCTCTATCGGGAGATCCTGCAGTAACTAAGGTTGATGAAATCAATCGAATCCAAAGAGAGCTACCGGGATGTGAGGTCGATTTTTGATCATTTTATGAAAATAGGGTAGTCCTGTAGCGTGCTAATGTCAAGCTTCTGTCCCTTAAGTAGCGATGTTATTTCTTAAATAGATAGCTAATATCAGTGAAATATTATTTTTGTTTACTTATATACTTAATGTAATTAACTTATTGTTTTTAAATGCATTAAGTAGCTTTATGTTTAGTGATTAATTAGCTTTATTGATTACATTTCAATTATTTTTTTCATTTTTTATGTAACATTCTACATTATGGTGGCGTAATCTATTCCAAACCAAAACAAATTTACAATGCAGTTCATCAACACCAACAGAGTCAAGACAGCAAAGTTTAAATTGTCAGAGCATAGAGTACAAGGAGAGAGAAGTAGTTTATCTATCTTTCAAGTTGCGCAATTAATGGATGCAGTTAAACGAGGTGGTGATACTGAATCGCAGCAGAATACTTCGGTATTCTTTTCAATGAACTAATTGAGTAGAATCATATAGTACGGCCGTTCCAAGAAATTGGGGCGGTCTTTTTTGTTTCATACATTTTGTATTTGTAATTTTGTGTAGTATTGTATAAAATAACACTCGTTACAAATGTTAATTCAAGACCGTATCAAATTAATTGTAAAGGCGAATAATTTAACGTCCTCTGAATTCGCGGATAGAATAGGGATTAAACGATCTAACCTGAGTCATGTTCTTAATGGACGGAATAAGCCGGGCCTAGACTTCTTATCGAAGGTGATTACTACTTTTCCTAATGTTAATGCGTCTTGGCTGCTTACAGGCGAGCAGCGAGAAGGAGAGTTTCAAGAAGAAGCTAAGGCCGATAAGGCAATTAAATCAGCGCCAATAAAGAGTGGAGGAGTTAATGAGCAATTGACCGATAAGATCGTCGTATTGCGCGCAAATGGAACGTTTAAAGAATATATTCCTAGTGAAGAATAGTGCCTGAGGCGATCAGTTCTTCGCCAATGTAGATTGCCGCAAATTGCCCTGGAGTAATTCCACGCTGCTTCTCATTGAATAGCATGTAAACAGCATCTTCATGGACAATCACTTTACCTGCTTGTAGCACTTGGCGGTAGCGTATGCGTAATTGACATTCTAGTTGATGAAGGTTCTCTAGGGAATACCGCGAGCTAACGAAATGAAAGTCCTGTTTATCAATCTTTAACGCCCATCTATTTAAACCTGAATGGAGGTCAGTTTGACCGCTGTAAACGGTGTTTGATACTACATCTAAGCCAATAACGAATGATGGTTTTGGTCTCCCGCCAATATGTAGGCCTTTTCGTTGACCGATCGTGTAGTAGTGCGCTCCTTGGTGTTCGGCGACAACTTCTCCATCAGAACGAGAGTAGCTGTATGGCTGTGCGAGCGCAACTATTGATTCTTCATTCACGGGTAATTTGTTGTATTCCGAAAAGATGTCCAATGTTTCTGGAATTTCAATGACGGATCCCTTTTGAGGTTTTAATTGTTGCTGTAAGAACTCTGGCAAACTGATCTTTCCAACAAAGCAAAGTCCTTGTGAGTCCTTCTTGTCAGCAGTATGAAGTCCAATTTTACGCGCTATATCGCGTACCTCGCTTTTCAGTAGTTCTCCAATAGGGAAGAGGGCCTTTGAAAGTTGTTCTTGTTCTAGTTGGCAAAGGAAGTAGGATTGATCTTTTCCGGGGTCTTTACCGGCGATGAGTCCAAAAGAGCCGTCCTCATGTGTTTTCTTACGGCAATAATGCCCGGTGGCAACGAAATCGGCTCCAAGCTCCATAGCGGCCTTTAAGAAGACGTCAAACTTAATCTCACGATTGCAAAGGACATCAGGGTTAGGTGTACGGCCAACGCTGTATTCAGCAAACATATAGTTTACAATCTTTTCTTTGTATTCTTCACTTAAGTCAATTACTTGAAAAGGGATTCCTAATTGCTGTGCTATAAGTAGGGCGTCGTTAGAGTCATCGATCCATGGGCAGTCGTCTGAAAGTGTTACAGATTCATCGTGCCAATTGCGCATGAACATGCCAATGACTTCGTAACCCTGCTCTATCAAGAGATGAGCGGCGACACTGGAGTCAACTCCTCCTGATAATCCTACTACAACACGTTTCATGCTGTAAAATTACGACTATTTGGTGATTGATCTACAATAAAATGCTGTTTACAAATGTAAATAGAAATGTAAACTGAATATTACAAATGTATACAAGTCTAATTAACATTTGTTGGAAGCGGAACCTTTCAAATCGCGGAACTATTTTTGTACATTCGTTCTCAATGATGAGATTAATTGTATCCATAGTAATACTTAGTTCGACTTACCTTTCGTACGGACAAGATTGTGACCAGGTTTTGTTCATGGGGCAAGTAGAAGATTCTTTACGTCCAAAAGGATTCTATAATTTAATGGTTATTAATAGATCTACTGGACAAGGTGTCTTTGGTCAACCGAATGGACATTTCTCTGTTTATGCGAACAACGGCGATACAATTGCGCTATCCATCACTGGGTATCCAGTAGCGAATGTTGTTGTTATCGGAGATTCTAACTGTCAATCAAAACACCTCGTTTACATTGAGGGTGAAGAGCAGGAATTAGCACAGGTTGTTGTCCGTCCGCTCAAGAGTCTCGAGCAAATTCGTGCAGAACGCGAAGGGTTAGCATTAAGAGAAACGCGCATGGTTACGGGTATGGAGATGATTCAGAGCCCGATTACTGCCCTGTATCAAGCGTTCTCTAAGAAAGAGCGTACCAAGCGCTGGATTGCGAAACAAGAGCACCAGGACGATCAATTCAATGTTCTCAAGGATCTGATTCGTACATATGTCGCCTATGATGTCATTAATCTCAGTAATGATGAATTTGAAGAGTTTATACACTTCCTCAATATGGATGAGCAATTCTTAAGAACTGCTTCCGAAATGGAGTTAATAACGTTCATTCAAGACAAGTACATCCATTACACGCTCGTGAAGGAAGGCGGAGGGAATTCCACAGTCTTTGATCGTATCGATGGAAATTAATATCTAACTAACTTCTTGTTATAGCTTATTGCGCTCTCTAGTGCGGCCAGAAGCTATTGTGCTCAATGGTTATTCGCGTAAGCACGTTCGGAACTCAATGCTTGACGATGGCTAGGGTGGTGGATGCGCTCGGAAAATGCCTCATCGAAATCCGGGTTTTCATGATTAGATTGATTGAAAAT
>JBLHPQ010000148.1:0-5224 GCA_047624355.1 Flavobacteriaceae bacterium | reverse complement strand
ATGAACTATTCAATTCACGATACAACTGCTCTTGTTTGAACTTTCATCTCTATGCTTATCATGCTTAGTTGATTATGAAATTTTTCCACTGTTTATGTCTGTCGGCTCGATAAAGTCCCAAAGATTTCCGTAAAGGTCTTCAAATACTGCAACAGTCCCGTATTCATGCGCTTCAGGCGAACGTACAAAGTTGATGTCATGAGCGGTCATATGCTTGTAGTCACGCCAGAAATCATCTGTATGAAGAAAAAGAAATACTCTTCCTCCCGTTTGATTCCCTATGCTTTTCTCTTGTTCTTCATTGGCTGCCTTTGCCAATAATAGAGAACAGCCCGATTCTCCGGGCGGCTTAACAATCACCCACCTCTTTTTCTCTGTTAACTGAGTATCCTCAAGTAACTCAAACTTCAACTTTTTTGTGTAAAATTCAATTGCATCATCATAATCTTTAACGACAAGTGCAATATGTGCGATTCTTTGCTTCATTCCTTAAATCAATAAACGCATCTGCTCTCAAGGCAAGATACATTGGGTTGGCTATTTCCTATTAATTGACACAAATATAGCATTGCTTGATGATAGCCAGCGGAAAGTTTGCTTCTACATTATCCCAAATGCATAAGAACAAAATAGGCGTCAATCCTTCTGAATGACGGCTAATTAAAATAGATCTACGTTGACTTTGGTTTTGAACACTCATTTTATTGGTTTTTTAATAATTAGTGATGAAAGATCGATTTAGGAATCTTCTTTTGGTTAGGCATTAGATAACAATGACAAATGATTAACGCATCGTTATCCTCGTGTGGCAGAGACTAGTTCTAATACGACGTCGTAAACCCTACGTTCTTCCATCTTCGCTGATAACCAAGCATATAAGCTCATTAGAATGATATCCTCTTCCTCTGCACTTTTCCAGTCAAATGACTTCTCTACACGTGATTTAAATGCTTTGGTAGTTACGATTGCTGGATCTTTAGCGTACCGTTTAATAAGTTTCAAAAATGTAATTATGTGGGCGTCTTTTTTTGTATCGAGCAAGTTATTGTATTTCCGTTGTAAACTTACGATCCGGGACGCTACATAATCGGAATTGCCCAACTCTATGTGTAAGAGTATTTCAATGTGTTTTTTCTGTAAAAGCCACGCTAACCCAGCTTTTTGCTCATACCATCTATCGTTATGATAAAACTTGGTAAGAATGTCCTTGGCTTCTATGAGCTCTCCAGACAGGAAATGAATCATCACACGAACGAGCTTGATGTTGAGCAGTTCTTGAGATTCGAATAAGTTTCTTGCATGAAGAGTGTCAATCGTAACTGATGCTTTATATGAATCTCCTAAATAGCATTGTTTAAGTGATTTAATCGCTGTTAATTGAACTGTGTATTTAGCTTTATACTTACAGTTATATCGCTCCATTTGTGCTTCCAACTGATTTATGAAATGCAGGCTTTTGTTAAAGTTCTTCTTTCGGAAATAGATGTTTGCAATGACATAGATGAGTTCGATAGGGTAATTCAAGACTTTCTCAACATCCAGAGCGTTTTTATAAGCGTAGAGAATTTATGAATGCCGAATATATGTATCAAGACGAAAATGGAGAAAGATTGAATGTCTATCCAGATACTTTGGGATTCACAAAGGATTCAGAAGATTACGACCTGTTTTCTCGTCTCTATTTCTGGCATCCAAGATGGGATGATTACCCTGTGGTGAATATATCAACCATTCAAGCACAAGCTTACTGTCAATGGCGAGCAAAGCAATTAAATAAAGAATTCGGTCAAAATGGAATTCTAGTAACCGTCAGTTTGCCGAGTATTTCGCAGTATGAGTTCGCATTAAAGCACGAACGTGAAGTTCACTGGAAAACAAACGATGCACCTAACGACGAGTTCTCTGTCTATCCAAGGAAAGATTTTGATTGGGGCTTCTCCTTTTTAACGGAGATCGATCATCAGTCGTATAAGATTAAACGAAAGGATGAGGGGCGCTTGAGGAAGATCTTATTTAATGAACGGCTGGCAGACAATCGAACTCAGCCCTTTCATTTTCTAAATGGCAACGTTTCTGAATTGGTTTCGGATCCAGTGTCTCAGTCGGCGCTAAAGTACTATGCGCTCGAATCAAACTATGATCCACATAACCTATCCTATGCGATCGGAGGGAATTATGGTTTAGGCGTCAAGACGCGAAGTGACTGCCAGTTCAATGCGCTATTCTACAAGTCACTCTTAAGAAAGCGGGATGATTCGCCATATATCGGATTTAGACTCGTCTACAAGGTTGAACTAATTGATAATCCAGACACAAATTAGACTACAAATCTCTTGATAAAAGCGTAATTTCACATTCAAATCTCTTATTAATGAAAGTCTTATTTCTTCGTTTGTTTACCATTTCTTTATTTTTGACGCTCACTTCTCAGGTCCAGGCACAAGAAAGCGGCCATCGAATTGAAATCGATATAGACGATTTTAACGATACACTGTGTTATTTAGCGCAGCGATACGGCAGCAGAACTTTTATTGTGGATACGCTCTCGGGGATTGAGTCAGGAGAAGTTATCATCTTCACCGGTGATGACGCGCTGGAAGCTGGTGTATACATTCTTGTCGGTCATGATAAAACGCTACTGTTCGAGTTCATTGTTGACACGGACAACCAACACTTCAAAATCAGAACGAAACAAGCCAGCGATATTCAATTGACGTTTAAGAATTCTCCTCAGAATACGGGATTTGAAGCGTACCGAGTGGCATCCACGGAATTCAATGAAAAGCGCACAAAGAAACAGGGTGAAATCAGAGGTTTAAAACCCGGATCGGATCCTCACAAGAAAGCCAGCCTTGAGGTTGAATCAATGATTACTGAGCATGAAGAACTTCGGTCAAAGTTTATAGCGGATTTTGCCGGGACTTTATTCGCCTATATACTTACTGCTAGTGAAAAACCTAAAGTACCGAAAGCGCCTGCTGATTCGGGTGAAGATTGGACGTATCGATGGTATAAAAATCACTATTGGGACAATATCGATTTTTCAGACGGGCGCATCGCAAACACACCTGTTTTCTCTAGAAAGCTTGAGTACTATTTCGAGAAGATGATTGTTCAGGATCCAGATTCAATTAACCTGGAGGTGAACGCTATTTTGGAAACAGTTCAAGCAGAAAAATTGCTCTTCAAACAAACTTTCAATATTCTCTACAAGAAGTACAATGAGAGTAGAATATTATGTGTTGATAAAGTTTTTGTAAACCTTGCGCTCAACTGGTACACAAAGGATCTTGCTTATTGGGCGACAGATGATCAAATTTCCAGTATTCGCAGATCAGGAGAAATCGTGGCTAAATTTGCCTGTGATGAAGAAGTGCAAATTGTAGATTTTAATGATGAAAATGGAGAGCCGTTTAATCTAGCTGAACCACATAACGGTTACAGAGTACTCTACTTTTGGAAGGAAAACTGCCCGGAATGTGATGGATTCGCTAAATCCTTATCGCAACTTCAAATCGTTTATGGGGAGAATAACTTGGAAGTATTAGGACTTTATACCAACTATGACTCAGCTGAATGGCTCACGATGATTGCTGCTGCCGACAATTCCTTCACAGAACTAATTCCTGCCGAAATTGGCGATGTTAAGGACCGCGTTCAAAATGTATACAACTTGAAGTCGGCGCCCTACCTAATCCTGCTTGATACTGAAAACAAGATCGTCTTGAAAGGATTTAATCCTGAGCAATTGGAGTACTTTCTCAAAAGTACCTACGAATAAAATGAAGATATCGATGGATTTATGTTGCGTTAACTTGTTAGTTAATTGTATTTTGGAGCTATGAAATACTTACTTCCATTTGCATTAATTTGCTTTTTCATGGCAATACTAACGTTGCTTTTTCCTTATTCGATGGAAGGGCCTATAGGAAGTACGGAACTATCCCCTGTCTCTGGATATCTGAGTGATTTAGGACTTTTACAGTTCGCGATTTATATCGTTATTATTGGGGTCTCAAGCTTTAAGCAAAACCTTGCCACTGCAGCAATTGGTTTAGTATTCTGTTTTGCTTTCTTTCTGTACTTTATCCTGCTCTCTTCAGCTATTTTATTTGATTTTGAAAAAACAATTGAATTGGGGATTGGATTTTACCTGGCAATCGGCATAGCTGTAGTGTTTTGGCTTTGCCATATTTTCAATCTAATCATCATCATTAAACAGTTTAGCCGTAAGGATCAAAACCATAAAGCTGAGCTACTCGATTCAATCTGATGGCAATAATCACGGGTATCCTTCTTGGATTAAGTACGCTGGCTTTCATTGGTCCAGTGCTATTTTACCTATTGAAAAGCTCAATGGAATCAGGTGTAAAGGCTGGTATTTCAGTAGCTATCGGGATAATTGTAGGCGATATTATTTACGTTTTACTAGCACTTTATGGTGCACGTGAATTCTTTAACGATACGACTCATCAAAAATGGTTTGCACTTGCTGGGGCTTTGATTCTATTAGTAATTGGCTTGAAATACGCGCTAAAACCAGATTTAAAAACGGATGTTTCCGGAAAAATCAAACGAAAGTCGTTAGGAGTTTATTTCCTAAATGGCTTTTTAATCAATTTTGTAAATCCCTTTGTGTTTGCGGTATGGTTAGGTTTTTTGACATTAAACCAATCTCTGTATTCTGATCGATGGACCGTTATTTCATTGATAGTTACGCTCCTCGTGATTTTCATAACTGACCTACTTAAGGCCGTGTTCGCTGTTAAATTGATGAAGTTAATTCGCCCAGAAAAGCTTACCAAGATTTTTAGAGTCTTCGGTATGGTTATGATTCTATTCGCTGGGAGACTGGCATGGACATTCTTCACGCTTTAAGTAAAAAAGTAGTGAGCATAAAAAGCCCTGACTTCTATTGGGTGAATCCAGCAGATAATCAGGGCGTTTCAGTAGTTAGCGGAAATATTTTTATTCTATTTTCTTATAGGAAATTACATCATTACCATTCTTGAAAGTTAAGAGCTCAGCTGTTAAGACAACATCTTCCATCTTATCTTCAGTTCCACTTTCCATTACTAGCGTGATCGTTTTACCGTCTTCACTTGTTTTGTAGGTAGCTTTACGCACTCTGTCGCCACGCTTGTTTTCGCATGTCCCATCTTCGTTAAAGACCATTGTAGCCTCTTTCTCTGAATCTGTTAACTCTTCTCCAGTAACACTATCC
>JBLHPQ010000147.1:0-5258 GCA_047624355.1 Flavobacteriaceae bacterium | reverse complement strand
CACTCGAATTCAAATGCTCGGAGATTTTAGAGATGCCATAAAGGACGGTGACATGCCTCAATGGATGTTGGATGATTTGCAAGATTTGCATGACTCATTCCCAACAGGATCATCCGTTCGATGTCGATCTACCTCTAACAATGAAGATTTACCTGGCTTTAGTGGTGCAGGTTTATACACTTCGAAAACCCATCACCCGATTGAAGGCCATATCTCTAAATCCGTTAAACAGGTGTATGCAGGCATGTGGAATTTCAGAGCTTATGATGAAAGAGATTTCTATAGAGTGGATCAGTTTATTGCATCCATGGGCGTATTGTGTCATCCTAATTTTACCGATGAAAAGGCAAACGGTGTTGGTGTCAGTACAGACCCTATATATCAGACAGACAATACCTTTTATTTAAATACCCAATTAGGAGAAGACTTGGTTACAAACCCTGAAGATTATTCAATACCTGAAGAAATTTTAATGGATATAGTGCCTGTTACGGATGATGACTATGTGGTTATACGAAACTCCAGTTTGGTTCCTGAAGATGTGCTAATTATGGAAGAAGTATATATTGATGAGATGAGAGATTATTTAAGCGTTATTCATGACGAATTCGCGATCTTGTATGATGCCGTTGGCATAGATGAATTTGCTATGGATATCGAGTATAAAATTACGAGTGATGATCAATTGATAATTAAACAAGCCAGGCCTTGGGCTTCATACTGGTCAACCCTTGAGCCGAATCCACTATCTATCGAAGAAGTGTCGGAGGTAAATATAAGTTACTACCCGAACCCCGTCAGCGATGTCTTAAATATTGAGTGTGAATGCGATTTAGTTCAAGTGAATATCATGAACTCATTAGGACAACTCGTTTATGAACAATCTGCAGATTTAAGAAATTCCAACGTCAGAATTGCCACAAGTGATTTACCAAAAGGTTTGTACATCATCAATGGCATCGGTGAAAATGGAGTCGTATATTTTGCTAAAAAGATTATTAAGACTTAATATAATAAATCTAAATACTAATCACCTCTCCCCCATTCTCGCCACTCCCGGGACCCAAAGTAATAACCTGATCAGCAGCTTCAATCAAAGTGCTATTATGCTCAATAAACATCACCGTATCACCCAAGTCAACTAAGGATTGGAAGACAGCAATTAAAGGCAGAATATCAAAATAATGAAGTCCCGTACTAGGTTCATCGAATAGGTATAAAGTAGCTCCTTTTCGTTTCTCCATCATGGACTTGGCCAGCTTCAAACGTTGCGCTTCTCCACCAGATAAAGTATTACCAGCTTGACCTAAAAGTAAATGCCCCACACCTACTCGCTTTAGCATTTCCAATTTTTCTAATATGGCTCCAGGATCGAAAAATTCCATCGCCTCTTGCACGGTCATGCGTAATACATCTCCAATGGAGCAATCGTTGAGTTTACATGCCAGAACATTTTTATTGTAGCGCAAACCATTACATGTATCACAGGTAAGCCATATATCACTCATGAAATCCATGCTTGTTTTTAGTTTCCCATGCCCTCCACAAGTCCCACACTTTCCGTTCTTACTCTGATAAGAGAAATCGGCCTTCTTCAGCCCAGCTTGTTTTGCGTATTCAGTTTTTGAGAATATTGTTTTCACCTGTTCTATAATGCCAGTGTACGATACTGGAGTACTTAATCTGTTTTGTGAAAGCACTTCCTGGTCGATGAGGAATACTTCCTCAAATTGGTCCATACCATATATTGAAATACTATTTACTGGCCGTTTTCTTAACCAAGAACCATACATAACGTCTTTGATCAAACTTGATTTTCCACTGCCTGATACCCCAGCGATTGCTGTTATTTGACCTGAATAAAAACTCACATCAATGTCCTTAAGATTATTGGCAGATCCGCCTTTCACACCAAAAACATCCCCTTTTTTCCTCCGTGTCTTGACCAGAGAAGATCTCTGATCTTGAAACATCTTGTAGGTTATCGTTTCTTTCGCATTATCGACATTGCTAACCTTTCCCTGATAGATCACCTCACCACCAAGTTTACCTGGCCCTGGTCCCATTTCGATTAGGTAGTCCGCACTTCGGATAAAGGTCGGATCATGCTCAACAACAACTACAGTGTTACCATTGCTTACAATTGTTTTTAATGCTTTTGATAAAACGTCAACTTGCTCCCCATCCAATCCTATAGTAGGTTCATCCAAAACATAGATAACGCCAAATAGATGCGTTGACAATTGACCAGTGAGCGTTACACGTTGACGTTCACCGCCTGATAGGGAAGTCACTGCCCTATCCAAATTTAGATATCCCAATCCAAGATCGACTATAGTCTTCAAAGACTTTTTTACAGACGGTAAAACGACTTTAGTAATTGCAAAAACTACCTCATCCAATTTATTGTCAATATTCTCAATCAACATCAAACTCGACTCAATACTGAATTGAGAGAGTTCATGAATGTTTTTACCGAGAAACTTGGTGTTTAATAATTCTGATTTCAATCGGCTACCGTGACAGGTTGGACATACTACATCATGCAATAATCCTTCTAGATTCTTAATGTTCTTATTCTGGAGTTTTCGTTGATACTCATCATCGATATAATTGCATAATCCAAGCCATTTTACACTTAAAGATTGTGTTCCACTTCTCGATTTGGTATTAAATTCCCAAGTGACATCCCAAATCGCATCTCCAGTTCCGTACAGAATAACATCCTTTACTTTCTCTTCCAGTTCATTCCAAGGAAGTTCAATATTCCAGTGCTGTAGTTTTGCAACTTCCTGCAGGGTTGCTATAAATTGACCATTGACATCTGCATAATACCCTACAGCCTTATTCAGCGATACACCACCATTCAGAATAGACTTCCCATGAGAAACTATCACTTGATCCGGATCACATCTACGTTGCACTCCTAGGCCTTCACAGACTGGGCATGCGCCTAAATGATGATTGAAGGAGAAGTGTTGAGCCGTATAGTTTTCCCCTTGATTCTGGGCTATCCTTGAGAACAACAATCTAAATGCATCATATACTCCGGACAATGTTCCGACCGTAGATCGCTTCGAAGGACTCCCTCCCTTTCTGTTGATTCCAATGGCCGGTCCCAATCCAGAGAAATTTATAATCTCAGCTTCACTGTTTTGTTGAAGGAAACTTCTGTTGTACGTTGATAAGGATTCTGCAAAACGGGCATTGGCTTCCGCAAACAATGTGTCATAAACCAGAGAAGATTTACCACTTCCAGAAACTCCTGTTACCACCGTTAACTGGTTTTTTGGAATCCGTACATCAATGTTTTTTAATCCATGAGTTGAAACACCGTTCAGAATGATCTCATTTTGAAATAGCGAATTTGTCTCTTTTGGTTTGTCAATCTTTCTGGCATTATCCGTTCTAGGAAACCCTTGGTAAACAATCATGCCTCCCTCCTTTCCACTTTTAGGGCCAAGTTCTAAATGCCAATCGCTCCAAGCTATTACCGCTTCATCTTGTTCAATACAAACAATGGTATTGCCTTTCTGTTTAATACGGTCAAACATTTTGAGCAGCGACTTAATATCATCATGATGCAATCCAATACTGGGCTCAATAATCACATACAAAGTATTTCCAGTATCTTTTTTCTGAAGCTGATTTGCAATTTTGATCCGCTGTGCTTCCCCACCTGATAGTGTTGTTGAAGATTGTCCAAGCGTCAAATATCCCAGTCCTATTTCTTGTAATATTCTAAGTCCCTCCAGCACCTTTTTACTTGTGCTGAGCTGAGCCGAAGTACTTGTGCTGAGCTGAGCCGAAGTATGATCTGAAAAAAAAGACATCGCCTCATCAATGGGTAATTTGTAAACATCTGCAATTGAGAGTTTTTCATAATCTATCTGAAGTGTTTCTTTATTAAATCGATCACCGTTACAGGTACCACAAACAAGGTCTACATTACCCAAAAAGTGCATGCCAATTTGCGTTTTACCAGCACCTTGACAGGACTCACATCTTCCACCTTTACTGTTAAATGAAAATCGAGATTTGGTGTATCCTCTTGTTTTTGATTCGGGCTGACTTGCATAGATATCCCGAATATGATCTGACAGCCCCAGATATGTGGCAGGATTGCTTCGTGGGGTCTTTCCTATTGGTGAATGATCTATAAAAATCAGTTTATCGAAGGTGTCAAGATTTTCATGGCTGACTAAGTTGGCGGGTTCATTGACATCAATCCCCAACTGTTGCTGCACTGCTCTGAGTAGAGTGCCTTTTACTAAACTTGATTTCCCAACCCCAGATCTTCCACTAACCACATTTAGCTTGCCTAACTGAAATTCAACATCAATGTTTTTCAGGTTTCTTTCGTAACATCCTCTAAGACGGACAGACTTACTTTCTGCCACTAATGTCTTTGTTGTTTTCGCGCTATGATTAGCACTATTAATTGCTCGGTAAGTTGCACTAACATCTTGCAATGACCTATTCTTCTTGAAATCTGAAAACTTACCATTAAAAACAAGCTCTCCTCCATTGACTCCTGCACCCGGGCCAATATCTATAATATGATCAGCACTGCTGATTGTATCTAGATCGTGCTCAACAACAATAACCGTATTCCCTTTTTCAACGAGTTCATTAAAATGATAAATCAAACGTTCGTTCTCATCTCGATGCAAACCTATGGAGGGCTCATCAAAAACGTAAAGCACGTCACTCAACGGCACTAGGATTTGATTGGCTATGCGAATTCGTTGGATCTCGCTTGCTCGGAGCGATTTTGAGGGACGATCTAGCGTTAAATGACCAAGACCCAAATCTTCCAGTAAATCAACCTGAGATTCAACCTTTTCGATTATTTCTTTTGCTATGGTCCCCCAAGTATTTGATTGGATCCAAGATTTGACTTCATTCAATTCAAAGCGTCCTATTTCAGCAATCGACTTTCCGTGAACTGTAACGCTTAAAGCATCGTCATTCAAACGAGTACCATTGCAAGCTTGACAGGTAACTGAATGTGCATACTTAAGAATATTGGCATTTCGATCTCTTCTCAGAATATCAGACATTATCGGAATCATGCCCTTGTAATGTCCATCTTCACGTGGTTTTGCTTTTATGCCTGTCCACTTCAACCTCGATTCAATACTGTGCTTTCCGAATGGCACTTTGATTTTATCGCTGCCATGCAATACAACCTTACGCTGATTGTCCGTCAATTCATTCCATGGAATATCAACACTAAATCCTTCGGCTTCACATAC
>JBLHPQ010000146.1:0-5303 GCA_047624355.1 Flavobacteriaceae bacterium | reverse complement strand
CAAATTTAAAGAAACAGTACCCCGACCTGAATATTGGGGAGGATTCCAAATTAAACCAGAGTTGTTTGAATTTTGGTCTGGAAGAAAGTCACGCCTGCATGAGCGCCTGATTTTTAAAAATAATGATGGTACCTGGAACAGGTCCTACAAGAATCCTTAAGAATGTTTGAAATTGATCCTGTAATTTTCACCTTGTCCAATGGGATTAAGGTAGTGTATCTGCGTCGTGAGGCGTTTGTAGCTCATCTTGGTGTGATGATATACGCCGGGTCGAGATTTGAGCGTGAGGAGGAGCAAGGCTTAGCGCATTTTATTGAGCATTGTATTTTCAAAGGAACCCAGAAACGGAAGGCGTTTGATGTATTCTCAGATCTAGATTCTGTTGGCGGTGAGCTGAATGCTTATACGAACAAGGAAGAGATTGGAGTGCACGCCTCTTTTCGAAAGATTCATTTCAATATTGCCGCAGAATTGTTGGGAGATATTGTCCAGAATTCAACCTTTCCAGAGGGGGAGTTAGTAAAAGAGAAAGAAGTCATCATTGATGAAATCATGTCTTACCTAGATAGTCCACTTGATCGAATTCAAGACGAGTTTGAAGGACATTTATTCAAGGGGCATTCGCTTGGGTATAATATTTTAGGGACAGAAAAATCTGTTTTGGGATTTACGAAGAAGGATATTCTTCAGTACATGGATCGGTTATTTACGCCCGATAACATGGTGATTTCATTTGTAGGTGATTTACCAATTGATACTGTGCGTGCTTCTTTGGAAGAAAACTTCGGAGGAATAAGTGGGAGTTCAGAAGAGAAAATACTCATTCCAATAGCTCAGATGTCAAGCTTCCAAGTCCGTGAAAAGAAATCGAACTTTCAGACCCATACGATCTTGGGTGGAATTGCTCCTTCGTTCAACGATGAATCACGTCGGGCGATGACACTAGTCACAAACTTGTTGGGTGGGCCAGCGTTAAACTCTCGGTTGATACTTTCGATTCGTGAGAAATATGGATATGCCTACAATGTCGAAGCGAGTTTTATGCCTTATGCCGATACTGGGTTTTGGAATATCTATGTGGGAACGGATAAGAAATACCTCAACAAGTCAATTCAATTGATTCATGATGAGCTTAAGTTGATTTGCGACACTCCTCTTACAAATAAGGAGCTTGAAGATGCAAAGGAACAACTTAAAGGTCATATGGCGCTTTCTTTAGATAGTAATCTGGAATTGATGTTCAACTTAGGTAAAAGTGTTCTGATTTTTGGTAAAGTAGACCCGATGGATGTTGTATACAATCATATTGATTCTATCACGACTGAGCAAACGCAGAAAATAGCGCAAGAATGCTTTCAACCGGAGCGTATTTCATCTTTGATTTACGAATACTAATTGATCTTACAATTGAACTACAGGGGCCAAGATTAAACCTTTCCATGTTAAAGGAAACGCATCGCTGGGGTCACTTTCAAAGACCAAATCAAATTTAGCTTTTAGAATTCCTTTTTCTAAATGAGTCCTCGATACCTCGATTGATCCAGCAATAGCTTTGAAAATCATAGGTCCTGAACTATTCATTACACTGTTAAATCGAATGTAAATAGCTGAAGAAACTACTTCGTTTTGGTTTAATTCCACCTTGAAGTGAAGACTAGAATGTGTTCCTGAATTTCCGAGCGTCCATGCATGCAGTTGTCCATCTTTGATGGTACAGTCAATATCTTTGGTGAAGACATATTGATAGGCTCGGGCTTCGCATTCAATCGTTTGTGAAATATGAGTTGTATCCACAATAGCGTAGAATGCATGAAGGGAATCACTTATTAATCTGCCTGTAGAATCTTTCATTTGATAGCTCTCAGGTGGGCAAAACCCATCGCAACTTAATTGCCCGTGTCGATTGATATAGATTCCTTCCCGATAATGCCAGTTTTGCGCAAAAGAAAAGTCACCTTCTATTTCATCTGTCCACAGTAGTTCAGGTTGAGCAGATGACCAGCTTGATAGCAATACAAAAAGGATTATTATTGAGCTGCGCATAGCCACAAGTTAATGTAAATTAATAGGTCGGTAATTGAGTTTAACGCTTAAATCGGCTATTGTTAAGTCTATTACCTAACAATAGCCGATTTAAGCGTTCGTTTACCAACGCCAGTGATAGCAACATATACGAGATAAATTCCAGAAGGAACTTTTATCTCAATTTTAATGGATAAAGCACATTTATTTAAGTTAAAATCATGTTTTTTCCATTTCACCCCTAATTAAATTGGGGGTGTTGATAACATTTGATGAGTTTTAATAAGGCCACCCCTATTTATAACGTAAATTTGTCAAAAAATAAAAATAAGCGTCATGGTGAACAAAAGAATGCAAGCATATCACGATGTTCTTCACAGAAAACCAAAAACTGTGGAGTTCGATCAAAAGATCTCTGACATCTATGGAGAAAATGTATTTCATGCTGAAATAATGCGTGAATACCTTCCTAGAGAAGCTTATAAGTCGATGATGAGTGCAGCAAACACGGGAGGTCGTTTAGATCGTTCGATTGCAGATCAAATTGCTTCAGCCATGAAAGATTGGGCATTGACGAAAGGAGCAACTCATTATACGCACTGGTTCCAGCCATTGACAGGATCAACAGCTGAGAAGCACGATGCGTTCTTCACACCAATAGGCCCAGGAAAAGCAATTGAACGCTTTGACGGTGAATTGCTTGTTCAACAGGAACCAGACGCATCTTCATTTCCAAATGGGGGAATTAGAAATACATTCGAAGCACGTGGTTATTCAGCATGGGATCCGTCGTCGCCTGCATTCGTTATTGGAAAGACATTGTGCGTACCAACAATTTTTATCGCATATACGGGTGAAGCGTTGGATTACAAAATGCCACTTCTCAAAGCATTAACTGCCGTAGATGATGCGGCCGTTGATGTATGTCAATACTTCGATAAGAACGTTAAGAAAGTAAGTGCAACACTTGGTTGGGAACAAGAATATTTCCTCGTTGATAAAGCATATTACAACTCGCGTCCAGATTTACAGATGTCAGGAAGAACGTTGTTCGGACATGCGTCTGCCAAAGGTCAACAATTAGATGATCACTATTTTGGTTCTATTCCTGAGCGGGCTACAGAATTTATGCGCGACTTCGAATTGGAAGCTATTCGATTGGGCATTCCGGTAACAACGCGTCACAACGAGGTTGCACCAAATCAATTCGAATGTGCACCGATGTTCGAAGAATGTAACTTGGCAAATGATCACAACTTATTGTTGATGGATCTTCTGGAAAAAATTGCACGTAAGCACGATTTCAGAGTGCTCTTGCACGAGAAGCCATTTGCAGGTGTAAATGGTTCTGGAAAACACAATAACTGGTCTTTGAGTACAGATACTGGCGTAAACCTTCTTGCTCCAGGGAAAAACCCAAAATCAAACCTGCAATTCTTAACGTTCTTCATCAATACCTTAAAAGCGATTCACGATAATTCGGACATGTTAAGGGCCTGTATCGCCGGAGCGGGTAATGATCATCGATTAGGGGCAAACGAAGCGCCTCCAGCCATTATCTCAGCGTTCATTGGATCACAGCTGTCAGAATTATTGGATAAGATTGAGACAGATGTTAAAGCAGGTAAAATGACACCTGAGGATAAAACTGAGTTAAAATTGAACATCGGTAAAATTCCACAAATCCTACTAGATAATACAGACCGAAATAGAACTTCACCTTTTGCCTTCACGGGTAATAAATTCGAATTTAGAGCGGTTGGTTCTTCTGCGAATTGTGCATCTGCTATGATTGTCGTGAACACGATCATGGCGAATCAATTGAAGATATTTAAGAAAGATGTCGATGCTCGACTTTCAAAAGGAGAAGGAAAAGACGAAGCTATCCTAAAAGAACTTCAAATTTTAATCAAGGACTCTAAAAATATTCGTTTTGAAGGAAACGGATATGGTGAAGAATGGGTTGTGGCTGCAGAGAAAAGAGGTCTTTCCAATTTACGCGATACACCACGTGCACTTCAGGTTTGGAGTTCCAAGAAAGTAGAGAAGTTATTTGATGATATGGGCGTGCTTTCTCCGCGTGAGCTTGAAGCTCGACAAGAAATCGAATTTGAAAGTTATGTATATAAATTGCAGATTGAAGCCCGCGTAATGGGTGAAATGGCACAAAACACTATACTTCCTGCCGTAGTTGAGTACCAGAATACACTTCTCACCAACATTCAGGGCTTATTCAACGTGCTTGGAGATAAAATGGGTAAACAGGCAAGCGATGCTCAAATTGATTTGTTGAAGCGCATCTCTGTCCATATGAATAAGATGAAGGAATCTTGTGATACGATGCTTGCTGCACGTAAGAAAGCAAATGCAATCGAGCACATGGAAGACAAGGCAATTGCTTACTGTGATAATGTTAAAATTCATTTCGATGATATTCGTTATCATGCAGATAAGTTAGAGGTCTTGATTGACGATAAAATCTGGCCACTTCCAAAGTTCAGTGAAATGTTATTTACGCGATAGTAAATTCAATATAAAACTCAAAGGCCGTGCAGAAATGTATGGCCTTTTTCATGAACTGTCTATTCTCGATACAATTCTTCATCCTTCAGAATCACTGGACTTGACATCGTTTTCGAAGCGAAATTTTCGCGTTAAGGGTAGCAGCGGCATCCTTTAATCCAATTTGTACGCTGAGGCTCTCGAAGTGACCAAATTAGCTTAAAGATAGAGCGAATAACCTGTTAAAACGCCCAAATAAAGCGTATGATAAACATTGCTTACCTCAGATTTTCAGGCTGGCAAGCGCTTGTGTCTCGATATTCACTCACATCGTAGTGAACCCTAACTGACGCTCATGTAACATCTAATTTATAGAATCTCGTAGGCTCCGACATCTATACCTGTCCTGAATGTTCCGCGAATTCCAATACCAAAGGCTTCTGCTACATTATTAGAAAAGGTAATGTTATCAGCTAGGCTGTGCATTGGTGATGTTGAATAAAATAAGAAATCACCGTTCAATGGATTCACAAATAGCGGATCCTCATTCCATAAATTGTTAGCGAATTCAGGTCCTGACTGTATGGTTGCACTTCGGATGAGGTTGTATTCAAATGTAAAATCAAAATTCAAACCTGTTCCAGGATACAAGGTGTCTAAGACGAGTTCCTGTTCTAAATCACCATAGATAATACTATTGGTGATCGTACCTTCATTGATACTTCCATAATAGTACTCTTGCGTTACGATATCAAAACCAATATTGGAAATCCCAACAG
>JBLHPQ010000145.1:0-5361 GCA_047624355.1 Flavobacteriaceae bacterium | reverse complement strand
GATTGACCGTTCACGTTGTTACAGCTCAACAGATTTACAATGAATTCAGTTCTGGTATGGTCGATGCGACAGCAATCAGAATGTTCGCGAAAATGTTTTACGATAGAGCAGCTGCAACTCCAGAGACGCGGCCTAAATACTTATTGCTCTTTGGTGATGGAACCTATGACCATCGTAACTTAGTTTCATCTGCAAATTTTGTTCAGACCTACCAAGTGGTTGAGTCGGAAAACCATATTAGCGCTCTTGTAACAGATGATTATTTTGGTTTACTTGACGATAGTGAGTCAATTAGTCCGAATGATGCAATGGATATTGGGGTGGGGCGTCTATTGATTTCAAGTACAGAGATAGCGAAACAACAGGTAGATAAGATTGAGCACTACATGAAGAGTGGATCAAGTCTCTATTCAACGGTAAATACGAATTGTTCATCTAATGATGGGGCAGCGACTTATGGTGATTGGCGAATGAAGTATGTCCAAATTGCCGATGATGAAGAGTCTGGGTATTTTGTAAATATTGATTCCGAACCTGCATATGAAATTATCACGGATTCATTTCCATCGATAAACGTTGATAAAATATATTTGGATGCCTTTCAACAAGTATCAACTGCTGGTGGACAGCGTTTTCCAGATGTTATAGATAGAATTAATGACAGGGTGGATCGTGGTGCGCTAATTGTAAATTATATTGGACATGGCGGTGAAGTAGGTGTAGCTGAGGAGCGGGTAATTACGATTCCTCAAATACAAGAGTGGCGGAATATTGATAGACTGAATATTATGGTATCGGCCACGTGTGAGTTTACTAAATACGATGATCCAACGCGGATTTCTGCCGGAGAATGGGCTTCGTTGAATCCATATGGTTCTTCCATCGCACTCATGACCACGACACGATCGGTTTTCTTCGGGGTGAATTCTTTAGCAATCAATCGCTTTGTGAAAACAGTCTTTAGTCGTGACTCCTTATACAAGCCGCTTGCGTTTGGAGAAATAATGCGCTTAACTAAAAACGCCGCTGGATCTTCACCAAACAAAAGAAGCTTTACGCTAATAGGCGATCCTGCTCTTCAGATTGCGCTGCCCGAAATGAATATCTTAACGGATAGCGTTAATGGTTTATCGCCGGGAATTACCGTTGATACGATTAGCGCTTTAAGTACCGTTACAATTAAAGGACACTTAGAAGATTTTTATGGAAATGTCTTGAGCGGATTTAATGGTATCGTTTATCCATCCATCTTTGATAAGCCAAAAATTCAGCAGACACTGGGTAATGATGCATCATCTCCAATAATTGATTTCGAAATTCAGAACAACAAATTGTACCGAGGAAAAGTAAGTGTTGTTAATGGTTACTTTGAATTTTCATTTGTTGTTCCTAAGGATATCAATTATGCTTATGGGCTTGGGAAACTGAGTTACTATGCTGAAAACGGATCTATTGATGCTTTAGGGTCTGATACACGTGTGATCGTTGGAGGGATAGATCCTAATGGAATTATCGATAACGATGGTCCAGAAATTGAATTGTATTTGAATGAAGACACGTTCGTAAGTGGCGGTATTTCAGATGAAACTCCTATCCTGATAGCTCAGTTATATGATGAGAATGGAATAAATACCGTTGGAAATGGCATTGGTCACGATTTAATCGCAGTATTAGACGGTGAAACGGGTAATCCAATTGTTTTGAATGATTACTATACGGCAGATCTTGATTCTTACCAATCTGGCGAAATTCGCTATAATTTCAGTGAGCTTGATCCAGGTCTGCATACGTTGAATGTGAAAGTTTGGGATGTCAACAATAATTCAGCAGAAGCGACGATAGAGTTTACTGTTCAGGAGAAAGAGACAGTTATGCTGGATCACGTATTAAATTACCCGAACCCGTTTACAACCTCTACAGAATTCTACTTTGAACACAATCAAGCATGCGTGGATTTGGAGGTGCAAATTCAAATACTCACCATTTCAGGGCGCTTGGCAAAAACGATTAATCAGTCGGTTCAGTGCGATGGATTTAGATCAAAGGGAATTCAATGGAATGGTAGAGACGACTTCGGAGATCAGCTCGCAAAAGGAGTTTATATCTATGTTTTGAAGGTGAAAACACCCGATGGATTAACCGCTGAGAAAATAGAAAAACTAGTTATTTTAAAATAAGACACAATAAAAGTTGCATCTATACGTATATTTGTTGTGAAATTGAAAGCTAATATGATTAATAAAATTTGGACTTTAGGATTTTTATCATTTGCTGCTCTGAGCGGGAACGCTCAAGTAACGGATGATGACCTCCAGTTAAATACAATTACAACGGCTGTTCCGTTTGCATCGATAACTCCAGGCTCTAGAGCAGGGGGGATGGGAGATGCAGGGACGGCATTGAGTGCTTCGAGTACTTCTATTTACTGGAATACATCAATGCTGAATTTTTCTGAAAACAAGTCGGAAATCAGTATCTCATATACGCCTTGGTTGCGTCAATTGACGAATGACATTCATTTGTCATATGTTGCAGGTTACTATAAATTTAGTGATCGTCATTCTGTTGGAGGAGCGCTTCGTTACTTCAATTTAGGTGAAATAACATTTACTGATGAGTCAGCAAATATAATTCGTGAAGATAAACCGAGCGAATTTGAACTGACAGGTGGATATGCTTTTCGCCTTGCCGATCGTTTAAGTGTTGGTATCAATGGTAAATTTATTTATTCGAACTTAACAGGTGGTTTACCAGTAGCTGGACAAGCAACTAAAGCTGGGGTTGCCGGAGCAACGGATATCTCGTTTACGTATCACAATGATGACGCAAAATGGGGAGGAACCAAAGGGTCATATACCTTCGCAACCACGATTAACAACATTGGAAACAAAATTGCCTATACAAGTGCAACAACTGGAGATAGAGATTTCTTGCCAATGAACTTGAAGATTGGAAATGCTTATGTCGCTGATTTTGATGCTTACAACAGTGTAACTTTCTCAATTGATCTTCAGAAATTGTTGGTGCCAACACCTCCGCGCTATGAATTGATAGACGGGGAGTATATTATGATTGCTGGTAGAAATAATAATGTTGGTGTAATCTCCGGATTGACTCAATCGTTTTATGATGCGCCAGGAGTTGTTCTTACGGATGAGGTAACAGGTGACTTTCTACAAAACGATGACGGTTCGTATCAAATTAAGAAGGGATCTAGACTCGTTGAAGAACTTACGGAAATTAATATCGCCGCTGGTGTAGAGTACTGGTACAATAATGTCTTTGCACTTCGTGGAGGTTTTTTCTACGAGAATACGAATAAAGGATCTCGTCAGTTTTTTAATGTTGGTGCCGGATTCAAATACAACAAATTCGGAATTGATATTTCTTACCTCGCAGCTTTGAAGAGAAATAATCCTTTAGCAAATACGCTTCGCTTTACATTGCGTTTCGAACTTGGAGGTTCAGAGTCTGCAGCAGCATCAACAGCGCCTTAATTATATGGATCTTCGGATTGGGTACGGCATTGACGTACATCGACTGGAAGTTGGAATTCCCTTATTTATTGGAGGATTGAGTATTGAGTCTGATCTCGGTGCGGTTGGACATTCAGATGCGGATGTTCTATTACACGCAATATGTGATGCACTGCTAGGTGCTGCAAATTTACGTGATATCGGTTATCATTTCTCTGATACAGATCCGAAATTCAAAGGGATTGATAGTAAAATCCTGCTGACTGAAGTCGTGAAACTAATAAAAGCCAAAGATTACCATGTGGTGAACATAGATTCAACAGTTGTCATGGAACGACCAAAATTGAATCCTCATATTCCAGCCATGCAGGCCATTATCTCAACGATATTGGAGATTGAAATTGACGCCGTTTCAATCAAAGCAACGACCCACGAAAAGGTCGATTCATTTGGTGAGGAAAGGGCAGTGAAAGCATATGCAGCATGCTTACTGAACAAATAACCTGATACTAAATTCTCGGTACTTCAAGCATAGAATTGAACACAATGAGAATGTTATCAACGATTTGTAATAAATCGAAGCGATTGTCTTATCGAATCGGAATCTCTAACTATCTTTGTTTTCTCAAATATTAAAATAAAACAGCATGAATAATTGGTTCACAGTAAAGGTTAAGTATACAAAGCAATTGGATAATGGAGCGCTAAAACGTGTCTCTGAACCTTATTTATTGGCTGCAATGACATTTACCGATGCTGAAGCGAGAATCTATGAAGAGCTTGGGGCAGTAATCCGTGGAGAGTTTAATGTTGTCGGGATCGCTAAAACAGAGATTCACGATATTTTTGCCTACGACGATGCTGATGTATGGTACAAGTGTAAAGTACGCTACGATAACCTCGATGCAGATACAGAGAAGACAAAGAAAGTGACTCAAAACTTTTTGGTTTCAGCAAGTTCAGTAAAAGAGGCTTATGAACGAATAGAAGAGAGTTTGTCAACGATGATGGTTGACTTCGAAATTCCATCAATCATGGTTTCACCAATCGTTGAAATATTCCCGTTTACAGAAGAATTGGATAAGGAGATTTCACGCCGACCTGCTGATGAAAAACCGATCGCTGAAGAAGTAGAGATTGAGGAGGAAGAGGTTGAAGATAAAGGAGGAGCAGTGTTTTCTGCATCTGGGAGTGACGAGGAAGATGAGGAGGAAGAAGAAAGTGAAGTTGAAGACGAGTTCGAGGCGTAATCGCAACTTCGTAAATAGAATTTATGATGAAGGAGACACTGGACGGCTATAGAGATAATCATCGCGAATTCAACACTGATGTGAACGATGAGCTCGGCTTAGATCCATTTAAAGTCTTCGACGAGTGGTTTGATATTGCTGCAAATGGAGAAGATCGTGAGGCGAATGCGTTTGCGCTTTCTACTTCAAGTCTCGAGCATCAAGCAAGTTCGAGAATTGTTTACCTGAAAGGAATTATTGAAAATAAATTTATCTTCTATTCCAATTACGAAAGTCAAAAAGGAAAAGAGATTACCGCTAATCCTAAGGTCTCAATGCTGTTCTTTTGGCCGCTACTTTCCAAGCAAATTAGGATAGAAGGAATTTGCACGAAGACTAGTGCTCATGTCAGCGATAGCTATTTTGAATCTCGCCCGCGTGGAAGTAAAATTGGAGCTTGGGCTTCACATCAGAGTGATGAATTGCAAAGCCGAGATGATTTAGAAGGTAGATTACAAACGTATGACGGCAAATTTAAAGAAACAGTACCCCGACCTGAATATTGGGGAGGATTCCAAATTAAACCAGAGTTGTTTGAATTTTGGTCTGGAAGAAAGTCACGCCTGCATGAGCGCCTGATTTTTAAAAATAATGAT
>JBLHPQ010000144.1:0-5449 GCA_047624355.1 Flavobacteriaceae bacterium | reverse complement strand
ATACAACTTGCGCATTCAGATGGGTTGCTGAAGAAATACCAAATAAAATAAGTGCAATTAGCTGATGTAAGTTCATTGTCCGTTATTTTGTTCAAAAATGTACCCTTTATGGTTTCTTTATCTGACGCCGCTTTTGTCCAGTATGTTGATGAAATGAAAGCCTCGTGGAGCGTATCCTTGTCCGTAGAAGAATTTGTGCGCCTTGAAATTATCTGTATAAGAATCTAACGAGAGCATTGTGACATTCAGTTCCTTTGCTTTCTCTTCCATATACTTGAACAGGAGTTCGCCAATTCCTTTGCCGCGATGTTGTTCGCTAACCACAACATTGTCAAGCTCGATGTATTTCCCACACCATAATTTTGTACCAATCCAATAACCCGTCATGCCGAGACATTCATCCCCTTCAAAAACGCCTACTTGACCATAATTATGAGGAAGCATGGAATCCAGTTCGGTACTATATTCTTCAATTGTTAATGACGGATAGACCTCGCAAAGGAGACCGTATTGATCCAACATTTCTTGCTTGGTTTTGATTTCTCTAAGCTCCATGCTATTTATTCAATAATTCTTGGTTAAACAATTCGTAAATTCTCCGATATTCATCCACCCACGACGATGCTTTTTTGAACCCATGCGCTTCCACAGGATAACCCACCAGGTCCCAGTCTTTCTTTCCTAATTCTATGAATCGCTGAGATAGACGAACAACGTCTTGGTAGTGTACATTGTCATCAACCATGCCATGAAGCATTAGAAGGTGATCTTCTAGCTTATCGGCGAAGTAGATTGGGGAACTTTTTTTGTAAGCATCAGGATCAGAAGAGGGGTAATTTAGAATGTTAGTCGTGTACTCGTGATTATAGTGAAACCAGTCAGTCACAGACCGAATAGCGGCACCACATTGAAATTTCCCAGGTTCATTGAGTAACGCCATAATAGTGATGAACCCACCATAAGAACCGCCATACATCCCAACTTTAGTTGGATCGATACTGTGCTCTTTGATGAGGTAGTCTCGTCCATCAACTTGGTCACTCAAATCCTTGCCTCCCATATGACGGTAAATCGCAGTTCTATGATCTCTTCCATATCCTTTACTTGCTCTGTAATCAATGTCAAGCACTGTGTACCCATTATCTCGGAGCAAATTGTGGAACATAAACTCTCGATAATAACCACTCCAATAATTGTGTGCATTTTGAAGATAACCAGCGCCATGTACAAAAATAACGGCCGCTCCATTTGAGTTGGCTGCTTCAGGTTTGAATATTCGAGCGGGTACCATCTCACCATCTTCAGCCTTGAAAGAGATAACCTCTGGTGAATGCCAATCATAGCGCTTGAATTCTTTGGAGGTTGACTTGGTAACCTGAACGAGAAGCGCGTCTCGTTTATTCATGGCAGTGTATAACTCCCATGGTTTGATTTTGGTAGAATGACGTATAGCAAGTGTTTTTTCGTCCGGTGAGATGGAGACTTCGTGGTTGCCATCTAGCGTTAGAATTGGAATCAATTCCTTTGTTTTGATGATAAGGTGATAGAATTCCCGATTCCCAGCATGGTTTTTATTTGCAGTGATGTAAAAACGATCCTTCTTACCTGATAATGTAGCATTGTGAACTTCCCAATTCCCGCTCGTTAATTGATTCAATTTCTCAGAATGAACGTTGATGGAGTAGAGGTGTGAAAAGCCAGATTCTTCCGATTGAAAGTGAACCGTTTCATTGTCTATCCAACCCAAATTTCCCGAAACCATATTCCAGCTTGAGATTCCTGGCCCTCCAATCCATGCCTCATCGTGTTGATGATTCAACATCTTTATTTTTCCTGTTTTTAAATCTACCGATACGATCCAGCGGTCTTTGTTGTCATAACTACGAACATCTATGACGTTAGATTCCCCATTAGGAGAATAGATCATTTTGTGCATGATAATATTCCGATCTACCTCATAAAGTCTTTCGTCATCACCATAGTCCTTAAGGTATTTTGGTTTTCTGCGGATGTCACTCAGTGTTGAGAAATCAACGAAATAAGTTGTATCTAATTCGAGATTGTAAATCCCCAATTGGTGGGTTGGATCTTCGTCTGACACTTTCTCTCTTGCAGATCTCTGTGTTGTATAACCTGAGGCTGAGATGTGATGATCTACATGCGTTTTTTTTCCACCAGTTGGATAGTGATCTACACGAAACGTGATGAATTTCCCTGTTCCGTCTATTTGGATTGAGCTATGAGATCCTCTTGGATAACTGATGATCGGAACGTCGTGGTTCCAGCTGGTAGATTTCGCTTTGCGCCATTCTTTTGCCTCTTTCTGGTCTTTGATAAATTGGAAAAGCGCTAACTCTTCTTCCTCGAAGTAAGTGGGTTTGGGATCACTTTCATTGGCGACCATTTTGATTTCAGCGAGTTGTTCAATCGTTCGTGAAGCCAGGTCATAGGAGTAAAATCCATTCCCTTGCTGAAAGTAGATGCTTTCTGATCCGCCAGTTCTTTGAATGTTCCGAATGGACTGTAAAGACTTTAAAATGAGTTGTGTCTCATCCTTTTTACGGTCGAAGCGATAGAGGTTTCCGTCCTCGCTATAAATTTCTGTTGCATAGATCTGACCGCCATAATAATCCGTCGATGTAAGGAAGTAATCTGCATGAAGCGAATCTATAGCTCTTGCTTTAAGAGAATACGAGAAAGTTGAGTTTCCAGGTTGATCGTGTGGATTCCAATCGAAAAGGATGTGTTTACCATTCAATGACCAACGTATATTTTCCGGCTGATTCCCGATGAACGAATTCCCCTTCATGATTTCGGAGAGTTCAAGCGCTGATTTATTTTCAGTCGCTTGTGAATAGGAATAGGTTGTGATAATAAGAATGAGAAGGGTTGCGATATTTTTCATTTTCAACTATTAGTCTGATTCGAGGTTTTTAATACCTCATAACTTTGTGCTAAAATAAAGTTTCTTTTGCGAAAAAGTGGTGCGAAAAGAAAATAGCTGACCCTCTGTTTTAACAGAAGACCAGCTATGAAACCAAACTCATTAGTGACGGTTAGATATCCGAGCGTGATTTGATTTTAGATTTTGATTTTACAATGTTGATCCC
This sequence comes from Flavobacteriaceae bacterium, assembly GCA_047624355.1. Taxonomy (GTDB): domain Bacteria; phylum Bacteroidota; class Bacteroidia; order Flavobacteriales_D; family Crocinitomicaceae; genus UBA4466. The sequence goes on along the minus strand of JBLHPQ010000144.1, from coordinate 2,339 downwards.
AACGCTGATTCCTGCAAATCCGCCTTTTTTCTTAAAAGTGTAGAATAAGTTTACAGGTATATTCAATGCTCCTGCTTTGAATGTTCTACCGGCTCCAACAACGAAATGCGTTGTCAATGAAAGGCTTCCACGTGTGTCAGCATGACGATTTTCTAAGGAGTAAGAAGACTCAATATCAGTTGGACTTGGACGTTGGTAATAACCTTGTTCGTTCTGGTGAGAAACATCCTCTTGGAACGTAGCATCGGCATAAGTTCTCCAATCTTTGTCAGAGAAATACTGTCCTGACTCTCCAAACAACCCTTTATCATCAAAGAAACCGTAGGTAGTTTTCGATAACCCAATTCCAGGTCCGAAAGCAATTTCCCATCCAGCATCTCCAAAACGTAATCCATTCATTAAGTTGAGTGATGGAATGAATTTCCCTTGTTCCATTCCCCATATGTTGGCGAATACTTCAACGAGGGCTGAAAAGTTTTCAGTTCCAACATATTGTCCTTCAAACTGGTAACCGATCATGCTCATTCCTGGGAAAATATCTAATCCTCCTCTGCTTTCAGCTCTTACTGCAAATTCTCCTACAGATCCTGTTAGAACAGCATAACCAACGCGCGGTCCTGAATTATTGACTTTACCGACATCGTTTGAAATTATAATTTGTTCATTGAATTTTAAGCGACTTTCGAGTTCGGTATCCATCGTCATTCCGTGCATGTCCTTCAAAGTAATGGCAATCATTCGCTGTAATTCGGCCTCTTGATCATTAAATTCTCGCACTTTTGATTTGTACAAGCTTTCGTTCTTGATATCAATTATTTTCAAGGTGATCACTATTTTGGTACCCAACTTGTCGAAACTACCGGACAACACGTAGTCCACATTGAGAGCTTGTCCTAGTTTGACAAGACATCTGAGACCGTAACAGTTCTCGTCGAGTGTAGAGTCTTGATTATAGGCGTCTTGGGTATCGAATTGATCATATACAGTATAGGTTTCTAGTTTAATCGTTTCAAAGCGTAATATTTTTGAAGCAATTTCAGTAGTTGCATATAGTCCGGAAACACTCGGATTGGCAACGACCATTTTTTTTGACTGTGCGTTAGCGTTAATGACTAGTAGTACTGATGCGATTGCGATAAAAATTGATTTTTTCATGATGTTTAGTTTTTAATTTTTAGCTTATGTGTTTGTTATAGGGCGATAATTATTGCGATTATTCCGAGGTTAAGAGCGGAGCCAATTAGAGATCCCTTTAGCGAATTCATGATTCGCTTTTTTCTCATTCCTTTTTGGATTTGTTTAATTTCTTTAGCCGTTGCCTCAGGGTTTTCTTTTTGATAGTTTGAGACGATTAAATTTTGTTGAGGTGTCTGGATTGTAGTCGTTAATAGCAGGTTTACGGGAAGAGCGAAGACGCTAAAAAAGGTTGAGGTGACTCCACTGAAGATTGCTGCACCGGGCGCTTTATATTCAGTATTACCGTACTCGACTAGTACTAGTTCTTTTTCAAGCGATAGATCTTGACTTGAAATTTCTTTTAACGGAAGTGTGTTTACTGATGAATCTGAAAGTTCAGGCTGAATCTCTTCGGCTGATTCAGTAACTTCTCCTGTCCAAGGGTTTGTTCCGCTTTTTTCAGTTTTCCATGGGTTCTCTTGAGAAATTGCTGAACTAGCGAGGAAAAGAATCAAGAACTGAAAGAAGATCACAGGAATATTATTTTTGATTAAGGCGACATCCGTTGTGTGTTTCATAATAGTTGTGTTTGTGTGTTTCTATAGACCAAATGTATGGGTACTTCTTTCGTTGGAGCTACTGAATTTCCAAGATGAAAAATGTTGAGTTGCGAAAAACGCAAGTGATGATTGGCTAGTATTAGAAGACAAGTCCTTGGCATTCTTCTTGCAGCAATCATTAATATGAAACTTGTTCTACTGATGCTCGTGATACCAATAATCGGACTTTCTCAAGAAAGTGATACTATGGCTAGTTCATTTCGGATTATCGAAGACTTCCCGGATACTGAGGCTGAATTTCCAGGAGGGAGATCTGAGATGTTGATGTATTTAAGTACGAATATGGAATATCCTCCAATTACGCAATGGGAATGTTTTAGGCCAACTAAGATCTATTTGATATTCACGATAATGGCAGATGGGAGCATTGAAGACGTCAAAGTCTGGGGAGGGATTAGCGATAGTTATCACTCGGCGGCGATAAAAGTTGTAGAAAATATGCCAAATTGGATCCCCGCAACGAAGTCTGGCAAGACTGTCAACTCAAGCGTACGAATACCGATTCAATTTGAGCTGTAGTAATGATAATAGGAGTAATTACTA
>JBLHPQ010000143.1:0-5489 GCA_047624355.1 Flavobacteriaceae bacterium | reverse complement strand
ACATCGAGCATTACGACCTCCAACAGAGACAGTATTGGTACGATTGGTCTGCCCAGCTTGAACTGATGATTGGCTATGGCTACCATTCTGTACAAGACATATTTATGGTCGTTGGCTGGACGGTCATATTTGGGTTGATTTTTACCGCAGTTCTATGGAGTGTGAAAACAGTAGGAGAAGCATTTTCATGGAAGAGCTTTTTCGAGTACGCCGGGAAGCGCTTTTTAGGAATTTGGCTGGCTAACGTATTTTTAATGCTCCTGGTAATGACTCTTCCAGCATGGGCTTTATTGCTTTCCATCTTTGTCATGCCACTTTTTTTACTGAATGGAGCAGCGGCAGGACTCGATAATGAGAAATTTGGAGTTCGCTTTAAAAGAGGCTTTAAATATAGTGCGCAGCATTATGGAAAAACGTTATTGGTGCTAATAATTCTCATTGGCCTTACCGCGATTATTGTTCAGCCAATAGCCTTTGTCTTTAGTAATCACATAGGCTGGGATGGCGAACCGTTAATGCGTGATATTTTGGATATGGTAGCCGATTTCGTCAAGCGAATTGCGCAAATCTATACGGATGATTACATGTTTTGGGGGAACGTCACACGCCAAATTGTCTATATAATATTTATGTTATTCATTCTCCCATTGTTGATAATCACAATGGCATTTGGATATTATTCTGAACTTGAAAAAACAGAAGCGAATGGATTGAAAAATGCATTCAAGAAATTTGGTAAACGCAGTAGAATCAAAGAAACGACAGTAGATTTTGATTAAACGACTTCTCCATATAATCCTATTGATTCTACCTCTGTCAGCCATGGCTCAAGATGGCGCAGGCGATGATAAAAAATCGACTACCTGGAAATCAGAAAAGGACTTTCTAGATTACCGAAAAACAGAAGGATACAGAGGTCCAGATGACTGGTATGGTTCCTATCCTGCTGAGATGGATTCAGAGGAAGAATATACAGGCAACGGCTATAATCCTGGAAGTGGCAGTGGGGCTGGTTCTAGTCGAGGAGTTCAATACAGTCCCCAACAAATACAGCGGGATCGGCAGGAACGCTATCAAGGATTCGATCGAGGTGGCGGTAAAGGCACCCTGGATTATGACCCAGAAGTTGCGCCGCCTAAACCCTTAGAATTACCAGACATTGATGCTCCGGATATTCCGGCGCCAGACATTGATCTTGATTTGGATGCGCCGAATGTTTCAGGCTGGGGGATTTGGAAAATTCTTTTGTTCATTCTACTGGCTGTAGCAATCGTGTTAATATTCTACTTCATATTTAAAAACGCTAAGCCACCAAATAAGAAGGTACTCGTCGATGTTGAGAATGACTGGAATCCTGAAGTAATTAGCAAAACTGAATTGGAACTTCGCCTGGAAGCCGCTATGGAGAAAGGTGACTATAGAGAGTGCGTTCGGATCTACTTTACGTTCATACTTAAGGAACTAATCCGTAAATCATGGGTGCACTGGAAGCGCGACAAAACAAACCATCACTACCTCCAGGAAATGAGAAAGCGTCCAAATCAACATGTTTTCGTTGAATGTGTGCGTATTTATGACCTTGTTTGGTACGGCGAATATGAAATCGACAAAGAAGTATTCGAGATGCTGCTGCCGACCTTAGAGAATTATTACCAATCCCTTGATCCAGTTAATGAGTAAACAGGGAAAAATAGGAATGTTCATTGGAATCATCGCATTTATGATGTTGATGGTTTGGTTCTTTTCCGCTGGGAATGAAGCCGTTGATCCTAATGGCGCACCAAATCGACAGAAGTTCATTTCTGCAAATTGGGAGAGACGTTACCAGTTAGACGATAAAGACCCGCTTGGATTGTACCTGTTTTCAACCTTAACCAAGGCTCATATCGATACTGCAAAACGGATTAAAGTTGTAAATGACTGGGTTCAATTGGATTCAATCACTTCAGCAGATGCATCCCCTAAAACGTACATGTTTGTGGGAAGCGTCTTTCAGATGAAGGACAATGAAATGGATTCTATCCTAAGTGATGTCAGTCAGGGCTCTGATCTATTTCTTGCGTTCGATGACCTAACAGAGAATTTGTTTCCAAAGCTTTTCAACGAGTTTGAGTTCAGGTCGGATTATGATGAACAAGTGAATGTTTTTGCTGACAACAAGAAATTTAACATGATCAACATTTATCAAAATGACACCGTCGCGAAAGATTGGTGGGCATTTGGTGAATTGGAATTCGAGGAAGATTTTGTTGGTCTCTCATCCTTTATGGAAATGCCGAATTTTGTTCGTGTACCCTACGGGAAAGGCTTTTTATACTTGCATGCTACACCAAGTATGTTCTTTAACTATCAAATCAAACGGAATTCAGGTTTTCAATATGCCGCCTACTGCCTAGATAATATTTCAACGAAGAACGATGTCTACATGCTTGAGTTAGGTAGACGACCAGACAATGTTGGAAATTACGATACTGACGACACAAGTGGAGCAGATAAGAAGGTCGATGATAGTTATTTACAGTTGATTTTCAAAAACCCGATGTTACTGACGGCGTTATTGCTTTCCATTCTGGGCATTATCTTATTCGTTATTTTTAGGTCGAAGCGCATTCGTCCAGTGGTAGATTACCTTCCGAAAAGAAAGAATATGACGCTGGCGTTTGCAGAAACGATAACTTCAATTTACTTCTCAAAAAGAAACCCTTATGGACTGCTTCAGGTGCAGCGGAAGAACTTTTACGACACCATTCATCGGCATTTCTTTGTAGACCTATATCATCGAGAGGGGGACAGAGAACTCTTGATGCTCGCTGAAAAAAGCAATACAGATTTAAGTGAACTCAAGAAATTAATTAAATCCTATGAGACAAAGGAGGCGAGTCTAGTGAGTGAGCAATTCGTTGCCGAAATTTCAAAGAAACAACATCAATTTTACCGCCGTGTTGGAATTATTTCTGATGATCTGAACGCCAAAGTACAAGCTAAGGAAATGGTCTTCAAGCGTTCGATGTGGCTTCCAGCTATATTCTTACTCGCAGGTATTACGCTTGTAATTATAGGATTGTATTTACTCATGAGTGGTATCGGAATTGGCATTGTTTTATGGCCAGTAGGCTTAATATTAATCGTTCTGGGAATTCTTCGACTATCGAAACCGTACTTGATAATTACAAAGGAAAAAGTCACTCACTACTCCGGATTGGGAATGAAAAAAGAATTCGATCGCTCAGACTTGCTCAATGTCGAGTCACGGAAAACGGGTGTTATTATTACATTTAGAAACAATAAATCACTGATTATTAATTATTGGGACCTCAGCAATTTCGATCGCAAACAGTTCGAACGCTTTGTATCCAAACTTCATATGCTTGAATTATGATAAACGACGAAATAAATAACCCAGAGAACACAGAAAATAAGGACGAGCATTCTTCATACATGCCGACGAATTCCGAGACGCCAAAAACGCCCGAGGAAGAGAAAACATCGGAAATTGCTACGCCTAATGAAGAAGCTGCGGATCCATTGGCAGCATTAGATGTCACAGAACCAAAAGCCGAATCTTATGGTTTCGAACGCAAAAATTCTGAATTGCTGTGGGTAGCCCAAAAAGTGAATGAAGTGCGCAATGAGCTCGCTAAGTACATTATTGGCCAAGTGGAAATGGTCGATTTATTGATGACTGGGATCTTCGCCAACGGACATATCTTATTAGAAGGTGTTCCTGGTGTAGCCAAGACACTCTCGGCAAAAGTATTGTCGAAATCATTAAATGTTGACTTTGCACGAATTCAATTTACACCAGACATGATGCCGTCAGATGTGATTGGAACATCTGTGTTCAATGCCAAGGAGACCACCTTTACATTTAAGAAAGGGCCAATTTTTTCGAATATCGTTCTGATTGATGAGATCAATCGAGCTCCAGCTAAAACGCAGGCTGCCCTGTTTGAGGTGATGGAAGAGCGACAAATAACCTACGACGGAGAATGCTATCCAATGAGTTTCCCGTTCTTAATTATTGCAACTCAAAACCCAATTGATCAAGAAGGAACCTACAATTTGCCAGAAGCACAACTGGATAGATTCCTCTTTAAGGTTAAATTGGATTATCCGAATTTACAGGAGGAAGAAGAAATCTTGCAGCGCTATAAAAACAACATCAAAACTCCGACATTAGACGATATTGTGGCGGTTTTCAGTGCAAAGGACATTGAAAAAATTCAAGCAGAAGTTGAAAAGGTGATCGTTGAGGATAATTTGATCAAATACATTGCGGCGATCACGCATAAAACGAGAAACCACGGTAAAATATACTTGGGTGGATCACCACGTGCATCTCTTTCAATCATTCGGTCAGCTAAAGCTATTGCGGCCATTAGAGGGCGTGATTTTGTCACTCCAGAAGATATTCAGTTCGTTGCAGTTCATGTGATGAATCACCGTTTAATATTAACGCCAGAAGCTGAGATGGAGGGCGCACGAATTGAAGATGTCGTAGAAGAGATTATTAAAACAATAGAAGTTCCTAGATAAGCTTGAAAACACTTGGAAACATATATCTGACTCGTTGGTTTTTTGCAGTCTTTGCAGGAGTAATTATCCTCTATGTCACCGCGTACACAATTCCCATGATGGGCTTTTTTGCGAACGTGGTTTTAGCGTCGCTATTTGGATTGACATTGATTGACGTGCTGCTTGTTTTCTCTGCAACTGATCCTTTGACCGTGTCGCGGAAAATGAATGACCGCTTAAATTTGGGAGACGACAACGCAATTGTCTTAACGATCACCAATGAAACCAATCAGGTGATTAACTTCTCGATGGTTGAGGGCTATCCTGTAGAAATGCAAATTAGATCAATCGTTCTGAGGGGAACTTTATTACCCGATACGAAAAAGTCGTTTGATTACGTGTTCACGCCTAAATCAAGAGGAACATTTCAGTTCGGTGATGTATTTATCATCATGCGCTCCATCTTCTTTATGGCCTCAAGGAGAATTGATATTCCTTTGGCGCAACAAGTTGATGTTTACCCTTCCGTTTTACAGATGAAGAAATACGAATTGCTCGTCTTTCAACAACAAAAGACGACTGCTGGAATCAAGAAGATTCGCCGACTCGGTAACAACAGTGAATTCGAGCAAATTAAAAGTTACGTCCAGGGAGATGATCCAAAATGGATTAACTGGAAAGCGACAAGTCGAAGAAATGAGCTGATGGTCAATCAGTACCAAGAAGAAAAATCCCAGAGCATCTATTGCATCATTGACAAAAGTCGAAGTATGCAAATGGAGTTTAACGATCTTTCATTGTTGGATTACTCTATCAATTCTGCGCTTGTCTTCACCAATATTGCTCTGAGAAAAGGGGATAAGGCTGGTTTGATTACCTTCTCTGATAAGATTGGAACATTGCTACCTGCAGAAAAAGCAGGAGGACAAATGCGAAGAATTCAAGAAACGTTGTTTAACCAACGAACGCTATAC
>JBLHPQ010000142.1:0-5608 GCA_047624355.1 Flavobacteriaceae bacterium | reverse complement strand
TACCTGCAGTTTCATTGACTTGAATATTAGTAGCCCATGAAGGGAAACTAATTTTTGGTGGGGGGTCATCGTCAAAAATGGAATAGTCCAGCTCAAAATTAGGACCAATCAAAAGGGTTGGTTCTCCTATAGGTGAAGTTGTACCCGTAAGCTGAATTACAAAATCTTCAGTTGATGGGTCCTCAGCCACAACATCGTTAATTATTCTTAGCTGAATAAACGTAGTCGCATTTCCACCAAAAAAAGAAGCTGTTGCACTAGTTAGACCAAGAGTTGTCGAATTATAATAAAAATCGGCGCCCCCTGATGGACCCGGTCCAAGCACGGCAGCTCCTGGGATTAAGATGAAATCAACGTCAAAATTACCTGCTCCTGGAATTGGAGTATAATTGAGATTAAGCTCAACATTAACAATTGAAAAATCAGGAGAAGGATCAGATTCCAATCCCAAATCAGTTTCAAGCACAAAATTTATTTCTGGCTTTAACCAAGCCAACGTATAAAACGCACCATCGGGAATGTTGGCTTCAATTTCATAATCAAAAGGAGTAGTTCCAGTCTGTTCAATTTCGCGGACAATAGTGGTGGAAAGAGTAAAGTCAGGGATATTAGCGCTGGTCTCATCAATTAGTAAAACCAATTTGGAATTTACGACTGTATATCCTGAAGGCCGATCTGGAAGGATTTCTACGTCAATTTCATGCAAAATATCGTAGACGAAATTAGTTCGATCGACACGCCACACTCTATTAAGCCTTTCAATATTGGTTGAGTTATCTGGAACACCCACACTTGTCCAATTCATGTTCAACCCATTATGACCCGTGAAGTAATATTGGTTAGGATCGCTATCCACAGAACCATCTGTACTGATACGAAATGGATTTCGACCTTGACTAAGATTGTGCAAATCCGAGTTATCTATGTGCTGGCCGAGACCGATGACATCTTTACCGTAAGCAAATTCATAACTATACCAATCTTGTGTACTTAAAACTGCCAAGTACTTTGCTGCCAAATAGTTTTGGACAATTAATCTTTGAGTTTCGGTTACCATATCCTTGTAATAACACATTTCTGCGAGCTTGCCTTTAAATGACCAAGTTCCAACGGTATTGGCGTTGCCATTGATAATCTGCTCTCTATCCACAGTATCATCGTTCACTGCTCCGAGTCCACATGGATTTGGGTGATTATACAATGTGCCTAGTAGCCCTTGATTATTAAATCCGCTGAAGTTATTTCCACCAGTCAAGGCTCCTGGTCCTCCGAAAGGAGTCCCATTTAGCCATCCTCTCAAGAAATTATTGGCATTATTTCCCAATACACCTGGAGTTGTCGCTTTAAATTGTGCGGAGAGAATGTAGGTCGTATTGGGTTGAATCGGATTTGAAACGTATGAATAACCCCATGCGGGAGTATTGTCAGCGTTCCCTGACACTTGCCCGTCATTATCAACAGCCCTATCGTAAGCTCCAATAATGAGTAGCCCATCATCAATCATGATGTTAAACCCCCTAACGGTGCCGCCTTCCTCATAAATCATCTGCTTTTCAATGATCTCTTCTGAGGTTCTGAATGCCAGAAAGACCATTTTATCATAAGTCACCTTTTCCGTATTCAGATCGTCAGATGATGCAAGAATAAAATACCTGTCGTCCTCAAAAGTGAGCGTTGGCAAACCATTAATAGTAAACGCAGGATCATTACGGAAGGTGGGCGGTAAAATATTGGCTGGAACAGTCGCATTGTCACAATCAGTTGAATAACTGACATCTGTCCAGGTACTTACGTCATCACCATCGGCTAATGCTGATAAGGTGCTAGCATCTAGCCATACGCCGCAAGTACTTACTGCTGTGCCTCCACAACCTGTGAGTGATCCCGTTTCCACACTCACCCCTCCGGGACCTTGTTGGGCAAAGATATTTCCCGAGCAGAACAGCACAGAAATAGTGATCAGAGAAACCGCATATATAAATGAAGATAATTTTGGGGAACTCATAATCAGCAATTTGATGCACTCTTTACTCAATTGTGCACCTCAGAGTTACATAACTCGACTAAAAATAAGATCCTCATCGTTTACAATAAGGCTTTCGTGGATGGGCAATAGGGGTTGATCTAAGGGACTACCAATTTCTTAGTCGCGCTAATAGCATCTGAAAAAATGCTTATGAGATAAATTCCTGGCTTTAGTTCGCCATACTTAAATTCGAAAATATCTGGGTTCGTATCGAATTGTTCAGTGTAAATCTGTTTGCCAGACATATCAAAAAGTCTAACAACAGTCTCAAAGTCTCGGGTTACAAATGGCAGGCGCAGAAATACGCTACCATTGGCAGACGGATTTGGATACATAAATACATCATCGCTATCGACAATTGTGTTGTTGAAAACAGAAACGGTTTCGCTGTATGAGAAGGCACCATTAAAATCTACTTGTTTTAATCTGTAATAGGAAAGGCCTATTAATGGAGCACGGTCTTCATCGCTATAAGTCAATAAACTATTTGAGTTGCCTGCGCCTGTTACTGTTGAAATCGGTTTCCAATCTAATTCATCGCTCGCTCGCTCTATTACAAAATAATCGTTGTTAATTTCAGTGGCCGTAGACCAATTGAGGTCTACAAAACTCCCTTTAAGTTCGGCGTTGAAGGCGAGGAGTTCGATGGGGAGGGGTATAGCGCTGCTTATATTTCCTAGGGCAATGTATACACCATTACTCACGGGTACATTTTCAAAAAACGCAATATTTCCCGAAAGAATCGAACCGCTAAGAATTAAAGCAGAGGAGAAATCTTGGGGGGTTGCTCCATTACTGTGAACCAATAGTTTTAATAGAGATGGATCAGAAGAAAGCTCATGCGAGTTGGAAGAATTACTAAAATCAATTCTCACATCTACTGCTGAAATGACATCATCCTGGCTCGAGAATCGCCATATTCTTCCTGATCTCTCGATAACACTATTTGGTAAACCCGAATTTACAAATGGCCACGTATTAGTTAGCTCTTCTTCATTATGTCCCCAAGTCAATATGGCATCTGCTGATGAGCTGAAAACTGGATTTCTCACCCTCAATTCAGAGAAACCTTGTGAATCTCCGTGCAGCGCAGTGCCTATGCTTGCAATTCCAGCAACGCCATTATTATAATCTGGCAACGCTGAACTAACACGATTAGCGTAATCAAGGTCAAAGCTTTGCACGCTCGCGTTCAAAGGTATATTGTACAGAGCTGAAAAGTAGTTGTGCAGAATTTGAATTCTTGCCACATTCATAATGGGTTCGTTGAGGTAGAGAAACTCACCCATTTTTCCATTAAAAAACCACCCTGGGTCGGTAGACCCTTCTTTATCTGGCCTATCATGAATTTTTGTTTGATTCCAGCATGCTCCGATTGCAGTTCTACCTCCATGGGTGTATAGTCTCCCCACTCTTCCGTCGTAACTACCTTGCAGAATTCCATTGATGTACATACTTAATCCCGAAATATCAGATGGTGTAAATCCAGGACTGACAGGGTTGTCATATTCTCTTGAATAGTGACAACTAACCACATAAAACTCGCCCGTCACGAGATCTGTAGTGGATTGGACATAAGCCGCGCCCAAACTACTGGTACTTGTTGTGTTTCCTACGAAACCCCATGGGCTATGAGCACCGTCATTACTCCCATTCCATGCATAGAAATAAAGTTTGTTTTGAAGAATATAAACTGACATTCCTCTGGTTCCACCACCTTGTTCATAGATAATTTGTGGTGTGTTAGAATCGACCACATCAGGTGAAAAGACAAAAAACATTGATTTATTATCGTATTGACCTCCCGTATTGATTAAATTACTTTGTCCTTCCAGCGATCCAGTTTCACTGACCTTCATGTAATCTGCACCATCAAAATCGAGGAGTTTATGATTGTTAAGACCAGCAGCGGGAGTTGTGAGATTTGGACCAGCGTTGGCCACATCTTGAATGATTTCAATGGGGCGGGGAGCAAGATTTGGAATGCTCTGAATATTATTTTGCGAAGCGGTGGCGTCTGGAACCACCCACATTGTATTATCTGGAAGTTTTCCAACGCCTGCCAAACCTTGCCATTCAAATTCTGAATACTCTTTTATTGTGTATACGTGTTCATTATTAGTAGATCCAATTCCTGCATTGGTAGGTGTATTTGATAGGTCAAAGACTATTTCTTCGTTTCCTTCATTAGGTGCATCACCACCATAGACTGTAATTGAAAACCACTTTTCTATCTCTCCAGGTAGAAAAACGAGCTGCCCTGTTTCAGGATGTGAATAATCACTGTCCGCAAGTGGATCAGCGATAGCCGTTGATGCTCCTAAATCTATGGAGTAGTAAGCTACTACCTCCTTTTCACTGGGGGCACTTCCTTCATCAAACACAACGTAAATCCTAGGGTCAGAGATCGACTCAAAACCTTCTGAAGCAGTGGATTGAAATTTTATAGTCGGCTCTGCATCATTGTCCGTTATGGTTAAGTTGTGGGTCAAAATACTCCCGTTTCCTGCACCTACACCTGTAAGAGGTTGTATTTCAAAAATAATATTTTGATCAGGCTCGTCGCTAAAATCATCGGTTATGGGGAAAAAAACAGCTTGTTCCATATTTTCGCCCGGAGGAATGGTTACGGATAAGGCTCTTCGTCCGCCCGAAATGTTCACCCAACCCTGAGCACTTATAAGAGTATAGTCAAAACCATATTCCGCAGATCCAGCATTACCCGTAGTTGTATTTGGGCGTATAAGTCCAACTGTTGTTGAATTAGTTGTCATACCAAACACTGTGATATTAACCTGAGCCAATCCTGCGTCTTCGGCGACAGTATTAGCAGCAGAACTAAAACTTACCTTCGGTAATGGATCATTATCAAAAATGTTGAAAAATAGAGTATCATTCGCGCCAATATCTATCGAAGTAGTTAATGGATCCAAGATTATCATAAAGTCCTTAACAGGTGAGGCTTCTATAGTAGTATTATTGATAGCCTCGAAATTGATTACTGCCTCACTATTGTTGATGTCGAAAGGAACTGTCCCATCGATTCCGTTGTAATCTATTCCTCCCACCCCCTCTAGATCTACGAACTTGTAACCAACGTTAATGCTTGATATGGCACTTGGGGAGTAATTTAGTAAGACTCGAGTTTCAAGAGAAGATGTAGGTGGTGAATCCAGTTCGATAAAGTTTTGCGCTAAATTTTCGAAATTGATAGTGGGTTTAATTGCGCAAAGCGTGAGAAATGTTCCTTTTTCGATTTGAACGGTCGCTTCATAATAAGGTGCCAAGGTATCTGTGGGGACTGGACCGAAGCCTCTAATTTCAATAACTTCCGAATTTGTAGAGTTGAAATTCGGAACAAAATTACTCTGACTTTCTACCAAAATACCATATTTGGAATATCCTGTAGGCAAGGGGGGGAGCTTATCTAAATCATAGGTGCTCATTTTTAAATCGACAGTGCGGGTGCCCGTCAAACTGTTTAAATCCCATCTCCAAACTCTTTGAAGCCTTTGAATGGATGCTGAATCTGGAGTATTTTGTGAAGTCCATGCAATCGAGCTATTGTTGTGGCCTGTATGA
>JBLHPQ010000141.1:0-5631 GCA_047624355.1 Flavobacteriaceae bacterium | reverse complement strand
TTGTACATCTTGAATTGTAATCACACCATTAACCAATGGGACCGAGATCGTTTGTGGAAAGTAGCCGATTTTCGAGTAAGTAACGTCATACGTTCCTCCTGTTGCAATTCCAGTAGCATAAAACCCAACTGTATTTGAGTTTTCCGTTTGCTCATCTCCAGTGATTACAATATCGACCAAATCAATCGGCAGAAGTGTCACTGCATCAGTTGCCGTACCTTCCAGATACGCCGCTTTCGTATAGTTAGATCCAAGGACAAAAAATCCTTCTGACCTATCAGTGGCTAGGACAATTCCTGATGGTAAAAACGGATATGCCCCCCAACAACCATCGTACCCTGCAGTTTGTCCAGGATAAGTATCGTAATAACCAACTTCCACAAGGTTGTATGGGTAGGTTGCATCGTGAATAACTACTCCATCGGCATAATGGCTCGTCACTAAATAATCACCAAACACATGCGTGTTGTGCGGAATAACTCCAATTCCCGGTGAGCTTTGAATACGATCAACCTCGACAATATTTGTAGGATCAGAGACATCATATGCCGTGATATAAGAATAAGGTTTCTCGTCTGTTGTGAAAACAAAATTTCCATCATCAGAAGCCCAGATATTATGTGCAAATGAATTAGGAGTCGTTTTTGTTCCAAGCAAAATTGGATTTGTACGATCTGAGATATCTACAACACTCATTGTTCCTTCGTTGATATGCGCTAAATACATCGTATCCCCGAGAACAAATCCATCATGGACGTACCAATCGTCAAACACACCAATCTCAATTGGATTTAAGGGATCAGTGAATAAATCAAGAATGATCACTCCCCCGTTCCCTCTATTTGCTCCAAATATGTATCCATAACCTGCAGGGTCTACGTAAAGATTATGCGCTGACCGCCATTCGTCTGCTACAGGTCCAGTATAATAGCTGGTCGTCAGTGCAGCCGATGCTGGTAATGGAGACAAATCAATAATTAAGAGCCCTTGCAGTGCTTCAGTCGTCACATAGGCATAATCACCATGTGTTTTCAGATCTCTCCATGTTGAATACGTGCCTGGTTCCCAAAAAATTTCTAATGGTGTGGTGGGATCTGAGAGATCAACAATTCCAGTTCCTTCGGTAGTTCCGACTAAGCCGTATTCAATTCCTGTTTCATCAACATACCCCCAGACATCGTTAGCTCCAGCATTGTGAAGTAGATCATAATCCAACTTACCGAGGTAGCTCATATTGAGCTGAGAAAATGAAGAAAGAGAGAAGAACAAGCAAAGTATTCCGAAAGCAAATTTCATAAGGAGCGTATATATTCCACTAAATTACGAAAAGCCTATGGATTTATAAAATGAAAATTGCCGCGACGATAAAGATCACTATGATCACTATGTATTGCCATACATCAACAAAATAAGGCGCTAACCTCTTACGTTTCTCCTTAAATCCCATGATGCAAAGGTAAGAATGAAGGAGAAAGATTGACTCATCTGGTGGAACTATTGATTGTTTGGGTTGGATATATGCTCACATTTACGCTTAAAACAGGCAAAAATAAAAGAGGTAGATTAATTGAGGCAGATTAGCTACGATGAGTGGACTTATACCTTTTCAAGAACCGAAGAGCTTGACCTTGAAGTACGACTGAACGTTGACTAAATTTACGAATATGTAAAGTGCAAAATGAGATTGATTAAATACGAATTTCAGCTCAGTGCCACCTAACGGATCTATGAGGCTACAACTTCCTTAATGGCGCGTTCCCTAATCCAAAGGTTTAATGCGTACTTCTTTCCTCTGGAAATTGGCAATCCTGAATGAAAGGAGCTATCAATAAGTTTCCCATCATCATCAATGTTTTGAAATAAAACAGCACCGCCTTTTTCGGGAGTCACCAAGAGGTCCAATTTCGGAAAATGGGTTTGCCCCCCTTCAAAATCATCACTCAAATAAATCAATAAAGTGAATTTCCTTTGCCCATCCGCTTCAATTGTCAATCTCCCATCCTCAGTCTCGGGATCAAATGTATCGTAGTGATTTTGGTATTCCTGACCGAGCGCGTAAGAAACGCACTGAAAATATTCAAAATGGCTTGTCGGTCTATTGATCCGTTGAGCAATTTTTTCTCGGATTGCATTCAATTTTTGATCATCGTCAATGACCAAGTATGCAGAATAACTTGTGCGCCCATAGATTGCTTCCTCTATTCCTCCGACTTTGCTTCTCGCAAAACGATCATTGGAAATCGCAATAATATGATCGCACTCATCTGCGGTCAAAACCTGATCCATCGATTGAACTAGTTGTCTCTCCGGGTGATTTTCCAATTTCTGAATGTATTCCTTCTCTAGCTCCTCAAAATCTTCTTCCCCTTCTGATGTTATGCCCGTCAAGGATATCATCGCTTTACTCCACTTTGCATTGAAATCAGCTAAAGATTCGTAAACCCACCCCTTACGAGGATGCACATAGGTTACTGTATCCTGCTCAAGGCCAAAGAACAGAACTGGAATCCCCATTTGTTGTCTTTTATCTATTTCTTCGATCAAGGTAATGGATGGTATTGGAAGTGAAGGTAGGCTTTCCAAATTGGCCTTATATGCTATCGGCTCCATGCCCCAATCTTTGAGAATTTCTGTAATGGCTTCAAAGGAAAGTGAAGGGAATTCTCGGTGCGACTCTATATCTTTCTCAATAGTCGCTCGTGAGATTGGGTGCCCGATGTGGTGAATAAATGTTTTGATGGTTGCAATTGGAGCATCGATTGTCTTCCGTTGTGGATACCATTTTTTTGTCATGCTGCTAAATTAAGCATGAATGGGAGAAGTTGGTTGTTATAGTAGTTCTAGATTTTTTTATGATCTCATTTAACGTCCACTTGTTACTTTTTCACAGGTGCTCATTCCATTTATGAGCACCATAATTCATCCAGAATGAAAGTAATCTCTCTCCTCGTTTTTTTGGTCATCGCCGCATCAGTCTCAGCGCAACAAAATCGCACAATTATTCTTATAAACGGCAACGCATATTATGGTTCAATACCTGCAATTGGCGTTGCTAGAGTAACAATACAGTCTAATGTCTACGATGAGTTCGAGCTATTTGGATCCGGTTGCCAAATTGTTAAAGTAGGTGATCATTGGGATCTACTGCCTAATTCAGTGAATGCGAGAGGAGCTTACACCACAGTCCGGGCGAAAATAGAGGGTCAGTTCCGTAACATTTTCTCTCGGAGTATAAAGTTGAATTAGGGAGTTTCTATTTCTGTAGGGAACAACTCACAGTACTTATTCTAAATTTCTCTATTATCTCATGTCTTGGTTAACGGGAGGACGTTAATTTGATTCAGAAAAAAGGCTAGAGATCATTAATACTTACATCGGTTATCCATTCTCTGTCATCAATAGAAAACTCTATACTATATTTGAAAAGCATTAAAAATGCTCTGTACTTCTGTCCATCTTCATCTCTCAAATACCACACACTCTGAACAGATTCTCCGCTCATTAATTCAATGTATGAGGTGTAAATCAATGACATGTCTGAATTTATGAATGTTGTCGATTCTGATCTATTTGGCCTCAGAATATCAAGATCGTTGTTAGCTAAAAAATCCTCCAACTCATGTAATACAGAGAGAAGATCGTTAACAGTATACTCCCCTTTGTATTTGTAAATCATCCCGTCATGACAGTAGGTTTTTTCGCCCGATTTCGCCTTAGACATTTTTTTTGATCGAGCGTTGTACCCGGTAGGGAATTCTATCTCAGCGCTAAGAATTTGAGCATTTAAATTTACTGAAACACTGAATGTTATTAAAAAAATTAAATTTTTCATGATGTCGTTTTTTAAGAGTTAAACAAACACCACCAAGACGAAAATTGATCTCGCAAAACATTTTAGCTACGAAGCTCTCATTCTAATCCACCGTGCCCTGCGCTGGGTCGGTTGGCATTCCTTTCGGAATTCTCGATGATATATTTATAACGACATGAACAAGAGGTTATTGTAATGACTAACTTTAGCCTTTGGCAGCATGACTAAAGAACAGGAAATAAAACTTAATAAATTATTGAAACGGAATTGCTCCGCATCTGTTTTGGAAGATTTAGATAGCATGGAAGATTTGTCAAGAGAATTGAAGGCGAAATTTAAAAAGCCACAGACCAAACTAAAGTTTGAGGAATGAGACTCCCATCTGACGATAAAGTTAACGTTGGCAAATTGAATGCTGTATTCAATAGCACAAGTGCATCCTATAAATTCTACTGGTTCTTAGCGTTAATTGAATCCATTGAGAGTGGTAAGGAGGTTATCACAAAACGTGAATTGTTTGCACGTATGATTGCTAATGCTTGGTATACAGTTAATTATTTTCAAGTCTCTTTCGGGAAGCAGGATAAAATCCAATCGGCGATCGAGTTCTTGAAATCGCATGAAAACATTGATGTAAATGAAAAGAAAAATGTGATCATTGACAATTTAATGAACTCTTCCTCGAAAGAAACAATGCGTCAACTTCAACATTTTGATGCCAATGTACCCTGCAAGTTTTTAAGCCCATGGTTAGGCACTGGGAAAAAATCGGAAATGTATCTCTTGTCCCAAGAGAACTATAACTTTCCTCCCTACGCTCTCTACACTGATTCAATTCTTGTACAACCAGATTGGCTGGATTACTTCAAACGAAATAGCGGAATGCTGAAGGATTTCTGTTATTGGAATTTAACCCTGTTCTTACAATCTCGGAACCCTAATGTACCGGATATCCCAAACAAATTAAAGCGCCCAGAAAATCGAGGGAGCTTGTCAAAACACAAAGTAGATTTCTGGGATATCGTGATAAAGGAACTCGGACATGTTAATTGTATCTATACAGGCAACGAATTAGTAAAGGGAACTTATGCTGTTGAACACTTTATTCCATTTCAATTTGTAGCTCATGACTTGATGTGGAATTTAATCCCTGCTGATCCTTCATTTAACAGCTCTAAAGGCGCTAAACTTCCTCAAATGGAGAATTACTTCAATGATTTTTACGAATTACAAAAAGAGGCTGTGGCTATCGTGCGCGTAAACAAACCAAAGAATCATTTCTTGGAAGAGTATCTAACTGTTTTTCCTGATTTGAATATTAGTAAAGATAGATATGCCGAATGTATCCAGCCGATGTTGACAATTGCACATAACAATGGGTTTGAGTACATGAAGTAAGAAGAATAATATATTTAACTTAGCTCCATGCAAAAAGAGAAGAAAAAAGTTGAAGTTGTTGCCGCGATTATAAAGCACAACGATAAGATTTTATGCGTACAACGAGGAGAGAGTAAACTCGATTACATTTCAAAGAAATACGAATTTCCTGGAGGGAAGATTGAGGCGGGTGAAACACGTGAGCAAACGGTTATCCGAGAGATTCAGGAGGAATTGAAAATGAACATCTCTACCAGAGAAGAGTTTATCACCGTTGAGCATGAGTATCCAGACTTCTTTTTAACGATGCACAGTTTTATCTGTTCGTGCGATGACCCTGCAGTTCATTTGACGGAGCACCTTGACTACAAATGGCTTTCTGTATCTGAATTGAAAAGATTAGATTGGGCTGGTGCGGATGTTCCGATTGTAGATAAATTAAT
>JBLHPQ010000140.1:0-5689 GCA_047624355.1 Flavobacteriaceae bacterium | reverse complement strand
GCAATCTCTTCTTGTGCATTGCCTAACCTTATTAAATCAAACCAAGCATGCCCCTCAAAAACCAATTCCTTTTGTCTTTCTTCAAGAAGTGCTAATCGGAATGACTGCTGATCCGAAATGTTTGTGCCGGCTAATTCAACAAGTCCCGCACGTGTCCTCACGCTATTTAAAGCATCAAATGCCTCGCCTGTTGCCTGGAATGATTGCTCATTAAGTGCTTCTGCGTAAAGCAGCAAAATACCAGCATACCTGAACACTGGAAAGTCCAGTCCTGTTTTTCCGTCAGAGCCCGCTGGATCCACAAATTTTCCAGGTGCAGAGTAACTTCCAACATTGCCTATCGATGACGCACTAAGTCTGGTATCGCCGGCCTCATAAGAATCGAGAAAACCTTGGTCCACTGTGATAGGCAAAGTCGCGCGCCCAAAGAACAAATTTGTTTCTTCCAAGAGTCGTTTCCACCTTACAGCAAAAATAATCTCTGTATTCATCTCATTTGGAATGGTGAATATATCATCAAAATTTTCTTGCAATTCAAACATTCCTGAATCGATAATTTTTTTAAACGCACTGGAAGCTTCCCCGTAATTTTCTGATTCAAGATAACTCTTGCCAAGCAAAGCGAAAGCTGCATATTGAGTAGCTCTTCCTGCATTATTTGCATCGTACGTGGCTGGTAATAATTCTGCGATGAAGGACAATTCGCTGATAACGAATTCCAAAACTTGCTTACTGCCATTTCGCGTTACTTCTAGGGCTTCATCAGGGCTTATTGTTTTAGTAACAAGCGGAGCATCACCCCATAGCCGAACTATATTAAAATAAGCAAGGGCGCGGATAAATCTTGCTTCTGCATTTAACTCCGTTTTTACTGATCTTAAAACGGAAGATTCGTCCAGTTTTTCAATCATTAGATTGGCACGGTTGATCACGGTATATAGGCTAGACCATGTTTGCTGAACCAAAGGGTTTTCGGCTCTCATTAAAAACCTATCTACTTCATAGTATATTCCGTCCTGAAAACCTGCCGAGGATTCTCCAACAACTGCTGCCCGTGTGTCAAACAAAAACTGAAAGTTTCTACCATATTGACCCGAACTCTGCAGTTCGTCATAAACGCCAATCATTGCCTGATTGAAATCATCTTCCGTTTGATAGATATCCTTAATATCCGCTACGGACTCAGGCTGTAGGTCTAAAAACTTTTCCCCGCATCCTGAGAATATCATTGCAACTAAAATTAGTATGTATATTTTCTTCATCAGTGTTTCAATTAAAAGCCTACATTAAGTCCAATCGTAATCGTTCTTGCCAATGGATAAGTACCATAATCTTCTCCACGAGTCAATGCACTTCCTCCATTATAGTTGCCACTAACTTCTGGGTTATATCCCGAATAGTCTGTAAAAGTGAAAGGATTCTGGAGTGACGTGTAGAGCCTTAGCGCAGACACATTAATTCTCTCTAACAGTTTGGGTTGCAGGGAGTAACCTAAAGTGATATTTCTTATTCTTACAAATGAACCATCTTCAATCATCCATGTAGAAATCAACCCAGCATTTCCTGTGAGCCCTTTGTGCGCTCTTGGTGTCTCCCCATTACCAATATTTGTTGGCGATTCATATCTGATGGTTGCGCTTTTCAAATTATTTTGATGGCCTTCCAAATTGTGTATGTATCTTTTTTGTAGATTCATCACTTCATTTCCCTGCACGCCCTGTACTTGTACGCTGAGGTCTACTCCTTTGAAAGACATTCTACTATTGATACCAAAAGTATAGTCTGGCAAATAACTTCCGGTAATCGCACGGTCATTTTCATCCAGTTGACCGTCTTCATTGAGGTCGAGCACTTTAGCATCTCCCACTCTTGTTCCTGAAATATGAGGGTAACTGTCCAGCTCTTCCTGAGAAGTAAAAATCCCATCTCTTACGTAAGTGTAATAGGAGCCTATTTCATTACCTATTCTTGTGATATACAAAGCTCCCTCAGACCCACCACGAACGATAATTGGCGCGTCTTCTGTTCCAAGACTCATGACTTCATTTCTATTGAATGAAACATTACCTCCAACAGTCCATTGCACTTGTCCAATTTTCATATTTACGTTTGAGGTCAGCTCCAACCCTCTGTTCTTTACTTCTCCAATATTCTGTAATGCTGAACCAAAACCAGTGATTTCTGGAACTGGAACGGTCAGCAACATATCCGACGTAGTACTTCGATAGGCGTCCACTTCAAAAGTCACTAAATCTTCAAAAAATCCTATTTCTGCTCCAATATCTATCGTCGCAGTTTTCTCCCAACGAATGTTTTCATTACCTAACGTTGCTGGAGCAACTCCAACAACCTGCTGACCTCCACTACCTGTCCCAAGAACGTAATTCTTTTGTTCAAACTCTGTCAGCCATGGGAAATTCCCTATGTTAAAATTCCCTGTTTCCCCGTAGCTCCCTCTCACTTTCAAGAATGTCAGGAAATTATTATCGAAAAAAGATTCTTCAGATACGACCCACGCAGCAGATCCTGATGGAAAATAACCCCATCGACTATCCGCCCCGAAGCGAGAAGCTCCATCCGCTCTTATGGAGGCGCTTAAAAAATATTTCAAACCGAAATTATACTGTGCTCGGCCAATGTAAGACAGTAAAGCCCATGATGTTCGTTGAGAACCCGCATTGTCCACCGTCAAGGCAGCATTTAACGTGGTAACCAAGTCATTGGGGAAATTTCTTACACTTATGTAATTCTCGTTTTGATTTTCCTTTTGTCCGGTAATACCGGCCAATAAGCTCAAATCACCTCGGTCACCTATCTTAATGTTATAATTGGCTGTTTCTTCAATTACCACATTTACAAGCCCCTCTGTTCTGTTTTTCCCTTCTCCAGGAGTTTCATCCAGGGCAAGATTTCTATTGGGTAATGCCTTAGGCCTGAAATATTCACGTGTAAAATCGTTTACATCAATTCCTATGTTGGTTCTGAAAGTCAAATTTTTAATTGGTGAATATTCCATAAAAGCATTTCCCAAAATTCTATTATGATAAATATCATTGATCATCAAATTGGCAAGCGCAACAGGATTGATGTAAGAATCTGACCAGCTTTCGCCTGACTCAGCACGCCATGATTGCTGTCCATAGTTGTAGCTTCCGTCCTGATTATAAACCGAGAACATAGGTGACGAAACCAATGCAGTACCAATCACTCCATCTGCCCAATAAGGCCCTTCCGCCTTCACTCTGTCATGAATACTTCGTGAAGGAGAAAAATTGACACCAAACTTGAACTTACCGTACTCCGCATTCAAGTTCAACCTAGCGCTATATTGTTCATACCCGGAGGAAATAACCACGCCTGTTTGCTTCAAATATGTCCCTGACAAGTAATACCCAATCTCTCCATTACCACCAGAAACCGAAACCGAATGAGATTGAATAACGCCTGTTCGAAAGATTTCATCCTGCCAGTCGGTATTGGTTAAGCCTGAAACATTATTAACGTAAGGAATAATTTCTGATGGAATTTTAAAATCGCCAGATCCCGCGCCATTGTCACCACGTATGCTATTAGGATCATTAATACTTCCTTGAATATTGTTATCAGCCAAAAAATCGAGGTAGGTATTATTATGCCCATCATATTTCAACTTGGCATATTCGTAAGCGTCCATCATATCCACCTTCTTATTGACCGATTGAAAGCCGACATAAGTATCAAAATTCACTTTGGGTTTCCCATTGCGACCTTGTTTGGTGGTGACTATCACCACTCCATTGGCTCCTCTCGAACCATATATCGCTGTAGCCGCTGCATCTTTCAGTACCGAAATACTTTCAATATCATTGATATTGATAGAATTTAATGGGTTAATCGGAGCATCCGAATAGCTTTCCAGCGTGCCGCCTGCACTTTGAATTCTATCAGAAAGTGGCACACCATCTACCACATACAATGGCGTGCTTCCTGCTGTAATTGTGCCAGTACCTCTAATATTAATATTAAACCCACTGCCTGGAGCACCCGATGTTTGAGAAACTTGGACACCAGCCATTTTAGAAGCAATTGCTTCATCAAGAGAAATCACAGGCTGATCCCTCAAGTCCTTTGCTGAAACAGATGATACAGAAGTGGAAACTGCTTTCTTTGTATTCTGACCATAGCCAATAACCACTACTTCTTCCAAGGATTCAACATCTAGATCCAACTGAACTGAAAAGGTCGTTTGCCCATTCAGTATAATTCGTTTGGTTGTAAACCCTATAAAAGAAACAGCAATCTTATCTGCTCCTTCTGGAACTGTCAATTCAAAATAACCTTCAACATTTGTCACCGTTCCGATATTCAAACCAACAATTTTGATGGTTGCTCCTGGAAGGGGTTCGCTAAACTCATCATATACATATCCTGAAATGCTTAAGTCCTCCGGTCCTAATGTGCCCGCTTTTGGGTCTTTATTCCCATTTTTCTTTACTCTTTTAACTGAAATAGATTTATTTATTTGGTGAAATTCTAGCTCGTACTTTTTAGCTACTGCCATCAATATATTCTCTACCGATTCATTTTCGTGAAAATAGGAAGCGTGTGATGATTTTGGTAATTGAGTGATATCATAAATAAAACTGAAGTCAGTCTTCGCTTCGATTTGATTAAAGAGTTCCTCTAGTTCGACGTTTTTGATCGCAAGGTCAATTTTAACCTTACTCATCTCTTGCCCCATAGAGATTTCTGCCAATGCGAATTGAAATATCACCGCACTGAGGACAAAAACGTATATGGAGGTCTTCGTAGCTAACACAATTAGCTTAGTTAATGAAAAATTCATAAATTTACTGTGATTAATTTTTATAATTAACATTCAAAGTAGAGCCTGATGCTGTTGCCGCAGATCAGGCTCATTTTGGTTTTACTTACAGGTATCTCCCCTTATTTCTATCATTTTTTTATCTTTAAATTCATATTCAAATCCATGTACCAGGCTGATACTTTGAAGGACAATGTCAAGAGATTCATCCTTGAATTCCCCATTCAATAAACAGCCACTTTTCGACAGTGCTGGTGGTAAATCAAAATCTACACCGTACCATCTTGTCAACTTTTCAAAAACCACCATCAACGGCTCATCTTGAAAAAGCAAGATTCCGTCTTTCCACGATGTATAAAGAGCTACACTTACCTCTCTTTTCGAAAATTTCCCGGTAGAAAAGTCTAATGACGCTTGTTCGCCAGGAGTCAAAATCACATGATCTTTCGAACTTGAAATTTGACTGGTGATTGGCGCCACATGCACCTTTCCTTCAGCTAAAGTGACAATGGCCTTTGTATTATAAGAATAAGCATTGATATTAAATTCCGTTCCTAATACTGTGGTTTTTATACCTTTTGTTCTAACAATAAAAGGGTGATTTTTATCCGATTGCACAATGAAGAAAGCCTCTCCCATCAATTCAACCTCACGAAAACTATTGTTAAACTTTTCAGGATAAGTCAAACTACTTCCAGCATTTAGCTTAACCGTTGACCCATCTGGAAGTACCACGGTTTTCTTCTGTCCCCATTCCGTAGACTTGGACACATTAGCGACGGTCTCTAAATGACCTACACGAAATAATCCATTTTGATTGGCGATGAATAAACCTAAAGAAATTAATAACACAATAGAGGCTGCAACTCTGAATGCACCCCAGTT
>JBLHPQ010000139.1:0-5772 GCA_047624355.1 Flavobacteriaceae bacterium | reverse complement strand
GGTGATCGAAATGAATTTTCTGCCGGATGTTCTTGTCGAATGCGAAACATGTGCTGGGAAGCGATACAATCGTGAAACCTTAGAAGTTCGCTATAGAGGAAAATCAATCAGTGATGTACTAAACATGACAATTGCCGTTGCCGTCGATTTCTTCGAACACATTCCGAAAATCAAGCGCATCCTATCGACATTAGTTTCCGTTGGACTCGGTTATGTAAAGCTCGGTCAACCTTCAACCACAGTTTCTGGTGGCGAAGCACAGCGAATTAAATTATCATCTGAGCTCTCTAAAAGAGGTACGGGGAATACGATGTATATTTTGGATGAGCCATCTACCGGCTTGCACTTTGAGGATATAAAAATGTTGCTCGCAGTACTACAAAAACTAGTTGATGAAGGGAATACAGTGCTAGTAATAGAGCACAACCTCGATATCGTTAAGGTAGCTGATCACGTAGTTGATCTCGGCCCTGAAGGAGGTAAAGGTGGAGGTAAAATCATCTGTGCTGGAACTCCAGAGGCAATTGTCAAAAAGTTCAAGGATGTATCACATACCGCACACTATCTCGCGGACGAACTGTAAACGTTACTTCAGGGCTTATGCCGCTTTAGCAGTTTCCTTGTTCTTCAATTTTTCGTCGTACTTTCCAGTTCCAAGTGAGTGAATCAATTTGAAATGACTCTTTAGTGCACCTATAAATGTTTTGTGGGCAAGGTATGGAACACCAAACTCTTCTGCTGTCGCTTTAACGATAGGCGCAATTTTACGGTAGTGAACATGACAGATATTTGGGAACAGGTGATGTTCAACTTGATAGTTTAATCCTCCTACATACCATGAGAACAGTACGCTACGGTTGGCAAAATTCGCAGTTGTTTTCATCTGATGAATTGCCCAGTTGTTCTCAACGCTATTCTTTTCGTCAAGGTGATAGAATTCTGTTTCTTCCAGTACGTGTGCCGCTTGGAAGATCAAAGCCAATGCCATTCCAGCAATGAATTGCATTAACAAATAACCAAGAATAGTTACCCATACTGCTGCCGGTGCAAAAATAATAGGCAAGGCAATAAACACAGCGTAATAAGCTAACTTATTGAATACAATTCTTAAGATTGCTTTTCTGAATGTCACACCTTGAGCCTCTAGTAGTCCACGCTTGTGGTACCGCAATATTTGTTCGTAATCCTTTACAGTTGACCAATAAAGGGTTAAAATTCCGTAAAGAAGTGGAGCATAAAGAATCTGAAATTTAAAGAACTTACGTCTTGGTTGAGTCGGTGAAAATCGAACGATTCCCTGTTTTTCAATGTCTTCATCGAGTCCATCAATGTTCGTAAATGAATGGTGAAGTACGTTATGCTGAATTCTCCAATTCAGAGGATAACCACCTGCCAAGTATAAAACCGAACCAATAATACGATTTACTTTAAGGTTCTTAGAGTAAGATCCGTGATTCGCATCGTGCATGATTGATAGGCCAATTCCAGCAACACCAAATCCCATGAGAGCCCACATTCCAATAGTTCCCCAAGCTGAAGCAATTACACCTGTTACCATCAATGTTAGCGGTACAAGATAAAGTGCCAGCATGAATGCAGTTTTGAAGTACATATTCATGTTCGCATTTCTAGAAAGGTTCTTTTCCTTGAAATAAGCGTTTACTCTCTTCTTCGCCTCACGAAAGAACTCTGGCTGATCTTTCTCATTAAACTTCACTACAGGTATACCCATATCTCAATATTTGTTAGTACAAAGGTACTCTTAATATGATTATTACGGCTATTTATAGGCAACTATTGGACGGGCTAGAATAGGGCTCGAGATGCTGGAATGGGTGACTTGTCGAATTGCTATCTATTGGTAATCAATTAGATGCAATTATTTAGTTTGTTTATTTTCGCTAACGTAGCAAACGCAATTTACTAGGCGTGCGTAATTAATGAGTAGCGGATGATCAAATTTGAGAACTTCTGTCATCCCAATTTTCTTCATTACGCCTACTGATTTGAGATTCGCTTCGGGTGCAATCGACATGATTTGATTTATTCCCAATTGATTATGGCCAAAATCGAGACAGGCTTTTGCTCCTTCACTTGCGAAACCAAAATTCAAGTGTTGCGGTGACAATCTCCAACCTATATCTATACAGGGACAGAATGGGACGTCAAAATCCTGCTCGGCGAGACCAATAAACCCAATAAATTCGGATGAGTCCAATCGATCCACTGCGAAATAACAAAAGCCCGTGCGCTCATACATTTCCTGCATTCTGATAATAAATGCTTTGGTGTTTTCTGGGGGAGCGGTAGATGGAAAATGTTCCATGACTTCCTGATTCCCACTAATGACAATCATTTTTTCAATGTCGGCGTTAACCCAATTTCTAAAGCCGAGTCGCTCACTTTTAAAAACGTACGTTGGATTCATTGCTAGGCCTAATCTTCAAATCGTTTGAAGAGAACAGAGGCGATGTGTCCACCAAAACCAAAAGTATTACTCATCCCGTAAATCATATCCTTCTTCTTAGCAGTTCCTAGAGGAATATCAAAATGATTTGCAAATGCTGGTTCGATTTCTGTTGTGTTAATTGTTGGGGGTATTATACCTTCTTTCAATGCCAAAACAGTCGCGATTCCTTCAATAGCACCAGCGGCACCAAGCAAATGACCAGTCATTGATTTAGTGGCAGAAATGGAGACATTCGAATCTTTCCCGAATACCCGATCTGCCGCTTTTAGTTCACTATTATCTCCAAGTGGAGTCGAAGTAGCGTGCATATTTACATAATCCACTTGAGATGCGGTAATGCCTGCTTCTCTCATAGCTTCATTCATACCAAGTACAGCGCCGTCACCATCTGGATGTGTTCCTGTTAAGTGATAAGCATCTGCTGCCATTCCACCACCAACGATTTCTCCAAAAATGGTAGCTCCACGTTTCTTTGCATGCTCATATTCTTCTAGGATCAATGCACCTGCACCTTCACCCATTACGAATCCATCTCGCGTCACATCGAATGGCCTAGAAGCAGATTTAGGATCGTCATTGCGCATAGAAAGTGCTCTTGCTGAAGCAAATCCTCCCATTGCAGCTTCTGTGATCGCAGCTTCAGAACCACCGCTAATGATCATGTCGGCTTTATCCCACTTGATATAATTAAATGCTTCGATTAATGCAGTATTTGAAGTAGCGCACGCAGAAACTGGACAGAAATTAACGCCTCTCAGACCATATTTGATCGAGATAACTCCTGACGCAATATCAACAAGGATTCTAGGGATGAAGAATGGCGTAAAGCGCGGCGTTCCGTCACCTTCACAAAATTCTTTCATCTGATCCTGGAAAGTTTGGATACCACCGTTTCCAGATCCCCAAATAACACCAATTCGATCTCTATTCAAACCTTCGAAATCAATATTTCCGTTTTTCAAAGCTTCGTCTACAGCATAAAGCGCGTAAAGTGAGAAAGGATCGTATTTCCTAAGTTCCTTGACGTGAAAATGATCTTTCAAATCGAAGTCTTTCAACTCACACGCAAATTGCGCTCGAAATTTCGAAGCGTCGAATTTTGTGATTGTTCCTGCACCACTTACGCCCGCTTTTAAGTTGGTCCAAAAGGTGTCTAAATCATTTCCGATAGGAGTTAATGCTCCCATTCCTGTAATTACTACTCTTCTCATGTAATTTTGTAATTGTTATCCGAAATATTGACGGATGAATGCTTATAGAAAACCAAGTTCCAATTGAGCCTCTTCGCTCATCATGTCCTTGTCCCATGGTGGATCAAAGACGATATTCACCTTAACTTCCTTCACATCAGGGTGACTTTTAACTTTGTCCTCAACTTCTTTAGGCATCGATTCAGCTACTGGACAATTTGGCGAAGTAAGCGTCATTTCAATCTCGACGTTCATTTCTTTGTCTATTTTGACTTCATAGATCAATCCTAATTCGAAAATATCCACAGGGATTTCCGGATCATAGATCGTTTTAATAATGTCAATAATCTTATTTTCTAATTCTACCATAGTTTCTACTATATCGAAGTGAGCGCGCCCATTTTCATTTTATTTACCATACTAGCCAATCCATTTGATCGAGTAGGCGAGAGGTGTTCGTGCAAACCAATTTCGCTGATGAACTTTAACTCTGCGGTCGCCACCACTTCTGCTGATTCCCCGTTCAAAACGCGAATCAATAACCCGATAATTCCTTTTGTAATGATTGCGTCTGAATCCGCGGAGAATTGCATTTTGCCATCTTCTATATCGATGCCAAGCCACACACGTGATTGACATCCTTCGATTAGGCGATCTTCCGTTTTCTTTTCCTCTTCAATTTTCGGTAAGTCGTTGCCAAGTTCAATGATGTACTCGTACTTATCCATCCAATCATCAAAGATTGCAAATTCGTCAATTATTTCTTGCTCTTTTTCTGCTAATGTCATCTATCTCAACATATTGATTGCTCGATGAAGTGCCGATATGAATATATCTATTTCTTCTATCGTGTTGTAAAAAGCGAACGATGCTCGTATAGTTCCTGGAATTTTAAAGAAATCCATCAATGGTTGAGTACAGTGATGTCCTGTCCGCACTGCAACTCCTTGTTTATCGAGTAAAGTACCGAGGTCAAAAGGGTGAATCCCATCAATGATAAATGAAACGACACTCGTTTTATTCTGCGCTGTACCAATTAGACGCATTCCCTCAATCTTGACTAGTTGCTCCTCTGCATAACTGGCAAGATGTTGTTCGTGCGCTTGAACGGCATCCATATCTAATTCAGAAATGAATTTTATCGCTGTTCCAAGGCAAATACCGCCAGCAATATGTGGGGTTCCAGCCTCAAATTTATGTGGTAAATCGTTATAAGTTGTCTTCTCAAAGGTCACTTTTGCAATCATATCTCCTCCACCTTGATAGGGCGGCATTTGATCCAATATCTCTTTCTTTCCGTAGAGTATTCCAATACCTGTTGGGCCGAATACCTTATGTCCTGAAAATGCGAAGAAATCACAATCAAGTGCTTGAACATCTACGCGCATGTGCTGAATACTCTGAGCGCCATCAATGAGCACTTTTGCCCCTATAGCATGCGACTTCTCAATGATCTCTTCGATTGGATTGATTGTTCCAAGAGAATTTGAAATGTGCGTAACCGCCACTAATTTCGTCTTCGAACTTAACATGCGATCAAATTCTTCCATGATTAATTCTCCACGATCGTTGATCGGGATCACTAATAATTTACATCCTTTTCGCTCGCACATCATTTGCCAGGGAACTATATTCGAATGATGTTCCATCGCTGAGATGATAATTTCATCCCCCTCATTTAAGAGCTCACCAAAGGAAAACGCTACGAGATTAATCCCGTCGCTCGTCCCTTTTGTAAAGAGTACTTCCTCTTCCAAGGGAGCATTAATATAGGTTTGAATTATCTTTCGAGCTTCCTCGTACTGAGCTGTAGCGAGCTGACTTAGATAATGTACTCCCCGATGAATGTTGGAATTATTCTCCGTGTAATACGTGTTAATCGCGTCAATTACAACTTGTGGTTTTTGTGATGTCGCACCGTTATCGAAATAGATTAAATCTTTCCCATAGACTGTTCGATGAATGGTCGGAAACTCCGCTCTTATATTCTCGATGTTAAATGGAATCTTAATTTGATCTTTAATCATGACGCAAAGATACGAAAACTCTTTATTAAGAATGATTCTAAGAAAGAAACTTAACGTGTAGAGAAATCAATTTTTCGTACGCTTC
>JBLHPQ010000138.1:0-5811 GCA_047624355.1 Flavobacteriaceae bacterium | reverse complement strand
AGCCAGTTCCCGCTTCGAAACGCCAATTGCCCTATAATTAGACGTTATGAGACAGCACGGCTGTCATTCATAACTACGTTATGTTAAGTTCCTTCTAAAAATTGAGAAAGTCAAGTTTCTTTTTTTTCTTTACGCATGACATCTTACTTCGAGTACTCTTACATTTTTCTGAGTTGTATGATTTGTAAACTCATGCGCCACAAAATGCACGAACCTAAACTCATTATAAAGTTCATCATAAATCACATCGACTAGCAGTTCTGCGCGATCGCTAAAAGAAAATGTCTATATAATCACTCACCTCGTCACATGGGTTTTGAACGTCAGCAAGTCGCCAGTATTTTCTGCCGTTTGTTACAATGAACGTAAAAGTTCCTTCTCTAAGGCATAGTTCACCGTTATTGATAATGTGAGAGCTTATGGCAATTATTCCCTCCATTACAAGCTTTTTCTCATCGGCACTGATCAACGAGGCTTCTATCTCTATGAAATCCCCTTCATATTCTTCACTTAATTGTTTGCCACGAACCATAATAGCCCCCCCTTTATCGGTGAACTCGACAGAGCCCATTCCGCCTTCGATCCATTGGAGACTGAAATTATGCTTTCCGAGAATCGAAAATTCCTCTTCTATATTATCGGAATCGGAAGCAACTGAATCATCTGGAGTTGATTGGTTCGTGTCTTCATCTACACTTGTTTCTAATTGTGACGCATCTGAATTGCTGTTGTCGGTAGTTTCGGAATCGACGCAAGATGTTACAAATACAGCGGAAAGAATAATTAATGGTAGGAATTTGAGTTTCATAATTAAATTATTGAGTTGTAAGTATTAGTGATAAAGGTAACAATTGATTCAAATAGTCCCTCCATTTGTCGCTCCTTCGATAGTCCTTCCGATAGCTATCTGAACCGCAAGCTCCACAAGAAAAAGCGATTGGCTTTTATAGACCAACAGGTAGATTACGGAACAAATATTCTGGTGAAGACTGAAGCTCGATATTCAAAATCGAAAGGCTGAAGGAACAAGACCCCACTAACGTTTGGTCTTCGGAATTGTAACTCCCTCTGCACTACCGTGCATTTATCGAAATTGGCATTTCTCTTTTTCATTGGCGTTTATGCGCTGAAACTTCAAAAGACCGAAAGAAAAAGTATTACTTTTGATGCTTCAGTACCGGAGGTAAAGATCTATCGACCTGTTCGTTTAGGTCATTTTCAATTCCCGTCAAAAGTGTATTTCGACTGTGCCGAACAGATCTCCAAGCTAAGTAACATAACGCAATCCATTATAGGGCAGCGATGCCCGCCAACTATAATATATATTATGTCGTCGTGTGGCAGTTCAATTAAAAAATGGAATTGAGATCATTAAAAAAAATGGGAGCTTGGCGAGTATTGCCAAATTCAAAACACACCTATTGAGGAATAATTCGAAGAAGTTTAGCCAACCTTATAGTGCCCTCAGTGTCTATCTAATTGTTTTTGAAGTTCAGTGTTTCGATAAATCTCAAGCTGTGTGGAGGTCAGCAAGTCTTTTCCTAAGCGATTTTGAACATCCAAAACTAGACACTAAGTTTAACTATCAGATTTTCTGTCTAGAGTTTAATTATTGATAATCGGCTTTAATACTGGATGCGCCGTACGAATTGCATTATATTGACTTTCCTTATCAAATAACATCCGGAGGTAATACATTGGCTCGTTTTTCTTTGTGTAACCAATTGGTTTATCCATTTTAATAAAATATTCTCTGGATGCATCACTGACTTTACCAACGAACACTTTGGTAGGATCATTCGTTTTAAGGATATCTACCCCATCATCAATTATCTTCGTTACGTATTTAGGATCTGTCACTTCAAACATGCTTCTCTTAGTCCTTCTTGTTAGCTTGAGCAGTCTTCTTCTTCCCCAAAGGGTGTGCTTAGAAACAATGTGGAAAAAGCTATGTTGAACACCATCTTTATATTTCCTGGACTTGGCATAAATAACACCACTCTCAGAAATCATGGACCCTTTGAAACTCCCTGACCTTACATATTTCATTCCCGGAAATCCTTTCAGTGCATCTGCCCTCTTTAATATTCGAGTAGTAATGTCTCCTGTAGTTGACTTGAGAATATTTCTAAACAATGCGCCACTTCCGACGAGTAAACCTCCCCCAGCAAGAACCCTCCCAAGCACACCTATGTTCTCCCCAGTTATCAAATCAACTCCGGTAAGCAACTCGTACATGTCACGTGCGTCATTTACACCTGGAGTAACAGTAGTCCCTAAGTCAATCAACAGGTCTTTGTACTTCGCAGCTTCCTTAATGATCGCGTCAATTTCAGAAAGGTCATCCGTTTGATTAAGGGCCTCGTGCGTCATGTTAACTAAGGTATGCATCGCTTGACTTTTATACAGATTACGCGGGTCAACGAGCACATCGTACGATTGATCAAAAGCTTTGATATCATTGATCATCCCCCGGTATTCGGGCGTTTGCTTAGCGATAGGCAGTGTTGAGATACTGAAGTACAAATCTAGGTGATCATGAATGTCCTCATAGAAAATATTGGCATTGGCACCATATCGATTGTGGATGTCAGTCACATAAGTCGAACCTAATGAGATGTCGTCTTTCACTGTAATGTTCTTTCCATACTTATCGGTTAAGCCGATATTGGCTGATATGCCAGAACAGTCGTAATAACCAACTTCAATGTCGTAACATTGATTACTTTCTGATGATGAATTAAAATCCTTCACTTCATGATTTCCATAATAGGAGGAAGTAGTTTGCTGATATATTAGATAGGAGCCGTTATCACCATAAATGGACTTAAGTGAAACATTGAACTTTGAATTTTGAGGATTGTCCAAATCAATATAAACAACTCTGGCATCCGCTGATGTTGGATAGTACCCTGGAATAAGAATAGAATAACGTCTACCTGTAGAGTCTGCCGGTGCATATATGTAAACATTATTCCCTGAAGAACTCTGAATTCCAGCGTTTAACAAAGTTGTCGGGTTGTCATCATTACCCATATATAGAATTTCTCCAACTGCAGAATTTCCGGTAATGTGGCGAACAAAATAATCGTGCTGAATATCACAACTGCGTGCTCCGTATTTGCTCACGCAATTTGACCATTCTTCAATTTCACTATTAAAGAGTGCATCCTGATTTTGCATCTTTCCTATGGCACGATTGCTAACAGCAGTACTTGTTGGGTAGCCCTTGAAATAAAGTCGGTTATCATTAAGTTCATCTAAGTAATGGTCAATGACTTCTTTCGGATGCCCCTGAATTCTAAGGTTCTCAACATAAGTTGCCAATTGTTCTGTCTCTTTGATCAGTTGATCATATTCTTCTTTAGACCCAATCGTTTTATGCTTCCCTTCGTTAACTAAACTTTCTGCATTCTGAATATCCTTTCCAATGTTTGAAGTAATAAAGTCATAGTTGGAAATACTGTTTCCATAGCCCCGAAGCAAAGGTGTCTGTACTCCAGAAGCAATTGTCGTCCCCCAATCGGTAGTAAAATCGGAAATTAGATCCAGGCGTCTTTGGCGAGAGATATAAGTAAGCTCAGCCGTGTTGCCTGACAATAAATCATCTACTTCGTCTCTATAGCTATCCATCACATCTCTGTTCTCAGCTATGAGCTTTTCTCTGTTATTAATTACTACGTCAACTTCATCCTGTAACACAATAGGCGTTGTATTCATTTCTATTGTTTTCTGCTGCCATTCGGTAGAAGCCGGAGTGAATTCTTTGTGCTCCTTATCCAATCGGGATATACGAATTTCCATGTCGCGCGAAGCACTGCTAATATCATTCGATGCTTGTACATTAAAAGCACTTATACCTCCATCATATGATGACGCTAGCACATCCCTAAATGGATCCTCTCCGCCATTAATAAGCCGATTGTGTTCGTATGAATTGCCCATATCATAAGTAATTGATAGGTACATTCCATTGGAATAACCAATCATTGGAACATTTTGATTTTGTACACTTTTGCCTTGGAGCATTTTGAATGACTGCGTATAATCAGCGAGAAGCACCTCCTCACGGGGCACAACAGACTTCTGAAAATGTCGGTTATTGGTGAATTTAATTTCACTCGTTAGATTAGCAAAATAATTCTCTTCTTTGGCACCTTCATATATGTAAGAGCGAACCAGTGCTTCTTCTTCTAGATAACGTTTAATAAACTGGTTCAACTCTTTATTAATCAGCGGATAACGATCGCTATCCACGGCGTAAGTCAATATTCGTTTACTCGTTTCAATGGACTCCAGTAAGCCTTCTACACTGTGTAAATCAGACGAACTACTCAGCTTGTTGCTCTTTTCTCTTAAATAGCTCAAGTCAATGGATACTGTTTGTAAAAAGCGAATTGCATCTGAATATCCTTGAATTTCATTGGTATACCGATCTGCTTCATAGCGTTCTTTAAGCGCGTCAAGCCTTTCCTGTGCTAAAAATGATTTTGAAATGCGTTTGTTAATGAGGTTAATCATAGAAACTTCATGGAAATAACCTTTTAACATCACCAGTTGGGAATCCAGAGAAGCACGTACCGGATGAAACTCGTTCATGTACCGCTTATTAATACTGTCATATAGTGTGAACTGAGTTTCTGGAGACAACATCTTCTCTGGGAGCAACTTATTTCCCTCCTCTACTTTTCTTAGTTGTCGTTCATGTTCTTTTTGAGCTTCTTCCTCTTCATTTCTCCCTGTAAGCCAATCAACACCAGATCCGATTATCCCACCAACGAAACCACCAATGAGCATCCCGGCTTTAACCCCGCCAGGGCCACCATAAATCCCCCCAACAATTCCTCCAATCACCATCCCCCCTATCGATCCGTAATAAGCGTACTTTCCACCGCTACTCACTGAGCCGGGGTTGTCAGGGTCACTACTGTATTGGAATTGTATAGAGTAATTATATTTCTCAGGCATGTAGCTGCTTAAACCATCACCAATTTGTAAGAATGAAGCAACTACATGAGCCCCTCCATAGTTGTATAAGCCGTTTTGATAAAAGGTCTTTTGTGTGCCTACAGAATCTATACTGCCAAGTTTGGCATCTAAAATATTTAGTTTAGATTCCACAAGAAAAACGAGGTTTTGATTCTGGGATGCAAAGATCCCCCGTAAATAATTCCGCTCTAAGTCATCACTAATCGAATCAAGAAAGATTGCCTGACTGTAAATAGAATCTTCGAGAATACTAAGCAAATTATCGGTTTCATAGAGCATTACAAATGATTCTGCATAGACAATTTGATGAAAGTTGTGCAGGTTTAAATCGTAATTTTGTAATGCAATATTCTTGGAGAAATAAGCACTCTCATTTTTTACCCAGCTAAGATATTGGCTACCGAAGTTCTTTTGAGTATACCCAAAAGAACTAATCATGAGTCCAAAAACAACGGGAAGAAGCTTCTTGATTAGATTCATAGAATGATCTGAATTGATGGATGAGAAGTATAGTTTTTCAGTTCGTCTTGGTCTTCAATAAAATAAGAATACTCAACCAGTAAACGATTGAATTCCTTTATGTTATTTGTTAACTGCTTAAAATAACTTGAAGTAAACACCTCTAAATTGATCATAGATAGATTGGCATCATTAATGAGTAAATCAATGGCTTTTGTAATGCTCTCCTTTAATACTGGATCTGCTGTATTATCACGAGCGTTTCTCAATAAATTGAGAAGGTCACTCTGGTTTCCTACTTGCTGGCGAATAAGCGTCTGTTGAAAGGCGTAAAGACGTAAAACGTCTACATGATTTTGAAGA
>JBLHPQ010000137.1:0-6080 GCA_047624355.1 Flavobacteriaceae bacterium | reverse complement strand
CTAGCCAGTTTAGGCGTAATGAATCATTAGTAGGTACGGGTGAAAACCTACTTCGTGAGGATCCTCTCTTTTGGTATATTGATGCGACATCCGAAGAGGCAGGTTCCAGAAGGGTGTCTAATGGTGCCTCAGAATCAAGTATGCTATCAGCTTTATTTCGTATCAACTATGCATTGATGGATAAGTACCTAATGACTGTTTCTGTAAGAAGAGACGGCTCTTCGAATTTTGGTGCTAACAATAGGTATGGTGTATTTCCCTCGGTCGCATTAGGATGGAACCTAAGTGAAGAAGCTTTTTTTCCGAAAAATAGTCTTGTTGAAGGTCTAAAAATAAGAGCTAGTTGGGGTATTATAGGAAATGAAAAAATTCCGGGAAACGACCAATATTCGACTATTG
Source organism: Flavobacteriaceae bacterium (assembly GCA_047624355.1). Taxonomy (GTDB): domain Bacteria; phylum Bacteroidota; class Bacteroidia; order Flavobacteriales_D; family Crocinitomicaceae; genus UBA4466. The sequence goes on along the minus strand of JBLHPQ010000137.1, from coordinate 5,681 downwards.
GTGTAAATGAGAGAGGGGCTGTTTTTGGCGTAGAGGAAAGCCTAAATTCGGGAGCTAGCTTTACCTCTGCTGGCAACCCTGAATTAAGGTGGGAAGAAACAAGGCAAACCAATATTGGCGCGAACATAGATATGCTTCAAGGCAGACTAAGTGCCGAGACGGACTACTACATCCGCACGACCAGTGATATCCTCGTCAACTTATCTCCTGCAGGATATTTTGGTGTAGACGGAGATATAAGATTTAATGCTGCCACCGTAAGAAATAAAGGGTTAGAATTCAATATCAATTGGCAGGATCAAATAGGCGATTTCACCTATGGAGCTGGCGTTCTCGGTTCCTTCGTTAGTAATGAAGTCATTGATTTGGCCCAAAATATTGGGGCTGATTCTATATTGACTGGAGGAGATTTAGGAAACGGACAGAGGGTAGCGAGAACGGTCGTCGGTCAGCCCATTGGGTTTTTCTATGGCTATGATGTGATAGGCGTTTTTCAAAATGAAGACCAGCTCAATGAATTACCAAGATTATCCACTCAACGAGTAGGAGATTTGATATATCGGGATGCCAATGGTGATGGTCGACTTAATGAAGCAGACAGAGTAATTCTTGGAAATAGCTTGCCAGATTTTTTATATGGATTTAGTGCCAATGTTGGCTACAAAGGTTTTGGTGTGAGCTTGGATTTTCAGGGCCAATCTGGAGTGGATATTTATAATGGCAAACAGGTTGTCACTTTTTCACTGACGAATTATGAAGATAAATTCTTGAATCGATGGACAGAGGAGAGTCCTTCAAACGTAAATCCAAAAGCCTCTCAAGGGGGCGTGAATTACCAGCCTTCTAATTATTTTATCGAAGATGGCTCATTCTTACGGTTAAGAACCGTGACGTTATCCTATAATTTCTCTGATCAGATACCTTTTGGTCTTAAGCTCTACTTACGAGCCAACAACTTAGCAACATGGACCGACTATTCGGGTTATTCTCCCGACATAGCCTCGGGCAGTCCGTTAGATGGCGTGATTGATCGAGGGGTGTACCCCGTGACACGTGTTTTTAGTGCCGGTATGAATTTAACTTTTTAAGCAGATGAAAATCAAATCAATATTATTCCTTTTCGGCATTGTTTTTTTTGGAGCATGTGATGATTTTTTGGAGCGGCCGCCCTTAGCACAAGCGACAGAAGGAAATTTTCCTAGTTCTTCAGCGGATGCTGTTTTGGCTACTAATGGGGTCTATAATATGATGCGCTCATGGAATTTGCATTCTGGAGGTTTCCCCATTTTAGATATCATGACTGATCAAGCCACCAAGGGGACTAATCCCGGTGATGGATCTTCCACTGCGCCATTTGAAAATTTTAGTTTTGATGCCTTTGATGGCGCTTTTCAGCGATGGTACGTGGAGATGTACGAGGGCATTCGCAGAGCGAATCTGGCCATTAATGAAGTTCCAAAAATCACCATGGACACGGTGTTGCAGGGAAGGTTAATTGCCGAAAGCCGATTCTTAAGAGGTTATTTTTACTCTGTATTGGTAAGAGGTTTCGGGCGTGTACCAATCGTGCTTGACGTAAATCCAGAATTAGATCTTTTGCAATCAGCGTCAGATGAAATATGGGACGATCTGGTGATTCTTGACTTGGAGCATGCAGCGCGACATCTTCCCGAAAGATCCGAATATGATAATGAAGATATGGGACGAATCACAAAAGGAACCGCCAAAGGTTTGCTTGCGCGAATAGCCCTATTTAGAGGAGATTTTGAGTCAACCAAAAAATGGACTGAGGAGGTCATTGCCTCTGGTCAATATGATCTCGAACCGGATTTTTCAGATGTATTTACTTCCGAAAATGAAGCTGGCTTGGAATCGGTTTGGGAAATACCCGCGCTTCCTTTCAACTTTGGTGAAGGGGGTAATCAATATGCAAATACATTGGCCGTTCGTGGAGAGCCTAATCGTGGTTGGGGTTTTGGTAGGCCAGCTTATTCATGGATAACCACGATGCTGAATAATGAAGATCCAAGACTCGAATCAAGTGTGATTTTTCTCGGAGAAGAACTAGATGGAACGACTATAGTAGGTGATGGTCCCACACCTGATACCACGTATAATGATCAAAATGTCATCATCGAAATAGAATGTTATAATCAAAAAGTATGGCACCCGGGAGAGCTTGCAGAAGAGAGCTTTGGCCACAACAAAAGAATGATACGATTTGCTGATATACTATTGATGGCAGCAGAGGCCAATAATGAGCTGGGCAATGCTTCGCTCGCCTTAGAATACCTGGAACGAGTTCGTGCCAGAGCGCGGAGTGGCAATGCAGCAATTCTGCCAGAAGTGACAACTACCGATCAAGCGGCATTGAGGCTCGCCATCGAAGAGGAGAGAAACTTTGAACTCGCCTTTGAAGGATTGAGGTATTGGGATTTGGTGAGAACGGGAAGAGCCAAAGATATTTTAACTCCACTAGGTTTTGTTGATGGCAAACATCAACTCATGCCAATTCCTCAGTCAGAGATTGATATTACAGAAAAGCGGATGACACAAAATCCCCTATATGAATAATTTTTTAACCTCAAGAAAACGCAACATTTAACAACTAAAAACAAACGAAGTATGAAAACTATTAAATTTTTATTTGGGCTTACGTGCATGATGGCACTACTAGTCTTTACAGGATGTGGAGATGACGAGGAAGCACCAGATCCGGTGACAGTATTATCAATTGAAGCAGTGGGTAATGATCTCGAATCAGGTTCGAGTTTGACAGTAGATTTGAACGGAGCAACAGCCGCAACGGGTGTGCCTCCTATTGATCCAGAAATTGTTATTACTTTCTCTGCTGAGATCGACGCAACTTCAGCAACCTCTGCTATTGTACTTTCGGTGGACGGCAGTGATGTAACTGCTACTGTAAGTGTTACAGGAGCAGTAGCAATAATATCTGCTGCCGAAAATTTAGCACAAGGGGGGAACTATACCATAACTATTGGCGCTGGTCTTGCAGGAACTTCAGGGGGGTTGTTCACCTCAACGACTCGAATATTCACTACCCAGGGTAGAGCACCTGTCGTACCTCCAAATGTTGAGAATCAAACTTTGTATATGAATTTTGATTTTGAAACAACCGTTGATGAAGCTAACGCTCACGTTGTGTCTGGTGATGCAGGTTTTACCGTTGACAGACTGGGAATTCCAGGATCAGCTTTGGCTTTAAACGGAACAGGTATGGATGTTGTCGAAATAGAAGGAGTCGATCTACTATCTGCTTCTTTGACATTAAGCTTCTGGATGAATACGGCTGCTGCAGATTATGAAGGAATAAATGCAGCGCCACAAGCAAGGTTCATGATGGGCATGGGAGTAGAGAGAGGCTTCTTTTTCGAACTTGGGAGAAGAACCAATGATCCTACTAATGAATCCTACAATGAGTTTTTCTTCAAAGTACCGACCAATCATATAAATATTGGAGATAATGCAGCAGCTGTTCCTCAGGCGACAGCTTGGTCAGAATTAAATGCTAATCTAGCGGCCAATGACAATCCTGAAGCAAGTGGTTGGAGTTTTGTAAACCCATTGATCGAAGGCAATATATCATTCTTAAAAGAAGAAGCTATTGATTCTTGGACACATTTTGTATTGTCGGTTGATGCGAATGCCCAAACAAAGACGATGTACCTCAATGGTGTTAAGATTGCTACTTTTCAATGGTTATCTTCAGGAAGCGAGTGGTTATTTGCTGATCTAAGCCTGAAGGATATCAACGATGATGGTTCGCCTCTGGCTGGAGTAGATCCAACTTTGATGCTCGGATTTGCTGGTGGGAAAGACAACACAGCGACTGGCTGGGCTGATTATAGCGCAGAGCTTGAAGAATCCAATATTACAGGTAAAAACTTCTTTAAAGGAAGTTTAGATGAGTTGCGTATGTTCAGTGTGCCATTTTCTGATGCAGAAGTAACGCAGCTTTTTAATGCTGAAAAACCATAGTATTTCGTTTAATCTTATATCTGGGATCGCTCTTCTTTGCAGAGGGATCCCGATATTTTTTTCTATTCAAGTTATATTTGAAACAAATGCAAAAGGCTTTGGTCCTCCAATTTTTACTTACTTTCACTTTATTACCTATCTCCTTATTCGTGGGTTGTAGTGAAGAAACGGAGACTCCTAAGGTTGCCTCTCAACTACTACAATTAACTGCATTACGTGTTGGTACAAGCGATTTATTATTAAATCCTGATATTCCTCAACCAGCCAATAAAAAAATTATTTTAGGGTTTTCCAGCCCTATAGATGTCGCTATTCCTTCTGCCAGCATAACCTTGGTAGAAGTCGATGCTGCGCCTGTCACATTGATATTTAGTTTTTTAGATGATAACAAGACAATTTCCCTATCCTATGTGGGATCATTAAAAGTGAATACCCAATATTCCCTAAAGCTCACGGAGGATATTGTTGGAGAAAAGGGGGAAGTTTTCTCAGGAGCTAACTTCTTATTTGTAACCGAAAACCTTCCGCTAGAAATATTATCCATCACCGTAGATAATCAAGACCTTAACCAAGCAAAACGCGTGATTGATGTAAATCTGACTCCATCGATTCAGCTTGTTTTTTCACATCAAGTCAACCCCGAATTGATGGCTGAAAACCTCTCACTCACCAACGGAGGCAGTACCGTTAAATTAAATGTTATTAAAAATGACAATGACAGTGCTTTTACTTTATCTCCTACCACAAACCTCAAAGGATATAAAAAATATTTACTCAGAGTGAGCAATGAGCTACAATCCGTTTCAGGGAATAACGTGGAAGACTATTCTGCCAACTTTTATACAAAAACGGATTCCATAATGAAGTATCCAGAGATATCAGAGGAGGATTTGCTTACCAAAATACAGGAACAGACCTTTAAATATTTCTGGGATTTCGGACACCCTGTAAGTGGGTTGGCCAGAGAGCGAAACACCAGTGGAGAGACGGTGACTACTGGGGGTTCTGGTTTTGGTCTCATGGCAATTATCGTCGGGATTGAAAGAGGGTTTATTACCCGGCAAGAAGGAATTGAACGTTTCGCAAAAATCGTTAATTTTCTTGCGGAAGATGCAGACAGGTTTCATGGCGCTTGGTCTCATTGGTTAAACGGCACGTCGGGCACAGCCATTCCATTTAGTTCCAATGACGATGGCGCAGATCTTGTGGAAACAGCCCTTCTAACCCAAGGGCTGCTCACTGTCAGGCAATATTTGAATACTGGAAATGTCGAGGAGGCCGCAATTATTATCGTCATAAATTCGATATGGGAAGAAATAGAATGGGATTGGTTTACCAAAGAGGGTGAAAACGTGCTCTATTGGCATTGGTCGCCTAATTTTGGTTGGTCGCAGAATCATAAAATCACGGGTTGGAACGAGTCTTTGATCGTTTACACATTGGCTGCCGCATCACCAACACATAACATCGATAAAGAAGTATATACTGAAGGATGGTCGCGGAATAATGCCATGGTCAATAGTACGAATACCTCCTATTTTGGATTCACTATGCCGTTAAGGTCAGATATGGGCGGCCCACTCTTCTTCGCCCATTATTCATTTCTTGGACTCGATCCGCGGAATTTATCAGATCAATACGCCAACTATTGGGATCAGAATGTGAATCATACTTTGATTAAT
>JBLHPQ010000136.1:0-6157 GCA_047624355.1 Flavobacteriaceae bacterium | reverse complement strand
GCCCAAGAGACTGTTGGGTAATTGAAAATTGATGAATATTTGGCTTTCCCAGAATGCAAATCATCAATTGTATCTTCTCTATCCGCTCCAAGTGTTTCGGTTGCGCTATAGAGATACAATCCATGACCAGCTTCATCTTGAACCTTTGCCAGCAGAACTGCTTTTCTTCTCAAGTTTGGAGCTCTTGTAATCCAGTTTCCCTCTGGAAGCATTCCAACAATTTCTGAATGTGCGTGCTGAGATATCTGACGAATCAAAGTTTGACGATAATTATCCGGCATCCAATCATTCGGTTCGATCTTAATATCGTTATCAATTTTCTCTTGAAAACGTCTCTCAAGCTCTTGAATATCGAGTTCTTTCATATGCTGCTTTGTTTCAGAACAAATTTACAAAAAATCCTTGAACTGATTGTATTCAAAAACACATCCAGTAGTAACGAATTTTACTTAAATTTGGGCGCAAATAGTATGACGTATGACGCCAAAATTTCATTCATTATCAATCAAAGAAGTAAGAGAAGAAACTGAAGACACCTTTTCCATAAGCTTCAATGTTCCGAATGAACTAAGAGATGACTATCAATATCTGTCTGGTCAATACCTTACACTTCGTGCCGATGTTAACGGCGAAGACATTAGAAGATCGTACTCTCTTTGCTCTGCACCATATGAAAACGAATGGCGTGTGGCAATTAAACGTGTTGAGGATGGTAGGTTCTCGACATATGCGACAAATGAATTGAAGGCTGGAATGACGGTTGATGTGATGACTCCAATGGGTAATTTCAAGCATTCACCTGAATCTTCAGTCAATAAATCTTATGCTTTATTTGCGGCTGGATCAGGAATAACACCTGTAATTTCGATTGTTAAAACCATTTTAGCATTAGAGCCCAACTCAGACGTAACATTGTTCTACGGAAACAAACGTATTCAATCGGTTATATTTAAAGAAGAGCTGGATGGGCTAAAAAATGAACACATGTCGTCGCTTCGCCTTGTTCATGTCATGTCAAAGGAAAATTTGGGCACACAATTAATGAAGGGAAGAATTGATCTCACCAAAACCAATGATCTCTTTAAAGCTTTCCTTGCAGACACAAGACCTGATGAAGTATTTGTCTGTGGCCCTGAGCGCATGATTTTGGATGTCAAGCAGAGCATGGTAGAAAATGGAATTGATAGTTCTAACATACATTTCGAACTGTTCACGACGCCTTCTACTGAAAACAGTGCTCCTGAGCAAATCATTGATGAACCAAAGATTGACTCGAATGTTTCCGTGATTGTAGATGGAGATACGTTTGAAATGTATTTGGAGTCAGATGGCGAAAGTTTACTTGATGCAGCAACAACGGCAGGAGCTGATTTACCATATGCCTGTAAGGGCGGTGTTTGCTGTACTTGTAAAGCACGAATTTTAGAAGGAACGGCAAGAATGGATGTCAACTTTGGCTTAGAGCCTGAAGAGGTTGAAGCCGGATATATATTAACGTGTCAAGCGCACCCGACGAGCGAGAAACTCGTGGTGTCATTTGACCAATAAAACTAGCGGATTTTGTTTAAAAAATTATTTGGAAAAAGTGATAAGGTCAAAACTCCTAAAGGATTTCATTCAATTGCAATCCTTTCTATCACTAAGGTTACAGAAGACACAGTAAAAGTAGAATTTGATATCCCAGCGAATTTGAAACCGCTTTTTGGTTTTACGCCTGGGCAGTATTTGAATTTTTCTATCGCTATCGATGGCACTGAAGAAAGAAGGTCTTATTCAATTTGCAGTGGCCCAAATCAACCATTGGCTGTAGCAATAAAAGAAGTTGAAAGCGGAAAAGTCTCTGTCTGGTTTAATAATGAAGCCGAAGTAGGGCAAGCCTTATTCGTAGCGACACCTGAAGGGAATTTCACTCGACCGAAAGAAGTTAAGTCTATTGTAGGAATTGCGGCTGGATCGGGCATTACGCCAATGATGGCCATTGCTAAAGCCACTGAAAATTCTGAGCGGAATATGCAGCTTTTTTACGGTTCACGTAAAGAAGATGGAATTATCTTTAAGAATGAGCTCGATGCATTGACAAAGACAAAAACTTCCTACTATTTAAGTGGTGAGGACAAGGAAGGCTTTGGGAATGGACGTATCGACAAGGAAACTTTCTCAACAATTATCAAATCAGACTTGAACCTATTGAAGTCTGATGGTTTTTTCTTGTGTGGACCTGAAGAAATGATCGCCGATGTACGCAGTGTATTGGAAACATTCGGTATAGATCGAGAGAAAATTCATTACGAATTATTTACAACTCCTGTTCTTTTAAAGTCTAAGGATACTGATCAAGCGGCAGAATTTTCTGGTGAGAGTTCGGTTACTGTAATCTTGGATGATGAAGAAATTAACTTCAACCTCGCCGCTGATGGTTTGTCGGTATTAGAGAAAACAAATAAAGAAGGATTTGATGCTCCTTACTCATGTAAAGGAGGAGTTTGCGCTACGTGTAAAGCACGCATAATTGAAGGTAAAGTTAATATGACTATTAATTATTCCCTGACAGATAGCGATGTTGAAGAGGGCTATATACTAACGTGTCAATCTCATCCAGCGAGTGAAAAACTAAAGATTACTTATGATGACTAAGTCGATTGTAGTCGTTGGGGCAAGTCGAGGAATCGGATGTGAGATTGTCAAACAATTGGCGGTCAATTCAAATTATTCAATACTCGCTCTGTCGAGGAATGTCAGCAAAATGAATGCAAACTTTGCGAATTTCAACAACGTAACTTGTAAACCATTGGATTTAGCATCAGATAGCGTGAAAGCGACCTGTGAAGCTCATTTTTCTGATCTTGATAGCATTGACATCCTCATTAATAATGCTGGATACTTGGTCAATAAGCCTTTTCCGGAATTAACGAAGGAAGATTTATCAATGTCCTATAATGTAAACGCATTAGGAGTTATGGAAACGGTGCAAGCTGCTCTTCCCAAAATGACAAGCGCGCATATCGTAAATATTAGTTCGATTGGTGGATTTCAGGGTTCTGTGAAATTTCCTGGTTTGACGGCCTACTCTACTTCGAAAGCTGCCTTGTGCAGTTTTACTGAACTTTTTGCTGAAGAATATAAGGAATCGTCAATTAAGATGAATTGCCTTTGTTTAGGGGCGGCTCAAACGGAGATGCTTGAGGAAGCTTTTCCAGGATATGAAGCTCCAGTGAGTGCAGCAAAGATGGCTGAGTATATTGTTGATTTTTCGTTGAATGGTGATCAGTGGTTCAATGGTAAGATTATTCCAGTTTCATTGAGTACTCCATAATTTTCAGGGTTTAAGAGCAGTTAGTTGGGGTTGAAAGAATGGAACGCTGATAACGCAGATGCCGCAGATTAAAAATGATCAAAAAGATTCAGATGGTTTAGATCGTTAGTGAGATTATCATTGAATATGGATGATAGGTAGCTTTTGGTTAGAACGAGTTTGTTGCGTTAGGGATAGCAGTGGCATCCTTTTATTAAATTGTAGACTGAGGCTCTCGAAGTCTACAATTTAATAAAAGATAGAACGAATAGCCCGACCCGATTCTTTGAGGGAACGCCCGTACCTAGGCCCGCTCAGTTGTCATTGAAAATTAATTCAATTTGTTACTTTAATTGTTTGTAACATTGTATAAGAAACAACCGCTTCTTTGGCCGCAAAACGAAATATTGAACAACTATCTGAATCCGAAGTGATCGTCCTTGCAAAGGATGATCACTACTATTTTGGTGCGTTATATAACCAATACTTCGACCAGATTTTCCGTTTTGTATTTAAGCGTCTAGGAGGAAATGAAGAGGTCGCCGGGGATGTTACCCAGCAAACTTTCATGAAAGCGATGGCGAACATTCAAAAATACGAGGATCGCGGATTGCCCTTCAGTAGCTGGTTGTATCGAATAGCTCAGAATGAAGTTTCGATGTATTTCAGAAAGAAAAAGAAAAACTTCGCTGTTCCAATTGATGAAAGTCGAGTTATAGAAGTTGCAGTTGAGGCCAGTCTTTCGAGTGAATACATGACCTCTGAGCAGCAGGAGAAATTGATTGAAATGCTCAATGAACTTGAGTCGGATCACCTAGATTTAATTGAGTTAAGGTTTTTTCAAGAATTGAGTTTTAAGCAGATTGCGGAAATTTATAAAATATCCGAGGCAAATGCCAAAATGCGAACTTATCGTATTTTAGAGAGAATTAATAAAAAGTGGAAGACGAGCGAATGAGAAAGTTCACGCTAAATAAAGACAAAAAGGAGTTAAATCCAACTGAGGCACAGATTAAGCGTCAGAAGGACTTTTCACGTCTTCATCACAGTTATGAGAATCTCACTAAACGAGGGAAGAAACCGCTCTATCGAGATCCGAAAATGTTTCTGCTGTTCCTCATCATTGGAGTAATCATCCTATTGATGTTCCTTGGGGAGTTGTAGAAACAATCAATCCATTTTTTTTATGTATTCGTTGAAGTAAGTCGAGAATTCAAGAGCTCCGTCACTATTAAGATGATGCGCATCGGCGAATTGTTTATCTTCCAATGAGAAATCTATAAAATCTAGGAACGTCTGATTTTTAAAATATCTATGCTTGACATATTGGAATGAATACTCGCTTAGTCTTCCCCAATACTTTTCATGCACAGGGGAACGAATCAAGACAACTTCAGCATCATATTCTTTACAAACATCTATAAGCTTTATGAGGTAATCAATGTTCGTTTTTGAGATTTCGATTAAGTTGGTGTCCAAAATATTTCTGATTGCATCCAGTGAATCTAATTTCGAAGCTCCATTATTCGTTAATGCCTTATAGGCTCCCCAGTTATAGTCTGCAATTGATCGATCAGGTTTCTGAATTAAAAAAAAGTTATCCTTAACAGTACGAGATTGTGCTTTCAAAGTACCCCTAAAATTATTCCTCAGTAAAAGAAAGAAATCATTCCAATCTGCAGCTACTGCGTACTTCCTATACTTTTCAGAAATATGAATATCGTCCCAAGTGCAATCATCAATGTTTTTGATTATTTGTCCGCTATTAAATTCAACGTAAACCGTCTTAATATTCGAATTGTGCTCGAGTAATTTTTTCGTTTTTAGGTAAGAGTAAAAATATGACTCTGCCGATTGTGAAAAATTTTGAAAGTTATCTATCAAACTATCATTCAAGGCACATTCCGGATGTGAGTCTCCAACGACAATCGCTTTAACATCACTATCGATTTTGAAAAAGTCATCGGTTTCGAGATAGGAGTTCACAACAAACACAATTAACATGGAAAGGCTTGTTACGAACAACGCAAATAAGGATCCGTGTCTAAGAAATTTCTTCATCTGTTTGAAAATTGATAAACTCTTCGAATCACTTCAATATAAGACAGTAGCATAGGCCCATTGGCTTCTAAGATTCTTTTTACGAATAGCCTATAGCCTAAAAACAGAATCGGCAAGAAGAACGCGAAATCGAGAGAATTGAAATACATAAATGCGAGTTCTTACTTGGAGTCTATGTTACTTCGACCCGAGACAAAACTATTGAATATTCCCAATTCCACAAAGAAGAAATCATTTGAACCTCTCTTAAATGACATTCTTGGATGTCCAAACTTCGTTTATCCACTGTTACCAATAGGACTTTAGGCGTTCTACCAAGCACATGCCAATTATCAATTCATAGCCATGAGACGAATCTTTTTCGTAACTTGAACTATATTAGGATCATTTGAAGCTACTTGCGTCATATCTCTGTTTAATTACCCTCTTGTTGACTACTTCTGTGGTTGGCCAAGATGTTCATTGGTCTCAATTCAACGACAATCCTATTTATCAGAATCCGGGAAATACAGGTCAATTTGACGGCGATATTCGTTTGATCGGAAATTACAGAGATCAATGGCGTAGTGTCACTGTTCCTTTCAGTACGATCAATCTTACTGCAGATGCAAAGATGAGCTTCGATAAGAACTTGGGTGTTGGTATCATGCTATTCCATGATGTTGTTGGAGACGGACAATTTCGGACGATGGAGGCACAGGGAACTATTTCCTATTTATTAAAACTCACGGCCGATTCAACGCATTCGATTCGACCAGGCGTAAACATTGGATTAAATCATCGACAGTTCAATGCAGATCAATT
>JBLHPQ010000135.1:0-6263 GCA_047624355.1 Flavobacteriaceae bacterium | reverse complement strand
AACAACAATTCATTAATTTGATGATACATGATAAAGACCATTTCATCTTTCAGTTGAGTGCGCTGAGTTTGCAAACCCAAAAGCGCATCTACTTGAATGAAATCCCAGTAGGTCATTGGTTCTGCGTGCAAAAGTCCAGATAAGTGCGTGTCTGGATTCTGTCCCATAGCCTCGTACTTTTCTACTATTCCTTGGATGAGTTCTTCTCTATTCATATTCTTGTTGTTCTGATGATCTTGCACAAAGCTAAAGAAATATCGAGGGCAGAGAAATGACTGGGATCAGTTTCTCGAAGGTTTCAAGTATTTAAATTCCCAAAAGCTCCTTTAAAGGCCCGTAGGAAGTCCTGCTAATAGGAATACTTGTTCCGTTCTTTAAACGCGCCCTGTAGCTGTTTTTTTCAAATGATTCTATGCCTGTTAACTCATTAACGTTCAAGATAAACGATCTGTGAATTCTAAAGAAGTTCTTGTCGAGCGTCTTTTCATAATAACTCATTGTTTTATTCTTGAGATACGTTTTCTTCTCCGTATGAATTTTCACGTAGTCATCATATGCTTCTAAATGTGTGACGTCTACTGCTGGTATAACAATAATCGAAGATCCATCTTTAATGACTATCCTGAGGTGCTCATCTGGCTGTTTTGATATTGTTGAGAGTTTCACTTGATCTACTTTTGCCCCTTCCAACCGTGTCCATTTCTCAATGGCTTGATCAAAGCGCTCTTGCGAAAATGGTTTGAGCAAATAATCTACTGCCGAAGCTTCAAATGCCTTGAGGGCATATTCGTCATAGGCGGTTGTGAAAATAACCGAAAGTGGTTCATCGATTAACTCGAGCATCTCGAATCCGTTGATTTTCGGCATTTGAATATCAAGAAAAACAAGATCTGGTTTCAAGGCCTCAATTGACTTTAACCCTTCGTAGCCATTTGCACATTCGCCAATAATCTCAAACTGGTCTTTCCGAGAAATAAATTCCCTAACAATAGACCTAGCTAATGGTTCATCATCAATGATTAGTACTTTTTTCATATTGAGGTATTATCAAATGTGTGCTGTAAATGCCGTCATTATCTGCTGTCGTCAACAAATTGCCACGCTTGTAAATTAAGAGTAATTTCTGTTCAATCGACCGAAGCCCATATCCAGTTCCTATTGATGAACGTTGACTTTCGTCGTCGAACGGGTTTTCTACCGTTATATGGAGCGCGTTTTCGATCACTAAAATTTTAATAGTGATGGTAACCTCATCCAGCTGACCATAAAGCCCATACTTAATGGCGTTTTCAATTACTGGCTGTAGAATTAATGCTGGAACTAATGCGTTGTTAGCAGTTACATCGATGTTGTAGTTGATGGTTAATCGATCTCCAAAACGAATTTTTTCAATTTCTGTATAGCGTTGAATATGCTCAATCTCTTCTTGGATGGAAATGAGCTCGTTTTGATCTTCCTTCACCGCTTTTCGCATGAAGTCCGATAAAAGAACGATCATTTTTCTTGATTCTTCAGGATTAGTGATGCTCAGAGCACTAATAGAATTCAAACTGTTGAATAGAAAGTGTGGCTTGAATTTTTGTTGAATACTATTAAGCTGAAGTTGATTTGATTCTCGCTCTTTATCAATGGCAAAACGCTTTAATCTTTCTACTTGAGCATGTTCTTTATCAATCCAAAATAGGGCCGTGATGAGAAGAAAGAAAAGTAAATTAATGGCCGCTCGTGGAAGCAAGGATGATCGCAAGTAGCGCGTGTACTCGATCGAATAATCTACCATAGACGGAGCTAGCGATTGAAAAATCAGCAGCGAGAAAAATGTAAAAAGAACCGTTGTAGAGATGGTTGGAAGCCCAAATACTTCATTGGAATGATTGTAGCGCTGGATGACGGATATGGTCAGGATGAAGGGCAAGCTCGAGGCGATGGATAGAATGCCTTCCCTCCAAGCCTGATTAAGTGGCGTTCCTGACCAATGTAGACAGATTGTCGAAACAGCTGATACGCAACAGAGGAGAATGATTACTTGAATCATTCTCCATGATGGTAGCTGTTGTTTTTTTTGATGAGTCCCCACTTGCTAAATATAACTTTGGATTTCAACACCACCGAAAGCACAATTTCCTTTTAGAATTAGAATTTTACTGTCATCGCGACTTGCATCATCCAAGATTCCACGTTTGTCGTCAATTCCTCCAAAAATTGTCATCATTTCCGATTGTACCTGCCAATTGGATGGAACGATTAATGTGAGGCCGCCGAAAAGAGTCGTTGCATTTACGGTCACGGGATGTTGAATGTCAGCCTTTGTGAAATTGAGATCCGTCCCTCCAAATAGTGTCGTAATATCTGCACCTTTAAAATTCTTGCTAGTTATCATCTTATCCACTCCTCCAAAGAAGGTTGAAATTGTTAAATAGTCTTCGGGTGAATGGCCTTCAGCGTCAGCATTGGTTAGACCTATGTCGTGCTTGGTTTTTTTTTTTACGAATCCCATTGTTTTGAAAATCATAATCACGCCGAAAGCGATTACAATGATTGGAAGCAATAGACCTGAGTCTATCGTGTTTGGCCAAAAGTCATTAATTAGAAACACGGAACCTACTGCAATCAAAACGTAACCCATGAAATGTTTGAATTGATGCTTGTAGAGCGTTACGATTCCAATGGCAATTACGATCACCTTCCAAGAGAAAATCCAGTTAGGGATGTTTCCTCCAGTACGATCAATTAAAAAGAGAATTCCGAAAGCTATAATTAATACGCCAGCGAGCATTTTTGATTTACGCTGTCTAACTTGTCTTTCTATGTCTAAAGTGCCCATATGATCTGTTATTAGTTGTTTGTTGAATCAAATGTACTCACCACTTGTGCCGAAAAAAAGACTATTTCGGTGAACTGTAGTTATTATTCGGTGAATGGTATAATTTTCAATTACCGAGCAGAATTTCGTAAATTGCAGATATGCGCAGTTATCTATTTATCACAATCATATTCTTAAGTCTAGTTTCATGTGAAAAGGACCGGATTTCATTTAGCGGGCAGTACGTTTGTAGTGGAGAACGTGATGACGATAACGTCATTACGCTAATTGCTAACGACACGATTTCAGTAGATCATGATGGGACAGTAATTCACTATAGTGCGTGGAACTTGAATCATGATTCTGGCAACACCTTCGCCTATTCAATAGGAGATGCCATTTATGATTATTCTATTACTATGACCTTTGAGAACGACAGTTTATTTTACACCCTGTATCGACGAGATGATTTTGGAACTCCCTGGATTTCTGTGACAACGTTAAAAGGGAGACGCATTTAACAAAAAGTTAGGGCAAAAAAATCCCGCTACAAGAGCGGGATTCAATCTACTTCGATAAATTTCACTAAAGTGTTCCTCTGCTCGCTTGTTCACGTTCAATCGCTTCAAACAGTGCTTTGAAGTTTCCAGCACCAAATCCTCTTGCTCCCATTCGTTGAATTACTTCAAAGAATAAGGTTGGACGATCTTCGATCGGTTTAGTAAATATCTGTAAAAGGTATCCTTCTTCATCCGCATCAATCATAATTCCAAGCGCTTTTAACGCTTCGATATCTTCATTCAGTTTATGATTGTGTGCCATCAGGCGCTCAGGAACACCATTGTAATACTCATCCGGTGGAGTACCTAAGAATTCTATTCCTCTTTTTCGCATCTCAGATACCGTAGAAAGGATATCGTTGGTTGCTACAGCAATGTGTTGAATTCCAGGGCTTTCATAGAAATCGAGGTATTCTTCAATTTGAGATTTCTTTTTCCCTTCAGCTGGTTCGTTAATTGGAAACTTGATTCGACCATTACCGTTACTCATCACTTTACTCATCAAAGCAGAGTATTCTGTAGTAATTTGCTTGTCATCAAAGGACAGGAAGTTCTCGAATCCCATCACATCCTCGTACCATTTCACCCAGATGTCCATTTCATTCCAACCAACGTTTCCTACCATGTGGTCAATGTATTTTAGACCAACTGGGGCTGGATTGTAATCGGACTTCCATTCGCGGAACCCCGGGAGGAATGTTCCATTGTAATTTTTGCGCTCTACAAAAATATGAACCGTTTCACCATAGGTGTGAATCCCAGCACGCACAACTTCTCCATGCTCGTCTTCCTCAACGGTAGGTTCCATGTAGGACTTAGCGCCTCGTTTCATTGTTTCTTCATACGCACTGCGGGCATCATCCACCCAAAGAGCTACAACTTTTACACCATCGCCGTGTTTCACAATGTGCTCATTGATAGGCGATTTTGAATTTAATGGTGTTGTTAAGATCAATTTGATCTTGTCCTGTGTTAGAACGTATGAAACAGAATCAGTTGAACCTGTTTCCAATCCACGATATGCAAAGGATTGAAATCCGAATGCCGTTTTGTAGAAGTGAGCCGCTTGCTTTGCGTTCCCAACATAAAATTCTACATAGTCAGTTCCTAAAAGGGGAAGAAAATCTTGAGCTCCTGCAAATATTTTTTCTAACCCGTAATCTACGTTTTGTATGTCTTTTGCCATAATAATAGTGTTAATGGTGCCAAGATTTGTAATAGTCTTTAAACTCCAAATCAAGTGCTTGTTTTGTTAATTTTAGTGGCTTAAATGTGTCCACCATGACTGCCAGTTCTCCAGTCTCTTTTTTGCCAATACTACGCTCATAAGCACCTGGGTGTGGCCCATGAGGAATCCCCGATGGATGCAACGTTATTTGGCCTTTCTCAATATTATTTCGACTCATGAAATCACCATCAACGTAATACAAAAGTTCGTCAGAATCTATATTACTATGATTGTAAGGTGATGGAATAGCCTCAGGATGATAATCATACATACGCGGCACAAATGAACAGATTACGAACGCTGAGGTTTCGAACGTTTGGTGCACTGGAGGTGGCTGATGTACGCGACCAGTTATAGGTTCAAAATCGTGGATTGAAAATGCATATGGATAGTTATATCCATCCCATCCAACAACATCGAATGGGTGACTTGCGTAGGTGTAAGAATACAGAATTCCTTCCTTCTTTGTCTTTACTAAAAATTCGCCGGTTTCGTCGTGGGTCTCCAGTTTTGATGGAGGTCTGAAATCACGTTCACAAAATGGTGAGTGCTCCAATAGTTGACCGAAATAATTTCGGTAACGTTTCGGAGTATAAATTGGGTGAAAAGACTCAACAATGAATAGTCTATTGTCTTCAGTGTCGAAATCGATTTGATAAATCATTCCGCGTGGAATAACTAAATAGTCTCCATATTTAAACTCAATGTTTCCAAGCTGAGTTCTTAGTGTACCTGATCCAACGTGAATGAAAATTACTTCATCACAATCGGCATTCTTATAGAAGTATTCTCGAAGTGACTTCCGAGGTGCAGCAAGGACTACATGACAGTCATTATTGACTAACATTGGAACTCGACTCTCAAGGTAGTCATCTTTTGGAGCGACATTGTACCCCATCAAACTCCGCATTTGAAGCTGCTTATCTTCTGCAATTTCTGGGTTGATATCTACTTTTTCAACGAAATCGGTTACAACGGTAGGCGGGTGGAGATGATAGAGCAGAGAAGACATTCCATCGAAGCCAATCGTTCCGAAAAGTTGTTCGTGGTGTAAATCGCCATTCTCTTTTCTGAAAATGGTATGACGTTTATCTGGGATATTCCCTAATTTTTGATAAAATGGCATTTTAATTTGTGTTTAATTATCTACTCATTTGAATGATCGTTTGTCACAAATCAATCATTCTGGATTGCGCTTGAGCAAATACATGAGCAATAAGTTAAGTTCTAGCCACATCATTCAGTTCTCAATTTTAAGTACAAATATAACGAAACCCACAGTTGATAAAAAATGATCTAGATCATGATTCGAGGTTGGATAAAAAAAAGTCGG
This sequence comes from Flavobacteriaceae bacterium, assembly GCA_047624355.1. Taxonomy (GTDB): domain Bacteria; phylum Bacteroidota; class Bacteroidia; order Flavobacteriales_D; family Crocinitomicaceae; genus UBA4466. The sequence goes on along the minus strand of JBLHPQ010000135.1, from coordinate 339 downwards.
GCCCGGATTGGAATTTCGTGAAATTATTGGTCTATTTGCTAACCAAACTTTGGCGTATGAGAAAGATATTAATCCTTGGAGCAGGTGGACAGATAGGAACCGAACTTGTGATGCGTTTACGAGAAGTCGTAGGAAACGATCAAGTTGTTGCAGCCGATCTTAAAGAACAATGTCCAGAAGCACTTACAAATGGCCCCTATCGCCAAATGGATGCCTTGGACCGAGAAGATGTTAGAAGTTTTATCATCGATGAGAAAATAACTGAGGTCTACCTACTAGCAGCGCTTTTATCAGCAACGGCAGAAAAAAATCCAGCGTTTGCTTGGAAGTTGAACATGG
>JBLHPQ010000134.1:0-6455 GCA_047624355.1 Flavobacteriaceae bacterium | reverse complement strand
TAATTGTCCGCTCAATGAATTGACGTTGAAGGATTTTATGGACATGTTTGTTCTTGGCAATCAGCATAAGGCCTGATGTGGCCATGTCTAAGCGGTGAACGATGATTGGCCCTGTTAATTCTGGATACTCTTTAAGTATTCGACTATGTACAGAGTCCAGAATGGTTTTCCCAGGTACGGATAAAAATTCGGCAGGTTTGTTTATTGCTAGAATTTGATCATCCTCATAAACGACGGAAAGTTCCTTATCCAAGCTTGGAACAATAAGCATTGGATTGTCATCAAGTTCCATTCCTTCGAGCATGTGTCCAAGGATAGGTTCACATTTGCCTCGACAAGCTGGGTAAAAATGACCGTGTTTTCTAATTTCCGATTTGGGAGATGCCCCCCACCAAAATTCAGTAAGCGCTACTGGCTTAAGGTTGTTGGCGAAAGCATATTGTAGGAGCTTAGGTGCAGCACATTCTCCAGCTCCTGATGGGGAGTTTTTGAGTGCAGTCGTTTTAAAAATTTCCCACAAGCTTTTTTCGACTCCAGCTTGATTCAAAAAGTGATAATTATCAAATAACCGCTTTTGAAGTGCCTGTGACTTATCCTTTCGGGCTTGTTTTAATTCAATTAATTCGTTGGTATAGCGATCAACATTATCACTGGCTTTCGCTAATCTAATGCTCCATTGCTCTACAAAGTGTCTCAACTCCGCCTTCAGGCTTAAACTTTCACGAATGAGCACAGACAATCTCTCTTGTTTGTCAGACGAATCTGCTAGTGCATTCACGGCTGTCTTTCGAATCTTCCGAGCTGCCTTGGCTTGTCGCATGACTTCGCGTCTTGCTTCAATCTCATCCGAAGCCAATAGGGATTCCTCCTGGAGAATTAGTTTATATTTTTCATAAGATGGATCTGCTTCTAGCTTGATTACGCGCTGATTCAGTAAGTCCAACCCTTCCATTCCTTCGTTGAAGAAACCACCATCCGTTAGCATATCAAAAATGGGAGGAACAAACTGTTCATGCTGATTGTTTCCAGCTAGTTTTCCAGAATACGCGGCCAAGTAACCTATGTTTCCTTGTTCGTCTTGAACCACCAAGACCCCAAACATCTTCCCGATTACGAGTCCTTGTTTATCTGTTCCAAGTCCAAAATTATGTTCCCAATCAGTTTGATCAGTTAAATAATCTTGTAGCTCAGATACCGCCTCTAAACTCAGCGCATGAGGTTCATAGTAAAATGGAAACGTAAATCTTTTGGGCAGCTCAATATGCGCTACAGATTTATTAAAAGATATGAACGGCTTCTTTTGCATTCCTTAAATTAAGTGGTGCAAAAGTACGAAGCATTTCAGTTATTTCTTCAATCCTTTACCAACTAGATACGTTCCTGATGAAATACCCATTAAAACGAAGGCATTACTTTCAAATTCAGGGTACTTTTTCATTGCACTGTTGAAGAATGCCGCAATGTAAATTAACAAGAAGATAAAAGTGAAGATTAACTGTTCAAGACGTCCAATAGACAATTGACCATTATTATCGGTAATCAGATCCGTCCAGAACGATGTAGTGTGCTTTTGATGCTTCATTGGAGCAACTGGATCAACGGATGCCGTTGCCGGGTTCTGTATAGCTAATGTTTCATGTGTTGAAGCAATGACTGCTGCTACAGCAACTGCAGCTGGAATACCAAGAAGAATGAGAGAAATCGTATTGATATCGGGGAGTATTGCCGCTTACAAATCCCCAATAAAGAACGAATATTTGACAGATTACAAGCGTCCAAATCCACAATTGAAACCTTGATAAACTATAAGGTCGATTCCCGTCTTCACTCGGAGATGCTGAGTGTAGTGTGTTGTTTTTAAGCCCTAAAGCGAGTAGTTAGTCCAAAGAAACAACTGCAAGGACAATGGAAATAATGTGAAATACATTCATGGTTAGAGGAGTTAGCTTAGTATTTAGCTTGGATTGATGATAGAGAAATTTTTGGAGTGGATGATTCTCTGAGGAATAAAGATTTATCAGGATGGCTGCTGTAAATAATCCTGTCGTTGCGCAGCTATTGAAAGAGTGCTACGTTCCCTTTGTTAGTGTCATTCCTTGCTTCAAAAATAAGAAGTAGATCAACATAGTTACCAAAGATTAATAAGTTGTGCATCTTGCGCAACTCTTAAGAATACAGCTATCGGAAAAATAACAAGAGAAATAAAGAAAATGTTCTTCCCATGACTTCTAACAGTCTCATGATAGTTATGGACTTTAGTACCATCGGGGATTTTTCGCATTGTCTTCCAGAGAAAGTAGCCAATTAGCAGACCGAAGAAGCCACCGAGCAAGGCGAATAAATAGCCTAGGATAATCCAAAAGGTTTGTCCACCTTCTGGTTCAGAAAGTTCCTCGATTCTCGCTTCTCGCTTTTCTGAGATATTCAGTGATTTCAGGTCGATTCCTCGATCAGAAAGAATTTTTTGGCTTAAAGCTACGTCAAATGCACTCCATTCATTATTCTTTACGATGACATCGATTAGTTCATCCTCTGAAAATTGAAAGAGGTAATAATCTGTCGGTATATCAGCCATTAGTTGTTCAGCCTTCTCTCGGAGAATCTTTTCTACGAAGGTTTTGTCTTCAGGTGAAATCACCACTTCAAATCCTTGGAGCATGGTTTCCCCTTCAAATGACTTATCTAGATTCCCTCCAGAATCTTTAGCTATTTCTGCGTAGATATCATTTTCCTTTAAGAGAACAACTAACTCTTGCGCATCATCAAGCGAAGCAAAGGATCTAAGTGTAATGGGCTTTTCTTTGGACATACGTTAATGGATTGATTATTCTAAGATAGTCATATTACGAGGATTTCTAGTCCTTGAAAATCGTTAATAGCGATAAATCCAACTAGTAAATAGGGGGAAATGTCCTGTTCTACCCCTAACGTTATGGTTTCCGTGTTATACTCTGTGATTAACAAACGCGTCTTTGGAGATACTTCATTCTGAGAATAACAAGAATTCAGGTTGAAGAGAAAAGCGTACAGAAACAAAACCTTAATCATGGCAGAGTCTTGTCTAACAAATATAAAAATGAACTTATTGCTGCCGCTCCCAATTCCAACTCGCGCTTGTTTACATTTTCAAAGACATCGCTGGGTGCATGATGAAAATCAAAATAGCGTTGTGAATCTGGTGCAAAACCAAACAACGGTATCTCAGGATAAGATTCTTTTAATGGGCCAATATCGACACCACTATATCCTCGATCAAAAATGTGTAAGTCGTACCCCTTGAATTTAACTTCGAAAGATTCCAACATGGCGATTTGCTCATCATTACCATCACATGTGAACCCACGAGGAGCAAAACCTCCACGATCACTTTCTAACGCTGCGATTTGTTTTTCATCCTTTGCTTTTACGATATTCGCATAAGATTTCCCTCCGTTGTTTCCGTTTTCCTCGTTCATAAAGAAAACCAAGCGGAGTGTGTGTTTTGGTTGGTAGTTTAGTTTTTTAAGAATGCGTAATGCTTCAAGGCAGTGTACTACTCCGGCTCCATCATCATGCGCTCCCTCACCAATATCCCAAGAATCTAAGTGTCCACCAAACGTTATGATTTCATCTGGTTTTTCCGAGCCAGTTAGTTCTCCGATCACATTATAAGAAGTTACGTCTGGGTATTGTCTGCAATCCATTTCAAGGATGAAATTTGCGCTTCCTTGCGATAAAAAGAGTGATAGATCTGCTGCGTCTTGTGTTGATATTGCTGCTGCTGGAATTCGATCAACGGTATCGGCATAGTGCATTGATCCAGTATGAGGATTATGATCGAGTGGAAGTCCAAGTGAACGAATAATCACCGCCTTCGCTCCAAGTCGTGCAGCTTCCACAGCTCCATTTCCACGAATTGGATAACATCCGCCATAGGCCTTAAATGTTTGAATTTGTTGTTCATCCATCTTTTTACTAATGAAAACAACCTTTCCTTCTACGTCAGACTTGTCAGCTTCCATAAGTGCTTCCAACGATTTGAACTCAATTATTTGTCCTTCCAAGAGTCCTTCTGTGCCGATTGATCCGCCAAGGGCAAGGAGGTGCACTTTATGGAGATTTCCATCCTTTCCTTTGTACCATCCAGCTTCTTTTGTCCCTCGTTCCCAGTGAGGAACTTGAATTTCTTGCAAGTAGACTTTGTCAAAATCGTATTCCTTCATTTTCTGTTCTCCCCAACGGATCGCCATTTCAGCCTCGGCAGATCCAGTAATTCTTGAACCTATATCCTTACACAGACTTCTTAGATCTTCGTGAGCATTTCCTTCTGACAATGCTTCATTGTAAATAGTCCGAATCATAGTAGAATCATCTTGAGCATAGCTCCATGAGAATCCTAATAGGCAAATAAATAGAAGAATTGGTTTCATACATCACTTTTTTGGTGCAAGCGAAGGTAAAACAACTTTATGGAAAGGGACCATTGTAGATTTGAATAATACTGATCGTTGTTGTCTCATCAATTAAAATCATGGGCATGTCGGAAAGGCAAATTGAATAGGTGATTATTTTTTTCGACGGGGGCTCGTTTGTCCATTTCCGTATATTTTTCCAGTTTAAATACCTTGAGACCAGTACTTCTCCGTCCTTGTCAATAAACTTTATTATATAGTTTTTATACGATTTTCTAGGGTCATATTTGGTCTTTTTTCTTGTTGCAATCAATGTTGTAGTTACAAATTCAAGGTGTGGTGCTCGAAAGGCATAGCCATATCCGTAACTCTGATTTTCCGATTCGCTGTAACTCACTCTGGCGGCTGCTCGTTCTATGATAAATTGTTTTTTAACATCGAACTCCACACCGTTACTCATGATTATAAAGTTGGAGGGGATGGCATCTAATTCTTCTGAAATGGACTGGCTAAAAGTCGTTGCAGTAATGGAGAGGAATCCTAAGAGAAGTAGTTTCATAAATGTGTTTTTTTGAAAATGGATCAACTTTCATGCCTGAAATGAGTGGAAACGTGAGAAATTCGAGATGGATCCAAACAATCAGAGCCACTATCCATGCTAAAATCCAATAATCAATTATCTTTGTGGTAAAATAGAATTACATGGCCTTGAAATGTGGAATTGTTGGTTTGCCAAATGTTGGAAAATCAACGCTTTTTAACTGTTTGTCAAACGCGAAAGCACAGTCGGCGAACTATCCTTTTTGTACGATAGAACCTAATGTTGGAACAATTTCAGTTCCCGACGAGCGCTTAGAGAAATTGGAGAAATTAGTCAACCCGGAAAAAGTACTTCCAACAACAATGGAAATTGTTGATATCGCCGGTTTGGTGAAAGGTGCATCAAAAGGGGAAGGATTGGGAAATCAATTCTTGGCAAATATTCGTGAAACAGATGCGATTATTCATGTGATCCGCTGCTTTGACGACGATAATATCATTCATGTCGATGTTTCTATCGACCCAGTGAGGGATAAGGAAATCATTGATTTCGAACTTCAATTGAAAGATTTGGAGACGATCGAGAAAAAACTTAGCTCACTCTCGCGAGTAGTTAAATCAGGTGATAAAGACTCGATCAAAGAAAATGATTTGGCCAAGCGTGCTAAAGAAGCGCTTGATGCTGGTCAGTCAGTGCGTGTTTTGAAATTAGATGAACAAGAGGTTGAATTGATGAAATCTTTCCAACTGATTACGGCAAAACCAGTCATGTATTTATGCAATGTAGATGAAGCTTCGGTAAAAACAGGGAACAAATATGTTGATGCGATAAAGGAGGCTGTAAAAGATGAAGACGCTGAAGTATTAGTTCTTGGAGCTGCTATTGAGGCGGATATTGCTGAATTGGATACGTATGAAGAACGTCAAATGTTCTTAGATGAATTAGAGTTGACTGAAACGGGAGTAAATCGTTTGATTCGCTCAGCATACAAACTATTGAAATTGAATACGTATTTCACGGCAGGTGTAAAAGAAGTACGTGCATGGACTATTAATATTGGAATGACAGCACCACAGGCAGCTGGTGTAATACACACAGATTTCGAGAAAGGGTTCATTCGCGCTGAAGTTATGAAGTACAATGATTTTATCGAATTTGGATCTGAAGCAGCAGTGAAAGATGCCGGTAAATTTCGCGTAGAAGGAAAAGAATATATTGTTGAAGATGGTGATGTTATGCACTTCAGATTTAACGTGTAATTAGCGATCAGTTTCGATTATCGTTTAGCGATAAGGTCGTATTTTATAAAACATAATTAAGCTCAGAAAGAATGAACATACTTGCAAACGACCCTAATTTGTCATCGTGGGTGAATGTACCCGCGAATTCAGATTTCCCAATTCAAAATCTCCCATTTGGAATTATTCAGGTTGGAGATGATTCACCGCGCGTGGCTTCAAGAATTGGAGATCATGCAGTAGATTTAAAATCTCTATTCATTCTTGGGTACTTCGAAAATCTTC
>JBLHPQ010000133.1:0-6682 GCA_047624355.1 Flavobacteriaceae bacterium | reverse complement strand
ATCACAAGGAGGAGCAGGAGACGGAGCAGACGCCCCTTGAGAATCTACAGCTGTAAACACTCCTGCAGCTCCAAAGGCAGGTGTTCCTACTTCTGCGCATTCAATCAATCCTACATCACCTACTGACGTGTTTGAACACGCTGAAGTTTTCAGGTAAGAATTAGTCGTAATTGTGTGATTTTTATCAGAAATGTAAGGTGCTAAGTACATTCCATTTGAGCTTTCTTTTTGTCCAAAAGAAGTCATCGATATTAGGCAAATTACTGCCGTAATAAATTTAGTCATTACAATAAAAGGTTTAGTCGTTTGACCTACAACGATAACCGAGTGAATTAGGGTTGCCTGGAAATGAAATATTTAACAAACTCTTTATTTAGCCAAATGCAATTAATGCTAAAAACAATATAAAACTAGCATACAGGGCTTATAGGGGAACTGTTAAAATTACCACACATCATCTTTTCCGTCTTCCGAATTAGCCTCTTTTATTAGTTTTTTCCAGTTATTAGCACCGTCTTCCGTCTCCTTCAAAATGGCTTTGTAATCTGATACATCGAGGTCGAATTTTTGAATTTCATCACCCGTATATTTTTCGATATCCTCTAAGAATTCTAACTCCTCATTGCAGTAAAAAGATATTGCTTGCCCCATCTTGTTACCCCTACCCGTTCTTCCACATCTGTGGACATAATTTTCGGGTACATCAGGAAGGTCATAATTCACAACTAAGTCTACATTAGGAATATCAATTCCTCGCGCGGCAACATCAGTTGTAATCAACACTCTATTCTCTCCATTTCTGAATCGATCGAGGATTTGAAAGCGGTCTTTTTGATCAATGCCTCCATGGAGGGCTTCAGAATCAATTGCGACTCTTTTCATCGCAGCAACAACTCTTTCTACACGCACTTTAGTCCTTACAAATACAACTACTTTATGCTCCTCATATTCCTTTAGCATATTCTCAAGGAAGAAGCGTTTATCATCCATCTCGATATGGACCACCGAATGCGTAATTGTCTTAGCTACGGGGTTTTTAGGCGAAATTTGAATCCGTATTGCATTTCGAACAACATCGTATGCCAATGATTTGATCTTCTTGGAAATAGTTGCTGAAAAGAATAATGTTTGGCGTTTCTGTGGAATCTTCTGCAAGATATCGGAAATATCTTTCGCGAAACCTAAGTCCATCATCAGATCAGCTTCATCTAGTATTAGATACTCAAGTCCTGATACATCCAGAGCACCCTGCGAAATCAAATCGAACATTCGTCCTGGAGTTGCGACCAAGACATCTATTCCATTATTCAAAGTAGCAATTTGCTGTTCCTGCTCTACCCCACCAAAAAGCCCAAATGTCTTTACATTCGTACGTTTTCCAATTTCTCTGTAAACTGTTGCAATTTGCTTTGCTAGTTCCCGTGTAGGAACCATAACTAAACATTTCACTTGTTTACCACTCGAGTACTTCGATTTTCTTTTGGCGATTAAATGAATGGTTGGGATGGCGAAGGCTGCTGTTTTACCAGTTCCCGTTTGAGCAATAGCCATGACGTCTTCTCCATTTAAGATATGGGAAATTGACTTGAACTGAATATCTGTAGGACGTTTTAGTCCAAGTTCTTCAAGTTGTTCTTTGATCTCATTCGATATCGGATAATCTGAAAACTTCATGGAACTATGTTAAAGCAAAAAGGACTTCAATTCCGATACTAACAGAATGAAGTCCTTTAAATATGTTATGTTAAATTCTAATCTTCCGACTCTGAAGGCACGAGGATACGTCCACAATGCTCACAAGCGATAACTTTTTTCTTTGCTTGAATATCCAGGCGTCTCTGTGGTGGAATCTTATTGAAACAACCTCCACATGAATCTCTATCAACAGGCACTACTGAAAGTCCATTATGTGCACTTGTACGCAGACGTGAATATGCTGCAGACAACCTATCATCTAATTTCTTCAATGCAGATTTAGATTTCTTCTCAAGCTTTTCTTCTTGCGCTTGCGTTTCTGCAACGATCTCATCAAGCTCAGCTTTCTTAGATTTCAAATCTTCTGCTCTAAACGTTCTACGTTCTTTCGCTTCATCAAGAATTTCTTTCTTGTTCGAAATCTTAATTTTTGATTCTTTCGATCGCTTCTCGTTTAGTTTGATTTCCAATTCTTGGAATTCAATTTCTTTTGAAATTGATTCAAATTCACGGTTGTTTCGAACATTATTTTGCTGCTCTTTATACTTAGCGATAGCATGATCAGCGTCTTTATTCGAATTTTTGCGATCAGATACATCAGTATCTAATGCTCCAACTTCATCTTCCATTTTAGAAATACGTAACTCCAAGCCTTCGATTTCATCCTCAAGATCCTGCACCTCTAAAGGAAGCTCTCCTCGGATAATTCTGATTCTATCGATCTCAGTATCAATTTTTTGCAAAAGATATAGACTATCGAGCTTTTCAGCTATTGTCATCTCGTTTTTCTTTGCCGTTTTCGCCATGAGCTTAAAAATATTTTATTGGATTCGTGTTTTTCCTACTTAATTGAACCGCAAATTTAGGGAATTTTTTTGTCAAAATCTCCTTTAATAAACTAGAAGTGTATTGCTCGCTCTCATAGTGACCAATATCTGCGATGATTATTTCACCTTCTGCGTCAAAAAATTCATGGTATTTGTAATCGCCAGTGATAAAAATATCAGCCTTCACACGTTTCGCTTTCGATAAAAGAAAACTTCCTGCACCTCCACAAAAAGCAACCGTTTTTATCTTTTTTCCTGATAACTCTGTATGTCGAATTATACCGCAGTTAAAGCGATCTTTTAGCTGAGTAAGGAATTCAACCTCATCCATTTCAGTAGCTAATTGCCCATACATTCCAGCTCCTTCAAATTCATTTTCATTGATCAAGGTATATGCATCATACGGCACCTCCTCATAGGGATGCGCATTTTTCATTGCAAGAATTACACCTCCTACACTATGAGAAGCAACTAATACCTCTAATCTGGCTTCATTCTCGTGAGCGCGCTTTCCGATTTCACCACTGAACGGGTTCGCATTTTGATTTGGCTCAAACGTACCAATACCCTGTGCAGAGAAGCTACACGACGAGTAATTCCCGATATTTCCAGCTCCGGCGTCAAACATTGCTTGTCGTACTTCTTCCAACTGATCGTTTGGAACTAAGCAAACTAGTTTATTGAGCACCTGATTTTTAGGTGCCAAAATCTTAAGATTTGATAGTCCCATTCGCTTTCCAATCTCTGCATTTACGCCGTATCGGTAATTGTCCAAGTTCGTATGAATCGCATAAATGGCGACATCATTTTTTATTGCTTTAATAACCGTGTGTTGGATATAATCCGAACCGTTGATCTTCTTTAATCCGCGAAAAACGATCGGATGATGGGAAATAATCATATTGCAACCTGTCTCAATCGCTTCATCTACCGTTTTTTCGATGCAATCCAAACTTACCAGAATCTTAGACACTTCCTGGTTAGGATCACCGACAATTAATCCTGAATTATCATAGGATTCCTGGCTAGAGATTGGAGCAAGAGACTCTAGGTAATTCGTTATTTCTTTGATTTTCATATGCTACAAAGTCATCGTCAAGCCTATATCAACACCAAAGGCACGACCAAAATGATCATATGCATCCGTATCAGTATATGTGTCGGTTAATTGAATTCTATATTCTGGCATTACTAATAATGCCCATTTATCAGAGAATTTAACCTGAAAGCCAACATTAAATGCTGCACTTAAGGCAAACGAGGAATAACCATTCTTCAATTTAATTGTCTCTGTACCCGTGGCATTCAACGTCGTTTTCCATTCTTGATCTTGTCGATAACCACTAAATAGCTGCGGTATTAATCCTCCTCCCACTAATAATTTAAAGTCATTTCCATAAGTAAACAAGGCCTTTATCGGCATCCCAATGTATGCGTATGTCGTAGTATAGCTAAACAATGAATCAGTCGTCTCATAAAGGTAGCTCTCTCCATTTCTAAAGTAGGTAATCCCTCCTTGGATAGATAGGTATTCGTTCACGCGCGTTCTGTACCCAATTCCAAATGACCATGTTCTCAAGAACGATTCAAATTCTCTTTCTCCTAACGGTGCAGCAGACAAACCTTCACTCTCCGTTAAGACACTAAATGTACGGGATACGTTAGCAACCATATAAACCTCAGTATTTCCATCTGGCAAAGGTTTACTTGCAACTATTTCCGTTTCTACCGCTTCAGGTTCGTTGGTAATCTCGATTTGCCCAAATGAGTAGGATCCACAGAACAATATTCCAATGAATCCGAATACTCCTAACTCCTTTAACATAGCTTCAATTTAATATTTTACAAATATCGGAAAATTGATGGACAAGTCTACGACCGTTCAATCAATGAGAATCATTATTTTTGAGATCAATGAAAGATCAAAAAAATAAGCTTCCTAGTCATGTCATAAGCTTATTGAAACGTCTCGGTATTGCACTTCTCCTTTTGCAGATCACTCGACTCATCTTCTTTCTTTATAATCAAGCAGCGTTTCACGACTTGCATTTTTCTGATGTCTTTGCAGGGATGTGGTTTGATATAATTACCATTTCACTCATTTATTTACCTTATGCAGCACTTTTTCTTGCCCCTCTACCTCACCGAGACAAGAAATGGTACCGTATATTTTTCAAGGCGACATTCCATCTACTTTGTGCTGGCATGATAGCGCTGAACTTAATTGATTCAGCCTATTATCAATATACGCTTAAACGTTCGACCCGTGATTTAATTGATGCCATCTTTACCGGAAATGATTTCAATCAACTGTATGCTACTTTTTTATCTGAGAACATTGTACTCATTGCCATCTTCATTGTTTTAATACTTATCACCGAGTTCCTTTATAGAAGCACATCTTTTCAAACTGAAGCTCCGAGTGCAAAGAGATTTTATCGATCCAATGTGTTTTGGATGGTTGGATTCTGTTCGCTCTTGGTACTTTTAGGACGCGGTGGAATTCGACCAAAACCAATTGGGATTTTAGATGCTTCAAACTTTACACGTACTGAAAACACGGCAATTATTCTTAACACCCCGTTTACCTTTCTAAAAACAATTGCCATCGACGGACTGGAAGAGAAAAATTATTTTTCACGCGAAACAGAACTCAGCCTCTTTAACCCAATTAGAAAGAGTCAACCGGCAAACATCCTTCCTGACAATACAAATGTAGTGGTCATTATTCTCGAGAGTTTTGGAATGGAGTTCGTGGGAGCGGTAAGCGGTGAAAAATCATATACGCCCTTCCTTGATTCACTAATTGATCAGTCACTTTATTTCCCTTATGCATTTGCTAATGGCAAGCGATCAGTTGAAGCAGTGCCAGCGATCATTGCATCAATGCCATCTTGGATGCCTGATTCTTATTTATCCTCACCCTACGCTGATAATAACATCAACACTCTCCCAAATCTATTGAAGGAGAAAGGATATACTTCTGCCTTCTTTCATGGCGCTACGAATGGCTCTATGCGTTTTGATAGTTTTGCTACTACTGCAGGGTTTGAGCACTATTTTGGACGCAATGAATACCCCAACGATGCGCACTTCGATGGTACTTGGGCAATCTCGGATGCTTACTTCAATCCATGGGTGGCAAAAAAAATAGCTACGCTTCCTGAACCGTTTTGCAGTGTTCTATTTACAACGTCTTCTCACCACCCCTATGTAATTCCGAACGAGTTCAAAAAAATCACCGAACAAGGACCTCAAAAAATATGCGGTTCGATCAGTTATAGCGATCATGCGTTAAGACTTTTCTTTGAGGAAGCCAAAAAACAAGCATGGTTTGACAATACCCTATTTGTTTTCGTGGCGGATCATTCTCCGGCTTCGAACACACCATTGTACACTAATCGGACGCACATGTACAGGATTCCATTGGCCTTTTATCACCCTTCAGGACTGCTTCTTCCAGAGAAAAACCGTTTAGTAGCGCAACAAATGGACATATTCCCTACCGTTTTAGACCTAATAAATGCTAAATGCACCTATTATTCCTTCGGTGAATCACTTCTCCAAGACCACGAGGGACAAGGGATTGCATACCTTCAAGGTAGTTATTATCATTTCAGTGGTGATTATATGCTTGTTTTTTCTTCGGAAAAGGCACAGAATTTGTTTAACTTTACTATAGGTCAAGTAGCATCACCTGACTCATTGGCTTTTTACAAAAACAATGTTCGAACTTCTGAACGTATACTTAAAGCAATGATTCAGCGATATAACAGAGACTTGATTTTGAACAAAACATCAGTAGATTAACTATGAAGCAACGCATTAGATTCATTATTAACCCAATTTCAGGAGTCCATACTAAAAAGGACATCCCTGGTTTGATTGAGGAGTTCCTTGATCATTCACGGTTTGATTATGATCTTGCCTTCACCGAGTGTCGTGGTCATGCAATCGAGATTGCCAAAACCTCTTCAAAGAATGGGTTTCATATCATTTGTGCTGTTGGTGGTGATGGATCAGTTCATGAGGTTGGGACTTCACTGATTGGAACTAAAACGCATCTAGCAATTATTCCAACCGGATCAGGAAATGGTTTGGCGCGTCATTTGAACATTCCTTTAGACGTTAAAGAAGCGATTCTATGCATCAACGATGAC
>JBLHPQ010000132.1:0-6963 GCA_047624355.1 Flavobacteriaceae bacterium | reverse complement strand
CCCACAAAGGATTCAATTCAGGTAATACCATTCTTGTTGATTCGTCCCGTAATTGATCGAGTTTATCAGAATAAGCTATAAATTCTGGAATCAGATCTTCGTCGTTTTTACTATCCATGAAAGTAACACAATTCCTAAATTCATTTAGTTGAATGTCGATTTTTGGATGCCCTGTGGTTTCATCCATTCCTAGATTATCGAGTAAGCCGTCAAATTGTTCAAGTTCATCTTTAGTTGGGGATTCAGGTGGATGGCTCTTCGTATACTCGATAACCCAAAGGATGTGGTCTTCAAGCTTTTCGCGAATACTTTCACGTTCCCTTTCAGGGAATATTCTGATGCTTAAATAATTCGGACTTCTCAATGTATGAGGCATGAATTCATCAATACCAATTAATCCTGAGAGCACCCAGTCTTTGTGGAATGCACCAATTGAGTGAATGTTCATCACACTAATCGTTGGCGTCACTAAAAAGTTCACATGCGGACATGCTGTGATCATTCGTTTTCGTTCAGAAACTGCAATCTCCCATGATTGACCACTTCGTTGGAGTTCTGCTCGTTCACCAGTGTCATCTAAACTGGCATGCACAAATACATTTTTAAATTTTTTCCACAACTCAAAGACATCTCTTCCTTTATAAATTGTTTGCGAAAAGTTTGTGGCATATCTGAGTTTTACGTCTGTTTTCCCATGTTCAATGAGGAGATCGAGTATCGCCCAGTGTTCCTCCATCAACAAGGGTTCTCCACCAGCAAAATAAATTTCTTCTAGATCGTCGAATACAAATTGTAATTGCTCTAGTAATTCATTAAAGTTCTTTGGTCCGTGTTGAATTTTTGTTTCGTGGGAAAGTGACCCCATTTCTTTCGCGTCCTTGTACCATTGTGAACTCGAATGATGACCGCAAATCCTACATTTAAAATTGCACAAGTTTGAGATTCGAATGTCCCAAAAGATAGGCTTCGCTTTTTCTGAAAATCCATTTCGTTTGGTATCCAGTGCCCAATTCAATTTGTCCGCATAGAGTGCGTTGGTCATTTTACGGGTGCTTTTCAAACCATTCCGTTCACTTTCATAGCATGCCTTGCAGCGCGCATCGGGTTGATCTTTCAGTAAGGTTTTTCGAAACGTACGCATTTCCTCACCGTTCCAAATTTCTTGAATCGATTGTTTGTTTACATCACCTAAGGCTCCTTTTTTATCCCATGGAGTTAAGCAACACGGAACAACCGAACCGTATTGTGAAACAAAAAGATGCACCCACGGCTTCATGCAGAATGCTTTACTTTGAGCGACCGACTCGGCATCGGTAATTTTTCGATTGGAAAATAGACTAAAAATATCTGACATGTTATCAAAAATAGTAATACTGATGAAGGTGCCTTCAAAATCTTCGGATACTTAGTTCTCTCAAACTCAAGGTCCATTTATTGTAATCTGGACTATCGTAATATTTTAATACTGCTTAATGAAGAATGGAAATTTAGTATGATGTATATTTAGGCTGTGTTCTACGCCATATTTTTGTTCCTGTCCATGTTAATTGCCTGGTTGTTTAGATACTTCCATGCACGAAAACATCTTGGAATTCAATATAGATTTACTTGGAAATCGGGATATTACTTAGGAGCTGGTCTCCTGTTAATCTTCTGCTTACCCAAACTATCTGTTCTATTTCTAATTTTCTTTCCTCTTTTTTTATTGAGAAGGCATATTCTCGTAACGCGTGTGATGCGAATATCGACAAACGAATTGAACGAAGCGTCCTATGAGCATCACTTAAAGGCATACCTAGCATCGAGATCGAAAAAAATGGTCTTCTTACAAAACAATGGGCGTGTGCTCTTTCTTCTACTCGTAGTCACGGAATTTAGCTTAGCTCTTGCAGGTTTTGATCCAGGGAGAACATCATACGACGAAAACTTTTCAGTCGTTAATGAACTTGTTGAATTTGAAGGGTACAGTGCAGACAATCGAGGAATAATGTATGTTGACGTGAACGCAAGAAACTATGCAAGAGATTATATAAAAGCACATGAACTTGGGAATAAGTTGCTTTTTCAAGCGGCGTTGAACTATGAACAAAAACACTACACTCCTTATCGCGTTGGCAGAGATTTCCTAGAAATAACGCAAGGTGAAGTTCAAACTGAATTTTCCAGATTCATAAAGAAAATAGAATCCAGTACTGAACCATCTTCTGATAATAAAGCAATCCTAGCTTACATGAAATCGCCAATTAATTCTGATGGTTTTAGAAGTATCGAGTTTGAGAATGTATCCACAAACAAACAAAAAATCTTCTTACTGGGAGATTCTTTTACGTGGGGATCGGGAGTGGAAAATTTAAGTGCAAGTTTTGCTGATGACCTCACCTCTCGAGGGTTTCTTGTCTATAATTCAGGAATTGTTGGGACCGATCTTCCTCAGTATGCGGAAATAGCCCGTAAGTATATTCAAACGGTGAAACCAGATGTCGTGGTACTCAACTTATTTCTAGGAAATGATATTGCTGAACATAGAATTGTTTTAAAACCATTTCTGTCACAGTATTACAATACGAATGCTGGCACTTTGATGTCAGCGCCTCATGGGAAGGTTGCTAAGAACGCCGAAGAGGCGTATGCAAGAATAATCGATCAAATGATGATTCCAAAAAAAATGAGCTGGGTGAACTTTGTCGCTAGTCAAACAAGGATTTCTACCTTGTTTTGGGGCATCTTTGTGAAAATGGGAATTATTGGAAATGTCGCTTCCAAAAAATCAGAAAACTATTGGGATTTCGTGAACCAGTCTAAAGTTGGTTACATAGTGAACGCTGAAATTCTTGCAGATATTGAACAAATTTGTGAAAAGAATAAGTGCGAATTGATTGTTTCCATTATTCCAGAACGAGATAATCTAGCCATTTCTAAACATATGGTTGATAAAATGGTCGTCAACTTCCCGTATGTGCGAATTTCCAATTTAACGAAGGAAGATTATGCATCAGATGGTCACTTTAATGAATCGGGTAGCCGCAAATACGCTGGATTTATTGAAGTGAAAATTCAGAAATGAGTCCTCCATTTTTTCGAATGATAATGGCGACACACCCAACGAACAGAGGTAAGAAGTAACAGCGTATCATATCACAATTATTTGACTGTTGAAGTGTAGAGAATATCTTTAGAATATTCAAGATCAGTTCTTTTCTGTTTAGTAGATTGATTCTTTTTTGTTTCTTTGACTCAACTCTTGCTTCTAATGATTTCTTTTTTCCAATTCTTCACGAAAAAAATGCGACTCAGTAATCCTTGGCGATACAAAGTGCCTTTACTGGTCTCATTTTGTTATTTCTTGCTGTTGGCTGGAAATGTTGAACCTGTGCCTGCAAAGGTCTCGTTTGTAGCTGCTCTGGCAACAACAATTGGCTTCATGGGATTCGGTTATCTCACAAATGACATAGCTGACCGAAAAAAAGATGCGCTCGCAGGAAAATCAAATGGAACAGCAAACCTTTCTTCGCTTTCTATTTCAATCTTAGTTGTTGCGTTTTTAGCCATTGCAATCTTGCCGTGGATGTATCTCCCAATGGATCGAATTTCTGCAATATGCATTATCGCGGAGCTCGTTCTTTTTGTCTTATATGCATTCCCTCCATTTCGCCTAAAGGAAAGAGGTTTTTTAGGAGTGATTACCGATGCTCTTTATGCGCACGTCGTTCCTGGATTTCTCGCTTCGTGGACGTTTTATTTGGTTGGAAACGAACATTATAAAAACTTCTTTTATTTCGCAATTGCACTTTCAATATGGCAATTATTCTCTGGAATTCGAAACATCGTTTCTCATCACTATAAGGATTTTGAGAATGATCAAGCGAGTGGAACAAAAACCTTCGCTACGCAAATTGGTAAAGAGAAGACGTACACCTTAATGACGCGCGTTTTTATTCCGTTGGAGATAATTTCTCTATTGGCGTTTCTCTTTCTCGTTCAATTCAAAATCGATTTTCTGATCATCGTGTTACTCATGTTCATAGTCTCAGCGTGGTCGGAATACCGTAAAGGAGAATCGGATACACCTGCCAAACATTTTACAAATACGTTTTTAGATCGATTTTATATTCATTGGTTTCCGTACATCATATTGTTCGATCTTGCTTTTGGCTCGAGTGATTTCTGGTGGATTGCATTGTCACATATTTTGCTTTTTCATCCAATGATTGGTAAGTTTTCCCGACTATTTACTTCGAAAAAAGTTCTCGCCACTTCAGAAGAAAGGACTCCAGCCAAGACAGCGATTCTAACGACAAATCGAAATCAATATTCAGAGACATTCATTCAATCGCATATTCAACATCTTCTGAATGCTGTAGTTTATTCAGACGGATATTTCCCAACAACAATTTCTACTGATCGAGGAAAAAACTGGAGCGAATTAAAGACAAAGAACGATCCAGAATCAGAATTGATTCAATCGTGGAAGGAAAACAATATAAAAACTGTTTTGGCGGAATACGGTCCTGCGGGAGTTGAAGTCATGAAAGCCTGCCAGAAGGCGAATATCCCGTTGGTCGTTCATTTCCATGGATTTGATGCTTATCGCGATGACGTTTTGGAATTTTACGGTGATCGATACAAAGAATTGTTTCAGAGCGCTTCGAAAATTATAGTGGTATCTAAAGATATGAAAGCTCAGCTTTTACGTTTGGGCTGTCCAAAAGGGAAATTAGAGCAAATTACCTACGGTATCGATACGGATTTATTCTCTCCACGGAAATCGAATGAGAATCGACAAGGTTTCATTGCTTGCGGAAGATTTGTTCCAAAGAAATCTCCATTATCGACGATTCGTGCTTTTGTGAAAGTTGTGGAAGTTCATCCAGAAGTAAAGTTGACATTTATTGGAGATGGCGTACTACTTGATGCTGCGGTTGAACTTACAAAGAAATTAAACCTTGAAAATAATATTGACTTCAAAGGAGTTCTCAGTCCCGAAGAAGTCTCAATTGAATTTAAGAAACACGCTATTTTCGTTCAGCATTCTATCCGCACAGAGCAAAATGATTCAGAAGGAACGCCGCTTACTTTGCTGGAAGCAGCATCCTCAGGATTGGTAATTGTCGCTACGAAGCATGGAGGGATTTCTGATGTTATTGTGGATGGAGAATCTGGTTTCCTAGTCGAGGAAGGCGATATTCAATTTATGAGTGAACAAATGCTAGTAGCGTTGGAAGAGGAAAATCTTCGAAACCAGCTTGGATCGAATGCTCGAGAGACTGTCTTAACCAACTACAAGCAATCAGACTATATTGCTTCGCTAGATAAATGTCTAGATGAAGCAGAAGTTCCGCCAAAGAAGGAAAGTAAACTGAGCATCTGGCGGAAGAGATTAGTCGTCTTTTTAATGTTGTTTTTGATTGCTGAAATCGGACTTAGAATGGTTGGATACAAACCGGGAGTTATTGAAGATTTCTATTATCATCGCGGTGAAGTTCAATACGATTCTTTGTTATATGGAGATGAAGTTGGAATTACACATGCGATTGATGGTGATGCGTTGATGTTTGGTGGTGAATTAAATGGCGAAGGATTTTTTAGTTCAATTGAGTTTACCGAAGAATCTATGGATGCTATTCGCAAATTGGGGAAGAAGATTATCATGCTTATTGGCGATTCCTACACACAAGGATGTTGCGCCGATAGTTACAACGCTAGCTTTGCTCAGATTCTGAGAAACTCCGAGGATTACGAAGTGCTCAATTTTGGAATTGCAGGTGCTGATCCAGTCCAATACCGGCTTATTGTGGAGAAATATGCACCGATTTTGAAACCGGATTTAATCTTAGTAGCGGTATATGGTGGAAACGATATTTTGGAATATGACCGCACACCAAAACCATTTGTTCCACTTTCTTACCCAGTCAAAAACGGTCCTTGGCTCAATTCTGAAGGTCCAATCTATCTAACGAAACAAGGCACGTATTTCAAAACCTTTGACGAAGCGAAAGCGCATTATTTCGAGTTCTTTTCCATGTGGAGCGATGAATCCTCAAACTTTGAAAAAATCATACGTTACAGTGTGATTTTATCTCGTCCTTATTTGAAATGGAAGACAACTCAGCAATTCAAGAAAATTGAATATCAAATGCCGAAAAAAATGGATCACATGCCTTATTCGAAGGAAAATTTAATTTCCTTGTTTGCTGCAGCATCAGAGCTCCAAATCCCAGTTCAATACACGTTAATTCCATCACCTTCGGATGTTGCATCTAACTTGAACTTTCGCGAAAAATACAACTTTGTGTTCGGTGAACTACCGTATGATGTTCCAGAAAAATTGCTGATTGGTGATTATGATGGACCTGATAACGGAAATCATTTTAACAACCAAGGACATCGAAAATACTCGGCATTTCTCACAACTTTAATTGAGACAAAACTTTCGGAATGAACTATTTTCGCGAAATTGCATTCGCAATAGAACACGACTAACGAACACAATGGATTTTTTAAAAGATATTTGGGGCTTTATCAAGGAACGAAAGAAATACTGGCTCGGTCCGGTTATTATCATGTTGCTACTGATCGGAGTACTCGTTGTTCTTGGCGGAAGCAGTAGTGTCGCACCATTTATTTATTCGCTCTTTTAATGTCGGAACAAAGCAAGTCGACCAACCCTACAAAAACAGTACTAGTAATTACTGTTGGGTTTCTTGTCTTGTTTTTTATTTCAAAACAAATTTGGTTCCTATACATTTCTATGGGAATAGGAATCCTTGGAGCGATATCGACTTATTTAGCCGAAAAAATTGATTGGATTTGGACAAAAATAGGCTGGGTTCTTAGTTTCATCGTTCCGAATATTTTAATGACGATCATTTTCTTTTTTGTGCTCACTCCAACGGCTTTCTTATCTCGAATTTTTGGAAAGAAAGATCCAATGGATTTAAAGAACTCACAACCGAGTCTTTTCAA
>JBLHPQ010000131.1:0-7083 GCA_047624355.1 Flavobacteriaceae bacterium | reverse complement strand
TCAAGCTTCGTTAACGGCTGTGAAATGCGTTTATCGCGCGCCAATTCATTCTGCCGTTTGATTTCAGCCTTTCTTTTGGGAGTATTCATAAATTACCTAATTAGTCAGGCCAATATATGGATGTCATTCAATTTGATGGTCTATTCAGGCTTTCTTATCCTCAATTGTGAGTAGAAAATTTTAAGGGGGGTGATTGTTAAGGTCGAATCTTTGGAGGGAATTTATTTTCCTTGATCCTATGGGTATTCTACCATGTCTTTTTTTGTGCCTTAAATATAAAGGGTGAATAACTAGACCATTCCCTCTCCTTTGCGTTGAAAAGATTAATGAGTACATTCGATGAGTTATGGAAATAAGTGTCGTATTCACGACATGAAAAATAAATAAATGCCTAAAGAAGCTACTAAGGAGTTAAGTAAACTAAACTTCTCGAAATACATATTTTGGGTGGCGGGAATGTTATTTGTCACGCTTTACCTAGTAGCGTCGTTTAATAATCGGCTCGTTTCAGGAGATGAACTCTTTTTTCTAGATGCCTTTTACGAAAAAGGAATGCTCCAATCCGTGCTTGAATTCAAGTACAATTGTAGGTACTCAAGTTTCTTATTGTTCAACCTGATCTTCGCAAATAAACCCGACTTGGAATTCGCTCACATCAACCTATTCATCTATCATTTCACAACCCTTGTTCTTTTGATCTCTGGAATGGCACTTGTAATTAGAGAGTCTGCCCGATTAGGTTTCAACTTACGCTTGGATTGGAAACAACTCCTCCTTTTTTCAATCCTCTTTTGTATTCCTATATTCTTCTTTGTTCCGCGACTAATCGAAGCTTGGTTTTGGACTTTAGCGACTACCACCTATACAGCACCACTCATCGCTCTTTTATGGGGCGTTTATGCGATTATTAGTCGCAAGAATAAGTTGCTCAACCTACTAATTTTAGCTTTCGCATTTACATTTATTGGCGGTGCGCTAGAAAATTTAGCACTCACAACGCTCTTCTTGTTGTTCTGTGTCTTCATAGCTTCCTACGTTTATCGAGAGAATTCATTTTTGAAATCAATAAGAGGCAAGGTGGTAATCTCTGCGGTATTCACCCTGATACTTCTGACCATAAATATTTTATCTGGCGGCGTAGATGAGCGCATCGGGCTCGCGGCAAATACAGGGCATTCATTTAACGATTTACACACCTTTCTGACCTTATTTCTCGATACCAAGAATGTGTTAGTGCTGCCAACGCTGCTCATTATTTTTACTCTCGGCAGACATTTGTCCAAAAATGGGGTAGTGTTCAGGAAAATCCAAATCGCCAAGGTCCTCCTACTGAACTTCGGTTTCTTGGCGATGGTATGCCTCCTAACGATTGGTCCTTTACTGTTTGTTTTTGGAGATTTCGGACCGCTTAGAGCATGGATTCCAATCTATTTTTTCATGATTACCTCAATGATTTTATGGAGCCTCTACCTTGGAAATCGATTTACGCTAAGCACGAAAGTTTTAGCGCCCATAGCTGGATTGGCATTGATTGCCCCGTTGTTATTCTTTACGAAAAAGCAAGTCGTGAGTACCTCAGCCTATGGAAAAGCCTACGATCAAACGATGCTTGTATTGAGAACTGAACAGAGTAAAGGACGCGTTGAACCATTGCGACTTGAAGTACTTCCCGATCCTGGGATTCTAACATGGTTTGGAGTAACACCAGATACAACACATCAAGCAAATGAGCTCGTCAGTAAGACCATGAACTTGGATTTCGATGTGTACATGGATCCCTACAAGTAGACTGGTTTAATAGAAGCTGTCAGGAGTGATTAATTGTTCGGTTTGGGAGTTTCCCTTCCCGATTACCATCGGTCGGGTCAGGCTATCCACTTTATCTTTTTCACTCATTCACCCTCATACATTCTGTTTGTTTTCACTCGCAGGCTGAGGCACTCGAAGTCTGAAGTAAAAAAGGATGCCGCTACTATCCCTAACTCAATTGTTATAGACTTAAATTTATTGAGTTACCCCTCATTCAGATGTATCCGTTCTTTCTTTGATGAGGTAGAGCGGTCTGTTTTTCACTTCATCAAAAACGCGTGCAAGGTATTCTCCCACAATCCCAATACTGACCAATTGAAGCCCTCCAAGAATTAGAATAACGATCAATAACGATGCCCATCCTTCCACTGAGTTCCCAGTAAAATATTGAACGACGGCATAAATAGCATAGATCAAACCGAGAAATGCAACGCTCAGTCCAACGTAGAAGGAAATTTTCAATGGCTTAGAAGTAAATGACGTAATTCCGTCGCCAGCAAGCGTTAGTAATTTCCCTGTGGATTGTTTGGATTTACCCGAAAAACGTTCATTTGCAGAATAACTCACCGAAGCTTGTGAAAATCCCATCCAATGGATTAAGCCTCTTGTAAACCGCTTTTTTTCTTTGAATAGAAGGAATGAATCAACGACCTGTTTGCTCATCAATCGAAATTCAGAAGAAGATGGCGTGATGTACGTATCAGAAAGCATGTTGATCACTTTGTAGAACAACTTTGAAGTGAGCTTCTTAAAGATGCCAATCGATTTATCATCCTCCCGTACCGAATTAACAATGTCGAAGCCTTCTTTATGTTTTGCGAAGAGAACGGGAATAAGCGCTGGAGGTTGTTGCCCATCCGAGTCAATGGTAACAATGACATCACCAAGAGCATTTTCAAATCCCGCTGTTATGGCACTTTGTTGACCAAAATTTCTTGAAAATTGAATCCCAAGGACATCATTGTTCACAGATGAGAGTTCCTTGATAATTTCAAAACTTCCATCAGTACTCCCGTCGTCCACAAAAATTAATTGAAATGATTTGAAATTTTCGGATAGCACTTTGACAAGGTCAGAATAAACCCTTTCGATATTGTCTTTTTCGTTAAATACACCAAGTACAATGGAAATATCGTATTGATTCATAAGTGACAAACATTGATATTAGATGGTTTGAAGTTACATTTTTTAATCAAATGGCATTCGACTATTGCCAAGATGTTCAATCTTTTTACGTTCTTACGGACATCAATTGGACCTGTTTATAGTAGACAGTAAAAGTGACTATTAAATTTAAGAAGTAAATGATCTCCTATTTAGGAATTTCTTTAACGGTTTGCGCCTTTCTTCTGGGTTGGCTGTCTTGGAAAAACTTCCAGAAGGGGAATTATAAGTTGGCTGTATTTTTGCTTGTCCTTATCGGCCTACTCCTTAGAGTTTATACTGCTTCAGATTTCTTTCTTCATCCATGGGACGAGCGCTACCACGCGCTAGTCGCAAAGAATATGTTGGAACATCCGTTTATTCCAACATTATACGAGAACCCTGTTTTGCCTTACGATCCTACCAATTGGGTGGGTAACCATGTATGGCTGCACAAACAACCATTACCGCTCTGGGGGATGATGTCCAGTATTGCCGTATTTGGTGCAAATGAAATAGCCATCAGAATCCCATCTATTCTCTTATCTATTATCGGAATTTGCCTGACCTATAGAATTGGGAGAAAGCTCTTCAATAGAAACGTTGGCTATTATGCAGCAGCGCTCTACGCGATCAATGGGCATGTTATTGAGATGGCGAGCGGGCGAATAGCCACCGACCACATCGATATATTCTTCCTCTTTTTTATTCAACTGGGTATTGTTTTAGCGATTGATTTTGCTCAAAAAAAGCAATTGATTTTTAACGTTCTATGCGGAGTTGCAATAGGCTTGGCTATTTTAAGCAAATGGCTCCCAGCCTTGATCGTATTACCAATTTGGGGGGCGCTACTAATTCACTCGAAGCGTTTTAGTTGGAAAGAATTTATCGGCTATGGATTTGTGTTGGTGTTGACAATTTTTGCGGTTGCTTTTCCTTGGCAATATTACATTCATACAACTTTTCCAGTTGAGGCTGGATGGGAAGCGGCGTTCAATGTGAAACATATATATAGTGTTTTGGATCACCAGTCTGGACCATTCTATTATCATTTTGAAATGATGCGAATTAATTACGGTGAAATAATTTATCTACCGCTAGGCTGGTTCACCTATAAAACAGTCTTTAAAACAAAGGACTGGAAATATTGGTCGCTCCTAATGTGGATTCTAATTCCTTATATTTTCTTCACAATTGTTGCGACAAAAATGCAGGGATATACGCTCTTGAGCACGCCTGCGATATTTATCATTTCAGGCTTATTCTTTCATTATCTGTCCGTGAATCGGTCCAGATTTAACTACCGCTGGATACCGATTGTTGTGATGGTTTTGCTGTTTGTACTCCCGATTCGATTCGCCTTTGAGCGTGTGAAGCCCTTTACTCAAATAGATCGAAATCCAGAATGGCAAGCGAAAATGATAGAATTTACGGAGCATTTGCCGAAGGATGTGCGAGTCGTTGTTTTCAATGTTGACACGCCGATTGAAATGATGTTTTACTCGAATGCAACGGTCTATCGCATTGTGCCAGAACCAAGCGTTATAGATTCGCTTATTGACGATGGGTACCACGTCTATATTAATGGGAATCCGCCCGCAGAAGATTCAATAAAAGGAGTAACTTATATCAATCTCCCGTCTAAGCCTCATTAGTCTAACTGAACGCTGATGCGATTAATTTTTCCTTCGCTGGATTATTATGCAGAAGCAATTGTTTTGAAGAACTTAGCGCAAGGTATTTTATTTCTTAATTATAAAAAGTCTTCATCTGACAGTTATCCAGTTGAGTCATTCAAGGATAAGGAAGAAGCTCTGGCGCAGTTAGAAACGGTTTAAGCACAAAAAAGCCCACCTCAATAATAAAGATGGGCTCAATTTAAATTGCGTAATGTTATTTAACAATCAATGTAGTAGTTGATTGGATATCAGAGCTTGAGTATTTCAATACATAAACTCCAGCATTAATTGAACTGATGTCGATTTGCTCATTAGCTGAGTACTTTCCTTCATAAACCAATCTTCCTTCAATAGAGTATATCGCGACGTTTCCGCTTTCAATTCCTTTAATTGATACCATATTAGTTGCAGGATTAGGATAGATTGCAAAAGTATTCAACTCTGAATGATCTCCTATAGAAGCGTAAGAAACACCACAAAAATTTACCGTTAAGAAATCTATGGTTCCTGCAACAACATCTAAATATTGAGTAGATAAAGTTGTATCACAAATATTAATGTCTCCGTCAATTATTCCGGCAGCAGTATTTTCACTGTTTGCAGAGATTAAGAAACTTCCCCATCCAGAACCGTCAACAGTTCCATCATTGTAAAAATCATTTTGGATTACCACACTTCCTGAGTCATTTGTAAAGGTTCCTTCATTTCCAAAATCTTGACCAACATTCATTGAGTCTTCAACTGTAGCTGTTCCGGTAACGTCATTGATGAAGTCATGCACAATAAAAGTACCGTCTCCATTACTGTAATAAGTTCCGTAGTTTTCGAAAGCATCACTAACATTCACAGAGCTATAATTATTGATTGTACCGTCATTAGTGATCTCGTCGCAATTGATGACACTATTGTTATCAATTGTAGAAGAATCAACTGTCAGAGCAAAGCTAATGAACATACCAGTATTATTCTCAAATAACAAATCGCCAATCATTTCTACATTGGCAGTTGAGAAGTCACCGTTATTGAGACTAAACCCAGTACCACTAGTGTTTATCAATTCAAAATCTCCAACCATGAATAATCCCCAGTTGATAAGATTTCCTTCGTCAATTGTGAATGGAACTGGAGCTCCACTTCCCAAAAAGTAAACACTTGCGCCCAAACCTAATAAGGTAACATCACCATCATTTACAGTACAAGAATTAGCAGGTATCGAACTGTTTAAAGATCCGTTGTTTGCAATTTCAATATCTGCACCGTGAACTAAAGGAGCGATAAGATTAATCGTACTCCCAGCTGATATGGTGACATCATCATTCATTAATGGCACTGAACCAGAAGTCCATGCGCTACCGTCCGACCAGTTATGAGTTCCAGACAAGGATATTGCTTGTCCGTAAGATAATGCTGACCCTACAAGGCATGCAGCAAATAAAAAGGATTTTTTTTTCATTTTGTATGTGTTTTTCATTTCTCTTAGACTGACGTAATTGTCGACTATTAGGTTGGGTATAATTCAACACTGAATGGTTTTGGAGGCGCAATAAAAGGTCTACAAGTGTTATCTTTGCTTAGAATTTCAAAGATGATAATGTTTGACATTACAATTGTTACGACAAAAATGCAGGGATATACGCTCTTGAGCACTCCCGCGATATTTATCATTTCAGGCTTATTCTTTCATTATCTGTCCGTGAATCGGTCCAGATATAAGTACCGCTGGATACCGATTGTTGTGATGGTTTTGCTGTTTGCACTCCCGATCCGATTCGCGTTTGAGCGTGTGAAGCCCTTTACTCAAATAGATCGAAATCCAGAATGGCAAGCGAAAATGATAGAATTCACGGAGCAATTACCGGATGATAAGCAGGTGCTCGTTTTCAACGTTGATACGCCGATTGAAATGATGTTTTACTCGAATGCAACGGTCTATCGGGTGGTGCCAGAACCAAGCGTTATCGATTCGCTCATTAATGATGGTTACCAGGTCTATATTAATGGGGGTCCGGGCTTAGAAGATTCAATAGAACGAGTGACTTATATCAATCTCCCGGCTAAGCCTCATTAGTCTAACTGAACGCTGATGCGATTAATTCTTCCTTCGTTGGATTATGCAGAAGCGTCAAGGACTGCTGCTCTTTGTTGACGATCAAGTAATTTTCGTAATGTTCAAGACAGAGGTCAATATCATGGGCTGAGAGAAGAATACATTTGTTCATCTCCCTGGCGATCCGTGAAAGCAATTCGAGCACCTTGATTTTATTTGGATAGTCTAAAAAGGCAGTTGGTTCATCCAATAGAATATACGGCGCTTCTTGAGCGATTACCTTTGCAATTGCCACAAGTTGCTTTTCCCCATCACTGAGTTCAGAAGTAAAGCGATTCTTGAGGTGATTAATTTGAAGCGTCTCAAGCGAATCATCGACGATTGTTTTATCTCGCTCTGTCAATT
>JBLHPQ010000130.1:0-7177 GCA_047624355.1 Flavobacteriaceae bacterium | reverse complement strand
AAATTATCGAACTGGGAATGAGAAAAAACGATTCATTAGCTGGAGCTTTCGATTGGCCTTTGTTCAGTGTTTTCATGGTTCTCATGGGGTTTGGTTTGGCGACCGTTTATTCTGTTGCATACGATGAAGAACACGCTAGTTTGTTCTCCTTTAGTCAGAAATATGGCAAGCAAGTCATGTGGATTTCAATTTCCTTATTCTTAGGAATGCTCGTCTTCTTGATCGACTCTGATATTTACAGAAAATTTTCTGTCCCGATCTATATCGTCACGATAACATTATTGGTCGTTGTGCTTTTTATGCCTCAGATTAATGGTGCCAGGGCATGGATAGGTCTAGGCAGTATGGGTATTCAGCCTGCCGAGTTCGCAAAAATTGGTACTGCAATTTTGTTGGCTAATTACATCAGTCTGATGAACATTAAACAACAAACCATTCGCTCTGTTCTTCTGGCTTTGGCTATTATCCTCTTACCAATGGGACTGATCCTACTCCAGCCAGATGCAGGAACCTTTGTCGTTTTTACTGCCTTCTTATTCGTTCTCTATCGTGAAGGCGTCAGTTTCGATCCTCTTGTTTTACTTATAATAAATCTAATTCCGGGCATTCGCTTCAAGAAAACGTGGGTGGGAACTCACTTCATTCCTATTCTTTTCGTGATCATTTTCTTGAGTGTAATTACGCTCATCGTGAGTCAAGATCCTTATAAACTCGATCTTTTTCCCGGAAAGGAATTCTCAGGATATTGGCGGATGCTCATTGGCTTATTCGTTCTCTCGCTAGTTGCATTCACCCTGATGCGGATTGTCTTTCCTAAGCGTGAGAAGAAGCGCGCCGTGCTGATTGCCTTGATCTCATTCATTCTCTCCACTATGCTGACGGCTTCTGTAAATATTGGGTTTGAAAAGCTCGCTTCTCACCAAAAAGAGAGAATTGAACTTGCCCTTGGAATCTATGATGATCCCACAGGGAAAGTAAAAGATGGTGCAGATTACAATCGAAACCGCGCAATGGCTGCCGTTGGATCTGGCGGGCTCACTGGTCGTGGTTACGGTAATGGCTTTGTGTCAAGTGTGAAAACGAATCACGTACCAGAGAGTGAAACCGATTTCATCTTTTGTCCTTGGGCAGAAGAATGGGGCTTTTTGGGGAGTTTCCTTCTTGTAGGATTATACCTATTTATGATGCTTCGAATTATCATTATAGCCGAGAGGCAGCGCTCTTCCTTCAATCGAGCTTATGCCTACGCTGTGGCCGTAATTTTATTTTATCACTTTGCGGTTAATATCGGAATGAACATTGGCTTCGCCCCAATTATTGGAATTCCCCTACCCTTCTTTAGCTATGGTGGGTCCTCGATGATGTCATTTTCGATAATGCTATTTATTCTATTAAAACTTGATAGTCAGCGCCGAGACGTACTGAATTAACGAATATTCTGATCCAATGGTCGTTTTATTCTTTATTTTTACATTCTAAGATCAACCAATGGACAAGCAAAAATGGAACCCTCTGAAAGCGCTGAAAGCAAGGCGCAACAAGAAAGGGAAAAAAGAGCGAACTGTTTTTAAACGCAGAACGCGCGGCATACTTACTGTTCTTCTCTGGCTAGGGGCATTCGCTCCCGTCTTTGCTATCATGTATTTCATGATGGGACAAAATGACGAGGATATGCCGTCAGTTGAGCTACTCGAAAACCCTCCAGAATTACTTGCTTCAGTTGTTCTTGCGGATGACGGGGAAACTGAACTCGGTCGTTATTGGAAGGTTAACCGTACGACCATAAAGTACAATGAAATTTCACGCTACGTCATTGATGCCTTAATCTCAACGGAGGATGAGCGTTTCATGGAGCACTCAGGAATCGATTTTAGAGCGGTTGCACGTGCAGCCAAAGGAATGGGAAGCGATGGTGGCGCCTCCACGATTACTCAGCAACTTGCGAAACTTCTATTCACCCTACAAGCCAGAGAAAAGGAAGCAGAATTACGCGCAGAAGGAAAGTATATTGAATCGAAATCTGGTATTATTCATCGAATTGATGAGAAAGCGAAAGAAAACATCATTGCGGTCAGACTAGAAGAAAGATATACGAAAGAGGAAATCATCACGATGTACTTGAATCAATTTGATTTCTTGTACAATGCGGTTGGAATTGAAAACGCAGCGAAAGTGTATTTCAACAAAAAGCCGATTGATCTTACGAAGTCTGAAGCAGCAGTGCTTGTTGGGATGGTTAAAAACCCAGGGTTATACAATCCATATGCGCCTCAAATTCGGAATTACCGTGGAATTATCGGTGGTGAAAATAATATTGATCCAAATAAAGTCACAGCAGCAGATATTGCCGAACGCAGAAGCACAGATAGCTTACGTGCTATCAATAGAAGAAACACTGTTCTGTCGCAATGGATGAAAAATAGTACTGGTGATAATGCCGCAATCAAAAACTACATTACCCAGGCGGAATATGATACGTTGAAAACACAACCTATTATCATCACCTATCAGGTGGTCGATCACCGTCAGGGTATCGCTCCACATTATAGAGAGTCTTTACGTCGAGAATTAAAAACCCTTTTCAGCGAAAAGAAGAGTAATGGGAAGTTTAAGTATGCCAAAGAAGATGGAACGAAATACGACATTTACGCGGATGGATTAAAAATTTACACGTCGATCAACGTTACGATGCAATCGTATGCAGAAACGGCACTCACAAAACACCTCAGTGAAGATTTACAACCTGCATTCTCTAAGAACAATGCTACCGTAAAACGCTTCCCTTTTGCCAATACATACAATGGTAAAAAGATAACGGATAAGACCCTTGAGAACATCTTGAAGCGTGCGCGCAAAAACTCTGAACGCTTTATGGGAATGTCGCGCCGAGGAGTTGACGAAGAAAAGATACTTAAGACATTTGAGGTTGCTACGCCAATGCGTGTTTTCTCTTGGGATGGAGATATTGACACTGTAATGACACCCAACGATTCAATCCTCTATCACAAAAACTACATCCGTGCTGGAATGGTATCAATGGATCCGAATACTGGATTCATCAAAGCATGGGTAGGTGGAGCAGACTTTAATCACTTCGCATTTGATCAGGTTAAACAAGGTAAACGTCAGGTTGGCTCAACTATGAAGCCCTTTGTGTATTCTGCAGCAATGTCGATGGATGCAGTTAAACCCTGTACGGAATTTCCTGAGACGTCAACCTGTGTTGATCCATGCAGCCCTGGCCCCGGAGCAGTTCGATGGTGTCCAGATGGAACGCCCGTGCGAACCGTCGCCCTCGGTTTAGCAACTTCCTCTAACCCTACAACAGTAGCGGTGATGTCCAAAATGGGAGCCTGTTCTGGACCGCAAACGATCGCTAAGATTCTTCGTCGGATGAAAATAAACATTCCTGAAGATCAAATTGTTCCTGCAATGTGCCTTGGAACTCCAGATATGTCATTATATGAAATGGTTGGAGCACAGGCAATGTTTGTAAACCAAGGAATGTATATTCAACCACAGACGATCATGCGGATTGAGGATAGAAATGGGAATGTTATTTACTCTGCTGACCCTTACACGAAGGAAGTAATGAACTCGGCCTATGCGTATGAAACACTCAAGATGATGAAGGGGGTTGTGCAATTTGGAACAAGTACGAGCCTGAAATGGTCTAAGAAATGGGGAGGGATTACACATCCAACAGCAGGGAAAACTGGAACTACTCAAGGTAACTCCGATGGATGGTTCGTTGGCGTAACACCTGACCTGGTAACCGTTGTTTGGGCTGGCGGAGAAGATAAACAAGTTCGATTTAGAAGTATGCTTTGGGGACAAGGTGCTCGAATGGCGTTGCCTATCTACGGATATTACATGCAACAAGTTTACAAAGACAGTAAATTGAAAATTTCCACAGAAGACTTTAAAGAACCCATCGGATACGACCCCGAAATGTTCTCTTGTGATGGTGATGCAAACATTAACGATGAAGGCGGCATGTTTGGTGGCGTTTAGAAGGCTAGTCAGCAATATATAATTATGAATAAAGTTGTAAATGGCGTTGAAGAAGCGCTTATAGGATTAGAAAGCGACATGACCCTTATGTTGGGTGGTTTCGGACTTTGCGGAATTCCAGAAAATTCTATTTCAGAAATGGTGAAGATGAAGGTGACTGGACTCACATGCATCTCAAACAATGCTGGCGTGGATGATTTCGGACTAGGTCTTTTATTACAAGGAAAACAGATTAAAAAAATGATCAGTTCCTATGTTGGTGAAAATGATGAATTCGAGCGCCAAATGCTTTCAGGAGAATTGGAGGTCGATTTGATCCCGCAAGGTTCTTTGGCTGAGAGATGTCGTGCTGGCGGTGCAGGAATTCCTGCATTTTTCACACCTGCCGGATTCGGAACTGAGGTAGCTGAAGGAAAAGAGGTTCGTGACTTTAACGGTAAACCACATATTTTGGAAACCGCTTTAACTGCCGATTTCGCGCTAGTAAAAGCATGGAAAGGCGATACGGAAGGGAACTTAATCTATAAGGCAACAGCACGAAATTTTAACCCTTTGATGGCCATGGCAGGAACAATAACTGTTGCTGAGGTTGAAGAGTTAGTTCCAGCTGGAACGCTTGACCCTAATGAAATCCATACACCAGGAATTTTTGTTCAACGCATTTTTCAAGGTGACAAATTCGAGAAGAGAATTGAGCAACGCACAACACGATCAAAGTAATGTTAGATAAGACAGGAATAGCTAAACGCATCGCACAAGAACTTCGTGACGGTTGGTACGTAAATTTGGGAATCGGAATTCCAACACTAGTTGCCAATTATATTCCAGAGGGAATTGAAGTAGAATTCCAATCTGAAAATGGAATTCTAGGCATGGGTCAATTTCCTCTAGAGGGAGAAGAAGATGCCGATTTAATCAACGCTGGAAAACAAACTATTACGGCTCAAAAAGGCGCCGTTTTCTTTGATTCTGCAATGTCTTTTGCAATGATTCGCGGTCAGCATGTTCAATTAACGGTACTCGGCGCGATGGAAGTTTCTCAAAACGGTGATATCGCCAACTGGAAGATTCCTGGGAAAATGGTCAAAGGAATGGGCGGCGCAATGGACCTTGTTGCATCGGCAGATAATATTATCGTGGCGATGATGCATACCAACAAACATGGAGAAAGTAAACTACTAGACAACTGTTCGCTTCCATTAACTGGAATCAATTGTGTTAAGAAGATCGTTACTAATCTCGCTGTTTTAGATGTGAAAGATGGGTGCTTCCATTTAGTAGAAAGAGCTCCGGGAGTTAGCGTTGAAGAAATTATTACTGCAACTCAAGGAAAATTAATTGTTCCAGACGTCGTTCCAGAAATGAGCATTTAACGATAGAAGTTCATCTCATCTACATATTTGTAGACAGACTCGGTCAGAAGATAACGAACATCGTCTCCATTTTTAATTGCGTTTCGAATGAAGCTCGATGATATTTTCATTACAGGGACTTCATTGCACATTTCTACATTTGGATGCTTGTCATAGCCATTTTCCTCTTCAGCCTTTTCATTCAACAACACTTCCTCTTCCTGGATTGTTCTGACCCTTGGATAAACATAAATTTTATGGTTTGAAAGGATCGTTTCGTGGTTAAACCACTTATGAAATGTGCGTAAGTTATCCTCGCCCATGATCAAGGAAAATTCATCTTCTGGATGCTTCTCTTGAAGGTAGGTCAATGTAGTAGATGTATAACTCGGTGTTGGAAGTTGAAACTCAATGTCGCTAACTTTCAATTTCGCATTATCTTCAATCGCGACTCTTACGAGAGACAGGCGATGAAAATCATCCAGTAAATTCTTCTTTTTCTTCAGTGGATTTTGAGGAGATACAACGATCCAGACTTGATCCAAATCGGAAAATTCTGTCATGTAATTGGCAATGATCAAGTGTCCGACATGAATTGGGTTAAAGGTTCCGAAATAGAGTCCGACCTTCATGCTTTATCTAAAAATTCACGTACCATTTCTTCGGCAGAATTACATGCTTCTTTTAAATCATCATTGACCAAAATCACATCAAACTCACTCGCAAAGGAGAGCTCTTTTCGCGCTTTCTCCATACGCTGATTAATCTTCTCTTCTGATTCTGTACTTCTTCCTCTTAGTCTGCTTTCCAGCTCTTCATAACTCGGAGGTTTAACGAATACAGCAAATGCGTTTTCTTGAAAAAGCTTCTTCAGGTTGAGGCCACCTATAACATCAACATCAAAAATGACTGCTTTTCCTTCTGACCAAATACGTTCAATTTCCGACTTAAGCGTTCCGTAAAAGTTGTTACTATAAACTTCCTCCCACTCGATAAATTCACTGTTTTCAATCTTCGACTTAAAAACATCGCTCCCTAAAAAGTAATAATCCTCTCCATGCTTTTCGTTAGGACGTGGTTCTCGGCTACAAGCAGACACAGAAAACTCTAAGCCAAGTTCTCGACGAAGTAAATTATGCACAATGGTCGTTTTACCAGCACCTGACGGGGCCGAGAAAATTACGCATTTACCTGTATTTTCGAATGTCATATTCACTTCTACGTACTATTCTATAAAGTGTTCAATATTTGCTCTTTTATTTTTTCGAGATTATCCTTCATACCGATAACCAATACTTGCATTTCAGCGTGATTGCTTTTACTTCCAAGCGTATTAATCTCTCTACCTATTTCCTGTGCTATGAAGCCGAGTTTTTTTCCAGAGTTTTCCATCTTCATTGTTTCCTCAAAATAGTTGAGGTGATTCCCAAGACGCATTTTCTCTTCTGCGACATCCAATTTCTCGATGTAGAAAATCATTTCCTGCTCGAGTCGATTGTCATCAAACCCTTTCAGTTTAGTATCTTCTAAGGCCTTATTCATACGCTCACGAATCACCTCCAAGCGTTGGTTTTCATACTTAGGAACTTCCTCTAGGAAGCCTCTAATTTCAGTTATTCTATCTTGAAATTCGCTCTCTAGCTCTTCACCTTCTCTTCTTCTGAATGCGTTCAGTTGATCTGTTGCTTCTTTCACAAGGCCAAGCACCCATTCCTTTTCTTCATCACCAAGCTCTTCACGCTCGTTGTTATAGATCTCAGGCATGCGTAAAATCATAGGAAGGTAATCCGTCGTCGTTTCGCCAATGGCGT
>JBLHPQ010000129.1:0-7285 GCA_047624355.1 Flavobacteriaceae bacterium | reverse complement strand
ATTTTGAAGAAGTAGAAATTGATAGGTTCCTTCGGGTGGAACAGCATTTTTACGGCCAGGTAGTTTGTGAACCACCCAACTAATGCTGCTATGAAAGGAAGCGTATAAATCATGCCGCACAAATATTTCGACTCTGCTCAATATGACACTGACCCGCACCGTCATTCAGAGCGGTGTGCAACGAAGCGAAGAATCGCAGGTTTGTCTTGGGACTCATCCCTACACTTCGTTTCGTACTGAGTGACTGCATGTTCATTCCTTATCCACCTTAATACGCGACTCCCTATTAGCCAGCTCCCATGCGGTATGAAAAACGAGTTTCGCAATCGTACTCGTTTTGCCGTACATAATCTTGTCAAACGTGTCTGTTGGTTTGTGATAATCCTTGTGCACGCCCGTAAAGTAGAATATCACCGGTATGCCATTCTTAGCAAAGTTGTAATGATCAGATCGATAGTAGAATCGGTTCGGGTCGTCCTCATCATTGTATTTATAATCTAAATCCAATTGAGTGAAATCCGTGTTTGCTTTCTCATTTATGTCATGAAGTTCAGAGCTCAACTTATCGGCACCTATTACATACACGTAATTCGAATCATTCTCATGATTGATATCTGTTCTTCCAATCATATCAATGTTGAGGTTTGCCACAGTACTAGACAAAGAAACAGTTGGATTCTCAGCATACCATGCAGAACCGAAAAGCCCTTTCTCCTCTCCCGAAACAGACAAGAACATTACTGAACGCCTGGGCCCATTACCGTTCTTCTTAGCCTCTGCAAACGCCTCGGCTAACTCAAGAAGTGTGACCGTTCCGGATCCGTCATCATCAGCACCGTTATACACGTCTTCACCTCTAATTCCTAGGTGGTCATAATGTGCGCTTAGCACTATTAGCTCATCCTTTTTATCGGTTCCTTCAATAACACCGATAACATTCTCTGATGTTAGCGCCTCAATCTTCCTATCAACATTGATTTCAACCTTAACCGAAGCTGCGATATTGATCGGCTTTTTCTTTTTCTGAATCTTCTTTTCCAGATGAGCCGTGCCCTTTTTAAAACCACCAGCCTTAAGCATGGCGTCTGCTTGTGCTCTGGTCAAGTAAAAAATCGGAATCCCTGCGTCCGAATGTTCCAGCCCAGGCACCTCAAATTTCTGCTTGTCCATAACCGACTTCATCTTTCCCACCGTTCTGTCAAACTTCGGGTCGATAACAAACATCGCCTTTACTCCTTTTTGGCCAGCCATTTCCGACTTTGCTCGCCAATCGTACGACCATGGCGTGGGAACTTCCTTCCCTCCTATCCAGTAATCACCTTTGTGCTTAGGTTCTCCACTACTTACGAGAATGATTTTTCCTTCCACATTCACACCATCGTAGTCGTTATAGTTCTGATCATTTATTCCATATCCCAGGTAAATCAAATCATCATCAGAATACGAACCATTCTCTCCGTTAAAGAAGTTGTAGTAGTCCTCAAATCTTGTCAACTCCTCACCGCCTACTTTTACAGAAATGCCTTGCGGGTGGGTGATTTTAACAGGGAATGATTGCTGGAATCCAGTTTCATTTCCCATTGGCGTTAAACCCAAAGACGCGAAATGTTCCTCAATGTATTTGGCCGCCATTTTCTGACCTTTTCTGGCTGTTTCTCTACCTTCATATTCATCACTTGCCAAAACACTCAGGTGTTTTTTCAGGTCCTGAGGCGTAATGGTTTCAGCGTACTTAGTAGATAGGCCGGCATCCTGAGCAAGGACAGAAGCCCCACTCAGCAACCAAATCCCCAATAAACTTGAACTAACTAATCTCAGCATGTCATAGATATTTTCTCCACCCTACGCTGATGCCTTCCGCCTTCAAATTCTGTGTTAACGAAAGCGGATACGCAATCTTTTGCTACATCAAAATCAATGAAACGCGCTGGAATGGCCAGCACATTGGCGTTGTTGTGTTGTCTTGCTAATTCTGCAATTTCTGCAGTCCAACATAAGGCAGACCTAACATTTGTGTATTTATTGGCTGTCATGTTTACCCCATTGCCACTACCACATAGGATGATTCCTAGTTTGTTTTCTCCTTTATTAATAGCGCTCGCTAAAGGATGTATAGCATCAGGGTAATCCATGCTATCTGCATTATGTGTCCCTAGGTCTTCGACTTCGTGTCCGGCAAATACACCAGACTCTATCAATTCTAACTTCATGTCGTATCCGGCATGGTCGCAAGCAATCAAAATCTCCATTTTTCGGCTGTTAGTATCTGTTCATAAAGGTAAACCGTCAACTTGCTCAAATGATCTAAGAACTGCCACACTATTCGGTTTTATTCAACAGTTAGTTACCATGTTGTTATCAGACCCAAAATTGTGTGAAAGTATTCTGACGGTTAATATCTTCTGAAAGGAAAGTTTGGTCAGGTCAACCTCGTTTTGGCTTATACAACTTTTTGATCTAACCTAACGTTACTTATAAGAATGAGTTGACAATTTGTGGATGAAATTGTTGATCATTTGGCCACTTTTTTATCAACCCCATGAGTTGTTAGCCTCTGTTCATAGTTTCACTAAACACTGATTTCAATAGCCCTAATGAGCTACTGTCATGTTAAGAACCTGTTGATGCAATCTGATAAGTGACTTTACAAAGCAAAGTGCCCGAAACTTACAACGGATCTAACAGCCCTTAATACATCTATATAACTTTTATAAATCTTCTTTTTATTAATATATAGTCAATCAAGGATAGTCTTTCGAAAACTTACTTTTGAGCTCCTCATGAATCGCTGGCCAAACGTTTTTATTTTTCTGCTTGTCGCTGCTTCGGCAGTTGGTCAGACTGATTCGATAACCCAGTTTCGATACCCAAACGGAATTCTCAGTAGCGAAGGTATTTTGAGAGACGGAAAACCGGATGGTTTCTGGAAAACTTACTACCAAAACGCCCAGCTCAAATCTGAGGGAAATCGTGTTGATTTCGAATTATCTGAAACTTGGAAATTCTACTCGGAAGAGGGGGTTCCAACGCTTCAAGTGGATTACGAGAAGGGCCTGAAAAATGGGGAGCAGAGAAAATTTCATAAAGGTGGAAACCTAAAGAGTTTAGACTTTTTCCTAGCAGACCAAAAAGACAGCGTCAGCGAGTACTATTCAGAGGAAAACGTATTGATTAAAACCGTACCGTTTGAGGATGGAAAAGAGAGTGGCCCTGGATATTCTTACGATGAGAAAGATGGCCGAATCATTGGAATTATCACCTATCGAAACGGATTTATTGCTGGTAGAGAGAGCTTTAATCGGAAGGACAAATTCAACCAAAAACAGGGTATTTCGAAGGAGTTTTATCCGAGTATGATATTGAAGGTTGAGGGTAAATACAAGAATGACAAGCGGAACGGGTATTTCAAGGAATATGATGAGGAAGGAAATCTGTTGGAAACACTGAAATACAAGATGGATGTTCTTATTCCGGACCCAGAGGAATTAGCGAAGCTGGATATTAAGCGAGAGTATCATCCGAATGCAGAAGAAAAGCACGTTGGTAGTTACAGTAAAGGCTTAAAAGAAGGTGTTCATCGTTCCTACGATTTAAAGGGAAATGTCACGGCTGCTCAGATATTTAGAAAGGGAGAAAAGCTGGGTGATGGTATTATGGACGATGAAGGTAGACGTCAGGGATATTGGAAAGAATACTATCCAGGTGGAGGATTAAAACGTGAAGGAAAATACAAAGATGGTAAGCGAGAAGGGCCTTGGAAATTCTACTATGCTGATGGTTCTAGTGAACAGCTAGGTACATACAAAGATGGTAAGCCTGATGGCGATTGGAATTGGTTTTTTCCAAATGGAAATACATGGAGATCTGAGATTTTCTATGCTGGCTTAGAAGAAGGTATGGCTATAGAATACAATGACACGGGCAAGGTTATAAGCCAAGGAAATTATTTAGATGGAGAGAAGGAAGGGGTTTGGATACAGGAATATGGTGACCATAAAGAATTAGGAAAATATAGAGCTGGCTTGCGGGATGAAGAATGGAAACATTTTCACTCAAATGGTGAATTGATTTATAAGGGAACGTTCGTTGATGGTCGCGGGGATGGAAAGCATACAGAATGGTATGAATCAGGAAAGATTCGTGAAGAAGGAAAATTTAGTTTTGGAAGCAAGGAAGGAATTTGGGTTGTTTATGATGAGTTGGGGGAAGTAACTCAAACAATAATCTATAGACAAGGACAGATGGTTAATGTCGATGGTGTTCCATTAAAGGGAGCCGCGGGAATTGATGGAGATAAGGAGAACGTAGAACCCTGAAATGGAAAATTCACTTAATAATCAAGAGAACCTTCTTGCTAATTTACTTAACGATTTACCTAATGTTGTTCTCTATCAAAAGGAGAGTAGCAAAAACTTTATTTCTGAAAACATAAAGGACATGATTGGTTACACAGTAGCCGAACTCATGAGTAAGGACAATTTTATCATGACATTGATTCATGATGATGACCGGAATGATATTTTGACTGAGATAGGGTCGTTTTCATCAGATAGCAAGCGTAAAATACTAACCCTCGAATATAGAATGAGCACCAAAAATGGTGGTTCGATTTGGGTGCAGGATCATATAATAAAGAACATAGACGAGGAAATTCGCAAGTTTACTGGTGTATTGCTTGACGTTACTGAACGGAAGAATAGTGAACAGTTACTGCAACGGAGTGAATCTAGGTTTAGAACGTTAGTTGAAAACTTAACTGAAGGAGTTCTTCTCTTACGTGATGCTAGTCTTGAATATTCCAATAGAAGTGCACAGGTTTTGCTTGGTTTATCTAGTGAGAAAGATGAATCGTTGAATTTAAGAGAATGGACGTTGGACCCATTCAAAAATCTTTTTGATGAAGCCTTGGACTTAATTAAATCTGGGAGTTTTAAGAAGCAGGTTGAATTAAAGATGATCAGGCCGAGTGATGGAGAGATATTGGATGTAGAATTGGATGGAACGCTTCAAGAAGATGGGGCCATTATGATTGTTTTACATGATATTAGTCCTCAGAAAATGTTGGCCAGAGAGCAATTGAGAGCGCAAGTTGCGGAGGAAATGAACATGCAACTTCAAACAGAAATTTCAGAGCGGGAAAAGGCGGAACAAAATTTAATCCGAATTCAGAAGTATACGAATAGCATA
Organism: Flavobacteriaceae bacterium; assembly: GCA_047624355.1. Classification (GTDB taxonomy): domain Bacteria; phylum Bacteroidota; class Bacteroidia; order Flavobacteriales_D; family Crocinitomicaceae; genus UBA4466. The sequence goes on along the minus strand of JBLHPQ010000129.1, from coordinate 2,098 downwards.
ATTCAAAGTTCGTTGGATATGATTATTGCTACAGACAATGAGGATAATATTTCTGAGTTCAATCCTGCGGCAGAATCCATTTTCGGTTATTCTAAAGAGGAAATTCTAGGTAAGGATATTAAGATGTTGTTCTCAGATGAAGAGGAAATGGCCGAGGTACTTGAAACGATTAAAGTGGATGGAAGTTTTGCAAGTGAAATTGTAAACAAGAAAAAGAACAACAGCTTATTTATAACCTATCTGTCTTCTTCCATTCTAAAGGATGATGATGGAAATGTGGTTGGTTCCATGGGGGTTTCCAGGGATATTACAGCACTTAAGAAAGCGGAAGAAGAGTTAAAATTGAGTGAAGAGCGACATAGGGCAATCTATGATCAAGCTTATATTGGGATTGCTAGGATTGCTAAGATTGGTAGATTCTTGCTTGTGAATGAAAGGTTGTGCGAAATGTTGGGCTATACTGCGGAACAGATGTATATACAGACGTTCTATGATCTAACTCTTCCCGTTGAGGTTGAAGAGTCTTTAAAGGATTGGGATGCCTTGTTAAACGGAGAGTTGGATAATTTTTCGAAGGAGCAAACCTATTTGCATAAAAATGGTAATCAAGTAAGCACAAATGTTACGGTATCATTAGTTAGGGATACCAAAGGAAACCCGAATTATTATGTTGCTGTGTTCGAGGAGATTACTGAAAGAAAAGCTCAGGAAAGAGCGTTGAAGGAATCTTTGGCAGAAAAGGAAATTCTCCTGAAGGAGGTCCATCATCGTGTAAAAAACAATATGCAGGTTATAACCAGTATATTAAATCTGCAGTCTGCGTACATTACTGATGAAGCAGCACTACAAATGTTAAAAGAAAGCCAGGATCGAATTAAGTCTATGTCTTTAGTGCATGAAAGCCTGTACCAGTCGAAAATATTGAGTCAAGTTAATTTCTCTGAGTATGTAACTAACATATGCAAAAACCTGTACCATTCATACTTACGTCCTCAAGGTGGTATTCACCTACAGTTTGATTTGGATGATGTACATCTAAACTTGGACACTTCAATCCCTTGCGGTTTAATATTGAACGAGTTAATGTCGAACGCTATGAAGTATGCTTTCTTAGGTAAAAGTATAGGTGTAATTACGGTAGGTTTGAAAGCTTCGAATGGCAGATTAATATTAACCGTTACTGATGATGGGGTGGGTCTAACCGAGGACTTTGTGATTGAGGAATCAGATTCCCTTGGACTTCAACTTGTAAGTACTTTAGTGATGCAGATTGGCGGAATATTGACTATTCAGAAGAGAGAACCGACTATGTTTACAATAGATTTTAAAGAACAATGATATGAGTAAGATTAGCGTATTAGTGGTTGAGGATGAGAGTATTGTAGCAAAGGATATACAGAACAGCCTGAAGAAGTTAGGTTATAACGTACCTGTAGTGGTTAATTCAGGTGAGGATGCAATTCAAGCCGCTGGGGAACATCAGCCAAATTTGGTGCTGATGGATATAATGTTGAAAGGTGATATTAGCGGGATTGAAGCTGCTGGTCAGATTAAAGCGTCTTATGAAATACCAGTTATATACTTGACTGCATATGCGGATGAAAGCACATTAAGTAAAGCCAAGGTAACCGAGCCTTATGGGTATATTATCAAGCCGTTTAAAGAGATTGACTTACACACTTCTATTGAAATGGCGTTGTATAAGCATGGCCGTGAGCAGGAAATAAAAAAAGAAAGGGATCTTTATTCTTCGATTGTCTCCGACAGCGGACAGGAGGATTGCTTGTTTGTAAAGTCCAACTCTCGATTGGTTAAGGTTAACAGTAAGGATATATATTTTGTAGAAGCCTTGAAAGACTATGTGATTATTCACACCAAGGAAACTCGTTTCACTGTTCATTCAACCATGAAGGATATAATGGAAAAGTTGAATCGGAAGGACTTTATGCGGGTGCATCGCTCTTTCATTGTAAGGATAGATAAGATAGTAGCTATCGAACAGAACAATTTGGTGATTGAAGATGACAAAAAAATAATTCCTGTTGGTGGTTCTTATAAAGACGACCTTACTAGCCGATTAAACTTTGTTTAATCAATA
>JBLHPQ010000128.1:0-7502 GCA_047624355.1 Flavobacteriaceae bacterium | reverse complement strand
TTGCACATGGAACAATTGGAAATGCAGGAACATCACTAATCGAAGAATCCGGTAATATTATTTGTTCTGAGAAAATTTATGGTGCCGGAGTTGTTGTATTTGGTTCAATGACATCATCTAATTGGCATACTCCTGCAACTGAAGGTCAAAACCTAAGGCAAAATATCTTATGCTATATCAGTCCACCAATTATTTGTGGCACTGTACTTCCAGTAGAATTGTCAAGCTTTACAGGAAGAGTCGAAGGTGAGGTTAATGTACTTGAATGGATAACTGCCACTGAACATAATAGCGATTACTTCTCAATTGAACGTAGTACTGATGCCAAGGAATTCTCTGAACTTTCTCAAGTAGATGCCGCTGGATCAAGCCTTCAAGAACTCCATTATAGTGTGCGCGATAACGATCCATTTAGTGGAGTAACCTACTACAGGCTTAAACAAGTTGATGTGGATGGACAGTTTGAGTATTCTGATATAATCGCTTTGGATAGCAGAAATCATGCAGATGTTTCTGTTTTCCCTAGTCCAACAGACAATATAATTACAGTGACGTTAATGGAAGATCCTGAGATGACGATTCCTGTTGTAGTCCGCAACGCTGTTGGAAAAACAGTGCATGTTACTGAATTTGATCAGCGAGTTGAGATTGTTGATGTTTCTGATCTCCCGAGTGGTGTTTATTTCATCACAATGATGATTGGCGGACAACCAACTGTTCAAAAATTCTGTGTAAAATAAGAAGGGTTTTATAATAATTAAAGATCTCTCATTTCGAAAATTCGGAGTGAGAGATTTTTTGTTAAATGTACTCGTTTAGATTGCGCCATAGACGCCTGTTCAGAGGGTAGATGTAGTTGACTTGATTAGAGGGTGTGCTATAGCAGCTAGTTAACGCGTGTTGAGGGTCCAGCCCTAGAACGCTAAGGTGAATCAATGAATTCTTGATACTTTTATTCAATCAATACACATCCTAATTTAAATTCACCGCATGAAGGATGTTAGTCTATTTCTTGTGCTAATTGCTCTTCTTGCCTCATGTGGTTCTGAACTAACTTCGGAAGACTATGAAAAGGAACTCATTGAAAAGTATAAAGCTTATAAGAAAAACACAAACTAAAAATTGTAGAATTTCGCTGATTGGATAGCGCGCGTGAAAACTAAAATGCAACTAGACGACTATAAGCCAGCGCTTTTCAAAGGAAAAATAATGATCTATGAACTCAAATCTGAGGAGTTAGTGGCCTGTGTTAATTTTGATGCAATGAGTTCTACTTCGATTTCGGCAAAGGAGTTTTAAGACTTGGGCGATGTTGCACTATCTGATTTTTCAAATCATGTTCATAAAGCGTATGTGAAGGCGCTGATAGATAATTTCAACGTTGTTGGAACGCCATCGTCTATTAAGGCAACTCCGGGATATTAGATAAGGAAAACCAATGAGTAGCGCGTTATTTCGAGTGAAATTCTCCACATCCGATCCGATAGCTATCGGGATGAAATTGAAGGGTTTTGTATCGAGAAAAGCGTTACCTCTAAAAATCCTATACCTTAAACAAGATCCAACTTAAACTAACTGCTCGGCTAAAACTTTCGCTTTACCCTTACTCTTTCGAATCCGGCAACTGACCACCTTATATTCTGGACACATTGCCTCAGTATCATGCTCATCTGAAGTAATAATGTTCAGCATGATCTCTGGGAAATGGAACGTAGAACTTAAAATCCCTGGTTTCATTTCTGTTGTAACTTCCGCTCGAATATCAACTTTACCTCGTGGGCTTTCTACACAAACGAATTCGCCGTGCAAAATCCCTTCTTTTTTAGCATCATCTGGGTGAATGAGTAATACGTCTTCCGTCAGGATTTCTACATTACCCGTTCGTCTTGTCATCGCGCCACAATTGTAATGCTCTAACTCACGATTCGTTGTGATAATGTATGGGAAATCTTTTCCATGTCGTGCAACTTCACGCGACTTCTCGTAATTGTGAAAAGTGAATTTACCGCGACCTCTTTTGAACTCCTCAATATGCAACATCTGAGTATCTGTGCCATCTTCGAGAATTGGCCATTGCTTTCCATTATCGCCAAGCATGTCCCAGTTAGCTCCCTTAAAGAATGGAACGATGTTGGAAACCTCTTCCAACACACCAGCTCCAGAATAATCAGGTTGATCGTAGCCCATGCGTTGCATTACATCAACGATTATTTGACCATCAACCTTACATCCTTCAATAGGCTCTACTACTTTATTCACACGTTGTATTCTTCTTTCTCCATTCGTGAAGGTTCCATCTTTTTCAAGGAAGGAAGCTCCTGGAAGAATCACCGTAGCCTTTTCAGCTGTTGGCGTCATAAATAATTCTTGTACGATAACTAATTCCATACTTTCAAGTGCTTTAATCACTTTATTCGTATTAGGATCTGTTTGTACGATATCTTCTCCTATAACCCATAGTGCTTTCAATTTTCCATCGATAGCAGCATCGAACATTTCCGGGATTTTTAATCCAACATGACTTGGAACAGTCGCGCCGTAGAATGTATTGTAAATTTTATTCATCGCTGGATCAGTAACATCCATATATCCTGCGCCTTGATGAGGTTGTGCTCCCATGTCAGCCGCACCTTGAACGTTGTTTTGTCCACGCAATGGATTCAATCCGGCTCCTTTTTTACCAATATTTCCTGTAATCATCACCAAATCGGCAATGAGTTGAACCGTAAACGTTCCTTGTAGATGCTCGGTAACACCAAGACCATGGAATTCCATCGCGCATTTTGCATCGGCATAAGCCAAAGCTGCTTCTTTCACCAGGTTTTTATCTACACCTGTGATTTCCGCCATTTGATCCATGTCCAAACGGAGGATCTCAGCTTTCATTTCTTCGTAGCCTTCTGTACGGTTTTCAATGAATGATGCATCTTCCACGCCTTCTGAAATAATGTAATACAGCATCATGTTCAACAAAGCGACGTTTGTTCCAGGTTTCAACTGAAGGTGATACGTCGCATACCTAGCCAATTCAATTCTTCTTGGATCAATAATAATGGACGGAACCCCTTTCATCATTCTTTGCTTAATCTTTGCTCCAGTAACTGGATGTGCGTCCGTTGGATTCGCTCCAATGACCAAAAAGAATTCAGCATGATCTATATCTTCGATTGAATTGGTAGCGGCTCCTGTACCAAATGAACGTTGCATGCCTAACGCTGTTGGCGAATGACAAACCCGTGCACAGCAATCTATATTATTTGTTCCTACAACTGCACGCATGAATTTTTGCATGAGGTAGTTCTCTTCATTCGGTGTTCTTGCAGATGAGATTCCCGCAATAGCATCTGGACCATCACTGGCAATAATTCGCTTGAGTTCACTGGTGATGTGATCGTATGCTTCATCCCAAGTTGCTTCTTCGAACTTTCCATTTCGCTTAATCATCGGACTTTTCAATCGGTCTGGATGATTGTAAAACTTAAATGCATAACGGCCTTTTAAACACGTATGACCACCATTGGCTTCTGCCTCATAGGGCGCTTGGATACTAAGAATTTCTCCATTTCTAGTGGATACTTCCAAGTTACATCCAACTCCACAGTAGGTGCAAACGGTACGTGTTTTCTCCTCTGCCATCACCGCTTTCGATTGAAAGACATCTGAAATCGCTGAAGTAGGGCAAGCTTGAGCACATGCTCCACAACTTACACAATCCGATTCCATAAAGGAGTCATCGCTTCCTTTTACAATTTTTGTATCAAAACCACGTCCGGCCATGCTCAATACGAACTCGCCCTGAACTTCATCACATGCACGAACACATCGGTAGCAATTGATGCATTTAGAGAGATCAGAAATCATGTATGGGTGACTCAAATCTTTTTCATAATGCAAATGGTTTTCACCGGCTGGATATCGAACTTCACGAATTCCAACTTGAGCGGCAACATCTTGCAATTCACAATTCCCATTCACTTCACACGTCAAACAGTCCAATGGATGATCTGTTAATACCAATTCCATGATGTTCTTGCGAAGCGCTAAGATTGATTCTGAACTAGGGTAGACATACATTCCAGAAGTCATCGGGGTATGACACGAAGCCATTGCTTTTGTCTTGCCATTTTCTTCTAGGGCAACATCTACCGTACACACACGACACGATCCAAAGGGATCTAGATTCGGTGCGTCACAAAGTGTTGGAATGATCTTCTCTCCTTCAACACGACGAACAAACGTTAATATCGTTTCGCCATCCTTGAAAGTGTGCTGGGCATTATCAATGTATGCTATATTCTTGTCCATAGTGATGTCTTATTCGAAATGGTTTGACATTTCCGATTCAAAGTAGTGCATTGCATTCTTTACTGGTAAAGGAATTCCTCCACCATGTGCACACAATGATCCTTGCTCTAAGGTATCTAATAAATCTTGGAATAACTTCTTACTGATCTTGTAATCAGAAGTATTCGCTTTTTTCAATAGTTCATGTCCACGTTTTGTTCCTAAACGACATGGAAAGCATTTTCCACAACTTTCATAGGCTGCAAAATCAAAGAGGTGCTCAAGAAAATCAAGCATTGGCATTGATTCAGGAATACAAATGATTGAAGCATGCCCCAATAAAAACCCGTTTTCACTAAACGATTCAAAATCTAATGAGAGTTGATCAATTGCAGCTATTGGAACTAATCCACCCAGAGGTCCGCCAATTTGCATTGCTTTCACAGGTGATTTAAATCCTCCTCCAAGCTCATTTACTACCGTAGATAATGGTGTTCCCATTTCCACTTCATAAATCCCTGGATGATTGAAAAAGCTATCCAAACAAACGAGTTTGGTTCCAGAAGAGCGTTCTGTACCAATTGCTTTCCAAGCAGCTCCTCCATTTTCTATGATGTAGTGCAAACTTGAAAGCGTTTCCACGTTGTTGACGATCGTTGGCTTATTAAACAATCCTTGTTGCGCTGGATAGGGAGGACGTACGCGAACTTCTGGACGCTGTCCTTCAATCGAGTTAATAAGTGCAGTTTCTTCCCCACAGATGTAGGATCCTTGTGCACGGATTACTTTAAAATCAAAGTCAAAGCCACTCCCATCAATATTTTTCCCAATCAATCCGGCTTTCTTCAAGTCATCAATGGCGGTTTGAATAACTTCCGCGGATTCCGGGTATTCTGCACGAATATAAAGTACTCCCCAATGGGCATGCGTTACATATCCTGCGATCAACATTCCATAGAGTACAGAATGCGGTTGCAATTCTAATAAGTAACGATCTGAATAGGCTCCGGGATCTCCTTCATCTGCATTACAGATAATAAATTTAGTATCGTTTTCGGTATTTCGGCAAAACCCGAGTTTCGCTCCCATTGGAAAACCAGCTCCACCGCGACCACGAACGTTAGACGTCTTAATTTCTTCCAATACATCTCCCGAATCGCGCTTTAGTGCAGTTTTGAACGATGCATAATAGTCTTCAATATTCGTGAAATCTTGCGTGAGAATTTCTTGATCTAACGCTTTAACAGTGTACTTATCTTGCTTCCCAGATTGAGTTGAAATAATTGAATCCAATTCTTCCAATGCTGCTCCAGAATAATTTTGTCCTGCGATATGAAACGCTGAATTCTCATGACAACGTCCTAAGCAGGTCATGTGCCCAATTTCGTCAGCAGAATAATGATTTGCTAGTTTCTCCTTCACAGTATCTTGAGTACCTGCACAAACACAGGCAGTTCCATTGCAGACATAGGCTTTCTTTCCTTTATTTTCTGGCTTAAGAAAATCATAGAAGGTGGTAGCGCCATAGGTGTTTGCTTTCCCGATAAGGAAATCATCTGCCAATTGGTCCAGTTCTTCTTTATTTGGGGTGCCATCCTGTGCGGCTAGCTTTCCCATTTTATCGAAGAGGTTATCGCTTAGTCCTTTTCTTCCTGATAGTTCACTTAAATTATCCGACATAAATCTTATTTATCCTGCTTTGATCGTTCGATGTTCATTTTTTATTCTCCATGGATTTGCATAGCACGTTGCTCGACCTTCACGACAAAATGCCAATAAGGTTATTCCAAGTTCTTTTGCATAATCCACTGCGAGTGTTGAAGGAGCCGATACTGCGCAGAGTATTGGAATTTTAGCCTTGAAACACTTCACTATTATCTCGTACGAGATTCTTCCACTAACAGTTATAGCAACCGCACTTGATAATCGTTCTGTTAGAATTAAATCTCCTACCACTTTATCTACGGCATTGTGACGGCCTATGTCTTCCATAGAGGTCAATAATGTTCCTTCTTCATCAAAAGCTGCCGCGGCATGGGATCCTCCTGACTGCTTAAACGCTTCCTGAACAATACTCATTTTGTTGAACATTGAATGTATTTCAGCTACATCCAACAGGCTTTCGCGCTCTATTACTTTTCCCAAAAAGGCTAAATCCTCGAGTTCTTTTTTTCCACAGATCCCACAGGAGGAAACCGAGAGTAAGGTTCTGCTGTTCGCATATCCTTTACCTAGATGTTCCTTCGGAATTGTTAAATCTACTTTGGTAATGATGCCGTCGCTATTTTCTTTTCTAAGAATCACGTCAGGCGAATAAGTTGTTTTCTTTATGATCCCTTCAGAATGCAGTAAACCTCTTACTAGCGACATATCATCGCCAGGAGTGCGCATTGTGACCGTAAACGGTTCATCGTTAATATTGATTTGCAAGGCTTCCTCAACGGTCAGTGAATCAACAATTTTAAGTGTCGAGTTGATTTGATATTTTTCACCTTCATAGTCCGCCGTAGCCATAAGAATCGTTTGAGAGACAGCTAAAGATAAAGAATTTATTGATCTATTGCAGGGTGTTGTCTACATCAAAACAATTCTACAGGGTTTTTATATCTACCAAAATGGGCGGAGGTTGCTCGATGTCAATCTAATCGAGCAAAAAAAACGAGAACCCAAAGTGAGTTCTCGTCCAATACTAAAGAAACTCTTCTCCTCTAATTGAAGATGATTTTTGATGTAGAAATTTGCCCGTTACTGGCAATTACGCGAAGCATATATGTACCAGAACCAACAGTATTTTTCCTGATTAAATGCGATGACAATGATGGGTCTAGAATGCTAACTGAGCGTCCTGAGAGGTCAACGATTTCAATGCTTTCAACTGAAATGTTCTCTTTCAAATTGATGGTAATTTGATCCGTCGATGGATTAGGGAAAGGACTATCTATCAAATCGACTTTTGCATCGTTAACATCTAATCCGCAAAACGGGATCGTGTACAAATCGGCCGGTCCTGAAGGTGTATTGGCCACTTGTAATGGCGTTTCAGTGCAACCTAAAAGATCAATTAAAAAATCCCGAACGAAATTCACAGTAGTATCCATGTAAGCAGCCGAAGTAGCGTAAGGTGCATGGCCAGCGCCATAATGTGTATATAAATTGCTTTGTACTCCTATCGCAGCTGCTTGTTCATCAATCATACGACTTCCATCCATATACAGCAT
>JBLHPQ010000127.1:0-7659 GCA_047624355.1 Flavobacteriaceae bacterium | reverse complement strand
TGTTACATTTTCATTGAACTCAAAAGTTACGTTGAAGGCCGCAGTGCTGTTAACTGTCGATGGCTCATTCTGGATGTCTACACTTGGGGGAGTAGAATCAACAACCGAAATCGTAAAAGTAGCTGGTGTAGTATCCTCCGCTCCATCATCGTCAATGGCTGCTAAAGTAAAAGAGTCATTACCCACCGTTCCTGAAGGGTCATACTTTAATCCATTGGCTTCTGCCACAGTTAAGGATTGCTCATCTGAAACGGCTGTAGTTCCATCAGCCAAATAGAGTGTTCCATTAACTGGTAAGGACTTTATTTTGTAGTTGGCAATGGTGCCATCCGAATCTGTACCAGACGGGTTATCAATATCAGTTGGCCCTGCATTTGAGGCTATGCCTGAGGAGTTGGTAATATTATTTGTTGTTGGGGCATTGTTTGGTGTGCCAATTGTTACATTAGTATTTTTTGTCAAAATGGACTCGCATGAACTAGGAAAAATTCTGTAAGACTTAGTTTGCAAAGTCGTATTAGCTGTAAGCGCAGCAGACGTTAGTGTTAAATTCGCGCCTAGCCCTAACCTTGAAGCTCCAGATTGAGCAGAAAGCACGGTATTATACAGTTCATAAATCGTTGCAGATTCAGCTCCAGTTACAATCACATCTACAGTCGATCCTGAGGTAACAGTAGTTGCTTCAGGAGAAATGTCTAAGGAAGGTGAGGGAGGAGTACAAGCAATAATCACAGAGTTGGAAGGATCACTATAACATGGATTCGCTTCATTCACTACAGTCAGCTCACCTCCAGCATATAAATAATGGACATCAGATTTTGAAGTGCTAAACCCTGAAAATCCTGATCCATCACCTGTAAAATCTGCGCCAGAATTATTTTCAACAGGACTGCCGTCAATATAAAGTTTATAACCACTAACTCCACTTACGGATATCGATGTGGCTCCTTCTGTGATTGAAGGCCAGGTAATAGTTGCTGCTCCAGGAGTGGCATTTATGGTTATGGGATCAGAGAGAGCACTAACTCCTTCACAATTACCGGTGTTTTCTGCCGTAGCAGTAATTGTTCCTGAAGAATAACTTGTGGCAAGTGACAATGTCCATCCTCCGAATTGATCCACTTGTGTTGTCCCCACAGAAACAGTATTAATTCGAACATCTATGGTTGTGCCCTCCGCTTCAGATACTGTTCCATATATAGTTTCTACTGGACTACAATACGTTTGCGTTACAGTAGGTTTATCAGAGGTTGCTCCCCCATTTATTGCTTGTGTGATAGGGAGCGAAGAACATTTCCCAGATTCCCAAAAATAGGCCGCCACCTCATTACAAGAATAATTCCCAACAGTTCCACCAGATGGAATGCTGTAGCTCCATGCACCGGAGTTAACATTGGCAGTTCCAATAAACCTTATAATTTTCGGAGCTGAATTCGCATCTAATCCATTACTAGCAAAAAGCCGAACTTCACCACCATCACCAACATTAGGAGCCGTTCCAGAAATAGATGTATCCGTTATGTTAGGGGTTGTAATCGTAGCACTTGTTTGGTCTGACTGAGCACTACAACCATTACTTCTAGCACATATGTAGGAATAATCTGTCCAACAGCTAGTGGCATCTGCACGCATTCTCAGAGCTATAGTTTGACATTTCGCAAAATTACCACCACCTGTAAATGTCCACGCACCATCTGAATTATCATAAGTTACGGTACCAGTAATCTGTGTGCTCAATGTCCCAGTAGTATAATCGTATACCTCGATCAAAGGTGCAGCAGAAAGACTTGTCGCTGTTAAACCTTCTACCTTATTATTTCCGCCTGGATCAAAATTTGAAAACACCAATCTTGACCCCAAACAAGCAGTTGCAACGGTAACAGTATTACATGATGAATTCGATTCAGACAAAGAGCCGTATTGCGCTGTAGCAGTGACGACATTCCCAGAGCCCACAGAACTCAAAGAGGCTGTATATGCTCCTGTCGTTGAATTTGCTGTAACAGTTTGATCCAAAGAACCGTCAATATATAGCCTAACAGTAGATCCTAGTACTGCAATCCCTGATACTGACACACTAGTTCCAGCCTGAATCTCAGAAGGTAATGATGGACAAGCCGTGGGTAAACCAGAAGATTGGATATCGTTTATTGAAGTTGGCGTCTGCACTTCAATAATCTCCGTCAACGCACATGCTAAGCATGGGTTAGCATTGTCATCCATACCACCTATATCGGATAACGAACCTTGAAAGGTGCATGAATTGGATGTATTGGTAGTGGCAGCAAACCTCAGCCCTGTACTGGAGCTAATTCCGCCAGCAGCATACAAATCAGAAAGAGGCACATAGAAGTCATAAAAAAAATCAAGATTACCTCCTGATTCGATTCCTGAAATGGCCTTTTGAGCATTTGTGGATAAGGAATAAGTATTGTCAGCACTTGGGCAGCCTGTCACTCCATCGATATCCAGAATGGACACCTCATGCTTTGATCTGAGAACAACGGCTAGTTCAAAACCTGGATTATCTCCAAAAAGTGTCTCTGATGCCCCTATAAGTCCATCAGTATCTATTAGTACGGTATAACCTTTTGCATTTGGACGGTAGTCAGCCAGTCTGAAACGAAAAATAATATTGGTCCCGTCGGTTCGCATATAGGTTGCAAAACCACCCGGGTCGACAGAAAAATCTGTAAAACCCTCGTTTGGTCCACTGCGAACATCTGATAGTACCTCGCCTTGGCCTACGGTTGGAAAGCGTGTCCATCCTGAGCCTTCAAATTCATCAGTATCATCGGCATCTCCACTAAACCCCGAGCTGGAGGAAGAAATCATTCCATCTCCATTAGGATCCAGAACCGAACCTGTAGCAGGTTCAATAATCAATCCTTTTGTCTGAGAAAAAGCGCAAAACGCTCCAAAAAATATAACTAAAAAGATTCCAAAGCGCAGTTGTCGCATATTCTATAGTCGGTTTTGAAAAACAATAAAATTGTATTCTGTAAGAAAATACTAAACTATCTCGTTAAACGGTTAAAAAACTCGTTGAATGAGTAAAATAACTCGTTGAATTAAGTGACAAAAAGATGAACGGCTAACATGCTTTTAAATCGAAAAATTCTATTTATTTGACAAATAAAAAAACTCCGTTATAAGACATTTATCGACGACTCTAGAACGGTATAACTGGATTTTTTATATAAGCTGATGGTATGAAAATCACAAACAAAAAAACCGCCGAAAGGCAGTTTTGATATTGATTGCTAATTTTATTTCGCAAGCATTTTTTCTTTGTACTTTCCAGCTGACGCTTGAGCGCCTCTGCTGTCGCGTCAAATTCTTTTTCTTTTGCAAAGAGTTGGTTGCCCGGAAGGTTTAATTTTATTACCACCATTCTATTTTCTCTTGCATCATCCTGCTCGACTCGCATGAATACTTCACTGGCAATCAATAAGATCATAAAATGTGTCCAACTTATTCGACTTTTGCTGAATAAAGTCCACCAATTTTTGATCTGAGTCGAAGTGGATTGAATGCATCTGTAGTTTCATGATACTTAATTAGAGCTAACTTTGGTGACTCTCCTTTGGGTATGAGTACTTTTACCATAGAAAATGGAGTTGGATCTGTTACAACTTCCACTGACCCATTGACATTTTATGTAATCAAAGTGCTTCCTGACTTTAATGATACATTCGATGGAGATGCTTCTTACTTCAGTACAGGTGGAGACGCAGAGATAACAGCTTTCGAAGTAAGTAATGTGATCATCGGAGCAACACGAATGCCAGCTCCTTTTCAAAGCAACTTATTTCATTTGGAAGGAGAATCTGATCTGAATGATTCTGGTTAATATATAAGTCAAGTAGGCCATAGAACACAGGACGCTGGTTTCTTTGCCGATTTCTTTGAGACAGGAAGTGATGTGGTAGAATATTATTATAACGTAAATATTAATTTCGGAACATTGCCAACAGTATTTGGTAATAATCCACAATCAAAAGAGTTTTTTATGGCTTAGCATTATGCTAGTTATATGAATTAAGTAGCAGAACAGGGGCGCAAAGAATATGATTTGCCCATGTTTGTGAGTGCTTGGATCGTTCAACAGACGGAAGACCTTCCGGGTGCTTATCCTAATGGAGGACCTGTTTCCAGAGTCATGGATATCTATAAAGCGGCTGCACCTAGTATCGTTATCATTTGTCCTGATATATACCTGCCAAATTATAAGGAAATATATGCGATGTATGATAAAGAGAACAATCCACTCTTAGTGCCAGAATCATCTCTTGATTCTGCCAGAGCTTTTTACGCATTTGTAGAGCATGATGCCATTTGTTTTTCGCCATTTGAATTTCAAGAAACCAATTTGGATGTGTCTGGTGGAGATCAATTCGTTTATTCTCCGGGTAATGTCGATACTATTTATACCCCGTGCGTTTATAAGGTGAAAATGTATAATAGGTCAAAATAAGTACGACTCAGGAAATTTAAATCTCACGATGTGGGGTTTATTTCCCGATGCTCGCATCGAATAACATACGATCATCCAACATCATACCTCGTAAACTCGCTCCGAGGTTATTTATTAGTAGGAATATACTCATTTGCGTTATTTACCCCACTGATTGATTTATTCCCCCCCTCAAAGGTGAGTAGATTCGTAGAGCTTTGACCTGATTGAAATACTTGATAATTATTTATCAAACAATTTGATCTGACCAAGGCTATTATATGAATCAAACAGTTCGAGTTTTTGTATTGCTATTACTTGTTCCTATTTCTTATCAAGGTATAGGACAAGTGAGATGGGTAGGTGCTACGAATAATCTTTTTTTCGAGGAGACCAATTGGGTTGATAGTAGTACAGGTTCTTCACCTACCTCAGGTTCTATTGATCCTTCAAAAATCATAAACTTCAATCTTGAAATTTCAAATGCTGTTCAAAACCTTTCTGCGGAAGGAATAATTCAACTTGGAACAGGAACGCTGACTTTGAATAATGTATCACTAACAGCCAATGCAATTGGCGGAGGCAAACTCATTATTGAAGAAAAGGCATATGTAGATTTAGCCGATGCAGATCCGATTCAAAATAATGCGGAAATCGATTTTTATTCTGGCATTGGCTGGGTCAGGCTTTTAAATAAAAACAGCTCAGTCGTTTACGCGAATAACGTCTTACAGTTTAAAATTAATGGCGCTACGGCTGACTTTCCTTCCAACATAAGATTCGACAATTATTATCTTTCTGGGACAGTAATTAGAAGTGGCTTGTCTACAGTTTCTCCATTGACCATTTTCAGCCAATCAAACCAAGCTGGGCAATCTGTGAAAGTAGATGTCGGAACTATTCATAAAGGAAAAAGTATTCCAGCTTTTATGAATAATAAGATGAGGTCATTTAATCTAAAAAGAGGGTTTTCATTGGTACTTGCTACCAATGAAGACGGCTCGGGGAAGAGTAAGAACTTTATTGCTTCGGAAACTGACTTGGTCATCAATGAGCTACCAGCGTATCTTCAAAATAATGTCTCCTTTATCAGACTCATACCGTGGAACTGGGTATCGAAAAAAGGTATCGGAGGGACGAGCAAAGGTTTAAATGAAACGTGGTTTTATCAGTGGAGCAGCAATGGGAACTCATCATTGGCAGAAGAATATGCACCTATGGCTTGGGGCAAAAATGCCATAGACTCAGATGCAGATGTCCAACTTTTTATAGGGAAATATAAATCAACCCACGCATTGGCTTTCAACGAAAGCGATCATTGCGAAGGGCAGTCGGGGCAATATGGAGATTTGTGTAAAACAGATGTGGCTGCAGCCTCATATCTCAATTTACCCAAAACTGGGTTGAGAATGGTCTCTCCTTCAGGTCGGGAAAATGCCCCATTCGGCTGGCTTAAAGAATGGTATGACAAAACAATAGTGCTCGATGGAAGAGTAGATGTGATCGGCGTACATTGGTATGACTGGGGCAGCAACCCTGAAGCTAATCCTCACCACAGCGCGACAGTAATTTTCAATAGATTCAAAATCTATCTTAAAAATGTACATGATTTGTATAATATGCCTATTTGGATCACGGAGTTCAATGCCAACCCTAACCGATCCAATGCCACAAATTTGGCTTTTATGCAATTGGCTTTGCCTTTCCTTGAAACGCTAGATTATGTGGAGCGATATGCTTGGTTTCAGCCAAACTCGGGAGTGGCTGACTATTATGATACCGATGGAAACTACACCAACGTCGGTACATATTATCGTGACCTTATGTCCTTGGCTTCTATGTCAGAAAATACTTATGCGGCTAAAAACAGCATGGATTTTAGATATGGCTTCAACATGGCTGATGGAAATCTACTGATCAATGGTGGTTTCGAAAATGGTAACATAGACTTTTGGAAAGGCTATAACAACGCATTGCTAACTGATGGAAATGTGCGAACTGGAAGTACCGCAGGCCGTATTTCATCAGGGGATGGTAGTCTTTTTCGTGAGGAAGCGGTGGAGCCAAATCGAAAGTATAAGGTATCATTTTATTCACAATGGAATGCCGCACCCACAGCTCAAATGAATGTCAGAATTTTGGATCATCCAGCCGGAAACGTCCTCTTGACCGAACCAATTCCCACAGCCACACAATATGAATTAGTCGATGTTAGTTTTGTCGTTCCGGCCGATGTTGACTCAATAAAAATTCAATTCTATAAGCCTCCGGGGCAGCCTTTGTGGTTTTTGGATGATGTAGTCTTAAGTATAGCAGAAGGAGGGTCTTATGTCAAATGGCTCGGAACTATCGATACGGATTGGAACAAGGGCACTAACTGGGACTTAGGATTTGTGCCCGACGGAAGCAACAATGTAATCATTTCGCAAACGGCCAATATGCCTTCTATCACTCAAGGGGAGTATTTGGTAAATAACTTGGAGATTGAAGATGGTGCTTCACTCACATTGAATGGCACGGCCAACTTGACGGTATTAGAAAATATGACGGCTAACTTAGGATATGCTGATGTTACTTTTGGCGCATCCCTATTGCTAAAAGGAATCGCCACAGGTAGCAATCATCGTTTTTCAAGAACAACTACATTTTCATCAAACTCAGGAAAATACAGCGTGGTTGGCTCGCCAATAACTTCAGGTAATACGGCTAATTTGGGAAGCCCCGTTTATGCGTATGACGAAAATCAAGCCTTTGGGACAGATGGGAGCGATCGTTTCACTCCAGTAATTGGAATTCCCATGATATCAGGCGATGCGTTCTTTTCCGCTTCTTCAGGCACCATTACTTTTACAGGTACACCTAATACCGGAACGGTCAATCAGTCAATGGTTTACAATGATAGCGACGGTTCAAATGCCGGTTTCAATTTAATAGCCAATCCTTACACTTCGTCGTTAGATTTCGACGCATTGATGGCCGGAAACAGTTCCATATTGGCATCAGAGGCCATTTATGTCTGGGACGATGGAGGATCAGACATGGGTCAAAGGTCTAGTAATGATTACCTCGTGATTAATGATCTTGGGGCAACAAGAATAAGTGTGAATGGCCGTGAAAATAGCTGGGATGACGGCATTCGTTCCATGCAAGGCTTTTTCGTCAAGGCCAATCAGCCTGCGGACTTTAAGTTTACTCCAGAGATG
>JBLHPQ010000126.1:0-7819 GCA_047624355.1 Flavobacteriaceae bacterium | reverse complement strand
AATCCAGCAGATAATCAGGGCGTTTCAGTAGTTAGCGGAAATATTTTTATTCTATTTTCTTATAGGAAATTACATCATTACCATTCTTGAAAGTTAAGAGCTCAGCTGTTAAGACAACGTCTTCCATCTTATCTTCAGTTCCACTTTCCATTACTAGCGTGATCGTTTTACCGTCCTCACTTGTTTTGTAGGTAGCTTTACGCACTCTGTCGCCACGCTTGTTTTCGCATGTCCCATCTTCGTTAAAGACCATTGTAGCCTCTTTCTCTGAATCTGTTAACTCTTCTCCAGTAACACTATCCAATTGCCATTTACCAACAAGTGTATCACCTCCACCGCATGAAGCAAGTGCTAGCGATAAAATCGCGAATGCTAATATTATTCTTTTCATCTCTGTAGTTTAAGCCAACGACGATTTGAAATTCATTTCGTCAAATAGCATGTTTGTTAATTAGTCGTCAATATTACTGTCTTTATATATGAAAAGCAACTATTTATCGGATTAAATTAACATATGGCTTGTCATAACTAACGCTTGGCCGTAATGGTCGATTAGATTAAATAGCCGGCCTTACCTTCCTTAAATTGCGAAAATAAATAATGATGCACTTTAGAGGTGATTACTATATTGTAATTCTATATTTAACTTTTAAAACCATTTCTCATGATGCCAAATATTGGAATTGTTCTTCTTGCAGGCTTAATCCCGATGATTATCGCCTTTATTTATTACAACCCCAAGGTTCTCGGCACCGCCTGGATGAAAGCAAGTGGCGTTACTGAAGAAAAGATAAAAGGTGGTAACATGCTCGTTATATTCGGCGTAAGCTTCGCACTGAGTTTTCTTTTAGCTTTCATTTTATCCTCGCTAGTTATTCATCAAGGCGCCATCTATTCGTTGCACGCAAATGACGAAGGCTTCATGATCGAAGGTTCGGCAACTATGAATCGTATACATGAATTGATGCTAACCTATGGAGATCGTTTTAGAACCTTCGGCCATGGTTCATTTCACGGCGTGATTATCGGATTATTTCTTGCGCTTCCAATTTTGGGAACCAACGCACTCTTTGAGCGTAAATCATTCAAGTATATCATGATTAACGTGGGTTACTGGGTAATCACAATTGGACTCATGGGCGGTGTACTCTGTAAATGGGCTTAAGATCTATAAAATAGTAAAACACCTTTTTTATGAGAAGGTGTTTTTTTAGGTATCATTTTTTGATCAGTTTCGATAAAACAACAAGAGGTTTTTTCCCGTCTCAATATTGAAACTTACACGTTGGATATCTTGATCCTGGAAGTTGGAAAATTGCCATGACTTCATATAAACTTGCATTTCAATGGCAGATGGCTCCATGCCTTCTTCAAAACTCTTAATGTCAAGCCTATCAATAGTAGACAACGACCCATCAGTAATATTCCAATTGATTCCGGTCAGATCATTTGTGAATTTCAGAAGGTACTTTTCTGCATTCTCAGTAAGAGTGAAGTTCGTGTCTAAATGGATTTGAACCCGAATCATTCCATCGTAATATAATTCAGGATATTTGCGCGTGCGACAATTCTCCCATTCATGAGAATTTTCATAGTACGCCTCGATAAGATTTTCATCAAAAAGATCAGTTTTATAGGCACCAATTGGAATTCTAGTCAACGTATCTACTTTTAAAGGTCTCCCAGATTGAAGAAGCACATCGAGGTTTGTACAACCAACTTCAGAGATCCCGCAATTTGAGTTCAGCTCGCCCAGATAAATATATTTAGCACCCGCTAGATTGTAGAAAAATAAGTCGTAGCCGCATCTATGTTGCGAATAACCTTCCTCCTCATCGTATTCAAAGAACCAATTTTCTTTTATTTCTCGAATGAAACTGGTGTCTTGATAGATTCGATGGTTAAGCTCAGCAGCAAATTGTGTTTGAGGATTTCTCACAATTAGAACGAGTGCGCTGGAGTCGCTAATTTCTAGTTTCTCATCGAAAAAATAATTGCGCGTTAGTTGACCACTACTCGTGCAGCTCAACAATAAAAGCAAACATAATGCAACAATTTTCATTCATTTAAAGTTTAATAGAAACGCCTAATTATAAATTAACCAGAGGGAGCGCTTGAAGATAGTAAATCAGATTTAGTTCCCTTTCATTCTACCCCATAGTTCATCGAACACTTCACCCATATTGCCGATTTCCGGTTCCATTCTCTCAACGTGGTCGACCTTTCCATTATTCAGAACGATTCTGTATTTCCACATAAAAGGTGACTCATCCACGTCCATTCCAAATTGACCAAAGCGAAGGTCAGTAACTATTAGATCATCTCCTTCCTCCTCTACAATGTACCATCCATCAGCTATCTTTAGAATTTGAGCGACCTGTTTATGGTCCTCCATACCTTTTAGCAGTTCATGATTCTTCGGGAATTCATGAGAGAAATAGATATCCTTTTTAGAATCAAGTAGAGAGTAATAGGCAAATTTATAGCCATCCTTAGTTTCAACTTGTGCATTCCATAATAAACTATTAAGCGGGGTTGGCTTCGTATCCATCTCGACATAGTCAATGTGTTGATCGTTTAAGTTTTTCTCAAACGCCTTAATCCCAAACCACTTAAAGACAAAGGTTAAAACCATGTAAGACGTGCTTAAAATGATCCCTGTGTAATTAATTATGCTTCGACGAGGGTTAGTTCGCTTATGGAACATAACTGCGATGACACAGATTAAAAATGGAATCGTGTAGAGTGGATCAACAACGAATATATTCTTGTAAGTAATTTTCACTTCGAAGGGCCAAAAGAATTGTGTCCCCCAGGTGGTATGCATATCGAGTAATGGATGAGTTACTAAACACAGAAAGAAGAACAATGTCCAATCACGTCGAGTTCCATCTCGGTTTTTATGAATCTTAAGTGCGACCCAAGCAAAAATAGGCGATGCGATAATGCAGAACAGGAGTGAATGAGAGAACCCACGGTGCATTTCTGTTGCTGTAATCGGGTCAGTAAAAAACCTGAGGAAGACGTCTAAATCTGGAATGGTTCCCGCCACAGCTCCCCAAAGAATGGCACGATTACCAATTTTTCTACCTAGGACGGCCTCGCCGACTGCGGCTCCTAGAACTATTTGCGTTAATGAGTCCATTAGTTTTTAAAATTGGATTTGAATGGTTTCCTTAGCTCAAACTCACTCGGCGCAATCGATTGAATGATTGGCTTGAGGAGTAAGTTTGGTACACTTTTGCGATGTCGTGCGTATAATTTCATGTTAATTGGGATGGCTCCAATGCTACTTTTTACCACTTCTGCTGTTCTTCCCAAGTGCAACTCCCCTACTTTCGACTTTAATGATTGCTCTACATAATCGTATAGAATCCTTTGATAAACAGATAGATCACTGTTGAATTGGTAATCGAGACCTACATAGTTCGCTTCGAGTACACCATTATTTGTAAATGAGGTGCTGAACCCGACCATTTCATCATTCAAGAAAAAACCTTTAAGGCAAAATCGTCCACCTAGATTCTTCTTGAAGTTAACAAATGCCTCCGCCGTCAATCTGCCGAAGCTAAATTCTGACTTTTCTAGAACATTCCCAAAGAGAAGGTTGATTTGATCTGAGTGACTTTCAATCTCATCTGAGGATAATTCCCTAATAACTATTTCAGAAGACTTTCTATAGACCGATTTAGAGCGTGTACGAAATTTTGTCTTCATACTGAATAGGTAATCCTCCATCGTCTTCCAACTCTCATGAATTTTCAAGACCATGTTAACATCAATCATGAATCCTCGGTAACTCTTCTCCTTTAGGTTGTCTGTGTGCGCTAGTGAGGATGGCCAAAACTCTTTAAAAAGTGTAATCGACGATTTTTCTTTTATTCGCTGATCCTCCTTTAGCTCTTCTGCAATCAAAGCTACCTCATTGATTGCTTCTGTGGAGGTAATTTGCTTCCATAGAAATCCATTTTCACCATCAGAAAAAACATTCCCGCAAACCATGACATTGATGGTGAACGGATTCAGAATCTTATTTTTTAGGTGGCAGGATAACTTTCCTAAGTGGCTTGAGTATTTTCGGCGCTTATCTTCAAATAGCACTAACTGAAACGCAGAGACGAGCACCGGCTGGTCATTTTCGTCGTAGGATATGACATAGAAAAAGTCGATCGAATCCTTCATCGCCGACTCTAGCGCCTCGAGGTAATCTAGGGAGAGATAAATATTCCGATCAGCTGCAACTTCATTCCAATCATCTTTATTGATTTTCCCAATACGATCGAACACACTGCGTCTGTGGACAGTAGATGTTATACTTGAGGTTGATTTCGCCATATTCTATTCAAAAATACTGAATACTGTCCCAGCCATGAATTAATATATTACGAGCGGTTCGTTAATTTTACTTTGTAATCTGAGGCAAGCATAGTAAACGCCATGATTTCCTTTACATTTTCATGCGAGGTGATCATTTCAATATTAAAGTTCTTAAAGAGCATGGAGAGTACCAGCTTCATTTCAAGCATTGCGAGATTTTTACCAGGACAAAAACGTGGCCCACCGCCAAACGGGATATATGCTGATAAATTATGCATCGGACATTTAGATTCTTTCAACCATCTCGAAGGATTAAATTCGCCGGCTTCTGTAAAATTTTCGTCAAGCATAGCGGCATGACGAGATTGTACAAGCAATAAGCTTCCTTTCGGGAACTCATAACCATTCGCTTCAAAATCTGAAAGCGGTTCGAAGAGCAATAACGGCGCAACAGGACGCATGCGCATTGTTTCATTCGCAACTGCTTCGATTTGCTTGTATTCATGATTTCCCGAATAATCTTTCATCCAAAGGCTTTCCGCCAAAAGATCATCAGCTTCTTTAATTAGCGCTTCCTGTTTTTCTGGATGCTTTGTTAACAGGAATATTGTCCAGGCTAAGGTATGCGCGGTCGTATCTTCGCCAGCAAGTAATACAGTCAATAGATTGCCCTTGACTTCCTTATCGCCAAAACCTTCCTCATTTTCAGCGGCAACGAGGATCGCTTCTAAGAAAGTAGATGGATTTTCGCGAAGCTCAGGATTCTCTGCAATTCGTTTTCTTCCGTTCTCAATGAACTCATCAATGTATACGTCAATCTGGCTCAAGGCATTTTCATACGCTCTGTCCTTTTTAGATTTCAGTAATTTATACCAAGGAATTGGATCATTTATGCGTTTAAAGATCATCGGGAAGATTTTTTCCATATGATCTTGAACTACACCACCCTTCTCTTCAAGTGAGTTTAGGTCATACCCAAATGCTAGTGTAGTAGTAATATCGACTGTGAATCTAAGAAAGTCTTGTTGGATATCAGTTTCATTTCCTGCATCGGCATCTTTCTTCCATTTTGCATTTAGGCGCTCTACAGAGATCAGCATTTGATCAAAAAATGCCTTCTGGTGCTTGACGTCAAGTCCTTTTGTAACGATACTTCTATGGATCTTCCACTCTTCGCCTTCTGCGTTAAAAACGCCATGAACATTTCCTTCACGCAGGATCTTATCCACCTTTGTCATGCGCACAAATCCATCAGGACGGTCACGAAGAATGTGTTGTATGATGTCTGGCTCTGTAATGACGATCATATTCGACGCGATTAATTTGAGCTGGTAAACAGATCCAAATTCAGTCGCCCAATCTTCAATTTGATTGTGAAGATTGTCAACATCGATTTTAAGTGCATTTCCCAAGACAGGAATTCCCTTAGGTCCGGGTAGGTCTTTAATTTTAATGGCCATTTCAGTTGTATTGAATGACTAATCTACAGAAAGTATTGACTTATCGATGTCTTTTTGACTTGTATTTTGGTGTATTTCCGCCACCGACTGAACCTCCGTTACTTTTTCGTTTAGAACGAGCCTCTTTACGCTTCTGTTGTTGGATTTCATTCTGCTTCGCAAATCCTTCTTGCATTTCACGGTATTCTCGAATCGCTCGATCCGTAATCGGGAAAGGATGATCTTGGATGACCTCAATTTTCTTACCGATCAACTTCTCAATGTCCTTTACAAAAGGCATTTCATCGATGTCGCATAATGAAATTGAATTCCCACTTGCTCCTGCTCGACCTGTACGACCAATTCTATGCACGTAGGTCTCTGATTCATTAGGAATATCGTAATTGACAACAAACGTCAAATCCTCGATATCGATACCTCTTGCTGCAATATCAGTAGCAACAAGTACGCGGTTTTGACCACTCTTAAATCCTTTTAATGCTCGCTCTCTCTGTCCTTGAGATTTATCTCCATGGATTGCAGCAGAAGTAATATTTGCTTTTGCAAGAATTTTCGCCAATCGATCTGCTCCACGTTTTGTTCGTGAAAAAACCAATACTTGATCCATCGATTGATCTTTCAAAAGATGTAATAATAGGTTCTTCTTTTCTGGTTTCAGTACATGATAAACTACTTGACGTACCGTTGTCGCCGCAGATGAAACCGGATTAACGGAAATGTGCGCTGGGTTATGAAGTAATTTCTTTGTTAAATCAACAATGGCTGGAGGCATCGTTGCGGAGAAAAAGAGTGTTTGTTTTTTCTCTGGAAGTTTTGGGAGAATCTTACGAATATCGTGGATGAATCCCATGTCTAGCATTCTATCCGCTTCATCGAGGACAAAAAACTCAACTTCATTCAACTTTATGTATCCTTGATCCATGAGGTCCAATAACCTTCCTGGAGTCGCTACTAAAATGTCTACACCTCTGCGCAACTGATCTACTTGAGCCCCTTGCTTAACACCACCATAGATAACGGTATGGTTGATTGAAAGATTCTTACCGTAATCTCTAATGCTTTCACCAATTTGAGCTGCTAATTCGCGCGTTGGTGTCAGAATCAATGTCCGAACTGGGCGTCTTCCTCCATTCTTATTCGCATTCTTCTGAAGTAATTGCAGAATAGGAATAGAAAATGCTGCGGTTTTTCCAGTACCCGTTTGAGCACAACCTAGAATATCTTGTCCGTCAAGTGCTTTTGGTATTGCACGTTCTTGTATAGGCGTTGGGTTTTCGTATCCCAGGGTGTCTATCGCTTCAAGTATTTCTGGCAATAAACCGAGTTCACTAAATTTCATTCGGCAAAGATAGAAGGAATCTCGGAGTGAGCACTATCTATACACTCGAAGGTTATTTGCTATGAATTTATAGCGCGTGTTTTTGTAATGATGACCTCGATTTTTAGTAGCATCGAATTAGACAATTCCATCAATTACGCGTCAATTCAAAATCTTTATCTTTCCTTTCTCGCAGCAATCTCCATAATAACTGCATGTTTTTCAGTTGAATACCATAAAAAAACTTGCAACTGATTGTCATTAGTTAAATTTTACTGCGTTGATTTAAATTCAAGATTTATGCTTCAATCATCGCGTTTAGATCGCCTATAAATGATTCTAAGCTTTCTGTATTACTCATAATCAATGTGCCGCCTACAATTGCTCGACGCTTACCATTTCGATTATAAAGTACCGCGATCATGTTCTTTCCCATAACCTCATTGGCCTGCATCGCAATTTCACTCATCTCAGCGAATGGAATCACTTTACCTCTTTGTGTAAACTCTTTGGTTTGTGCGTTAAACGTAGAAATCGGTTCTCCACCCATTAATCCTTTCGCGACGAATAGAAACGCACCCAGAGCGAGCAATGTTACGCCTCCATAGAGAAATACACCATGAAATACGCTGTGAATCCATTCCCAATCTAGCAATGCTCTCAAGTTAATAAAGCTAATGGCAACAAAGCCTGCACCCATAACCATTGTGATTATCCCGAATTT
>JBLHPQ010000125.1:0-7923 GCA_047624355.1 Flavobacteriaceae bacterium | reverse complement strand
ACTGTAGGCGTATTCGTACTGCTCGTATAGGTTATACTATTCAACGGCCACGTATATGTATCGCACGCAACTTGCGCATCAGTTCCACTGTTACTGTTGTTGATTGTTAAATCAAGTGTAACGATGGAATCACATCCAGCGGCATTGGTCAACGTAACTGTTGGTGAACTTGCACTACTTGTATACGTTGTACTGTTCAAAGGCCACGTATATGTATCGCATGCAACTTGGGTATCTGTACTAGCAGAACTATAATTGATTGTTAAGTCAAGTGTAACTAGTGAATCAGAACCGACGGCATTCGTTAAAATATGTGTCGCTGTATTATTAGAAGCAGTGTACGTATTTCCATCAATCCAGATGTAGGGAGAACACTCAGTTCTTGTATCAGTTCCTAACGAGAAATTAGCTATTATCGTAGCAGGCGAAATATTCGTACAGCCATCACCATTAAATGTCATCGCTTTAATTTGCACAGGATAAGTGCCTGGAATTGTATAGGGAAAAGTTACTAAATCAAAATCAGCGCCGGTACTAAATAAGGAAACACCAATATCTTCGTTAGGCAAGCTTACATTCTCTACGGCGTAAAGCACTCCAGGAGTTGTTGAGGAAAGAGAAAATGTTGCAACCCCTCCAAAAGTGGTGATAATTGCCGTCGAAGGCGTGACTGAAAAAGCCGGAGGTGGTACGCATATTACAAGTTCAGATGCAGGACACAGAAACTCCAGCATACCTGGTTCTTGAATCCCGAATGTCAATGTGGCGCCACCAGAAAGTTCTCCAGCTATTGGCACTGACCATACGTTTGTGTTCGTTGTTGAGATAAATAAGTCATCTATTAATACATCTATATATAAATTCACTTCTGTTCCTGGCACAGCTGAAGATAACGTACCCGACACTATCGTAGTTTGGTCATTATAAGGAGTAGCGGTAAAAGTGCCACAGCGATCAGGTGTCGGAGGTAAAGCAATTACTAGCCACGACGCTGTGCTACTGCCACAAGCCGATACTGTGGTTGCAAAATAGGTTACTCCTACCGCAGCTGTTATAGTAGAAGCCCAAACCCCGCCTATAATGGGGATTCCTGTTTCTATCGGAATTCCTGGTGCAGAGGCATCATAAATACTAATGGTAGCGCCCACCACTGAAGATGTTCCCCCTAAAACACTACCGGCAGGAACTTTATTAATTAGATTAGAATTGATAGAAGGTGGTAAAACTTCACATTCAACAACCATAGTAGCCGGAGCCGATTCACATGTTAAGTCTGCCTGAGCCGTCACGGTAACAATATCTCCCAGACCAAAAGGCACGTTTGTGAACGACCAATCTCCAAAACCGTCGGCTGCAGTTGTCTCTACTGGGTAACCATTTTTATAAAGACGAATATGATCAGATGCTAATGAAGTTCCTGTAATTTCGGAAGAATACACTGTTATTAGTGGGGTTGTTATGGTTGGGGATGTCGCAGTTCCCATAAGCGGATAGGCTCCGCCGCTTCTATCCAAACAGATAGATGCCGATGCCGATGGGCAAGAATTTAATAAATCATGCTGAACAACATGATAGGTCCCTTCAAGCATATCACCACCTCCAGAAGTACAAACGCTAGGTGGAGGATTGTTTATTGGGGTTATCCCATCCCATCCCCACATTCCACTGGGATCTGCAGCAATCGTCGCAACCAATTCTTCCGTTGGAATGGCTGGAGGGGCGAGAAAACGATATATTTTAATGCTATTATTAGGTTCGGACGTACCAGCTATTCCTTTAAATCCAATACAGGTAATTATAGGTTGAGCAGGAGTATTTCCAGCATTACAATCTGAAACGATTATTGTCTGAGGATTAGGGTCACAAACACCCTCGCCAGTAGCTTGAGCCGTTGCATAAATTGTGTCACCATTGACTAAAGGACCAGGCAGAGTCATATTCCATCCAGCTCCACCCGTTGTTGAGGTAGATGTATCTTCTATGCCATTAACAAATAGCTCGATGGTAGCATTGTTTGGTTTTTCGGCGGTCAATGCATTCCAATTTCCTGTAATAGGCACATTTGTTCCTGAAGGAATTGGGCCGTTCATAGTTGGTGGATTTGTACAAGAACAAGGTTCTCCAGAAGTAGGGGTAGCTCCTATTGGTGTTCCACATTGGTAATTAATAATATCCTCATAGGATTCTCCTCCATTGATGTCAGACAATGGCCCACCAAGCGCTGGTTTTGGAGCCATTACAGTGGTAGCAGCATATCGAAGTGGGGTGGAAGAAGTAATCCCATAGTCACTATACAAATCCGCTAATACAACATAAAAGTCGTGAAAAAAGTCCGGGTCGTCACAATTATTTGTCAGAGCTACTGAGCGTTGATGATTGGTTCCAATAGGATAAGTTCTAACCGGAATAGCAGGGTTGTCAATGCCATCTACATTATACATTGCTACTTGAAAGTTAGTTTCCAAGACAATTTCTATCTCAAAACCAGGGTTTCCGTTTGCAACAGTTGTATTTGCAACATAATTAGGATCAGCATTAGCGCCGCAGCATCCAAATTTCATATCCGTATCAATTAATATTGAATATCCCTTGGAGGTATTAACAGTACCTCCTTGACGAAAACGGAAAAGTAAGTTTGTACCATCTGAATACATGTAGACACCAGACTCAGAAAAACTACTTCCAACAATATCGGAGAAGCCACAATTTGTAGTGACAGTTATGTCAGATGCTTCTTCCTTATAGGGTACAGGGAGCGGTTGATAAAGGATCTCGCTTTCCAATAGATCGTTCGACGAGTATCCTGAAAAAGCTGTTGAGCTCCATGCATCTCCATTTGGATTTAATGGTGTTACACCATTACCACCGGCGGGATAATATATTAACCCTGGTGACTGTGCTAATAAAAGAGAGCTTTGAAATACAATGAGTGTTGTAGTAATAATTATTTTAAACATCGAGAGTTGATTAGCTTGGCAAATTTAATAAGTGTCTAAAATTCGGCGAAAGATAAAAAATATTTCGAAATTCCGGTTTGCCAGGATGGATGGTTCTGTCGCATTAACTTTAGTTGATTTACAAAATACGTAGATTTAGCCAAAACCCAGCACTATGTTCAAGCGTCATCGGTATCCCAGAGTTGTAATTCTTCATGCTGTTTATCTTAAACTGAGATTTACCCTAAGTTACAGGGATGTAGAAGAACTACTTTCGATGAGGGGAGTTCAAGTGGATCATTCTACTGTTCAAAGATGGGTGTTCAAATTCTCTCCTGAGATAGAAAAGAACATGCACAAAAGAAAAAGGCAGGTTTGTTCAAGTTGGAGAATGGATGAAACCTATATCAAAGTAGGAGGTAAGGACCGCTATCTTTATAGGGCTGTAGATAAGTTTGGAAACACCGTTGATTTCCTATTGACCAAACAAGCCGATGCGCCCCAGAAGCATCAAGACCTTCATGCGAGGGTCAGCGCAAATATTTCTACGCAAAGCCATTGGTAATAATGGTAAACCAAGGGTAATTAATATCGATAAGAGTGGAGCAAACAAATCAGGTATCAGGATAATCAATCGGGACCTATTAACGGTGCGAAAAATCAGGATTCGACAATGCAAATACTTGAACAATATAGTGGAACAAGACCACCGCAACATCAAGAGGCGAATATCCATAGACACTGGCTTCAAGGAGTTTGAATCAGCCAAGCGGACTTTGGCTGGAATCGAAGTTGTCAATATAATTAGGAAGGGTCAAATAGCTGATTCGAGAAAAACGACGTTCAAAACATTTTGTTCTTTAGCTGCTTAACCAAATCTCAATCAGTAAATTTCAGATTGAGATTTGGTTAACGCGACAGAACCAGCTCGGAAACAAATACGGTTATTATCATTGCAACTGTTGCAAGAAACAAAGAGCTCCAATGGGAACTGTTCACGACGCATTTTCTGATCTACTTAATGAGTTGACCATTCGTCCAGAAGTAAAAAAATTGTACACTAAAATTTTAGAAGACCAACTTGGCGGATCTCAAAAAGAAAATAAAAATGAAGCTGGAAAACTGAGAAAAAAATTGGAGGAAATTGACAAGCGTTTGGTGTTATCGCAAGACTTAATGTTAGACGGTAAGATCGACTCAGAAGATTACATTCAAATAAAAGCACGATGCACAGTACAACGCGATGAAATTAAGCACAAATTGAGTGGTTTTAGTTTCAATAAACAGGATTTTTCGAAATTCACTGCCTCAGGAATGAATTTGTTGTCAAACCTACCCAAAACCTATGATAGTGCGCCTACCAGGCTAAAACAGACTATCGTGGGTTCGATATTTCCAGAATTGATTTCTTTTGACGGAAAAAAATGTCGAACCCCGAAATTGAATCCTGTCTTAAGTCTATTCGCCAGTATTGATAGGGATTTACAGAAAAAGAAAAAGGGACAACCGAACTCATATTTTCGGTTATCCCCTTCAGCGGAGAGACAGGGATTCGAACCCTGGGTACCCTTTTGAGGTACGCTTATTTAGCAAACAAGTCCTTTCGGCCACTCAGGCACCTCTCCTTGCGCAAAATGCGTAGGCAAATCTAAGCATTCATTACGAAGTACAAATAATATTTCGGCGTTTTTTTTCGACCAATTCACTGAATCGTTAAAAATTGGTGATTATCAGGTTCTTCAATGAATCGTGTTATGACTTTTTAGCGGACAATTTCAGCATCCGATATCAAAAGTTGGCCAACATGAGGAATTAATTTAATAGATAAGAGAGCCATTCGCCCGCTTTAAGTATAAATAATAGCATCCAAAGTAAATGAAATGGGGCGGCAACCTTCACTATTTGGGTTGATATTGCCATGGTCGAAAATGCGAAAAGCAAGAATATTGATTCATTGAGTAAGACGCTTGCAGATAAGGCTACCACAAATAAAACCATCAGAAGATAACCTAAAGGATGCTTTTGTTTAATTCCTGTGTAAATTCCAGCCGTCAATAAAAGAAGGATAAAAACCAAATAGCTGAAGTCGGTCACGAGGCTTTCGCTCAACGCTTCCATCGTAGCATGGCCATAAAAAAAACTCCAGAAAAATTGTGTTGTTAACAGCCAACTTGTTGCCGTGACTACAGCGAAAATTCCAAGAAATGGCTTCTTCAAATTCATGAAAAGGAAAATGATGGAGACAACAAAAAAGATGGGCTCGTTTAATGGAATCGGGAAGATAAAGCCGCCGTTCTCAAACAATGCCCATGCGGCATATGCTAACAACATTAGGCTGGTCGAGAAGACAACGCGGGCTTCACGTGTCATCGTTTATTCTTAAGGGCTTCTTCAACGTATTTGAACGTAGAAAGTACATCTGCCTTTCCATCTACAATTGCGATATCGTGCTCGTAATGTGCACTTGCCAAGCCGTCTCCAGTTACGATCGTCCAATTGTCATCTAATTGAACAACTTTCTCTGTTCCCATATTGATCATAGGTTCAATAGCGATTGTCAATCCATTTTGAATCTTCTTACCGCGGCCTCGCTTACCATAATTAGGTACTTGTGGATCTTCATGCATTGTTTTACCCAATCCATGTCCAACTAGATCACGAACTACACCATAGCCATGTTTCTCAGCGTGAGTTTGAATCGCAAAACCAATATCTTCTATTCTATTACCGACGCGTGCAGCATCAATTCCTAAATCAAGGCATTCACGTGTCACTTTTAGTAGTTCTTTTATTTCTGGAGCAACTTCGCCAACTTCAAATGTGTAGGCATGGTCACCGTAATATCCTTCAAAGATTGACCCGCAATCAACTGAAATAATATCACCGTCATTTAGTGGCTTATTATTTGGAATTCCATGAACCACTTGATCATTAACAGATATACAAAGCGTATTTGGGAAATCGTATAAGCCTAAAAAACCGGGTAGTGCATGCTGAGAGCGAATGTATTCTTCAGCGATTGCATCTAACTTAAGCGGAGTTACTCCAACTTCAATTTCGGCAGCAACAAGACCAAGTGCGCGACTCACTATTTGTGCAGCCTCACGCATAATTTCAATTTCCTCGGCAGTTTTGTAAATGATCATACTTTTTTTCAAAAAATCCATGAGGTGCAAAGATAACGGATTCACGTAAACTAAAATCTTGTTTTCTAGTATTCTCGAATTTTTTTATCGTTGATTCTAATGAAACAGATCGTTCTATGTCTTCTTTTTTTAGCCCTTTGGCGCCATTTATTGGTTGAATAAAAAAAGACCGTTCCTTCCGAAACGGTCTTTCAATACATATGTCGACTTGATCTAAGCCAAGACTTCAGATACTTTATCAGCTGCTTCTTGCAACAATACTACTGAAATCACATCCAAACCTGAATTATCAATCAATTGTTTTGCTTCAACAGCATTCGTTCCTTGTAGCCTTACGATAAGCGGAACTGGAAATTCTCCAATTGCTTTGTAAGCGTCAACGACTCCTTGAGCGACACGATCACAACGAACAATTCCACCGAAAATATTGATTAGGATCGCTTTTACATTCTTATCTTTCAAGATGATGTCAAACGCGATTTTTACACGTGCTGCATCCGCTGTACCTCCAACGTCAAGGAAGTTTGCAGGACTACCGCCTGAAAGTTTAATGATATCCATTGTCGCCATTGCGAGTCCAGCACCATTAACCATACAGCCAACATTTCCGTCAAGCTTCACAAAGTTCAAACCAGCTTCATCCGCTTCAACTTCTGTAGCGTCTTCTTCAGACTTATCACGCATTTCAGCATACTCTTTGTGGCGGAATAATCCGTTTCCATCTAGCGTTACTTTCGCATCGACAGCAATAATTTTATCATCTGATGTTTTCAAAACAGGATTGATCTCAAACATCGAAGCATCACATCCTTCATACGCAGAGTACAAAGAGTGAATGAATTTCGTCATCCCTTTAAATGCTGCTCCAGATAGACCTAGGTTAAATGCGATTTTACGCATCTGAAATCCTTGTAATCCAACGCGTGGGTCAATTACCTCTTTATAGATTAAGTGTGGAGTGTTATCAGCAACTGCTTCAATGTCCATTCCTCCTTCAGTAGAGTAAATAATTACATTTCTACCCAATTCACGGTCCAACAATACAGACATGTAAAACTCAGATGGCTCGCTTGCCCCTGGATAGTATACGTCTTCAGCGATAAGAACTTTATTGACTAATTTACCAACACCATTTGTTTGAGCTGTAGTAAGGTGACCTCCTAAGATCCCTTTAACGGTATCCTCAATTTTATCAATTCCTTTTGCAAGAACTACACCGTGAGATCCAGTTTCTTCAACGGTACCTTTTCCACGACCGCCAGCATGAATTTGTGCTTTAACAACGAACCATTCAGTACCTGTATCTGCACTAAGCTCTTTTGCCGCAGCAACTGCATCTTCCACTTTGTCTACTACTTTTCCTGCTTGGATAGCAACACCGTAAGCTTTCAGAATAGACTTTCCTTGATATTCGTGTAAGTTCATTTTGTCTAAGTTTTGAGGGGTAAAAGTAACATGATTTCTTGATACCGCATACTCGGTTTAGAGATATTTGTTGACAATACACTTTTTTTTTGCAAACCTTATTTTTGTCTGCTGAACTGAATAATATTGATCAAACTTATCGCTTGATATTCAATCGAATAAGTAGGGTGTTCATGATGAATGGATTTCTGGGAGGACTTGTTCGTTTCAGTTCAATAGAAGCTGCAGTTGAAATCACTTAAGAATTCAACAGGTTTGTAAAAATACTTAGCTTTCGGGAGTTAAGGTATTAATACCTAGTGTTTACTGTTCTAAGCGGAGTGCATTGCATCAACGTATTCCACAATAATTGTTCTTGGGTTGAAGAAGGCGACATAGACAGAATAAAGATACCTCGAATGAGTTGTCAAGCAGAA
>JBLHPQ010000124.1:0-8264 GCA_047624355.1 Flavobacteriaceae bacterium | reverse complement strand
TATACAGTTCGATAAATGAGATGTCTAATTGGTAGATTAACCTGCTCAATTAGACTAAATCTGACTGCTTTATTTTACGTGAATCGTGATCAAAATTGAACCTTTCTCCAAGTTAACACTACTAGTTTAGGAGAAGTTAGTTTTATAGTATAGTTCAAAGAGTTCCAATTAGGAATGATTGGAAAGAGGAAAGGAGGTGGAGACCTCCTTTTTTTTGTGGAGACTCTTTTCTAGAAATGATTACTAGATTTCCCTATAATGAACCGAAATCAACAGATCACTAACTCAAATATACCTTTTAAGAGGATCAATGGTTTTTATGATTTGTTAGAACTGTGTCATGCACCAAGAGATTGACCATTCTCTTCTAATATCCCCATTATCTAGTACTACATTCACGCTAAACTTACATTAAACACGACTTATGAAAACATTAATTACGCTTACATACCTTAGTTGTTTTTCGTTTGCTTTTGGGCAAGTGACAACGACTGCTATCCTAAATCAAAATAATGCTTCAGCAGAAATTTCAGATGGCGGAATCTTCTTTACTTCAGGTGGATCTGCCGACCCTGGCTATGAAATCCCTGCTGGTTCTGGAATAACGTCAATGTTTGCGCTAACTTATTGGTTTGGAGGAACGGATGTTAATGGTCAGCGAAAAATGGCTATTCCATTATATGGCGACCAATCAGATCTTTTTCCTGGCCCATTGACTGTAAGTTCAGCTACTCCTGCGAATTGGCCAACGTCCTTATTTCCTGTGACAAAAGCGGAGATCGACAATCATATCGCAAATTACCTGACAGTGGGTTATGTTGTGCCCTCTTCAATTGCCAACTGGCCAGCACATGGTGATGTTTCATTGGGCTTCGACTACTATTTAGCACCGTTTATTGATGTAGATACAGACGGGAACTACAGTCCTTCTTCTGGCGATTACCCCTGTATCCTGGGCGATAAAGCAGTATACGTGATCAATAATGATAAAGGTAATGTCCATGCATCTGGGGCAGATCCAATAGGAATTGAAGTGCATACCATGTTCTATCAGTATAACACGACGGACGATATCAACAACGTTACCTTTGCTCAAGTAAGGGTGATAAATCGAGGCACTCAAACGTTATTTGATTATCGAATGTCAGTTTTTGCTGATACAGATATAGGAAATTACACGGATGATTATATGGGAACTGACTCAGTACGAAATATGATGTTCGCGTACAATGGAGATGGGTTTGATGAGGATTTTGCAGGCTATCTAGGATATGGAAATATGCCTCCCGCAATTGGTGTTATGTCGTTGGATCATGATCTCACTAATGCGCGTAGTTATGCTTCCATGTCTACCCCTGGAGATT
This sequence comes from Flavobacteriaceae bacterium, assembly GCA_047624355.1. Classification (GTDB taxonomy): domain Bacteria; phylum Bacteroidota; class Bacteroidia; order Flavobacteriales_D; family Crocinitomicaceae; genus UBA4466. The sequence goes on along the minus strand of JBLHPQ010000124.1, from coordinate 6,900 downwards.
ATATGACTGCAATGCTTACGCCAGGATATGATTTTCCAGGAAATCCATATACACTTGTTGGTGATTCCGAGGAAAGTAATGCGAATACAACCGGGGATAGAAAAATGTTTTACACTATTTCACCTGGAGATTTATTGCCAGGAGATACATACTATCATAATTACGCTGTTATGTTTAGTCGTGCGGACACCAATCGCTTGCAGAATGTAAATCAACTCTATAATATCGCGGATGAGGTTCAGTTGTTTTATGACACTAATCTTGATGGAGTTTGTGTTGAGGATCCATTATTGACAGTAGCGGAATCAACATTAGAGCATTTTGAGATTTATCCTAATCCAACGAGCGGTATATTTACCCTCAATCTATCTGGAATGGAAATGTCTCAACAACTTGAAATTACAGATGTATTAGGGAATATCGTTCAATTTCAATTACTAGCAGGTGGTAATGAAGAACTGAAACTTGAATTGAATGCTCCCGATGGAGTTTACTTCATTCGTATACTTCATGGAAATGAAGTGAGCGTGGCCAAACTAATACTTTCTAAGTAGAAGGATAAAATAATTCGTCCAGTAAGATATCAAGCCGTCCAACTGACCTGGGACGGAGGAGTAATTGTGTGATGAATGCTTACTTATTACTATAGGCGGTGTTATTGCACGATTATCCTTTCTTGTGAATGAAGAATCTAACCAAATAAATTTAAATCATAGATGTACGAAGAAAGCTCAGTAGTGTTTCCCCAAAGATCATGAAGTCTATTGCTGGAAATGGTTCGCGTCGCATTCACAAAATCTTGTCTAGTATCCACATGAAAAATAACTGTTATGAAAAAAATATTGTTTTTAATCCCATTTCTGTACTCCTTAAATGTTAGCGCTCAAATTCTAAATGATGTCCGTGAATTGATCGAATTGAACAACCCAACTGAAACTGATTCGTATCCATTTTTGTCCGACGACGGTTTACGCTTGTACTATACAGCTTTCGATGGAAGTTGGAATAATTTATATTATTCGTCGCGACCAGATTTGGACAGCGATTTTGAGCCAAAAACATTGCTTGACAGTTCATTTTTTAGTGGGGTGATCAGTTGCTCATTTTCTCCTGATGAGTTGGATGCATACTATTCAACTGGTATGAACTTATTTCGAACGACACGTGCCACAACAAGCTCTCCATTTGGCGGTTCAACAGAAATAACTCTTGTTGGAGGTAGCATTACATTTATTGGAGGTCCAACGCTAACTCCAGGAGGAGCCGAGCTTTATATCTTTAATGGAACGGGTCTCTCGAAGTATGAACAGACGAATGATACATTATATACATTCGTGTCTAATCCTGTCCCACCCGCGGCTTATGATGGCTCTGTTGCTCAAATATCAAAGGATGGCTTAGAATTATACTGGACATTAGTTCCTATAGGTACAGATAGCACATATATTTTTAAGTTGGATAGACCAGCCATTGGCGATGATTTTGCGAATCCAGTGATACTGAATAATCAAATTAATTCATCGACATTGCAGAATTCTCAAGCTTCGTTCGCGACATCAGCAAATGTTTTAATTTGGGTGCGTAATAATGACATCAGTTGGTCTGGAAATGATTTATTTATTGCACAAAATGGCACTGTCTTGCTCAACGAATTAGGCAGTGCGCCAAAAGAACTACTTAAAATCGTAGACCTATTGGGGAGAGAAACTATTTACGAACCGAACAAAGTTCTGATCTACATCTACTCCGACGGAACAGCTGAAAGAGTGTTTAAGCTTCAGTATTGAGTGAGGAAATTCATCTTGAGTTAAATAACCGAGATCCCTCCTTCAAGATTACATACTTTATATCCTTCGTTGAGCAAATATTCACACGCATGCATGCTTCTAACTCCGTGAGCACAGAGCACCGCAATTTCTTGATCTTTAGGTAAATCAGAAAGTCGAGTAGGAAGTTCATTCAACGGAATAAGGAGTCCACCGATATTTCTCATTTCATATTCGTATACTTCACGTACGTCGAGTAAGAATAGTTTCCTTGTCTGGTATTCAGTATAATTTATTTGTTCAATCATCGTGGAGCATTTATCTTGGTAGTCATTTTTTAGTTCCGTTAGTGCCAAGTTTTTGGCAACAGTATGAATCGTAAATTGCTGCTGATTCTGTGTGAGCGTATCAATCACTAATAGGGATCCTGAGAGCGGTTCACCAATTCCAGTGAGCACTTTAATTGCTTCTAAGGCTTGATAATTACCAATAATACCAGGTAGAATCCCGAGTACTCCGACCTCACTACAATTTGGAGCTTCGTTCAGATTAGGAGGATCAGGAAATAGGCAGCGATACGTCGGTCCACCGTTATAGTTGAACACACTCAATTGTCCGCTGAATTGATTAATTCCTCCGTAAATAAAGGGTTTTTTGGAAATTACACAGGCGTCGTTTACCAAATAACGTGTAGGAAAATTATCCGAACAATCCATAACGAGATCAACGTCTCCAATCAAATCAAGTGCATTTTCATTTGTTAATCGATCTTGAATTGCCTCGACCTTTACAAATGGATTTAAGCGCTTCAACTTTGCTTTCGCCACATGCGCTTTCGGTTGATCAATGGCATCAATAGTATAAAGTATTTGGCGATGAAGGTTAGAGATATCAACAACGTCATCGTCAATAATCGTTGTTTTACCTACCCCGGCTGCGATCAAATATTGCAATGCAGGACAGCCTAAGCCACCTGCTCCTATGACTAAAATATTTGCGTTTTTCAGCTTCAATTGATGCTCAATACCAAAACCTGGGAGTTTAAGCTGACGATCGTAATATGTCTTCTCTTCGGGACTGAGCATAATTTAATTTATCCTTTTTCTACACTAGCAAATTAAGTAAATGAACTGAGATTAAATGAAAAATCCCACTTCATTCTTGTCATGAAGCGGGATTTTTATAGTTAGTGCTCTATTAAAATAGTATCGTCACCCTTCCTAGGAAATTTCTTCCAGCCTGCGGATAGTAAAAATTTTCTACAGTTCTTTCTCCTCCAGCGATGTATCCCCAGGTATATCCATTGCTCTCGTATACCTCATTGAAGAGATTATTTATTCGAACTCCAAACTGAATTTCCTCAAAAAGCACATCGGTAAGTGTATAACTGATGTCTAGCGTAGATATGAAATAGCTATTGATCATTCGAGTGTCCGTGGACGTATTGTCTAGAAATTGTTGTCCAACATATTTCCCTAGCAACGTCACATCGAGTCCTTTTACAACTTCAAGATTTACCCCAAACGCTGCAACAACATTCGGTGAAAATGCCAAATCTGTGTTTCTATGAGCAATTGTGTCTTGTCCACCAACGTCATAGTTATCGACATATTCGTTAAACGATGCGATTTTGTTCTGACTCAGCGTGATGTTTCCTGTTAATTCAATATGGCGATGCACTTGATATCCAGCGCTGAGTTCTATTCCCGCTCGGTAACTTTTGTCAACGTTTGTTCTAGTGTAAGCTCCAACATCGTTAATCTCTCCGGTGAGAATTAATTGATCTTTATAGCTCATATAGTAGCCAGTAAAAGTCGTCGATATTTTCCGAGCGTTAAAACGATGCCCAAACTCCAGGTTGATCAGCTGCTCTGTATCTGGTCGACTAGCTGGCGTGCTTTCACGAAAATCTGTTCTTACAGGCTCACGATTCGCAACTGCTAACGAAAGATATAAATTTTGGCGATCATTCAAGTTGTAAATTAAACCTGCCTTTGGGTTGATGAAATCATAGGATACTGTTTGATCAAGTTCCTCGATAGTACCACTAACATCATCGAATCCAACGAATTCATATCCAACATGTCGGTACTGAAAATCAGCATAGAATCGAAACTTCTTGTAGTTGTACAGTGCCTTTATATAAGATCCAAGGTCGGTCTTCACGGCATCGTTATCGTAGTAGCGATCTCGGATGTTGCTTGTTGAAGCAAATTCTGCCCAGATAACCTCACCAAAGTGAGCCCCTAGGTATTGATTTGCACTTCCTCCCCAAGTAATTTCAAGCCCTTTATGGTCATAATTTAAAGCAAATACAGCTCCGTAAAAGTGATTATCCAACCACCTTCTTCGAATTAAATCTGTTGAGTTTATAGTGTCTGCCGAAAGAATGACCGGTGCGAAACCATAGGTTCCAAAATCATCATCGGTTCTAAATTGCTCGTAATATCCTTCACCTCTGGTATAGTGCGCTGCTACATCTAGGTTTAGTTTTTTAGAGAAGTTGTGTGCAAACATCAGTTGATAATGACTTTGTTGATAGTTATCAACCTGATTATCGTAGGTGTAGAAATTGTATGTTCTTCCAGAGTTCAATAGACTTTCTCGGTCTTCACCGAAAATATAATTTCTATCTGCATAGGCTGTGATTTCGTTGACGCTGCCATTAATGACAGACTCTGGTGTACCGTACCAAGATTGATATGTGATTTCCTTTCCGCTGAAAACATTCATCCTTAGGCGGGACTTCTTCCCTAACCAAGCCGCAGACATATAAAATGAATGCAGATTTGAAGATCCACGATCAAGGTAGCCATCAGAAGTAATTCTAGATAAGCGCGTATCGACAGTGAACTTTTTATTGATAAGTCCGGTTCCAGCACTAACGCTATGGCGGAGGGTATTGAACGATCCAAATGAGTTGTCGATCTTTCCGTAGGCCTTTTTCTTTACTTGATTCGTTGAGATGTTGATACTCGCACCAAAAGCAGCGATGCCATTTGATGAAGTTCCGACGCCTCTTACTACTTGAATTTGATCCACAGAGGACGCAAAATCGGGCATATTTACCCAGTAGACACCATGTGACTCTGGATCATTGAGCGGAATTCCATTGATAGTGACATTGGTTCTGGATGGATCAACGCCGCGGATACGAATTCCTGTGTAACCAACTCCAGCACCGGCATCAGAGGTTACTACAGCGGATGGAGTGTGCCGCAAGAGATATGGAAGATCTTGTCCATAATTTCGCGCTTTGATCTCTTCTTTTTTGATGTCGGTATACGAGACGGCTAGCTTATTATTAGCACGAATAGCCTCCACCAAGATCTCCAAAAGCATTTGCGGATTTTTAATGAGTGAAATTTTAGGAGTAACATTCTCTCCATAAACAGTTACATTTTGATTCATGGGCTCATAACCCGAATGCGAAATTTTCAAAGTGTACTCATTGTTTTTCAAATCCTCGAAACGAAAGATTCCGTTTTCATTCGTGTAGGCGCCAAGATAGGTGCCTTCGATTAAGACTTTGGCACCGTAGAGCGCCTCGCCTTGTTCATTTGTAATTTCACCTTGAATGGTGTGTTGTGCATGGGTGGCCAGTGGAAATAATACCAATAGGCCACAGATCTTAGAAATAAGTCTTGTCTTCATTTAATTAAATGTTACAAGAACCAGGGGCTAATTCTCCGTGTTTATAAATTAGCAATTGTCTTTACGTCACTTCCCTTCGCAGGTATTATCCTGAGCAGGTACAATGGGTGTAATCTCAGCCTCGATAGTATCGAAGCACCCCTTAGAGACGGGACAAAATTACAGGTTTATTTTGAAATGGCGTTAATCGTAGATAAACTTTTTGTTAACCGATTGTTATGCGGACCATTAACAATGATAAAGGGCTTGTTCATCTTAGTTAAGGATTCGTGATAAAGCTGAAATAGGCGATTTCGATCGTTTGGATTTTCCCTGAGCGGATCCGATTCCCAAGGAATGTCAGGTGTACAAAGGATATGGAGATCAAAATAATTTTTTGAAATAAGCTCCTCAATCGCAATGGATGTTGATGCATATTTCTCTTCCGACCATATTTTAAGTACAATGAAATCGGTGTCAATTATCTGAATTTCGGCGGAACTTGAAAGCATCACATCCAACTGACCTTTGGCAATTGTCGTTAGATCTGCTTGCGAATAGGCTCGATCTAGATTGGCAAGAAAGTCTCGCGCAAATTCGGGGACGAAGGTGGCGCTCAATTCTAACGCTAGTGCTTTTCCTAATGTTGTCTTTCCTGATGATTCAGGTCCTGTAATCGCTATTCGAATCATAGCAATTGTTGTTTGTATGATTTTCTCCAGCTATAGAATCCGACTATTGCGAGAAGGGTATAAATCGCGAAGAGCACGGACGTAAGCGTGTATCCTCTATCATGGTAAAGGTAAATGGAAGCGAGATCAATGGCTATCCAGTAAATCCAATTCTCAAGGACTTTTCTAACAATCATAAATGTTGCTGATAAACTAAAAACTGTCGTAAAAGCGTCAATATATGGAAAGGCTTGATCCGTCCAGAGGTCAAATGAAAGACCAAGTAAATAGGCCAAAACGCCACTGATAGTAATATTTATTAGGTGTTTGTTTATCTTCCATGTATGAATTCGATCGTCGGCGGTAGCGGCATTCCAAGCAATCCATCCTACAACAGCCATAACGACGTAAAATAAGCTCAGAATGGCTTCGATGTAGAGTTTGCCGATAATACAGAGGTAAACATAAATTGCGGAGGAGAGTAGCGCAAAGATCCAACAGAGAATATTTTTTCTGGCCGCAAGAATGACATAGGCTACAGCCGTTACCACAGCGATCCACTCCCAGACAGAAGTCATTTTAATCTCAACTAGAAGCGATTCAAAAAAGGAAAACATGCGCCAATTATTTCGCACAAATGTAAGATGTTTACACGGATAGTTATCCTTCTATAAACGAGAAATCCCGGAGTACGTTGAGCACTCCGGGATAAATCATGTTTAATTTAGTTCTCAATTTCTTCTGGTTGCTCTTCATCACCCGCTATGAGATGTCTGTATTTCGTGTATAAGAATGAAATTATGAGCAAGAGTACACCAAGGGAAATGAAG
>JBLHPQ010000123.1:0-8265 GCA_047624355.1 Flavobacteriaceae bacterium | reverse complement strand
TACTGAGATTGAATTAGAAGAATAGAAATTCATCGAATATGGCATACTTTATTGTTGTGAAAGTTATGAATTAGGTCGAATGCACCTTGAAAAAAATAGTTTTATGTCCGCTATCTATGAAAATAATGACTATAATTTTAGGTTTTTTGAGTAGCAAGTTGAGGCTGATGTGGGGTAAAGGTGAGCGTTTAAAGAAAAAACTCTATCGGCAGCATAATGAGCGAATTGCAGACATATTGGAAATTGTCTGATAATCTGGATTAAGGTCAGTTTTCGACCCAAAGCGGACATGCCAGAAATTGTCGGATAATCAGGCGTATGTCAGTTTTAGATGCTAAACCTTGGAAAGGAAAGCCAAATATATGAGTAAAGTTAGTGAATTAGACCCGTTAAGCTTGGATGAACGCAATCGTTCTAATTTTGTTCGAGAGTTAGTTCAGTCTACTTATGGAATATTCCCGAGTTCGACAACAAAATTGACTAGCCGGATTCCAAAAAGAATAGTGCAATTCTGGGATGATTTTGATCGATTACCGCAGGATGTTAAGCAATGTATGGATTCTTGGAAAGAGCTAGAAAAATCTGGTTTTGAGATTCAGATTTTCGACGAGAAAGCTGCAAAGGAGTTTATCCTTGCCAATTTGGGTTCACGTTTTGGGAACGCCTTTGAGAAGTGCTATCACCCTTCAATGAAATCCGATTACTTTCGTTACTCATATATCTTTGTAAAGGGAGGTTTCTATGTTGATGCAGACGATGTGTATCACGGAGCAAATATTGAGCACTTTTTTTCAGATAGTAGATTGAAGTTGCAACCTTTTTGTTACGATATTTCAACAGCCCAGATGGTTTCTCCCTCGAAATTTATAAGGCAGGGAGCAAACGAATTGAGTTGGATTTTTTACTTCAATACAACTCCTTTAATTGCTGCTAGTAATCATCCCATCGTTGAACGTGCGTTGCTGAATGCTACGGAAGCACTCGAACAAGACGTTGCTGGCGAATTGCCAGAAGTTCAAGCGACCACTGGCCCGGGTGTCTTAACAAAATCAGTATTCGAAATATTTGCTGAAGAAAACTGTGCCGAAAATTTGTTTATTGTTGCTCATGATTGGGAGAGCGCTTCCACAAGTAAATGGCCGTTGAGTTATCGAAACGATAAGAGAAACTGGAGGCTTTCGAATCAAAAAGTATACCAATCATCGTCGAACAAGGAGTCGCGATGAACTTAACTCGTCCTGGTTCAAAAATCGTCAATTTTGCATTTCAGTGTTGGCTTGTTTTTTTGGGAATTCTGCCAAAACAAAAGTGCAAAGCATTTGGAACTGAAGACTTCAAGAACCCTTGCATTGAGAAAGTTTATGTAATCAATCTTGATCGCGCCCCCGTTCGCTGGGCCAAGATGCAGCGTGAGATGAGTCGAATTTTAGATTCGTCAGGGAGGAATCTCTTAAATTTAACCAAACGTCATGTCGCCGTTGATGCAAATGAATTTTTTAGAACCCCCTTAAAGGATGCAGATGTTGAGCCATTTTATACTTTAGAAGATCAGCTTTTTGTTGAGCCGCAACCTTTAGTTTTACCAACAAAGTTTGAATTAACTACTCCAATTCGAATGAGTCGAGCTGAAATAGCGGTTGCTCGATCACATATTGATGTCTGGAGAAAGGTTGCTTCAAGCAATCAAGAATATGTAATGATTCTTGAGGACGATGTTTGGTTTCGTAGTGGCTTTGCCAAAAATCTTGAGCAAGCATGGGAAGAGGTTGTTGGTGAATGTGACAAGAATAGTAAATTTGATGTTTTTTACCTTTCTTATCAAGAAGCAAAGAATGGTGCACCAAAATCCCACGTTTCAAGCAACGTATTCTGTCCTGTGCGAGGGCTTTGGTATCTATCCGGATACATCCTCTCTCGCGAGGGAGCTAAAACTCTGCTTCAATTGCTACCTTGTCGAGGTCCTGTTGACCTATGGATAAATCACCATTTTCAGTCGCTTAATATTTTCGCTTCTAAACGGCCAATTATAAGTCAGCGACGCGATTTTCAGTCTTCTAACTCATACTCAATACTTCCTGTTCTAACCCAAATTGGTGCTATCAGCAGTGAAGGTGCATCGTTATTCAATATCCGGCCAAATGAGCAACCGGTATTTGCAGTGGGGCCTAAAGACAGCGAACTTTCATCGTTAGCAATGGCTTTAGGAATGCTCGGTTACAGGTGTTGTAGTGATCTAGAGTCCATACCAGCTATTGAATTGGAAAAACTACTTAATGGAAATAAGGGACAAATTTTTAATGCATACGTAAATATTGGTTCTGTGGAAACAAACATTAATAAGTTGCGACATCGCTATCCAAACGCAAAATTTATTCTTACGGCTAAAAAGGATGGAGAAACAATTTGTACTTTTAAGCGTATTAAGGATGAGTTAAATGGCGCAGACTTCATAATTCTTCACACAGATAATTCCAATAAATGGAAAATCATATGCGAGCATCTCAGATGTGCACCACCTTCAAGCTCTTTTCCCGTACTTAATGATTTAGGTAAAAGATTAATCCAGCACGAATCAAGTCAGACTGAATGGTTGCAAAAATCAAAAGTTCCTAAAAGAGATAAGTCACCGTGGGTAGTAGATCAGCAAAAATACTGGAAAGGCATTCGCTCCTGCGCTACAGAGAATGAGCAAATTGAACGAATAAATACTACTAAAATAAGTGACTTTACGGAAAGTATTGACACTAATATTTGGCTTCTAAGAAATGATACGTTCACAGACAATTTAGCGCTATTTCGTCCTTCAAATATTGTTATAAGACCAGAAATAGGGGCTATGCTTTTCGTCGAGAGTGCCCCACTTGGTGTTCGAAACTTCAGCGCAGCGGCAATAAGTAGTAGAGACCAATATTTGTATGGGAAGTTCGAAGCAAACATTCAAGCTTCAAATGTACCAGGTATAGTTACTGGTTTTTTTCTACATAGAAATTCACCAAGACAAGAGATAGATATTGAGATTGCTGGAAATAGGTCTGACCGACTTATGGTTAATGTATTTTTCAACCCAGGTGGAGAAGGAGCAAATTTTGACTATGGATATAGAGGTACACCATCCTATATCGATCTAGGATTTGATGCATCGAAGGAAATTCATCGGTTCACGATTGAATGGAACCCGAACGAGATCATTTGGAAAGTCGATGGCCGCACTGTGCATAGGCGCTTGGTCTGGGACCCTACACCAATACCACACCTTCCTATGTCACTACATGTCAACTGTTGGCCAACTCGTTCTGCTGAACTTGCTGGGCGAATTAATAAACGACGTCTTCCTGGAGCAGCGATAATAAGATCGATTGCATTTGAAACGCATACTGTTAACTCCTCACTAGGAGCTGATGCGGATGATAAACTTCAAACAAATAATCCGCTGTTTCAAGGAGGAGCAATAGCACAATGAAAATACTATCCTACAATCCTGGCCACGATGGTGCGCTCACATATCTTGAAGATGGACAGTTAATGGTGTCTATTGAATCTGAAAAAAACTCACATTATAGATATTCTCCTTTGGCGGTTCCAGATGTGTTCAATGTATTCAGTGAACTCAAACAAGCTCCGGACGTTCTTTGCAGGGGAGGCTGGTGGCCAAGCGATTCGTCTCTATCTGAGCAGCTTGGTATTGCTGGTTACCATGGTGTCGATGGCAATAAAATTTTAGTTGGTAAAAGGCGTCTAATGGGGAAAACTGTTGAATATTTTTCTTCTTCTCATGAGAGATCTCATTTGCTATGTGCTTATGGAATGTCAGACTTACCTAAAGGTTCACCTTGCTATGCATTGCTTTGGGAAGGAGTAATCGGGTCATTCTATGAAATTGATTCTAACCTAAATATAACAAAGCTTGCCGATGTCATGCCTGAACCAGGACATCGATTTGCATTGCTCTACGGTTTGGCAGATCCTACATTTGATAAGAGTCTCGCGGAATTTTCACGTTTTTCTGATGCAGGAAAACTCATGGCTTTAGCTTCATATTCTAAGCGCAGTAAGCCAACTAGTGAAGAGGAACTGATAATCGAATTTTTAATGCAGGATTGTTCGCACTTAAAGCTAAAACAGAGTCAGAGCTTAAGTCAATGCAGACACTATAACGTTGGCTTGGAAGATCAAGAATTTCGTAACTTTGCAGGTATTTTTAGTGACAGAATCTTTGACCGCTTCTATCAATTTGCAAAGTTGAATATGAAAAAGCGATTGCCACTTTTGATTTCTGGTGGATGCGGATTGAATTGTGACTGGAACTCTAAATGGGTAGGTTCAAATCTCTTCTCAGAAGTATTTGTGCCTCCCGTTGCTAATGATTCAGGGTCAGCGATAGGTACGGCAATTGATGCACAGTTTTATTTCACTGGAAACCCCAAGATAAATTGGAGTGTTTACTCTGGCCTTGAATTCGAAAGTAATGGTCATTTTGATGAATCATTATTTGACGAGTGCACTACAAACTACACATTGATTGCAGATATGTTGGCCAATAGTCTTATTATCGGATGGGTGAATGGAAAATATGAAATTGGACCTCGAGCTCTGGGAAATCGCACTATCCTTGCAGCACCATTTCTAGATAGCACCAGAGAGCGTCTGAATGTGATTAAGCAGCGCGAGCAGTATCGCCCGATCGCGCCTGTTTGCTTAATGGACGATGCAAAAAAATGGTTTGGATGCAATATTCAAAGTCCATATATGCTTTACACTTGGAGAGCTTCTACCGATGCACTAAAAGCCGTGACGCATACAAATGGTACAGCACGTATTCAGACAGTTTCTCCTGAATCTAATAGTCAGTTGTGCGAGCTTCTTGAGGCATTCAAATTTCGCACGGGGTATGGTGTGCTATGCAATACTTCATTGAACTTTAATGGAAGAGGATTTATAAACAACATAAGTGATCTATCGTCCTATACAATAGAACATGGTTTAGACGGCTTTGTTGTAGAAGGACGATGTTATATGTTGAAAGCCTCAAAAAATTATCAAGCTTACTTGAAATTGCCAAAATCAGTTGCTAGTTCGACAACGGGCAATAGCATACATAGAGTCAGAACTGTTGCGCAATCTTAACAGATATAAAAAACCAACTGTGCTGGTCTATCGATATAGAACTTTAGTTAACCCTGCCCTCAGTTTTCATCAAATGTTCGGGACTACTCCAACCGGCCATTTTTTTTCGCATTTCATAGGGAATTGGTGAAATCTTGTTCCATATGTTTGCGTGTAAGAGTTGTGATATCGTGAATGTTTTGTTAATTGGTGACCCCAATTACTTAAGGTCGAAGATCAACCTGCTCAAGGAAGTTACAAGTTGAAGTATTCAGCCCCACTAGTTAACTTAGCAATTTTGGAAACGCTCAAGTCAGCCGATTACCAAGATGAAATTGATCTTTTCATCCCATACATAGCAATTGCTATTAAAAATCTCACTGAAGTGCCATTCACGGCAGAAAGTTTAAAGCAGCAGCTTATTGCAGATTTTGGGATAGACGCCCCAATTGCCGCTATTGATATTCTGCTGGCTAGAGCAAAGAAAAGAAAATTAGTGAGGATTGAAATGATAACTAGAGGGGTAATGTTGGCTGGCTATTTAACCTATGCAGATCAAATCTCGTCGAAAAAACAATATAAAAATATGTCTGTCTTTTTAGACACTCCAATAATTCTTGGATTACTTGGATATAGCGGAGATTCAAAAGCTAAAACTCTAATCGAACTGATTGAAATGCTAATTAAATATAGTGTTGATGTAGCAATATTTTCAGATACGCTACGGGAAATTGAAGGCATTCTAGGTGCGTGGTCAAACGATCTAAAAATAAAGCGCTATGATAGGTTCAATCCCAAAACATTAGAGTTGCTTCACCACAAGGGGATCGATGCAGCCTCGATAGAAACGAAAATTATATTATTGGAAAAAGACATTGAAAATTTAGGAATTCGTATTCAAAAAGGGTTTAAATTTAATTATAAATTTAATTGCGATGTGTCGGCTTTGGAGAACAAGATTAAAGATGAATTTCATGGTAGATGGGTAGACCCACGACATGATGCAGACATTCTTAGTAAAATACATAATTCTCGTGAAGGTCAATTTATTCATACTTTAAATGAGACTTTCAGTATTTTTATAACCCCAAACAGTGCACTCGCAGATATTAGCCAAAACTTTTTTGGAATAGCTGAACGAAGTATTCCATATGTAGCTAGTGATAGATGGCTTACAACAATGTTTTGGTTTAAACATCCTGAGATTTTTAAAGGACTGCCTGAAAAAATGTTAGTGACATGTGCTTATGGCGCAATGTTTTCAGACAATGGGTATTGGAAAAAGTTTTCAGAACGCCTAGATACTTTGCACTCTCGCAAGGAAATCACATCAGATGATTTTATATTGGTTCGATATGACTCAGGTCTATTACTGAAGGTGCACGATATTTCTGTAGATAAGGGAATGAACTACAGTGACGAGGATATTTTTGACGTAGTTAATAGTGTAAAAGAAAAAATTCTTTCAGAAAAAGATGAGCAAATCCAGAAAATTCGAGTTGAATCAGAAAATGATATAAACCGTATTCTAATGGAGAAAGACCAGACAGACGGCAAGTACAATCGTGTGATTATTAAGCTCAAAAAAGCTATTTTAATCGCCTCAATATCTGTCGGTTGGTCGGTCTTTTCTATAATTGTATCTGCGATCTTAATTGTTGCTTATGTATCTATACCTAAAGAGCTTATTTCCAGTGAATTTAGTCCCGTTGTGACATCAGGTATAACTTACACAACGATGTTTATTATCACTTTTGTTATTGATTTATTTGGTAAAATATTTAATTTGACAATCCATGACATTAGAAGGAAAACTCAAAATTTGGTATGTAAATGGCTAACTAATAAGCTTATTGATAATGAATGAAAACCATTCTTTGTACTTTTGAAGGAGCTGCCTTTGTTTTCCACCGGCTCTTGGGCGCAACCAACTTAACTAGACACCCAAAGTAATAAAGTACCCAATCGCAACGTAATCAACAAGCAAAAATTGTTGGGTATCAGCTCACTATTTATGTTTTAAAGTGACAAGTGCGACTTATTTGGAATTAAAGTAGATGAATGCTGTGAAATGTGTCGCTCAGTTCAAATTGTAGACAGTAGGAAACGACACATTTTGTGTGAGTGACATTGACCATATATGGGGTTGTAATTCAAGCGGATTGAAGTAAAGCTCTTGCCTTGGCCATCCCTCGTATACGTTGATGGTCTGTGTGATGTTTGAATTGTTGTAACATATGCTCACTGCCTACGGCGGTGCTGAAGTGTTGTTCGAACTCGGTAATGAGAGTCAACCATTGCTCTGAGTCGAGGCCGAGGCGCGCTAAAATGGTGCTATGATGTTGCTCTATATAACCTGCTTTATCCTCACGAATACAGCGACCTGTGCAATCCACTAGTTCACAATAGTCAGTCAAGCTGTAAGCGATGCCTTTAGGCATGTCTTGTCTGTGATTACCCACAAAACGCATCAAATTTTTAGGTTGTTCACCTTTGATGAGAGCCTGAATACGGTGTTGAATACTGGTGTGTTTTGAGGTTTCAAGTGTGGCCTCCATCTTGGCGCGAATGGGATTTAAATCAACGTATGCCATGCAGGCTAATACTGCACTTTCATCTAACAAAGCTTGAGATTTGAATCGTCCTTCCCAGAACCTGCCTGTGCATTTATCTTCTTTGTTCGCTTCACGGGCTATGTATTCATTGAGGTTACGCATTAACCAACTGATATCGTATAAACGCTGACGGTAGATTGTGACCGTTTCTTCTAGACTCATCATTTCACTCTTACTAAGTGCATCCCCCTCTTTGATACTTTTGACTCCATAACGTGCCTTGGTAAAGTTGATGCCAACGCTTTACCACTTCTTCCATCGACCAGCCATCAGCCATCAGCCAAGTCTTTGTCCACACAAACCACTACATGAGTGTGATTACTCATGACCGCATATGCACAAATACTGATTGAAAACACTGACGATATAAACAACAATCGCTCTTCCACCCAACATCGGCGATGCTCATAACTCTGCCCCGTAAATTTATCCTCACCGCATAAAAAAGAACGACGAACACAGCGAGAAACGCAATGGTAATAAGGGGTATCGATTAAACTAATTTGGTTTTTACGTGGCTGAGGCATGACAGACCATCCGTGGTTGT
>JBLHPQ010000122.1:0-8538 GCA_047624355.1 Flavobacteriaceae bacterium | reverse complement strand
TCATCATTCTAAGCGCAGTTGCTCTGCTTGTTAGATGTGAGCGTGCGTCTTCAATCGAAAGTGTTCTTGGAAAGATGAATATCCCAGATGAAAATCCTCAAAGTGCTGAAAAAATTGAACTAGGACGTAAGTTGTTTTTCGATAAACGCCTTTCATCTGACCAAACTGTCTCTTGCGCGACTTGCCATGTGCCATCGTATGCTTTTACCGATCAACTCCAATTTAGTGAGGGTGTAAATCAGCATCACGCCATGAGAAATTCGCCGAGTCTGCTTAACTCGGGTTACCTACAAACGATTATGTTTGATGCAGAAATCACAACCCTCGAAATGCAGGCCCTTGTTCCAATAAAAGATACAAATGAAATGGGAATGCTAATGTCAGATCTAATCGTTCGCCTGGCTAATATTTCAGAGTATCAGGCAACTTCACGTAAACTATTCGGAAGAGGCATGGATGCTTTTGTGATCACACGGGCACTAGCATCTTTTCAGAGATCGCTGATTTCTGATAACGCTCCATTCGATCAAGCTGAGAGAGGTGAGCTATTACGTTCAGAAGGGGAGGAGCGAGGTTGGAAGTTGTTTTCTGATCAATTGTATTGTACTAAATGTCACCCAGCGCCACATTTCACCACTTTTAGTGCGGAAAATAATGGTACTTATGCTAAAGGTGATCTAGATATGGGCCGTTTTAGAATTGATTCCGACAGTAGTGAGATTGGTTTCTTCAAAATTCCTTCACTAAGAAATATTGAATTAACAGCTCCATATATGCATAATGGATCCCTTAAATCGTTAGGTGATGTTCTCGATCATTATCAAAAAGGAGGAGCTAATAATGTTAACCAAAATGATATAATACAGCCATTTAAGCTATCAAGGAGAGATAGAGGTGATCTCCTTTCATTTCTAAAAACGCTCACTGACACGACCTATATGGATCGTTTTAGGTAATAAGTTAAAAAAGTGTTATTTTATATGTATGCATAATATATGTGAGATTTTGGAGTTAAAGTTGTAACCAACGGCTAAAAGAGTGTTTATACTACTTGAGGCCTGCAAGCTTTAAAACCAAACTAGAACAATTTAAAACCAGAAACAATGGCAGTGAACCCCGTGTATCACCAGTCCAGTACAAAACTTCAACAAGAAGAGGTATGGATTAGGGAGGCGAAGGAGGATGCGGAGAGATTCGGTCCACTGTACACGAAATATCATGAGCAGATATTTCGCTACGTCTATCAAAGGATGGACGATCAAGAGTTAGCTTTTGACGTTACATCGCAAGTGTTTATTAAGGCACTTAGCAACTTACACAAGTATGAATTCAGGGGAGTCCCTTTTTCATCTTGGCTCTACAGAATAGCGAAAAGTGAATTGTATCAAGCATTTCGTGATCGCAAAGCAAGACGAACGGTGAATGTAGAAAGCATTCATCTCTTTGAAATGATTGAAGATATAGATGATAGTGACACATCTGAATTGAAAACAAAACTAATTAGTTGCCTGGCAACTTTGCGTGAAGCAGATTTGCAATTAATTGAGTTAAGGTATTTTGAAAAACGCTCTTACCGTGAAATTGGGGAAATCCTTGAGATCACAGAAAACAATGCTAAAGTTAGAGCATTTAGAGCCCTAGAACGACTGAAAAAACAATTTTTGAAATAACAGCTGAAAATGGAAAATCGAAAAACTACGTTGGATCGTGAACCAATTAGTTCTGAGTACATTAAGGGTAAAAAGAATCTCAGTAATGTACTGAAGGGGCATCGTGCAATGAAACCTCCTTTATGGAAATCTGCATGGTTCTATGGTCCAATGGGCTTAGCTACAGCAGCGCTGATTGTCGCTGCGAGTAATATGAAGAATGACGCGCCGTCAATAGCCAAAGAGGAAAAACTTAAAGATAAAGTTGAAGATGTTCACCTAGCGAAAACTGAATTCTTTTCTGAGCCTACCATTGTCGTAGCTTCAAAAAGGGAGATCGCCAAGGACAACATTCCGCGTCCTTTAGAGATTGAATCTAAGGAGGGAACTCTTGAAGAACGTGGGGCTGAACCGTCCGAACTTCTCCCAATTTTTATTGATAGTTCCGCACCAGAAAAAATTGAAGTTGTTCGAGAAACAACCCCTCCTGTAGAGAAAATTCTAAGGCAAAAAACGATACCAAATATTGCTGGTATTGTGACTGGAAAATTGAACATCGATAAGCTTTGTGAGGCAGACGCGGTAGCCTGTAATAACGGATTCAAAGTGTATTCTTACGATATTCAATATTATAATGGTTACGGAGATGTTATAGAGCGCGTTCATGGCGACAAATTCCCGCCATTCCTTTGTAATAAACTCCGCACATTTAACCTTAATCAGCAGGTTATGATTACCAATATTCTCGCCAAACACCCAGATGGTTCAGTAGAAAGATTAATTTCTATGCGAATTGAGCCAACCTTTTGAGATAGTTCTCGTTAGATTGATAACTTAGGATTAAATGTTCATGAACAACCGGCCTTTAATAATTAAATGTGCTGTTATTTGGTAAGAAGGATAATCATTCATACTTTCGTACAGATTAACTAAACTGGTTCAAATCGAATTAAAATAAAACAATGAGATACTTAACTGGTATTTTACTACTATTTACAGCTGGATTCACCTATGGACAGCACACTAACTTTAACACGCAGAGAAATTGGTCTCTTAATAAGAAGGAGATCGTTTTCGGTGGTGGAGCAACTCAATTTTTAGGGGATTTAGGTGGAAGAAGCCAAATTGGTAAGGATTATAGCCTTGCGGATTTAGATTGGCCTTCTACAAGCTGGAATGCTTCTGTTGGATACCGTTTTCGTTTTCATCCATATTGGGCAACATCAACGATGTTCAATGTTGGACAACTAAAAGGGGATGATGCTTTAACAAATGAGTTAGTTCGTAAATCAAGAAATTTACATTTCAAATCAATTATTATCGAATTGTCTCAACGTATTGAGCTGATTCTTTTCGCTAATGAAAAATTTGGTGCTCGTTACCACGTTCCTGGATTGAAAGGAATGCGTAACCACAATGAGCAATTGTATTTATTTACTGGTGTTGGTGTAAGTTACTTCAACCCTAAAGCAATGTACAATGGTTCGTGGACTGAACTGCGCCCTTTGCGTACAGAAGGACAAGGACTAGTAGGTGGGCCTAGCGAATACCTTCCTGTAACAGCGACAATTCCATTTGGTATTGGTTTCAAAATGGGAATCAACAGAATGTGGAGAGTTGGTATAGAAGCTACTTACGTTAAGACATTCTCTGATTACATTGATGATGTTCATGGAGTTTATTATGATGCAAACGAATTAGGATCACAAGTTGGAGCTGAGGCTGCTTATTTGTCTAATCCATCTGAACAAAATTCAGGTTGGTTTGGAACAGGACAACAAAGAGGTGATGAAAATAATGATACTTACTTCTATGTGAATATCCTTTTCTCAAGAAATCTTACGTACAAAGATTACGCGAAAGCAAGACGTGCGAACAAATGGCGAGGACGTTACAAGTTCTAGTTGTTGATATCTAATTGAAAATCTATAATGGGGTGGCTTAGTCACCCCATTATCGTTTATAACTTTGCTAAAACTTTTGCAATGTATAAACTCATTCGATCCATTCTTTTTCTTTTCGATCCTGAGAAGGTTCATTATTCTACCGCGAAAATGATGAGAATCGCGCTCTCCATCCCCGGAATGAAATCTATCTGGTCCAAACGCTATCGTGTGAAGGATGATCGCTTGAAACGAGAACTATTTGGTTTAACGTTCGATAATCCTGTTGGACTTGCTGCTGGTTTCGATAAGAACGCATCAATGTTCAATGACCTTGCCTACTGTGGATTCGGATTTATTGAAATTGGAACAATTACACCACTCGGCCAGCCCGGAAATGATAAGCCACGATTATTTAGAGTTAAAGCTGATCAAGGAATCATTAATAGAATGGGCTTTAATAATGAAGGGGTTGATGCAGCGGTTGAAAATTTAAAAAAGCGTAAAACAGACCTAATTATTGGTGGTAATATTGGGAAGAATAAACTCACGCCAAACGATGAGGCTGCTGAAGACTATGTGAAATCATTTATCAAATTATATCCTCACGTAGATTACTTCGTCGTAAATGTATCATCGCCAAATACTCCCAATCTGCGCTCATTGCAAGAGAAGGAGCCATTGATGAATTTATTAAAAACACTGCAGGAGGTAAATGACACATTTGAAAAGCAGAAACCAATCTTATTGAAAATCGCTCCAGACCTTACGGACGAACAATTGGATGACATTATTGAAATCATCACGGTTCTAAAAGTGGATGGCGTAATTGCAACAAATACGACGATCAGTCGCGAGAATTTAAAAACTGACAACAAAACACTTGAGAGCATCGGCGCTGGAGGATTATCAGGGAAGCCAGTTGGAAAAAGATCCACGGAGGTTATTCGTTATCTCTCAGAAAAATCAAATAAAGCATTCCCTATAATTGGTGTAGGTGGCATTCATAGCGTGGCTGATGCTATGGAGAAATTGGATGCGGGAGCGGACCTGCTTCAGGTGTACACAGGTTTTATATACGAAGGACCAAAATTGCTGAAGCGAATCAATAAAGCTATTCTGAATAGACAGAATTGATCTGCTTTAAAATCGGTATTTTTACATATGGATGAATTGAAACTTATTGAATGCCCACGAGATGCCATGCAAGGAATTCATGACTTCATTCCGACGGAAGTCAAAACGAGCTACATTAACTCAATTCTAGCCTGTGGTTTTGATACTGTTGATTTTGGAAGCTTTGTGTCTCCTAAGGCGATCCCGCAACTCTCAGATACAGCAACCGTTTTAGAAGGCTTAAATCCTACTGACAGTAATTTGCTTGCAATAGTAGCAAATGAACGTGGCGCAAGAGATGCATGTGAATTTGAGAGAATCGATTTGCTTGGCTACCCCTTCTCTGTATCGGAGGAATTTCAAAAACGAAATACAAATGCTACGATTGATGAATCTTTTGCGAGAGTAGAGGCGATTCAAGAGCTAGTTCAGAAAAACAATAAGGAACTCGTTTTGTACTTATCTATGGGATTTGGAAATCCTTATGGTGAATTTTGGCATCCGGACATTGTCGCTGCATGGTGCGAAAAGCTCTACGATAAGTTAGATGTTAAAATTCAGGCCTTGTCAGATACAATTGGTGTCGGGACTACAGAGAGCGTGGCTTCGCTCTTCAATACATTAAGTACAAGCTTGCCAAAGGTTGAGTTTGGTGCTCATCTTCACACCCTTCCAGAAAACGCTCAGGATATGGTTGCAGCCGCTTATAATGCTGGATGCCGTAGGTTTGATGGTGCAATCCTTGGATTTGGTGGCTGTCCTATGGCGGCCGATGATCTAATCGGAAATATGCCAACAGAAAAAATGCTTGCCTGGTTGGATGAAAAGAACATTGCAACTGGAATTAACAGAACGTTGTTCGATAGTGCCATGCAAGAAGCAATAACCGTATTTCCGTAACTTTTGAAAAGAACTGAATTATAAACCTATGAAACAAATACTATTCCTTTTTCTGACGGTAATTTTAGTGTCTTCCTGTGGATCAGGTGGAGACGAGATCAACTCAGATAAACCTATTGAAGACTCAACAAGTGTTGCTGGTTTTCATGATGTCCGTGCAGATTTTTCTAAGAAAGACTTTGAGAATCCAAAGCATCTGGAAATAATAAAGGAATTAGATGTCTGCTTAATGTTAGATCAGGATTCAACGGTTTTTGCGGTTTGTAGTCCCGAAAATTTCAGAATTATTCCATTTAAAGATGGCGCAGATATTAAGGATGCGTTTATCCTCCAGATGAAGGCAGGTATTGTATTAAAGGGGCAGAAGCTCCCACTGAAAGAGCGTAATATTGTAGTGTTCGAACGAGAAGCTGGAGAATTAGTCAAAGTAAACGGATTCCGTGGTGACATGACCGCAATGCGCCCAGGTGATAGTGGCGCTCAAGATTTGGTCATTACTTTTTACAGTGACCTAGACGAAACATTCTTCGATTGTATCTTCAAATGGAATGGAAAGCGTTATGATTTCAAGTTCGTTGAAGCACTCGATTATGGCGAAGGATATCGTGCTGTGAAAGAATCTATAATGGACTCTCTCTCAAAAGAAATCTATACGGACCTAATGCAAAATGCACTCATATTCTAATGAAGGGAGCTGCTCTAATATTCCTGATAATCATAAGTTCTTGCTCCTCTGGCGTCGATTTTCGTCCAGTAAAGTTCGATAATTTATTGAACGATGGAAATAGTAAAGTTTGGATGATCAACAAGATGATCGTGAACAAAGCTAACGTCACGTCTAGTGCAGATTACAAGAAAGAACTCTTGATTTTTTATGTCAATGGAAGTGTCCAATATTTACCCATGCAAGATCTCGGCAGGCAGCACGGTCAAGTTGGCTCATATATACTGCATTCCGAGGAAAAGAAGATTACGTTCTACTTCGAAGAAACTACTTGGTCCTTTGATTTAATAGAAATTGAAGAGGACAGTGTTTATATGACACCGACACCTAGCTCGGAAGTACAATTTTCAATTCAAATTGTTCCACTTCCTCCCATCTTGCATTAGTTTTTAATAAACGGAACGAATTTGATCCCTTTTTCAGTTGCTACACGTAAGAGGTAGCGTCCATTACTGATGAGCTCAACATTTATTACGTTCGTTTTTGTAACGACTAGTAGCTCTTTCCCGTCTGTACCAATCACAGCTAAAGAAGTAACATCATCTCTATCAACCTCAATTATGGAAGTTGTTGGGTTAGGGAATAGACGAACATTTAACGCTGAATATAGATCTTGTACAGAAAGCGTATCTTCAATCAGCATATTGATGTCATCAACATAAAGCTTAAATCCATCGGTTGTCTTGTTAACGAAAGCAACAAAGACAGTTGCATTGTCCAATCCATATTCGCTTAAATTCACAGAACGGTTGGTCCACGCTTCATTTTCCTCTATAACGCTACCAACAGTGTCAACAAAACTTGCTAATTGAGTATCAGTGCTAGAGACAACTACCATATAATCGTCAGGGAATGAAGGATCGTGTGATTTCGCTTCCCATGATAGTACATTTCCATACGCACCCAAAGTGATTGCGGGAGTAATCAACCAGCGATCAGCCGTTCCAACAGGCGAGAAGAATGAAGTTGATCCCATTACTGTGTCTGCAGGGTTATCTGGATCTGCCAATCGAATCCAAGCCTCCGTAAATTCAGCTACAGCAGCTGCTGGCGTTAATCCATCATTGTCCACTATTGTGAAGGATACAGGAGCTCCTGATTCAAAGTCTTCATTATAGATTACTATTTGTGCAGTACTCATGCCCGTAAGCAAGGAGAAAAGTGTTATTCCAACGAATTTATTCATGATGCAAATTTAGTATTTGAAGCTTACTCAGCCAAGGCAATTAGTATTTCTTTGTACTCTTGATAAAAGATGTCAAATGCAACGAGTTTCTCGCGTAAAAAAGACTTAATTTTCATCAGGTCTTCATCGAGGTAAAAGTTCAAGCTAATATCTTCCCAATAAATGCGAGAAACGGTTCTTTCCGCAAAGATATGATCAAATTCATTCCAACCCGTTGCTTCTCCCATTTGGTCACGCATCACTTTCCTTAGTTCTGTCATTTGCTCCCATAGAATAGAACGAACTCCTTCATCCTTTGGTTGGATTTCTATACAGAATAGCGTGTTTTTACCGGTAGTCTCCATTCTAATATAAATATCCTTGACGCCAGTAGGGTAGTTGATCCAATTGATTCCGCGGCCATTCGACGACTTCACATTTCGCATCTCCTTCTGAAAGGAAGTCCAGAACGACGTGTTCCTTTCTTTTTTCTCTTCTTTGGATATCATGCCGCTAATCTCGTGAGATTTTAGGAAATACCAATCTATGTTGTGGATTTTTGTGATTTCTATGTATTTATTACCTTGATGCTTCAACACAAGAAATAATATTCAGTTATGCAATTGAGATCGTTAGTGTATGTTTAATTTCAATGATTGAGACCTGCTGCGTTCTACTAATCGTGAATCTTCTAATGGTGTATGCTGCTCATGGACAGATGTCAAGTTTAACAATTCATCAGAGCTTCAGGATGAATTAATTTCGAATATTCTTACCTGCATCGAAGACTAAAAGTTTAAATAAATCATTAGATTTAAGTAATCAAAAACTACAAATCGTGCAATTCAAGAGCACTTTTAGAACTACCCTATGGAACTAATTACTTCGAACGATTCATTTGACGCTTATAAAACAGAAGCTGGATACGAAATACAGGAGAAGAAAAACTCCGCAAAGAAATTCGGGATAATCACAATGGTTATGGGTGCAGGCTTTGTTGCCATTAGCTTTATTAACTTGAGAGCATTGCTAGATTGGGAATGGATTCACAGCGTATTTCATGGTGTATTTCTCTATGGAGGCATAACATTGCTTGCTCTG
>JBLHPQ010000121.1:0-8559 GCA_047624355.1 Flavobacteriaceae bacterium | reverse complement strand
TTCTTTGGTATTTGGTGGTTCAATGATCACAAAATCATCTGTGAAAATCCATGTTGCCGCTTCTTTAGTGGGTGACCATTCAGAGAGTTCTGCTCGCCATAACCCCAATTCATCACTTGTATTTAATAGTTTTAACGTGACGATTCCATCGCTCAACCAGATCGAACCTCTAGGGTTTCCTTCGATGAATCCTTGACCATAGCTCATTGTAGCTACCATCATTCCCAATAAAAATAAAACTATTCTCATCTACTATTTTATAGCCGTTATCCAATCGTCAGCACCGCTCAATTAACACCGCATTGTAATAATTGGGGTCGGTTGAAACATTCTCGGTTACCCAATCAGGCAAGCTAAATTGATCCTCTTCACGCTCAACTTCCAATTCGGCCACAATTAATCCGTACAAGTTCCCGTGGAAGACATCAACTTCCCATAAACGTCCTTCGTGCTCTATCTCATAGCGCTGTTTCCGAATATGTTTATCGGTAAACGAAACGATCATCTCTTCAGCATCTGCCAGGGGGATCTCATATTCAAATTCTGTCCGCGAAATGCCCTCTGTCTTTCCCTTGATAGTCAAATAGCCTTTCGAATCTTTAATTCTAACCCTTACTGTAGTGTTCACAGATCGAGTTATATAGGCCTGTACAATTAAACTCGGATTCGGTTTAGTGACCGATGCCCAGATCTCCGAATCGACTAAAAATTTATGTTCAATTTCTTTCATTTAATGGTAACGTTAAAGCGATATTTCATGTCTATTGGGATCAATAAACGAATAAAAAACAATGGAACTCGTTTCATAAAACTAAGATAGTATTTTGTGAGGCATGACTAGCATTCATTCCTTATATTCGCAGCGTAGATGAAACTGAATTTAATTCAAAGAGAAAGGCTGGATGGTGCTAGATGGAACGAACTTGTTGCAAGAACGTCCGATGCTGCCTTCTTTTCTTATACATGGTACCTCGATGCGATTGCAGAAAATTGGTGTGTTTTGGTCGATGAAAATTATTCCGTTGGAATCGCACTTCCATTCACCAAGCGTTTATCACAGAAAATTCTCTATACGCCGATCTTTGTCAGTTATATGGAGCTCCTCGGGAATAAAGACCTAATTAATTTTTCTGAGCTTGAAGAGCAAATTCGATCGATATTCAAATTAATCGAAATTGAATTTAAAGAGCCGCTTCTCGGGAATGATAACGAATCCTTCATTTGCCAGGTTACGGATGGTTCAACCAAGCGCAAGTCACAGGTGAATCGCATGCTAAATAAGGCAAATCGCTTTGAATTGAAGGTGCGTCCAACATCCAACTGGCAGTCTGTTTTTGACATTATCAAATCTGAACTGATCAATAAGTTTACAGGAATGAGTACTGTGTCAATGGGTCGTTTGGAAGAGATGTATCGAGAAGCAGAGAAAGATGGGAAGTTATGCGCCTTTGAAGTGACGAAAGATGAAATATGTCAGGGAGGAGTTATTTGCTTCGTTCATCAGGGGCAGTTGTATTATTCTAAAGGAGCAACGTTAGAATTAGCACGCGATAATGGTGGGATGTATTTAGCTATGGATGCGGCGATTGCAAATGCAATGGAAGATAAACGCCTGTTCGATTTCGGTGGTTCACGCGTAGAAGGCGTTCGGCGATTCAATCATAATTTTGGAGGCTCGGATCTTGAATACTTCAGCTACAGAATTGATAATGGCCCGCTCTGGTTTAAATGGATCCGCGCTATTAAAAACAAGTGGTTCAAAAAGTCTTAAATGGTAAAGGAGAGTCGCTCATCTAAATGACTACCTTTGTTTATGCTTCTTCCTAAATCAAATACGCCGAGATGGGTGGTCATAGTCCTCGACTTATTTTTGTCGCTTGTGGCCCTATTCTTTGCCTACGTCATCCGATTTGATTTGAAGGCTGATGCTGAGGTGATCAAACGGGAATGGGATATACTATCCAAGTCAATTCTAGTTTATTTAGCCGTAAAATTCATTGTCTTTTATGTCTTTAAAATTCATAAAGGCATCGTGAGACACACTTCTACGGAAGACTTACGTCGTATTTTCTTTGCCTCGATAATAAGTTCAGGGCTGTTTTTTGTGCTCGGTCTGCTTCGGAATAATTTCGTTGATGGCTATTATCTGTTCCCGTCATCTGTCTTAATGATCGAGTTTTTAGCTTCCTTTATGCTATTACTAGGATTGCGATTTGCTATTAAGTTGATCTATTTAGAATCAATAAAAGTGAAAAAGTCCGAGGAAAGGGTAATCATTTATGGAGCAGGAATCTCTGGATTGATTACCAAACGAACAATTGAGAAGGACCGCACGAATAAAGAGAAAATTGTTGGCTTTCTGGATGATAACAAGAAGTTAGCTGGAAATCGACTGGAGGGCGTAACCATCTATCATACTTCGAAGCTGGAGAAGATGATTAAGAAAGATGGAATTACACGCTTGATTATAGCGATTCAAGATCCGGACAAAAATCATCGTAAACACGTTGCTGAACTCTGTATAGAACATGGGGTAACCGTCGTGAAAGTACCGAGTACTAAAAGCTGGATTAATGGTGAGTTTTCATCGAAGCAGCTGAAAAAAATTAAAATAGATGATCTTCTAGGTAGAAAACCGATTTCACTCGGTCAAGAAAAAATAAAAGAAGAATTGAACGATCAGGTGATTCTGATAACTGGTGCTGCTGGATCAATTGGTAGTGGCTTAGTGCGTCAAATAGCGAAGTATAATCCTTCTAAAATAATTCTATTAGATCAAGCGGAGTCACCTCAATATGATTTACAAAATGAACTCCGATCGGATTTCCCGGAATTGAAATTTGAAGTTGTCATTGGCGATATTCGAAGCTACGAGCGGATGAAGAATGTGTTCGGCACATTTAAACCGAATTTTGTCTTCCATGCAGCGGCTTATAAGCATGTTCCATTAATGGAGAATAATCCATCGGAGGCTGTTTTGACAAATGTACTTGGGACTCGGAATTTGGTAGATCTGTCTGTGGAGTTTGAGATCTACAAATTCGTTATGATTTCTACCGATAAAGCAGTGAACCCAACGAATGTGATGGGAGCATCAAAGCGAATCGCGGAAGTCTATGCGCAAGCTAAAAACGATCTAAAAAAGACGAAATTTATTACCACGAGGTTTGGGAATGTCCTTGGATCAAATGGTTCAGTTATTCCTTTATTTCAACGGCAGATCGCAAATGGTGGGCCGATCACAGTAACGGATGAACGCGTGACGCGCTTCTTTATGACAATTCCTGAAGCGTGCCAATTAGTTCTGGAGGCTGGTGTCATTGGTGAAGGAGGGGAGATCTTTGTGTTTGATATGGGCGAATCTGTGAAGATTATTAACCTCGCTAAAAAAATGATCAAGTTAAATGGTCTAGAACTCGACGCAGATATTGAAATAAAATTTACTGGCTTACGTCCTGGGGAAAAACTCTATGAGGAACTTCTCGCTAAGGATGAAAATACGCTAACAACGCATCATCCACAGATATTAAAGGCGAAAATTCGCGTGGCTGATGCTGATCATATTACAATGATCAATGATTTAATTGAGCTCTTTGGAAGCCAAGATAATATGGAAATTGTTAGGAAAATGAAGGCAATCGTACCCGAATTCATCAGTAATAATTCTGATTTTGAAAAACTAGATAAACATGATTAAACCTGCAATAATTCACGTTAGATATTCTGACCTTGATGTAATGGGACATGTCAATAATAGCGTCTATTTGACTTATTTTGAGATGGCGCGGGTGCATTATTTTGGAACCTTCCTTGGAAGAGATTGGGACTGGAAGAAAGATGGAATTATTCTAGTGAAGAATGAAATTGAGTACCTCAGGCCGGTGTTTTTACATGATCGACCTGAAATTACCGTTACTACGTCACATATTGGTACCAAAAGTTTCATTTTGGATTATACTGTAGTGGTTGAGGGTAAACTCTGCGCAAAGGGTAAATCCACATTAGTCGCTTTTGACACTGAAAAGAACGCAACGGTTGTTGTTCCTGACGGAATGAGATCGATGCTTGAAAGTCTAATTGAGGAATAATTATTGCAATTGAATTAAAAACACAATCGATGAAATATCTCATAATCATAGTTTGCCTGCTTACAAATGCAGCACTATTTGCTCAAATCCCGGAAGTTAAGGAGAAGAAATTGTGCTATGAACGCTACGATTCTCAAGGCGAGATAATTCCTAAAAGTCAACAACAATATGCAGAATGGCAATGCGGGAAATTGGCAGGAGTTATTGATTGTAATGAGAAATTAACCTACGACGAAGATTCCGATATTATTTCCTCTGGGAACTTCGGAAGTCCGTTTACTGGGAGGTGTGAGACATGTCACATGAATGGTATAATTGAGCGTAGTGTCACATTTGTTGATGGGAAACGACAAGGGAGGGATACGAGTTTCTATAAAACGGGTTGCACGAGAATTATCCAAAGTAATATTCAGGGAGTTCAAAGCGGACAGTGGTTTTACTTCTATGATAGTACCGGATATTTATCCTGGGAAAACAACTATCAACTGGGTGAAAAACACGGAAAGCAAATATTTTTCACGGCCGAGGGTGATACGACCTTATGGGAAAACTATACGAGCGGAAATCTTCATGGAACGAAACGAACGTATTATTCTAAATCACGCATAAAAAACAGTGTTAACTATAACAATGGGGTCTTAGAAGGTGCATTTCAGACTTATAATCTAAAAGGTGTTATCATTCAGGATATTCTTTACAAACAAGGGAAGAAACACGAAGAGGCAAAGTACTATTATGATGATGGGACGCTCTTGAAAGTGGGAAATTACGATATGGGAGTAAAAGACGGTAAGTTTACAACGTTCTACTATCAGCAAGATCCACAAGTCGAAGAAAACTATCGGAGAGGTGTTCGCGTCGGATGGTTCAATGAGTATTATCCAACTAAATTGATGAAACAAAAAATTCTCTACGACAAAAAAGGCGTTCGAATTGAAGAGCACCGTTATGATGAGCAAGGCCGAGAAACGTACGCATTTGGCACACCGGATAGTAATGGTGCGGAAGATGATGAAGTTCCTGGAAGTAAAGAGACCAAGGCACAGAAGAAGGCTCGTAAGAAGAAGGAAAAGGCAGCAAAGAAAGCAGCGAAATTAGCGGCGAAACAAAAGAAGAACGGAGAGTAATTCTGTTGTTGAATTAAAGGTTGAAGAATGAGTGATACACCACCTGAAATACCTGTTGATCTTGCTGATGCACCTGATTTTGCTCCAATCCATTAACGCCAATAGAACTCTCATGAAATTTACCAAATCAACCTTATTCCTTGCAATCGGTTTATGCGCCGCATTATTAAGTTGTAACGGACAACAGAATATCGCTAAGGGAAAGATTGGCGGTTTTTACGAAATAAGTGCAGATGGTAAAGAGTACAACTTAATAAATAGTACTGAAAAGTTTTATTTGGACACCTTATCCTACATTTCTTACGATGATTTTGAGGGTGTAACTATAGAAGCTAATGAAAGGGGAAGCTATGATTTAGGTTTTATATTAAATAATCAGGGGGCTGTGAAGTTTAAACAGATGACGAAAAGAAATCTCAACAAACAGGTTTGCATTGTCATTCAGAATGAAGTAATAATTTCCGCGCAAATTATAAATGTGATAGAAAATGGAGAAATTGTTATTGACCTCAATGATGAAGAGGAAGCTAATGAACTAGTTGACTACTTAACTAATTAAAAGAGTTTAGTTGTCACGCTCAAATATATCCCCGCACATCGTATACCATATAGCCGATCATTTCCTTAAACAACTTATTCCAAGTCGTGAAATTGTCAACGTTCGGGATAAAGTATTGATCCCAATGATAGCTGCCTGTTTGATTGGTGTACAAATCAGTAGAGAACGATTCACACTTCAAGCCAGCACGCTCAAAGCAGGCCAGCGATCTTCGCATATGAATCCCAGAGGTAATAAGTAAATACGTCTTAATTTCTTTGTGCTTCTTCAAAATCTTAGCAGTTTCAACGGCATTTTCATAGGTGTTGATAGACTTTTCCTCTGTTAGGATATCTTCTGCAGGGATTCCCCATGCTATGAGTAATTCCTTGACTTGTTTGGCTTCGTGAAGTCCTCGATCTGTTACGTAGCCGGAGTCTCCAGTGATTAGCAGTTTCTTAACTTTTCCTGTTTTGTAAAGCGTAACTGCCTGAATGAGTCGATCGCCTTGTCTACGAATACTTATTTCATCTAGGTCTCCATTGTATTCAAACATTCCACCAAGCACAATACCGACATCATAATTCTTCACGTCTTCGATTCGCTTTCCTGGAACTTCCCAAAGACCGCAAAACTCAGAGAAGATGATGGAATTACTGAAGAATATGAATATTCCCAAAGCCCACCATTTTAAACGATTTTTCCATTTAGCCGATTTCAAAAATAATGCACCAGCCGCGCAAAGTATCAACCAGAAAAATGGCGACAACAGAAAGAGTAACGCTTTGGATAGAATAAAAAACATAGGTCAAATTTAACAGAAATTGAAGGTCAATCGAAAACATAACTTACATTTGAGCTTAAAATTAATTTAATGCCTGCTAAAAAAGAAGCTGCAAAAGATATACTATTTGGATATACGCAAGACGAAATGATCGAAGCAACGGTCTCCGTTGGATTGAAAATTTTGATTGCAACAGCGATCTTAGTCATTGGTCTCTGGATAACTAAGATGATTGTTAAAAAGATCAATAAAGTGCTTAACACCCGTGAGATGGATCAGTCACTGCGGGGCTTTTTAAGTAGCTTGACCTCTGCTGGATTAAAAGTCCTGATCGTGATCACAGCAATCGGACAGTTGGGCATTGAAATGACATCGTTCGTTGCAATTTTGGCAGCAGCTGGACTGGCTATCGGTATGGCATTCAGTGGGACGCTAAGCAACTTTGCAGGCGGAGTAATGATCTTAGTTTTTAAGCCGTTTAAAATAGGTGATTTGGTCAATACCCAAGGAGAAGAAGGAATTGTGAGTGAAGTGTTAATCTTTAATACAATTCTTAAGACACTTGATAATAAAGTGATTATTCTAGCAAACGGATCTGTCGCAAATGGAACGATTACCAATTATACAAAAGCAGATAAAAGGCGTGTTGATTGGGTCTTTGGAATTGGTTATGGTGATGACCTTAAAGTGGCGAAAGAACTGTTGTTGAAATTTACTTCAGAGGATAGTCGAATTATTAGTGAGCCGGCAGCACCTTTTGTCGCGTTGGGAGAACTTGGTGATTCATCCGTGAATATCACAGTCCGTGCATGGACAAAAACAGCCGATTATTGGGGAGTGTTTTTCGATATGAATGAACGTGTTTACAATGAGTTTGATCAGGCAGGATTGAGTATTCCATTCCCTCAGGTCGATGTGCATATGAAAAAAGAGGCATAATGAATGATTTAGAAAATCACCCTATCGTAAGGGGATATAATAAGAACAATCATTTTGGGCCATTACTTGAGATGGTTTTCGAATTGTCTGCTGCTGGAAATGTGATCTATACGATGACTGTCTTGGAAAAGCACTTGGCGACTCCTCTAGCAGCTCATGGTGGTGCAGTTTGTGCCATGATGGATGCGACGATGGGGGTGTGTGCATTATCCGAAGTGATAATGGATGACAAGGTTGTTTCGACGATTGAAATGAAAATTTCGTTTGTTTCTCCGGCTAAGCTAGCAGATGAACTTAAAGGCACTGCAACAACGATTAAAAAAGGAAGTCGATTGATTTTTGTTGAAGGACAAATTCACAACCAGGAGGGAAGGTTAATTGCAACGGCCTCAGGTACCTTCAATGCGTATCCGTCGGCTAAAATTGGATTCTAAAAGATTAGATGTCAACAATTGTTTGTAATCTTAATGAGAATTCACAAACGTTGGGTTCTGAACATCACTAAAAGACTATCTTTGTGCCATGGTATTATTCCTGAATGATATAGGAACTGGTGAAGTGATGCTCGTACTCGTGTTCATCCTCATTTTCTTTGGTTCTAAGAGTATACCAGGATTGGCGCGAACTTTCGGCCAAACTATACGTAAAGTTAAGGACGCCTCACAAGAAATTCAGACCGAAATTAAGAAGTCCACGCTGGACATGAAATCTGAATTAGATCTTACTGGAATAATCCAAAGTACGACCAACGACATTAAACGTCCGCTTGATCAATACGCAAATGACATCGAAGACGTGGTAAGTAGAAGACCAATTCATTCTCATGCCAAAAAGCCCATTGTATCACAGCAAATTGAAGAAGCGCAGGTAACTGAAGAGCCGCAAGAGAACAAGAGTGCTTCGGAAATAGTTGATGCGCCGGTTTTGAAGGCCGAGCCAAAGAAAGCTCCAGCCAAGAAAGTGGCTCCGAAAGCAAAAGCAATTGCTGCTAAGAAGAAATAATCCTGTTTCATTCTCTTTTCTTAACAAGTTAGATCACGCATTCCGCCTGTCTTTATCCATCTTGTAAAAAAAAACAATCAC
>JBLHPQ010000120.1:0-8563 GCA_047624355.1 Flavobacteriaceae bacterium | reverse complement strand
AGTACCCTCTTGAAGGAGTTGCGTTCGATATTATAGATTCGAAGGGATCCATTGTATTGATGGGGAAACTTACGGATGCCGCTCTTATTGCAACCACCCAATTGGTGAAAGGAGAATATATGCTTCGTATCGGCGGACAGTATGACGTTATGATCAATTTTGTGAAGCTGTAGACTTCGAGCGTACGTTATGACGAATGTTAGACTTCGAGAGCCTCAGCCCACATTATTAAATCGAGAGCCTCAGCCTACTATTCGAGAAGCACAGTCTACTATGAAATTCGAGAATATTGAGCGTTGCGTTAGGGATAGACGCGCCATCCTTTTTATAATGTGGACTGAGGTTCTCGAAGTTGACATTAATAAAAGATAGAGCAGAAAGCCCGACCCGATATTTTCACATCGGGGAACGCCCAAATTATAGATTAAGATTGTCTATCTTTATACTGTTATCTCTGATTTGTCGCATGAGATCATGGATTCTCTAGTAGACAGCTCCAATTGATTGAAAATCACCACTGATATTTCCACTTTTTTCAATTAAAAATCAATTTAAATACATATCTTTGCGCCCCGACTAATGAAGAGTTGGGACAATAAATACAAATAACAAAACACGATTTTATGAATTCTTACGAAACTGTTTTCATTTTAACTCCCGTTTTGTCTGAGGAACAGACAAAGGAAGCAGTGCAGAAGTTCGAGGGTGAGATCAAGTCATTAGGAGGCAAAGTAAAGCACTCTGAAAACTGGGGCCTACGCAAGTTGGCTTACCCTATCCAAAAAAAATCGACAGGATTTTATTTCTTGCTCGAATTTGAAGGACCAAGTACTGTAATTGCTGAATTAGAAGTTTCACTTCGCAGAGATGAGCGCCTTATGCGTTTCTTAACTGTTAAGATGGACAAGGATAGCCTTTCATGGGCTGAACGACGCAGAGCCAAAATGGGCGCAAAGAAAACTGTAGCTGCTAAAGCTTAATTACAAACTTATTTAAATTTAGACCAAGATGGCTCAAAATGATATTCGTTACTTGACTCCGATTAACATCGAGATTACAAAAAGTAAATATTGCCGTTTCCAAAAAAGCGGAATTAAATACGTTGATTACAAGGATCCAGATTTCCTTTTGAAATTGATCAACGAACAAGGTAAGATTTTACCACGTCGACTTACTGGTACTTCAGCGAAGTATCAACGTAGAGTGAACAAAGCGATCAAACGTGCTCGTCACATTGCGCTTCTTCCTTACGTTGCCGACATGATGAAATAACCTATTGTTGAACACGAAATTTCAAAGAAAATGCAAGTAATTTTAAAGAAAAACGTAGATAACTTAGGATATGCGAATGAACTCGTAACTGTGAAGAACGGTTATGGTCGTAATTTCCTTATCCCGCAAGGTTACGCGTTATTGGCTACAGCTTCTGCAAAGAAAGCGCATGCTGAAATAATGAAACAAAAATCACACAAAGATTCTAAAATCCTTACCGAAGCAGAAGAGCTCGGGAAGAAATTAGAAGCTAGCTCAGTAAAAATTGTTACAAAAGCAGGTGATAAAGGAAAGATCTTCGGATCAGTAAACACTGTTCAATTGTCTGAAGCACTTAAAGCTGCAGGAATTGAAATTGACAGAAAGTCGTTGAAAATTAAGGATGAACCAATTAAAGAAATTGGATCTTTCGAAGCGACTGCTAACCTTCACAAAGATGTTAAACCATCGTTTACATTTGAAGTGGTAGGAGAGTAATCCTGTTAACACTGAATTGAGAACGTCCTAGCGAAAGTTAGGACGTTTTTTTTGTGCTAACAATTTGAAATCTATTGAAGCTTACTAAAGCTAATGTTCACACTCTCGCCAAAATCTCCGCCCTCTTCGAACATATCGGAGACAACCATTTCGAGTCCTTTTGCACTGTCATCCTATACACAATAGAATGGAAATGGTGGCTCTGGACCAATCATTGATATACTGCACAAGGATTCGCCTAATTCTGTCTCCAAGAGCGAAGTCATCATTACCTTGCTGAG
Organism: Flavobacteriaceae bacterium; assembly: GCA_047624355.1. Lineage (GTDB taxonomy): Bacteria > Bacteroidota > Bacteroidia > Flavobacteriales_D > Crocinitomicaceae > UBA4466. Next base: position 6,533 of record JBLHPQ010000120.1, on the reverse strand, counting down.
GTCTCGATCATCGTACATTAGCCCTAATGCGGCGACACGAATTCCAATGAACACTTTGTGTTTCTTATCTTTTGGCGCATAGATGACGCCGCCCTCATCGTACGAGGACATCTCCTCCATCAAGCCAAGCACCTCAAGAGAATCATCCTTACTCAACTCGCCCTCCATACCGATCATCAGAGCGGCATGATCAAAACTGAATGGTGCGAACCATGAATAAACCGGAGCCAAAACAATTTCTTTCAATAAGCGCTCGACTTTTTTCTTCTCAGCTCCGATAAGGATCTCACCTTACCCCAATAAGGAAACCTCTCCTATTTGTCCACAACTAGGCACCATCAATAAACTCAATACTATTGTCAGAAAGATCGTTTTCATAGTCATCTTTGAATTGACTCAATTTACGATCGAAAAAGGGGGCCTATTTATCTCAAGATGATTTGTTCTCATAAAAAAAGCGCCGTATCCAATAGATACGACGCTTAGTATATTTTGTTGACTCAAATGAGCCTTCTTCGTTATCTTAAGATGTTCACATGACCAAAGTCTGTTCGACGTTCATCGGTTGCGGTAATCTTGAATTCAAGTTTCCAAGTGTACATACCATTTTGCACGATCTTATTCCCGTATGTTCCATCCCAACCTTGATCATAATCATGCGATTCGAAGATTACTTCTCCCCATCGGTTAAAGATCAATAGTGTGAAATCATATGGATCAACACCTGAAGTGAAGACTGGTTGAAATGATTGATTAAACTCATCTCCATCTGGCGTAAATGAATTCGGAAGATAGTAAATCACTTCTTCATCTATTTGAACATGTGTCCAAGCGGTATCGGTACATCCTATCGCAGAGTACGCAATCAACTCAATTAAATAATTAACGCTGTTATCACTGAAAAAGACATGACTTGGAGCAACTTCAGTACTAATCGCAGATCCATCACCAAAGTCCCATACATATGTAGTAGCACCTGTCGTGTTATTTATGAAGAATGCTTCTTCCGGTTGAAGGTTTGTGAATTGTCCGTGAATAACACCCGCTGAAGCAATTGGATCTGCTTCAATGTAGATGTAATCTACTAACGTTGCTGAGTTTACACACCCTTCTGCCGATATCGACTGCAACGTAACGTCATAGTAACCTGGCGCATCAAATGTATAGCTGAAATTCAAACAAGAATCAAATACTGTAACTCCTTCTATACTCCATAAACAAGCGATTGTGTTAGCTGTTGTATTCGTGAAGTTAACTTCAGTAGGAACACATCCCTGAACTATATCACCCACAAATGTTGGTGTTGGTAACGGGTGAACAGTAACGAAGACTGAATCATCTCCAGTACATCCAGTTCCACTCGTGCCGATTACATAATACATTCCTGAAGTAGTTGGATAGAAATCAGTTCCATCAGTAACGCCGCCAGACCAAGTATAACCTGCAGTTGCGCCAGACCCAACCAAGTTGACCGATTCTCCTATACAAATCGCGACCGCTGCACCTGCATCCACGACTAACTCTGTCGCGATAATAAATGTCACTGTAGAAGTATCATCTGTATTACAGCCAGGAACGATATAATCAAATTCATAGGTTCCAGCCACTAATCCAGTTGGATCGAAGACTGTAGTCACCGGGTCAAATTGACCAGTAGCTGATACATCTTCGAAGGTACCAAAGAGATCCGCGCCTACTAGGTAGGTACTCAATGTTTGATTCGGTGAGTTTAAACAGATTGTTAAGGTAGAGTCAGCACCAGCCGTGACGATTGGCTCAGAAACAGTTATTGTTATCATTGCAGTATCCTCAGGACACATCCCGGATAATGGGGTAATATACATGAATGTATAATCTCCTGTTGTTAATCCTGCACCGGAGAAGCCGGTTGACAAGGGATCAAATTGACCTGAAGCTATTGGTGTTGTTTCCTGCCAAACACCCCCACCTGCTGCAAATGCACTCAGGTAATCAGAGAGGAGAATACCCGATAGTGGGTCATTACAGATAAGACCAGTACTATCTGGACCGGCTGTAGCTCCACCACCAGTAACATCAACCACAATTATCATGGTGGCATTACTTGTGATACAAGCACTAATTGGTGTTCCAGTGGCTGTGTAAGTTGTAGTAACAAATGGTGCAGCATCAACTGAGACACCTACACCAGAAACCAATCCAGTTACCGGAGTCCAAGCCCAAGTGTACTCAGCAACGCTAGGTCCATTCAATGTGATGTTAACTGGCAAGCCTGGACACGTAAGAACGGTATCTTGCACTAATGCACACTGACTAACCGCTCCACCAAATCCTCCAACGTAATCAAAGAAGAGTAAGCTATTAAAGGCTTGATCGATTTGTGTTGCATCTAGCACTACTACGAAAGTGAAAGTATCAGAAGCCCCAACTGGTAGTGAATTAATTTTGTATGCAAGAGATATTGCTTCATCCGCATTCACTGTTGAACCAGCTGTATTCGTAAGGCCACCAAGTCCATTCCAAATATCAGAAGCATCTCTATTTGTAAACCCGCCGTGCGAAACTCGGAACTGATCTCCAATTCCTCCGAAACCTAGGTAAGAATCCCATGGGTTAGCTTGCGTTGCAGATACTAATGCTTTTTGACATCCTGCTGGTGTTGGTTGTGAAACAATAGTATTTTGAGTATCGTATGCACCACCATTGATTGTAACGTTATTATCTGGATCCACGTTTCTATAATAGTATAAATCCGTGAGATCAGCAGCAGTATTATTCGTTAGGGTAACCTCAGTAGTATAGAACAAATCATTTGCTACCAAACGATAAATAATCTTTACACCAACACCATTAATCACACCATTCCATTCGACAGACAGACAATCACCATCTTGAATATAATTGGAAAGCGCTCCAGGAATTTGATTTAAAAGACCACTTGCGTTGTTCGAATAGCCGACACCGTTAATTTCTAATCCAAAACCATTTTCAGGATCTCCAGGTGTGAAAAAATCACCATCCCATGTTGCCCAAGCATTTAACTGAGGATTCGCAACGAAACCAAATATCGTAGCTGCGATCATACTTGTTGTACGACTATGAGAGCCTGCTATATCGAAAGTTCCTTCGTGACCATTATTATTAATTCCAACTTCCACGCTGTTACCCATTAGGTAAGCTCCATTGGCAACCAGTTGTGCGTTTACACTCGTACTACAAGCGATGAAACACAGAACAAAAACTATTGATGAAATCTTCATTTTAGTGCTTTTTACAGTTGAATACATGAATTCGAGATATAGTTATTCCACCATAAAATGGAATTTGAATTAGCTGGAGCCGTTCGATCCTTATGAATAAACATCATAATGGCAGTCTCACTCACATTCAAACCAAATGCGACTCTATTATTTGAAATACTCCCTAAACGTTTCTTTAACAAATCAATATCTTGAAAATGTTGTTCGACGTATTCCAATTGATAAAGATTATGAACGTTTCCATTATCGTCAACAAGACTGATACAGCCTGCAGAACCAATTGTCGCTGCTCCAGTATCTGGATCGTTTAGATTCATTTGAGCGAATCCTTGGAAGGAAGTTAATAGAACGATAAACGAAAACAACGACACGACTTTCCAAGCCCGGGAAGAAGTAGAAGTAGAACGTTTGCTGTAATTTTGTCTAATCATAAGTCAGTTAGTATGTATTCAACATTTAAAATTAACCATTAACAACCAAAACATCAATTCATTTACTGAACGCGAATATGGAAATTAACTTCTTTTTTTATTAAGTCTAACATGATTGCTTATACCACCACACCAACAATTGGTTACAGGTTTTAACATAATATCACGTCTTCAATCTTATTGACGGAAACTAAGGTGCAACAGTTGCTTGTCAAACGTTAATAAAGTGCGTTTTTCTGGACTCCTCTATTATCTTTGTCAAATGAGATACATTGTTGCCCTTTTAATAGCCTTACTTTTTTCGGCATGTTCAACTAACGAAACCGTTACTGAATCGGGGATAGAGCCAAAATCTCTTACTGATTTCGAGGAAGAAATTGTTCGCGACATATCAATTAACTATGCTGAAAATTTCAAGATTATATCTTCCGAAAACGGCTACATTCTTGATCTGATTGAACCAAACACGAATACAGTTGAACGCACCTACAGGCTCACGTACGATGATAATCTAGCGGGTGAATTCGTTATTCATTTACCGCTTAAAAACATAACGGCATTATCTCAAACCACAATTGGAATGCTATCGGACTTAAAAGCGCTGAAATTGTTATCAGGGATTCTTGATATTGACTATGTCTATGACCCTGTCGTGATAGAAAGACTGAAGAGTGGACACATAATTGAATTTCTTGATGAATCTAATTTCCCGATTGAGAAAGCGATACAATCCGAGACAGACCTTGTCATTTACAGTGGATTCAGTAGAGAATTTCCTGCAGAAGCCAAATTGAACAAATTCGGGATTTCAGCAATCCCCTGTTATGATTGGAGAGAGAATCATCCTTTAGGGAGAGCGGAATGGGTGAAATTTGTTGGCGTATTGTGCGGTAAAACACAAGAATCAGTGGATCTATTCAACTCGATTGAAGCCAATTACCAAGCAATGTGTGAGAAAGTCGCTGATTTATCGATTAAACCATCAGTCATCAGTGGTAACTTTTGGGGCGATCAATGGACTGCTCCGTCCGGAGATAGTTATATGTCAATCTTATTTAGAGATGCGGGTGCTGATTATCTTTTTAAAGAGACGAAAGGAACGGGAAGTATTTTCACGAGCATGGAGCGCATTATTAAATTAACAGAGAATACTGACTATTGGATCAACCCGGGCTTCAGTACAAAGGATGAAATTTTAGAATCAAATCCTAAAGGAAAATATGTTGGACCTTTGAAACTGCAAGGATCGCGAGGAGTCTTCTGTTATTCGCATGCAATGAATCAATATTGGGAGAGAAGTGCTATTGAACCTCATAAACTTTTGGAGGATTTGATTCATATTTTCCACCCCTCTATTGCACCGAATTCAACGTTGAACTTTTACAGAAGACTCGCGGATTGATTATCTCGAATCGACATAAATGGTTGCTGCTAGTTTCGGTTCTTGTTCTCCCGTTTCTGGGGCTCCTCCATTTCTATTCTGGGCCAATAAAACTCACATTTAGTGATTTCCTCGACGGGATTTTCTCCTACGACGAGAATATCATAAAGCATACCATTGTTAGAGAATTAAGAGTTCCTCGAATGCTCATGGCGATCATCGCGGGTGCGGGACTCTCAATCGCTGGGCTACTCATGCAGACTCTTTTCAAAAATCCGATGGCCGGTCCCTATGTGCTAGGTATTAATTCTGGAGCGAGTTTATTTGTTGCGTTCAGCATAATGTCTGGGATACCTTTCTTCACCTCGGATATTGGAATCATCAGTAACGCATTATTGGGAGCACTGATCTTTGGCTTGATCATTTCTGTTTTTTCAAGTATTGTGCGTTCGCAAATCTCCTTACTTCTAGTAGGCATAATGCTTGGTAGCTTTACTGGGGCCTTGGTTTCCATGCTACAAGCTGTGAGTGATGCTGAAGAGTTGAAGAGCTTTACATTATGGGCACTTGGCTCCCTCTCGCGTGTAGAATTTTATCAACTCCCCTTAATTGGAGGAGTCTTTGGTATTGGTTTGATTGGGGCATTATTGCTCGTTAAACCTCTAAACCTTCTCGTTCTAGGACAGGAACAAGCACGCTTACTTGGAATAAATTACAGCGTTGTTCGATTCCTTATCATCGCGATAACCGCACTACTTACTGGGTTGATTACAGCTTTTTGTGGGCCTATCGCCTTCGTTGGACTAGCCGTACCTAACTTAGTTCGGATGTTGATGAAAACGCAACATCATGGCATCCTGATCATCTCTTCTGGGGTTATTGGAGCTCTTTTCGTTTTGTTATGCGATATCGTAATTCAACTACTAGAGAGTCACGTGAATATTCCTATTAATGTTTTCACCTCAATTGTTGGCGCGCCGATTGTAGTTTTACTCATTTTAAGAAAATTAAGATGATAAAGATATCAAACATACATATTGGCTATAGCAGCTCGCTTCTCATATCAAATGATCTATCGCTTCAACTTGGAAAAGTATATGTGCTTGTCGGTAAAAATGGATCAGGTAAATCGACACTCCTTCAATCGATATCTGGTCAGCTCCCTTTACGCTCGGGAAAGATTGAATTAGGCGATCGCGTTTTGGATCAAATAGCCAAAAAAGACATCCCCTCGTTGCTCTCGTTTGTACCCGTTCATTTCCCAGAGATGGACTATGTACAGGCACAAGAATATATTGCCGCAGGCCGATCACCTTACACTAATATCTTCGGGAAATTGACAGAGCGAGATAAAAAAATCGTCGATGATTCGCTTGAGACGCTTCAAATTAATCACCTCAAGAATCGCTTTACTTCTGAACTCAGTGATGGGGAAAAGCAACTTGTGGCAATTGCAAAGGTAATCGCTCAAGAAGCGCCGTA
>JBLHPQ010000119.1:0-8588 GCA_047624355.1 Flavobacteriaceae bacterium | reverse complement strand
AATCAGTTTCGCATACATTTTAGTATGAGACAACATGTGAGGTCGTGGTCCAACAACCGCCATTTCACCTTTCAAAACGTTAATAAATTGGGGGAGCTCGTCCAGACTTGATTTTCTGAGGAAGTTACCGACCTTAGTTATCCTGCTATCGCCCTCCGTTGCCTGTTTATTATCGGATTCATCATTGACCTTCATCGTTCTGAATTTGTAACAGTAAAAAGCACTGTTATCAATACCGGTTCGCATCTGCTTAAAAAATACTGGGCCTGGCGAGCTGATCTTGATGATGATAGCAAGAATCGGAAATAACCAGGAAAAAACAAAGACGATAAGACCCAATGCAAAAAGAAGGTCAAAAGTCCGCTTCAGAAATTTATTCGTTGTCAATTCGAGTGGTTCTTTTGCTACCGCAACAATAGGAGTTGGGCCATTGTAATCCAAATCTACTTGAATAGTTTTCTTATTCAATAAGTGAATGAACTCATTCAAAAAGTTGACATTTATATAATTGAGGTGACAAAACTTTATCAGCTCCTTTATTCTGTAATCAGGATTGGAAGGAAGAGAAATGTAAACATCATCAATATCAAACTCCAATAAGAATTTGTGTATTTCTTCAAAGTCTTGAATTTTCACATTCTGCTCTTCGACCTGATTGTATCCAAAAAAGCCTAAAAACTTAAACCCATATTCTGGATGACGAATAACCTCGTTGACAAAATTAATTGAAAATTTATTTACTCCAACGACAACCATCCTTCTGAAATTGTACCCCTTCGTTCGATATACTTTAAGATACCAATTAAAAAACAGTCGAGATAAGCCACCCATGAAAAAGAAAGAGGCGTAAAACTTGAAGATAAATTTCTGGCTGTATTCTTCCTGTATTAAGCCAATAAAGGCCAAAGAAAGCACCAAATTAATGAAAAGCGCTTTGATAAAGTCGAAGTATACTTGAATGGTTTTCTTCCTCCTATTATCTAAATTTGTGTTGCGGTATTTTGCAACTAAAAGCCAAACAAAATTTACAAATACGTAAAGAATTAGGTATTTAGACAGCAACAATTTACTGATGCTCTGATACTTATCTATAAATGTTAAGAGGAATGCTATATTCAGTGTTAGCACGTCTAGCAACAAATACAGGAGCTTCTCATGATCGGACAGCTTAACTTTCATTCTAGCAAGTTATTAGGGGTAATTGTTGGATAGTACGCCTTGATAGAGGTCAAAGTTACCTTCATCTGATGAATTTCTTAATACACCTTCCTATTTTTCATAAACAACGTCGAAAGTTGGCGAATTTTGAAACATTTAATAATTCCTAGAGTATGATTCTGAATGTCTGGTAAGTTTGACTAAGTATTATTACTTTCGCGCTTTCGATTTTATGAAGGAGCTTTCAAATTATTATGAAAGAAAGAGATAACAACATTTTCACCATTTACGACGAAGTCGTACAGCGTGGTGAAAAAGAAGGATTGCTAAAGCAAAACGCAGTGTCCATTTGGATGACTGGTCTCTCTGGTTCTGGCAAAACAACTATTGCCAAAATTGTAGAAAGAAAGCTTCACGAGCAAGGTCGTCTGGTACAGCTTCTTGATGGCGACAATGTGCGTCATGGCCTGAACAAGAATTTGAGTTTTACAGAGGAAGATCGAACAGAAAATATACGACGCATTGCTGAAGTAAATAAGCTCTTTAACGAATGTGGTATTATAACACTTAACTGCTTTGTAAGCCCGACTGTCGCCATTAGAAAAATGGCTCGCGAAATTATTGGGACCGACAGCTTTCACGAAGTGTTTGTAAATACACCGCTTCACATTTGTGAAGAAAGAGACGTCAAGGGACTTTATAAGAAAGCGCGAAGCGGAGAAATCAAAAACTTCACTGGTATTGATTCTCCCTTTGAATCTTCTACAGATCCTGAATTGGATCTACAAACCGAAAATAAAACGGCGGAGGAATCTGCCAACGAACTATTGAATTTCATATCAACTAAAATCAAAAGCGACTGATGAAAGCTTACAGTCTAACTCATTTAAAAGAGCTCGAATCAGAGTCGATCTTCATCCTTCGGGAAGTAGCTGCTCAATTCGAAAATCCGGTAATGCTATTTTCCGGCGGAAAAGATTCTATTGTAATGTTTCATTTGGCTAGGAAAGCATTCTTTCCCGCCAAGGTTCCATTCCCTCTGCTACACGTAGATACAGGTCATAACTTCCCTGAAACAATCGCTTTTCGAGATCAACTAATGGAAAAAACTGGTGCTGAACTAATAGTAGGTTCCGTTCAACAATCCATTGACGAAGGAAAATCGGTCGAAGAAAAAGGATTCAATGCTAGCCGAAACGCCTTGCAAACGGTCACTCTTCTTGAATCCTTGGAAAACGGAAAGTACGATGCTGCCATGGGTGGAGGAAGAAGAGATGAAGAGAAAGCACGTGCAAAAGAACGTTTTTTTAGTCACCGTGATGAATTCGGACAGTGGGATCCTAAAAACCAACGACCAGAATTGTGGAACATCTTCAACGGAAAGAAAAATATGGGAGAACACTTTCGTGTATTTCCAATATCGAACTGGACGGAGATGGATGTTTGGCAGTATATCTTGTCAGAAAGTATAGAAATCCCTCATATCTACATGAGTCATGAAAGAATGGTTTTCGAAAGAGACGGAGTGCTTTTAGCCGATACTGACTTCATCGAAAGAAGAGAAGACGAAGTTCCAGAAATGAGAACGGTTCGTTTCCGTACTATCGGAGATATGACTTGTACAGGTGCAGTAGAATCTGACGCCGACAACCTCGAAAAGATTATTGAAGAAGTTTCTTCCACACGTATAACTGAACGTGGCGCGCGCTCTGATGACAAGCGAAGTGAAGCTGCCATGGAAGACCGTAAGAAACAAGGATACTTTTAAACCTACCTCAGCAATGACTAAAGAACACGGATATTTAGATATGGATCTACTGCGCTTCACCACAGCGGGAAGCGTAGATGATGGAAAATCAACTTTGATCGGTAGAATGCTCTACGATTCGAAGAGTATTTTCGCAGACCAAATGGAAGCAATAGAGCAAGCTTCCAAGAAAAGTGGTGTTGACGGCGAGGTAAACTTAGCCTTGTTGACCGATGGCCTTCGTTCTGAAAGAGAACAAGGGATCACTATTGATGTTGCTTACAGATACTTTGCAACACCAAAAAGAAAATTCATTATTGCCGATACGCCTGGTCACATTCAGTATACACGGAATATGGTTACGGGTGCTTCTACAGCAAACCTCGCTATCATTCTCGTAGATGCACGCCATGGCCTAGTAGAGCAAACTGCTCGTCACTCGTTCATTGCCTCATTGCTTAAGATTCCACACATCGTTTACTGTGTAAACAAAATGGACTTAGTGGACTACAAAGAGGAGCGTTTTGAAGAAATCAAAGAAGAGCTTGAGGCATTTAGTTCAAAATTGGAAGTGAACGATATACGATTCATTCCAATAAGCGCGCTAAAAGGAGATAACGTCGTACACAAATCTAAAAATATGGATTGGTACGAAGGAAGCACTTTGATGTATACGCTTGAAAATGTCCATATTTCGAGCGACGAAAACTTAGTTGACTGCCGTTTCCCTGTGCAGTATGTGATTCGTCCTCAATCAACTGAATTTCATGATTACCGTGGATACGCGGGTCGTGTTTCAGGAGGTGTCTTCAAAAAGGGAGATGACGTGGTTATTCTTCCCTCTGGGTTTACATCTAAAATTTCATCCATAGACACATTCAATGGAGAAGTTGATGAAGCGTTTGCTCCAATGAGTGTGACACTGAGATTAGAAGATGATATTGATATAGGACGGGGTGATATGATAGTAAGGCCTAACAATCAACCCGAAATAGGTCAGGATATTGATATGATGATTTGCTGGATGGGAGAGAAACCTCTTATGGCAAATGGAAAGTACGCCGTAAAACATACCTCTAAAGATGCGAGATGTGTTGTAAAGGAGATTAAGTACAAAGTTGATATCAATTCCTTGCATCGCATGGAGGATGAGAAAAATATCGAGAAAAATGATATTGCTCGAATCAAAATCAGAACGACTCAGCCCTTGTTTTATGACCGTTATTCACGAAACAGAATAAGCGGAAGTATTATTTTGATTGATGAAGCCACGAACGAGACAGTAGGAGCTGGAATGATCGTAGAGTAATATTTGAAAATTAGGTGTATAAAAAAGGCCATGATCTGAGAAGATCATGGCCTTTTTAATTCGTTTCAAAGAAGAAGACTACATCTCCTCTTCTTCTTCCTGCATGAGTGAATCCGCAGCTTCTTCCATAGCATCGCCTGTCTCTTCAACAGCTTCTTCCATGTCTTCTCCTACTTCTTCCATGTCATCCATTAGTTCATCGGTCATTTCTTCCGCTTTCTCCTGAGTGTTTTCAGCAGGGGCACTTGACTCGCATCCTACGAATGCTAGGGCTGCAACTAGACTTAAAGTGATAAATACTTGTTTCATTCTTTGGCTTTATTTGGGTATATAATTAAGATTTATTCAACAGTTACACTCTTAGCAAGATTTCGAGGCTGATCAACGTTGCAACCCCTCATTACAGCTATATGATAGCTCAAAAGCTGAAGTGGGATAACAGTAACCAAAGGCATAAGACATTCATCTACATCAGGTATTTCAATAGTGTGATCTGCCATCTCCTTTATTTGGCGTTCTCCTTCCGTTACAATTGCAATAATCTTCCCTTTCCTCGCCTTAACTTCCTGTATGTTGCTCACGATCTTATCATAAGATCCAGCTCGTGGGGCAACTATAATCACCGGCATTTCCTCATCAATCAGAGCAATCGGACCATGCTTCATCTCAGCAGCAGGATAACCCTCGGCATGAATGTAAGAAATCTCCTTAAGCTTCAACGCTCCTTCAAGGGCCACGGGGAAATTGTATCCTCGACCCAAATATAGTGCATTAGGAACATCTTGATATATGCGAGAAATCTCTTTTACCAGATCATTTGATTCTAGAATTTTCTCAATCTTATCAGGGATACTATCAAGTTCAATAAGCAATCGCTGAAATCTACTCTCTGGAATAGTCCCTTTTTGCTTAGCGACATGCAAGGCCATTAGAGTTAGCACCGTCACCTGCGCGGTGAAAGCTTTCGTCGAAGCAACTCCAATTTCAGGACCAGCATGGGTGTAGGATCCTGCATGAGTCATTCTCGGAATAGTTGATCCAATAACGTTGCAGATTCCAATTATCGTGGCTCCTTTTGACTTTGCAAATTCAATGGCCGCTAAGGTGTCTGCTGTTTCACCCGATTGAGAAATTGCGATTACAACATCGTTCTCGTAGATCACAGGGTTTCTGTATCGAAACTCTGATGCGTACTCCACCTCAACTGGCACTCTTGCCAAATCTTCAAAAAGATATTCACCAACCAAACCAGCATGCCAGCTAGTACCGCACGCCACTATGATTATGCGCTTTGCATTCACAAATTTTGAAATGTAATCACGAATACCCCCTAATTCGACTTGTCCGGATTCAACTTTAAGTCTTCCACGCATGGAGTCCCTAACAGATCTGGGTTGTTCGTAAATCTCTTTGAGCATGAAATGCTCATACCCCCCTTTTTCCAAGACTTCCAGTTGCATCTCCAATTCTTGAACATACGGAGTTTTCTTCTGGTTCTTGATGTTCATTAGAGTAAAACCATCAACTCGATCTAAGATCGCTATTTCCTCATCATCCAGATAGATTACATTCTTAGTGTACTCCACGATTGGAGTAGCATCAGAAGCGATGAAGAATTCTTTGTCCTGACCGAGCCCTATAACTAAAGGACTTCCCTTTTTTGCTGCAATGAGTTGATTCGGATTATTCTTATCCAAAACAACAATGGCATAGGCTCCAATAACTTCGCTTAAAGCAATACGAACCGCATCGAAAAGACTGTTTTTTTCGTTTTTCTGGACATTGGAAATTAGGTGAATCAATACCTCTGTATCAGTATCACTCTTAAATACATGGCCGCGCTTTGTTAGCTCCTCTCTTAAAGCACCGTAATTCTCAATTATGCCGTTGTGGATTATCGCCATGTTGCCATCTTCACTTTCATGAGGATGAGAGTTCACGTCATTAGGTGGTCCATGAGTTGCCCATCGGGTATGGCCAATACCAATAGTTCCTGTCATTTCCTCACCCTGTTCAACTTTCTCCTCAAGTCCCGCTACCTTGCCTTTTTGCTTAATAATTCTGAGATCATTGTTCTCAAGGGTAGCAACACCGGCACTGTCATATCCACGGTATTCAAGCCTTTTTAAGCCTTTTATAAGAATTGGGTACGCCTTTCTAGTTCCTATATATCCAACTATTCCACACATCGGTTATCAAAAATTAGTGAAGAGTATTTCAAGTCTAAGATTGTCTTCAGGATCTTCAGTGTTTGGAAACATAGCTCCGTTAAGAACGACTCGGTTTGCAGTGGTAGAGGCTCTCTGAACAACAATTTCTAAACCGTTAAAATCTTTTTCTTGAGTTAGAACCTGTTGTATAAATCGTGTAATAAAAAAACGGTATCGCTCATTTCCAACATCCAATGATCCATCTATGAATGAATAACTTTGGGGGTCCTGTAAGAACTCATCAAGTAAGAATGCGTCCCCATTCTCGTCTAAACCAAATAATAAGAGCCTTTCAGGAGCGGGATACCTTCCTCCGCTTTTCGAGTTAATAGGTAAAATGAGTTCTGCCTTGGCAATTGCAATTCCGTCTAGTTCACGCAATTTCTCCAAATAAGGCAAATCCACGCGCAATTTAACCGCTCCCGATGACTGCGCATAAAGCGATTGCTCTCCTGGGGAAGCGACACCATTAACTACCTGTCTTACTAGTGAAGGCTCTCCACCTCTAACGAAATCATGTTGAAACGAATTGAACTTTCCTGTATTCCCTCTGATCTCGAAATCATAGAACAGTTCATTAGAAACGCTGTCATTAGCTACGATAAAAGTATCTCTATAGTATAACTCCATCCGACTGGTTCCCAGAAAACTATTAAAAGAAATGATTCCAGTATTAGAAAGATTGATGCCTGCTGCATTCTCATCTACCGCTATCTTCAGGCCCTTCATTACTTCGAGAAACTCCGTTGCACTAAGGCCATCTCCTTCGCTGGCATCGAAGATTCTTTGTCCTAAATCCTTGTTTAATGGCAATCTTATTGAGGGACGGAAAGCTACGCTATCTACGATAGAAGAATCGCGGTAATTGGGAGTGACCAAATTATTTCCCTCTAGAACCAAGTCCTCTTCTAGAACAGATAATGATTGATTGCTGTAATAAGACTTGGTGACATCCAGTGAATCCACCACTTCAAATACCTGAAAATACTGCATTCCTGTAGACCCGTAAACCGGAACCCCTTGACCAAATTCAAAGGCTAAATTCAAGATCAGGCTATCTATAACCAAATTCTCTAATGAAGATCCTTCGGTAAAGAATATCGGGTTTGATGAGGTCAATCTTAACTCGGTATAATGGTCGGCCTTGGAATAGCCGAAAATAGGATCGATGTAAGCGCCCACCATTCCTGTTGTAACACCGTCTGTTCTTACTGAATCTTCAGGTAGGGAAACGGCAGTAACTGTAAAGGTATCTATGCCAGAAACATTCAGGATATCATCATTAGGCTGGAGGTCAATACCCACTGACCCCTCGGGCTTCTCACATGCCGTAAAGACGGCAAATAAAAAAAAGATAGCGGCCCACTTGCGCGGCCGCTTATCTAAATTCAACATATTACAGTATTTAAGTCTATTCAGCGAGAATAGGATTTTCTTCAAGTATTTCGTCGTAGAAATCACTGTAGTTTTTAACGCAATTTTCAGGTTCGCAGTATTCGAGCTTAGGTTTATCAAAGGCCTTAATTTCTGCCTTAATACCATCCGACAGATCATCGCTGGCTTCAATAACACCATCCGCATATTTAAATGCAAATTTCGTCAAAGTTTCGAAGTCAACATCACCATTCTTCAAATCTCCCAAATCTTCATCAGAGAAACCATCAAACTTCAATTTCTCAGCCACCTTTTTGTCCAGTTTCCCTTCGAAATCTCGAGAATAAGCCGAGAAAACAACTTTGGAATCAGCAAAATGAGGATCCTCGTTATAAAATTTCTTCAAGTAAAGAGGTAAAAATGAAGTGAACCACCCATGGCAATGAATAACGTCAGGAGCCCAGCCAAGTTTTTTAACCGTTTCCAAAACTCCTCGACAGAAAAAAATCGAACGTTCATCGTTATCCTTGAAAAACTTGCCCTTCTTGTCAGAAAGCACAGCCTTTCTCTGAAAATAATCCTCATTGTCAATGAAGTAAACCTGCATACGTGCTGTAGGTATAGAGGCCACTTTTATTATAAGAGGGTGATCGGTATCATTCACTACTAAGTTCATTCCAGACAGACGAATTACTTCGTGCAGCTGGTGTCTACGCTCATTAATGGAACCATACTTTGGCATGAAAACTCTGATTTCTTTGCCTTTCTCGTGAATTCCTTGAGGTAAATT
>JBLHPQ010000118.1:0-8642 GCA_047624355.1 Flavobacteriaceae bacterium | reverse complement strand
ATGATAGCTATGAAATTGAAATAAGTCCAATGAATGCAAGGGTGATTTATGAAGACATTGGATCGGGGAGTATACTTAAGTTAATAAATTTAAGCCTAGCTATTGGAATGCATATGGTCCAAGCAACCAAAGATTCAGTGCGGCGTATCGAACGATTAATCGTTCGGTAGTTGACATACCTTCACAAAGTTTTCAATTATTCGGGCTCCGTGGTTGCCTGACACCTCAGGGTGAAATTGAACTCCAAAAAGTTGCTTATGTTGATGTTGCATTGCTTCATTAACACAAGCATCAGAGGAGGCGACTAGTTGGAAGTTCTGTGGAATAGAAATCGCTTCGCAATGGTCCTCCATCATATTTATTTCTCTAGGAAGTTGGTCGAATAATGGGCAGTCTTCATAAACTTCGACCGTTTGCCAATCTCTATCATCTCTCATTCTATTGGCAAGAGCGCCATGAAGTAGGCCTATCAATTGATGTCCGAAACAAATTCCGAAAACGGGAAGTACTGTTTCTTTAATCCATTCCATTTTTTCTAAGTAGGGCGATGTATCAACTTCAGTAATTAGAATTGGCGCACCTGAAATGATAACACCTTTGATGTTTTCTAAATCACTTAATTTGAAATCAAAGAATGATGTCGACGTGATATCCATGAACTCATAGGTGATTTGTTCAATGTACTTCGTCTTAACACTTCCGCAATCAATGACTAATATCATAAATCAATTTCAGCAATTCCCTGACGAACAATTTCTGGAGATCCACTGGTACAATCGATGACCGTAGAGGCTTCTAGATTTCCAAGTCCACCACCAACGATAAGTTCTACTTTAGTGTCGTAGCGCTCATAAATCGCGTATGGGTCTACGAAATAGTCGAACATTTCATCCTCATCATTATGAAGTGAAGTGGTTGCAATAGGATTGCCTAGCTCCTCAACAATTGCGCGAATAATATTATTATCTGGAATTCGAATTCCAATTTCTTTTCTGTTGGTGTCGAATAATTTTGGGACTTCGTTGTTGGCGTTCAAAATGAATGTGAACGGTCCAGGGAGCGATCGATTTAAGAGCTTGTAGGTCGGGCGATCAAGTTGGCGCACATAATCCGCTAAATTGCTTAAATCGGAACAAATAATCGAAAAGCGTGCCTTTTTAAGTTTTATCCCCTTTAATTGAGCTAATTCCTTGATTGCCTTTTTATTTCGAAGATCACAGCCCATTGCATAGACGGTATCCGTGGGGAAGATGATTATTTTCCCTTTGCGCAAGGCTTCCACAACTTGCTTTACTAATCGTTGATCGATGTTCTGGTCATTGATTTCTATGAGCATTCTATCCTTAAGTTAGTGACTGAAAACCGTACACGATATACCGTAGTGATCGCTCAGCTTTTCTTTTTGTATCGCAAATCTACAAGAACCCATGGATTGATCATGAAAAATATAATCTATTCTTCCGGCGGGAACCTTGCCAGCATACGTAGAACCGACTCCAATGGAGGTGTTTCTGTAGGCATCCACGAGGTCTTGACTAAATTGACTGTAGGTATAAGACATCGGTGTATCGTTAAAGTCTCCACATACGATAACAGGATGCGGTGATCCGCTAATGTGCTTGAGAACCTTTTTCGCTTGCTCAGCGCGTATAGGGTATGCGTCTAGTAATTTACTTATTAATTTGGTAGCATTAGAATCCATTTCTCCAGTTGAAGATTCTTCGTCATTAAAGAGTGCATAGTCATCCTTTTGAAAATGGATAGATTGAAAATGAACGTTGTAAACTCTGAAAGTATCAGCTCTCTTTACGATATCAACATATATACAGTAATTATAGGTCTTATCTACGTCTGAAAAAGTGATTTCTCCTTGTCGAACTATTTTGTGTTTCGAATAAATGGCAACGCCAAACGACTGTGTTTTGAAGTCTGGACTTGAGAATCTAGTGTGTAAATGTGGTGAAGATAATATTTCTTTAAGTGTATCTTTTCTATCGTATTGAGGTAATTTCTCTTGATGGTAAAACTCTTGCAAGCAGTATACATCGGCCTCTTGTCTGCGTAGATAGTTGAATATCTTTGAACGCGTTTTTAAGCCTTCTTTTGACGATGGATTGTATAAGTCAAACAATCGAACATTGTAACTGACCAGTTTGAGTTCAGTTGATTGGGTGTCGTTTGCGTTATCCCAACCAAAACAGAATGTTCGAAAAGGGATAGTTCCGCCAACGAGTAGAACACCAAGGACCAGCCATTTCATCTTAGATTTAAGAATGAACCAGGTGATCAGTAGAATGACATTTCCTAAGAATATGATCCAGTATGCGAGGCCAAATAAAGGTAGAATTCGAACGGTCTCTGGGTGAATGAGTGTGCTTAAGTAAGAAAGAATAAGTGCGAGTAAAGCCATTACTGTTAATACAGTTAGGATGTTTCTTAATCGAAATATCTTACCGACTTTTCTTCTCATTTTCCGCTTTGCTTGAACAGGAAGTCTTTCTCTTTCCTAGTCAATGATTCATATCCAGATTTGGAAATTTTATCTAAAATTCGATCAACACGTTCTTGTCGATCGATAGATTCCTCATTGTATTGCTCGTCCGTCTTCATACGAGCATTTCCTGAGGCCTTTTTCATTATTGGCTTACGTTTACTTTTGAATAAAGCGAGAAACGACTCTCCAACTTGAATTGATCGAGTGATAATATTGCTCGAACTACTAAGTTGCAGAACAGAGATCATACCTAGAACAGCACCACCTAAATGTGCGAAGTGTGCGACTCCGTCGTCTTGCCCAATTTTCACGAAATCACTCAGGAAGTACAATCCAGCGATTAAGAACATTGGCACTGGAATAGTACCGAATAAATTAATTTTATACCCTGGTTTATGGAACGCGACGGCTACAATAATTGCCATAACAGAACCGGAAGCGCCGAGTACTGGATTGGGATCCAATGTGGGTATTAATTTTGAGAACAACTCGAAAAGACCGCCAAACAACCCCCCTACGATGTAGGTGTAGAGCAATCGTTTCTGACTGAAAAACTGTAAAAATATCCTCCCTGCCATATACAGGAAAATCATGTTGAACAGTATGTGCAAAAAGGAGAAGTGGGAGAACATATTGGTGAAAAGCCCCCAGGGATGACGAATAAATTGTCCGAAGTCAGTTTGTAGCGCCAGAACCTGCCCAAGGTAACCCTGAACAATCAGCACATCTTCTCCAAGGCTCAAACGCCAGAAAACCATCGCAATGCTTGCCAATAAGAAAACAACAAGGTTTATAGCAATGAGCTGAGTAATAACTCCTCCGGTTTTATATTGATGCTTTATTTCTTCTAAAAATGTGCGTTGTGTTTGCATTTAATTAAAGTTTTTTCCTTTTTTCCTCCAAATTAGAACAATGATGATGCCTACAATTGCTCCACCTACATGTGCTGAATGAGCAATGCCATCATTTACAGGGTATAAACTTTTATAGACTTCATAGGCCAAATAGGCTCCTATCAAATATTTAGCTTTAATTGGAATTGGGATGAACATAATATTCATTGGGATGTTGGGGAAAAGAATTGCAAAACTAGCAAGCAGCCCAAACAAGGCTCCTGACGCACCTACCATTCCTGTTGAATTCAAACCAGCATATTCTTTCATCGGATCAGTCCATGCATCGTAAAAATAATAAGGACGTAATTGGTGCAGGTCATTTAAGTAATCTTCAAAATTTCCGTATCCGTAATTAGCTAAATCGCCAGAGCTAATTATATAATTTTTAAGCTCTTGAAGTTCATAGAGTCCAATGGCATTGTACAGGATGAAAGCGCCCAAACCACTTGCAAAGTAAACGATAAAGTACTTTTTTGCTCCCCAAATTCGCTCTAAATGCGCACCGATAAGCACAAGGATCATCATGTTGAATAGTATATGGAATATTCCAGATTGACTATGCATGAACATATGCGTTACGACCTGATAAGGCTCGAATAGATTCGAAGTAACATAATGACCACCTAGCCATACGCCTAGATCTGTACCGCTTGATGCAAGAAACAACGTAACGATGTAAAGGATTACATTGAGAAAAAGCAAGTTCTTGGTTACAGGTGGTATATTTCCTAAAAGGTTCTTTAACATATTCTAACTAAATTTTTGGTCTATGACATCAATGTTTAACGTATCTATTATCTTTTTATTCCCGGGAGTGTACATATGATTCTCACATTGAAATAAGGACTCGATAAGATGTTCAATTGCTTCTTTTGAGTCGAGATTCAATTTCCGAAGCGAAGACGATTTTGCTATTGCATGCACTAATTCGTGTGCGATTTCTCCTTTATCAATCTCACGGTAGGCAATCGCCTCAATAATGTGATTTAAGCCCGATTGAATTGTTTCATCCTGGAGAACATTTGGTATTGCTGTAATTGCTAGTTGTCCCTGTTCTAAGGTGGAAGTGAAGCCCAATTGCGTTAACATCGATTGATTCTCCTTCCATGCAGATGCCTCATTCTTAGATAATTCTTTTTCAATTGGAAACAACAAAGATTGTGATTCTATTGGGTTGGAAATAAATGAATTAATCATATTTGTGTAAACAATTTGTTCATGTGCTCGCTTTGCATGAATAACCATAAATCCCGACTTACTTGGCGTTAGAATGTAGTTCCCTTTTACGAGATAGTTCGTTGTACTTGGAGTGTCATCTTCAGGAATCAATTCAGTCTGATTTTCCTCTGATTCACTTTCATCTTCTATCGTATAGAAGTTTGCCCAGTCCTCAGATTTTACGATATCATTGCCTAAACCTTCTTTCGCGATCGCATTTGAAAAATTATCTGAATTCCGTCCGCTACCGCTTCCTGCAGCTGGCGTACTTGCTTTAAATGGATTGAATGATCTATCGATATCAATTTGGGGTTCGATTGGCGTTTGCTTCCTAACCGAGGCTGGGACATCAAAGCTAGTTTCGCGATCAAAGTCCAATGTAGGCGCTATGTTGTATCTGCCAAGTGCTTGACGAATACTACTGAGGAGTATTGAGTAAACGAATTTTTCCTCTTCAAATTTGATTTCAGTCTTGGTAGGGTGAACATTTACATCAATCTTGGCAGGGTCGACATCAAGGAAGATAAAGTAACTTGGAAAATAGCGATCCTTTAGTAAGCCTTCGAATGACTTGGTAATTGCATGATTGAAAAATCCACTTTTAAAAAAGCGATTATTGACAAAGAAATACTGTTCGCCTCGTGTTTTTCTAGCAAACTCTGGCTTAAGAACGAATCCCTTGATTTGTACGATATCACTCGTTTCTTCAATAGGAACAAGTCGGTCATTGGATTTCTTTCCCATGACGTCAACGACTCGTTTTCTCAAGACACCTGGAAGTAAATTATGTAGTTCAACGTCATTGTGAGTCAGTGTAAACTGAACTTCAGGATGCGCAAGTGCTACCCTTTCAAATTCGTCATGTAGATGCCTAAACTCAACTTGATTCGACTTTAAAAAATTTCTTCGAGCCGGTACGTTGTAAAATAAGTTCTTGATTTGAAATGAAGTTCCTGTCGGATTGACCGTTTCTTCCTTCGATTTGATTTTACTTCCTTCGATTTGAATCGAGATGGCTACATCATCCTCGGATCGTTTAGTGCTCATTTGCACATGTGCAATCGCAGCTATCGAGGCAAGTGCTTCTCCTCTGAATCCTTTAGTCGAGAGCGCGAAAAGATCATCTGCCTTTCTCACTTTACTGGTCGCATGTCGTGCGAAACACATTTCTGCATCTGCTACGGACATACCTTTTCCATTATCTACTACTTGAATTAGCGCTTTGCCAGCCTCCCTGATGTTTACATCGATTTTTGTCGCGTCTGCATCAATGGCGTTTTCCATCAGTTCTTTAACAACAGATGCGGGACGTTGAATGACTTCTCCGGCCGCAATTTGATTTGCAATGTGATCTGGTAAAAGTTGAATTAAATCGCTCATGAAAGATTACCACAATTTATTCACGATGGTATCTACTTCGCTAACACCATTGAAAACAAGGTATCCAAGTGCGAGTAGAACTCCTATGAGTAATAGAATTCGAATGTTTGAGGTTTTTTGTTCTCTACGTCTGTAATCAGAACGTGAAAATTCGCTGCGTAGATTATCTCTTAGCATATCTCTGCGCTCATCCTTGGACATTTCACCGTCCTGGATTTTTTGATATTGCGCCTTTTTATGGGCGAGGCGTTCTTTTCTTTCGTCATAATGCATTGGAGTATATCCAAATCGCTTATGTTCTGTATTGCTATTAAAAAATCGAATCTTCATGCCTACTACAAATTTAACAAATATTCCCAGTGGATATTCGTTAAATAATGTCAAAAAGCGTACCTAGATAATGGATGCTGACAGATCGTCATCTAGCGGTTGAAGAAGTTATTGATTATCACTATGTGGATAAGTAAATAATGCACGATTAAATACATCACAACCAACAAGTATTTTTGAACCTATGAGTCGCCTTATTCTTTTTCGTTTATTTTCAATTTCTCTTCTCATTATAGCGGGGGTTATATCACTTGCTATCAATGAGAATAGTACTAGCGAGGATTCTATTCCTCCACCGTCACAAACGGATTGGGTCAATACGCAACTGAAACAGATGTCTCTCGAAGAAAAGATTGGACAGTTTTTCATGGTGGCAGCATTTTCTAATCGCGGCGAGGAGCATTTTAAATCCCTTGATTCAGTAGTGAATATTAATCATGTAGGCGGACTTATTTTCTTTCAAGGCCAACGAATTAATTTAAAGTCAGTCATAAATAGATTTCAGGCAACGTCAAAAATCCCACTCTTAGTAGGTATGGATGCAGAGTGGGGAGTTCAGATGAGACTCTTCGGTGAAGAACGTTATCCGTACAATTACACGCTAGGTGCGGCAGATGATCCTAAACTGACACGGAAAATTTCAGAAATGATCGCTCAGGAATGCCGAGAAATTGGGATTCACATGAATTTTGCTCCAGTCGCGGATGTCAATAGCAATCCTGATAATCCAGTCATTGGTTTTCGGTCCTATGGAGAAAATCCGGCGCGCGTCTCGGCGCACGTGAAGGCATGCGTAAAAGGCATGGAATCTCAAGGAATACTCACGAGTATTAAGCATTTCCCAGGACACGGCGATACAGAAATGGACTCACATTATGATTTACCTCTTGTAGATAACTCCTATCAGCACATTGATGCCATTGATTTCGCCCCTTTTAGAGCTGGTATTAAGGCCGGAGCAAGTAGTGTGATGATTGGGCATTTGAACGTCCCAGCGTTGGACTCTACCGGGACACCAAGTAGTCTGAGTTCTGAAGTTATTAAGCGTTATCTCCAGCAGGAATTGGGTTTCAGTGGGCTCGTAATTAGCGATGCCTTGAATATGAAATCCGTGTCTGATCGCTATGGGAAAACAGAGGTTGTGGTGAAGGCATTTCAAGCTGGCTGTGACATCTTGTTATTTCCCGAGAGTGTTCCAGAAGCCATTGCAGCGATTAAGGCAAAGGTTGAGTCTGGAGAGATAAGTGAGGAGGAGATAGATGCAAGATGCCGCAAAGTGTTGAAGGCAAAGTACAAATCGATCATTGCTCCGAAGAAGTATAAAACGTATTCAGAATTTGAAATTGAGCTTGCTAAAAAGCAGGTTTTCGAAAAAGCTATCGTTGTTCTGAAAAATGAAAATGAGGCACTGCCAATAAAACGATTTGATCAGCGTATTGCGCATGTCAGCATAGGAAAGCACGTAAATCCGCTTAATAAATCGATGGATCTGGTTGCGCCTGTTGATCACTACCAATTTTTCACGATTGAAGAGGCTAAAACCCGCTTGAAAGATAGTCTGGCTCAGTACGATATAATTATTACTGCATTTCATTGTAACACGGTACGTTCTAGAAATGATTATGGGCTACCTGTTGGCTGGAAGGATTGGCTAAAAAAACTTCCAGAATCGAAAAAGATACTTGTCGTATTCGGAAACCCACTTGGGCTGCAAGATTTTGACGATAGCTCTGTGGATGCAGTATTGGTAGGTTACGAGAATCATAAATTTGCGCTGGATAGAATGGGGCAATTTATCATGGGAACATATGCGTCAGAAGGGAAGTTGCCTTTCACAGTGAGTAAAAAATATCCAAGAGATCATGGAATTGAAATACCTTGGGCAGGCCGTTTAAAAGAATCTCAACCGGAAGAGTTAGGGATTAGTAGAAGCAAGCTGAGAGAAATTGATCGAATTGCCGAACGTGGAATTAGTTCAGGAGCGTATCCAGGATGTCAGGTGGTTGTGGCAATTGAAGGGAAAATTATCATGCGTAAATCTTATGGTCACCATACCTATGACAACAAACGCGAGGTCCAGAATACAGATCTATACGATATAGCATCAATTACTAAAATTGCAGCCTCAACAGCGTCACTAATGGTGCTGAACTCGCGCGATCAATTTTCATTAGACAGTCGATTAGGTGATCATCTTGCTACGTTGACAGACAGCACGCCTTACGCACGAATCCTAATGAAGGATATTCTGACACATCAAGCAGGATTAGTTCCTTGGATTCCATTTTATGTCAAAACGTTGACTGACAAAAAGCCGAGTCCAA
>JBLHPQ010000117.1:0-8889 GCA_047624355.1 Flavobacteriaceae bacterium | reverse complement strand
AAAGGCTCCTGTGGTGACATCTCCATAACCGAGCGTGAATTTTATATTCGCTTTTTTCGGCTTGTACGTCAAACCACCTCTGATCAAAAGTTGTTCAAGATCTCCGCCAATATTCCAGTTTCGGAATTGGATATCTCCTTGCACACCCCATGAACTCTCCTTAATTGTTGTGTTGAAGAAATACATATACCATGCGCCTAATTTACTCCCGTCGACCTGACTATTCGCCACATTCGATAATAGTAGTGCTGCAATTATCAGGTATTTTCTTTGAATCATTTTCTTCGTTTAGATCATTTGCTCCTGCGAAAGTCGTGCTGACGTATAGTCAAGCATAGGACAAAAATAGAAAAAGTGATGCTTTTGGAGATTGTTATTCAATGATAAATTATCTTGAGAAGTTGAGAGCAGGAATATGGGCAATGCCTAAGTGATGAATTATTCCCTTATGCGCGTCTTGACTCCATCTATGTAATAGTAAAGGGCACGCGTGTTATGGCGAGTCTGGAGATAACCATCACTAAAAGAATCCACATCTTGTGTTAAGGTGCCGTCTACATCCCAATAGAACCAGATCCCTTTCTTAATTCCGAAAATATATCTTCCTTCAGCCTTTTTTTTGCCATTGTCAAACCAATAAGATGCATTCCCGTGTAGAATATGACATGTTTGACCTTTGATTATAATACTTTCTTCGCTAAGCGTGAGTGTGCCTTTGGTGAACTGTTCGCAGGAAATAAAACAACTGTCTCCTGAAGTTTTGATTGTTTCAATTTTGAATGTGTAGCTGTTCAAATCGCTGCTTTCTTGAGCAAAAAAAGGCTGACAAACGAAATAGAAAATAACGCAGATAAAATAGTTCATTCTTTTTTAGAGTAGGATGCTAAAAAAAAACCATTTCCATAATTTCAAAGAGGCGTTCATTCGCATTCAATTACGACTAAGCTGCCTACATCACAAATCCATCCTTTGGCGTTATCGCTGGAGGTAAATCTGTTTCTCCCAACATTTCTCGTAAGTCAATTTCAATCGTTCTCGTTAATGAATCAAGCGGGATATCGAAAGCCAAGCCTTCAAAGGGGTTTTCCGCATAATCACCAGCGCCCTCCATCATCCAGAAAATCCAAGATATGAGCGTTGAAAATGGAATTACCCCCCAGATCAAGTAGCTAGCTATACTTGAATCGATAAAGGCCGATAATAAGCCCATTGGAAGTAAAAATATGAATATATAAATGAAATAGATGCTTAATGAAGCATAATGTCGAGGAAGAGGAAAGTTTTTGATTCGCTCACATTTTCCTTGTAACGTGTAAAAATCAGTGAGCATCTTTTGCAATTCCATATGACGAAAATCGTCAATTAACCCTCTACGTTTTAGCTCGAGAAGTTCTTGAGATTGTTTATCGATAAGCTGCGTACAAGGATTTTTTGTTTTGAGCAATTTATCCGCCTCGTCTGAAGCTAAGTAATTCTTCAATTCAGTTTCGGGATCATCACTAGGAAACAATTCAGTGATGTACTTTCGATAACGTTTGTTCATCTTAACATCGTGTTCCCATGGTTTCAATACGCGCAATTGTCGCTTTAGACGATAAAGCCAAGCAATCTGTCTATAGATCATTCGCTTTTGAATTTCGTCAATTTCAGATTGCTCTACACCATCTGTTGCAAATTCATCTGTAACAAAGCTTTTAACCATTGATCCCCAACTTCGACTCGAATTGACAATTCCTCCCCAAATTTTTCTAGCTTCCCACGTTCTATCATAGGCAGAATTGTTCTTAAAGCCAACGTAGAATGCCACGGCAGTACCTACTAATGTTAATGGGATCCATGGGATTCTTATCCAATCAAATTTGTAGATGACAAATAATGTCACTATCAGACCAGAGTACGCTGAGAAAAGTAGAATCGGAACGAGCGAAAACCGAAGGGTGTTGAGAGGGCTAAAGACACGATTAATGTACATAGGATAATTTTCTAGGTTTGATTTTCACTGATGAATTCAGCTCTAACGGTTAGCAATAAAGGTAGAATTAATTTTGAATTATTCTGTGGTGATGTGGGCTTTGAGTACTAGATTATGAATAGTCATTCATCCAAGCAACTCTTTCCACAAATCACCTTCTGCGATCCGCTTTATTTCCTCATTTCGAACGATGAGAAATTTCGTCATATATCGTTTCAGGAAAATAGCGTTGACCATTTTTCCAAGTACGCCCATTGGTGATTCAAAGTGAAATTCATCAATCATTTTGGTGGTCACTCCGACTTCAATAAAGCGATGAATGTGGTTCATGCTTTTAAACGTCCCCTTCGTCATTCGATCTTCGAACATATGTGGGCTATCGAGTTGCACAATTTCAACCGTTAGTTTCTGGTAAATGCCAAGATGTTTTGCCTTCCAAGTAACATTCTCACCTAATTGAATTAATCCAGTAGTTCTGCCAGCAATTGCTTCCTCATTCGTATGTGCAGCCGAGAGTTTATGGAGGTCAATACTTCTTGAGAGATCAAATACTCTCTCAATTGGCGCAGCTATTATTGTTTCTAAATGAATTTGTGTCATGTGTCTTAATACAGAAATGGCTAGAAACTGCCTGTCCGCCTATTTACTTCTCATTTTGTTGCCTCTCTTATCATGCGTGACTTCTGCGAGACCTAAAGCTTCCATTAATGGCGGGATATACATTCCCACTTACCGGGTGCATTAAACTTTTTTCCATTTCTTTTTACGCTTCTTACCCATAGAAAACTTATAGCCATCTGCATCGGCCTTTATTCGAATATTGACGTACCTGGTTTTTTCCGTGCCATATTGAATCTCATCTGTTTGAGCAGCCAACTCTTCTTCGGTTTTATTTCGACCAAATAACTTTGTGACGCCAGTTTTAGTAACCATTTTCCATGGAATTTGCAGGTGATACTCCATGGCACCACTCATATCTTGCTCTCCCGAAATTATCATGTGTCCGAGACTAGAATTAATGGTCATTTCTGGAATTGTCATCACTCCATTTATCATGTCAATATGGTTCTCCAATGTATCAAAGAATACCTTATTCAAATTTTTGTCTTTGAAATAGTCCGACATGTATGTGAGTAGCGAAAAATTCTCCAGTTTTCCATTCTGAACGTAAACATCCATGTGGAGCTCAGAATCATCAAGCTTCGGTACTAAGTCGTTGTGCATGTGTATTTTTCCCGTGATGGTTCCTGAAAATTTCCCGTGTAAATTTTCAGATATGATGTGATCTTGCCCAAAGTTTTCGAATTTAAACAGAAGTTTATCTAGATCAATATTGCGCACTTTCATGGTAGGGCTGAAATAAATTTTATCTGGATCCGACCCATTGAAATAGCCATCCACAGCAAAATGTCCTCCAGCGGCATCTAGGTTCAAATTATCAACATAGATGTAATGCTTTGGGGTAGTCCTAAGATTCCCTTTGATGTTTTTAAAGAGAAAACGATGATAATTGAATTGACCAATGTCCAAGTGGAACGTCATATCCGTGAATGGCAGGTTGTAAATGTTTAAGCCAGCGTCGTGATCTACCTTTGGTGCTGTTGAGACTGTTCCTGATACAGATTTTCCTTTTGGTATTGGGGGGAGGGGATTGTACTTGATCAATTGATCAATATCCAATCTCGAAGCGGTAATAGACAAATGATTATCTCGTTTGCTAACAGACGGATCATCTCCCATATAATAGTGCAATGTCGTTTTGAATGCAGACCTCCCTAATTTGCCGTGAAAATCTTCGATTACCAGGTGCTCATTTTCATAGTGGATACGCCCAAAGAAGTTCTCAAAACGCAAGGGGTGAACTTTCATCTTCGCGTCAAATTTATCGATGTTTAAGTCCATTGATTTCAACCCGTCATTGTAATGCAAATAGGTGTATCCATGCAATTTGAGTTGATCTAACTCTTCATGCTGATAATCCTCAGGGACAAAGTTCTCTCCTTTGTAAGAGAACAATGATTCAAACTGGAGCATATTTGAAACGAGGTTAAATTCAATTTTTGAATCTCCCCCAGGATGCTCGTCAAACCACTTTTCGTAATGTTCTAATTTACCGGTAAAAAGGAAATCGCTTTTGTCGATCATTCCTTTGAAATCCACGACGCGTATATCGCGTTCTTCAACGAAAATATCCGCGTGAAAGTCATGGAGAGTATGTGGATAGTGTTTCAGTTTACCATACATATTCTCAATAAAGAATTCGCCCGTTGGCAAATATTCAGATTCGGTAAATGACTTTGCTGAAGCCTTGAAATCGAAATCAAGTTTGAGTCCTTCTATCTGCTCGTCAATACTGGTTTCATTTGAGCCTGTTAATTCAAAAATGTCGAGGAATTCACTGACTATATTTAATCGTGTATCAACTGGGGTGTCCGTGTGATGAAGGATCGCTGGTAAATCGTCAATGGCGCCAGTTATATTTATATCTGATTTCCCAATCTGCAAATCACACTGTTTAATTACGGCTTTGTGCCCTTTGATTGTTGTCAGAAAATCGAAATCCTTGATAGGAAGAGCATACATATCCGATCGAAAGCTCAAATTCTTTAATTGAACTTTCATGTTATAGGATTCGTTCAATTTGGAAATCGCATGGTGTGGGTTTTTTAAATCAATGATATCTTTGAAATCAAAATTGATTATAGCGGATCCCTTAAAATCATGCAAGTGTTTCAAATCGAAGAATTTCGAAACGAACTCCATCTGAAAACTGGATTTAAGTTTAGCATCTATTTCAGGAGCAGTAAAATCTTTGATAACAATGTCGGCGTAGAATTTTCCAACCCTCGGTTTCGCATTAAACTCGCGCAATTCGAATTTAGATGATTCCAAGGTTCTGTCCTTACCATTTGTGAATGAGCCACTAAAATTTAGGTTCTTCAGAGTTTGATTGGATTCAGCTTTTTTTATGTATCCATTTTTACAGCCGAAGTTAGCTTGAATAGCGGGATTGTGACCATTGAGCGACGGTCCTTTAAATGTACCATTCAGGTAGATTTCTCCGTGATTCTCATACGTAGATAAGGTACGTATGAGATGTTCAGGCGCCATAGCGATAAACAATTCAAAATCTGATTTGTTTCCGGCAAAACTCAAGTCGAGATCCATGTCATTGAGAAAATCGATGCTGCCTTCAACATTAAATTCAGAACCTTCTAGGTGTACAACCGTTGGTGCAATTGTTAGAATATCGACTCCTTTGGTGAAGTCAATTTCAGTGTCAAAATCGATGTGTTTGTGCTTCAAGAAGGTCGTGTCACCATCCTTAATAAGATTCAAGACAAACCGTGCATCTAAAGATGCTTTCACATGTTCTGATGAGGTTTCGAAGGTCGAATGCGCATCTTCAATGAAGGCTTCAATTTTCAAATTGTTTTCCTCGTTGAGCTTCGTTAGATCAATGTTTTTAAGCTCTATTTTCTTTAAATCAAGGTGGAATTCCTCTTCGGTACTTTCAACTTCTTTCTCCGGAGTAAGTGCTTTGGTGATGTTGAATTCACCATTTTTATGCTGAATCAAGTTGATTTTACCTCCTACCAGTTTAATCTTTTTTACCTCCATGGCGCCCGTAAGGATCGTCCAAAGATTAAAGCCCACGTAGGTGTCGTCAACGTTTATAATGGGCGTGGTATTTTTCTCCTTATTCTCGTAAACTATAAAATGTTCAAGATCGATCGATATGTAGGGGAAGTTTTCAAAGAGTGAGATGTGAGAATCTTCAATTTCCGCGCTGCCTCTAAAATCCTCATTCATATCGGATAGTAGACTCTGAACTATCTCATCTTGCTTAGCGTATACGACAAGCACTAAGGTTGTGAAAAGTAGAATTGGCACTATAACAAAAATGGCTACAAAGCGTTTCCAAAAGCGCTTACTTCGTACCCATCTTTTTAATTTATCACCCACTTTTTTCATGCTCGAACGCTCATTAATAGTTAATCGATTGAAGTTACATCATTTAAAGTGAATATCAAATGAAGACGTAGGATATAACAGTTTATTAAGCGTTGAGGAAGATCAGATTCAAGTAATAGCTCATTTCGGTATAATCTTTAATGCTTGTCCGGATGTTTCCCCCATTAGGTCGTAAATCCTTTACTTGTTAACTCCTTATCTTTCATTAAAACACAAGCTAAGATCAGAATATTAGATTTTCATAAACGATTTCCAGATGAGGAGTCTTGCAAACAGGAATTCATCCAGTTTCGATTTAATGAGGGGATTACATGTAAGCGCTGTAAATCATCGAATCACTATTGGAAGAAGAAAAGAGAGCAATGGGAGTGTAAACAATGTAGTTTTCGAACAACCATTAAATCTGGAACTGTGATGGAAAATAATAAATTGTCTTTTCAATATTGGTTCATTACAATGCACTTACTGAGCTGTACGAAAAAAAGTTTTTCAGCTAAGGGAATTCAACGATAACATGGACATAATAGATATCAACCTATTTGGGGAATGGCTCACAAAATACAGAACGTAATGGGATTAAGGGACAATCTTTACACGCTTGGAAATGAGATTTAGTTGGATGACGGCTTCTTTGAAACAGTTGATATCAATGGAGATCATGATGAATCATTAAAGCGAGGTAGAGGAAGTCAACGACAGACCACAGTTCTAGTTATGGCTGAGTCAAAAGATATCGAATTGACTCAGCTTAATAAGAAATACAAGGATCAAAAGAAGTTTGGATTTCTTAAAATGAAAGTCATTTAAGGAGGGTTTCCTGAGAAATTATTTACCCCAAAGGTGATCGAAAGCATTGATCTAAACACAGTGATCAAGTCTGACGGATCGACACGTTACTCCGAATTGAAAAATGATTTTGACCACCGCCCAGCAACGATACCAAAAAAGGAGGCTGGAAAGATGTTGCCCTGGGTTCACAAAGCAATTAGCGATGCAAGAATATTGTTGCTCGATGTTCATCACAAAATTGATGATGACTTTCTACAGAACTACCTTAACGCCTATGTGTTTAAATTAAACAGAAGGTACTTTATTAGATTGTTATACAGGGCTTTATTTGCGGGTGTGGAACAAAATGGAATTATCTTTGGGGTCATGCGGATAAGCATTATATATTTAATATGTTATAATTTCAACTAAACAATCGATCATTACATATTTTTTTAAATTATCGACCAACGACCTCAAATAATCAACGAAGGGCCATCGATATTCATTCAAGCTGTTGATTTGAAAAACGACGAGCTCTTAGAATCAAAATATGGCAACCAAAAGGTTAAATATAAGTTTGTAGGATAGAGTGTTTAATGTAATGTTTGCTTTAATACTCTGATAAACCAAAAAAAACACTTAAAATGAAGTTTCTATTTGTCAGTATAATGATGTCGTTTGTCTATCTAAATGGACTAGCCCAGCAAGAATATTCAACCGTACAAATTGATATTAGTGATATCTCTTCAGACAATCCAACTGATTGGACGACCTATATCGATAATGTAACATTCAAGATCGAATATAAAATGGTTAACTGTGATCCTAATAAGGGATTTGATTTTGAAGCTGTCTTTTTCAAGGTCACAAATAAAACTTTAAATGAATTAGCAGTTGCATGGCACAAAAATCTCTATTACGGTGGTATATGCCGAACTTGTGATTACCCAGAGGAATATAGTTTTGAATTGAGTCTTGGACCTAATCAAATCGTTCAAGGGGATTGTGATCCTCAAACAGGTTATCAGTTGAAATTATTCTCAAGATTCAATGATACGGACTATTCAAGAGGTGATGCTTTAACAGCATTCAAACTTGATAACT
Organism: Flavobacteriaceae bacterium; assembly: GCA_047624355.1. Classification (GTDB taxonomy): domain Bacteria; phylum Bacteroidota; class Bacteroidia; order Flavobacteriales_D; family Crocinitomicaceae; genus UBA4466. The sequence continues at coordinate 1,067 of JBLHPQ010000117.1, read as the reverse complement.
TCACTGCGACACAAGATTAGTAATCGACAACATTCAAAACTACTTCATCAAACTTCTACAAAATGAAAAAAAGACTACACATTCTCTCATTTATTTTATTTAGCCTGATAAACTTCTCTGCTTTTTCGCAGAATTGTAATAACGGAATTCAAGACGGTACTGAAACTGGTGTTGATTGCGGCGGGGATTGTGTACCATGTCCCATCCCTTGTAATGTTGATATCACGGACGTTGTAATTGGACCAGCTATTGACTGTAATGGTGGTGATGTTGAGTTAACAGCTGTTGGAGTTGGATCTTTTGAGTATGTTTTATACAACGATTTTAATGCTGGAGCTGCTGGCGCAGGTTGGAATTCAACAGGTGGCGCAGCTTTTGGAGAACCGTGTGGTGCAAATCCTACAGGCACTGCTTACTATTGGGCATCAACTGCTGTTGGTACGCCTCAATTAACTACAATTCCATTTGATGTTTCTTGTGGAGGAGTTGTGAACTTTGATATGAGTTATGCAACACAAGGTGGACCGGCCCCATGCGAAGGACCTGATTTACCGAATGAAGGTGTTACTTTTCAATATTCAATTGATGGAGGGTTAACTTGGATACTAATGGGCTATTGGGATCCTAATGGAGGAAATGACCCGATATTGACAGCTTGGAATACTTACACTTTCATTATTCCTCCAGGTGCAATGACAGCAAATACAACTTTCCAGTGGATTCAAAATAATTCATCAGGAGCATGTTGTGATAACTGGGGTGTTGATAATGTTTCTATTACCTCTTTGTTAGATTGTACACCATATTGGTACGACTGGTCTCAAGTGCCTGGTTCACCTGATGGTGCTGTTCAAAATGAAACTGTTACAACAACAACAACTTATATAGTTACTTACACCAATGGAATAGATGCATGTTATGATACTGTGACAATTCTTGTGCCACTGGGAACAACAGCGGATGCTGGCCTTGATCAGGTATATTGTGCTGGATCCCCAGGGGTTGTGATTGGTCTTGATCCCGTTACTCCAGATGATGGAGCTACATTTTCTTGGGATAATGGGGCA
>JBLHPQ010000116.1:0-9156 GCA_047624355.1 Flavobacteriaceae bacterium | reverse complement strand
AGCCCCTCAGGGTCGTGGGAACAAAAAAGTTTAGGCAAAAAAAAAGGCCTTGATTTCTCAAGACCTTACTGGGTAGAAGAAGATCAAGCCTAGCTTGTGAAGACGATTCGACTTGAACGGTAGTTCAATAAAGAGAAGGTAGGGCTCGAACCAGCAGGAGCGTTTAAGCTCCTGAAGATGAAGACTCGATCGACAGATCGAAAAGTTTGAAGTAGCCCCTCAGGGTCGTGGGAACAAAAAAGTTTAGGCAAAAAAAAAGGCCTTGATTTCTCAAGACCTTACTGGGTAGAAGATGGGGCTCGAACCCACGACCCTCGGTACCACAAACCGATGCTCTAACCAACTGAGCTACAACTACCATTTATTTTCACTACTGACGTTCCAGTCGCGGGGGCAAATATAGAGATTTCTTAAGATATATTTCGCGCCCTTGCAAGATTTTTTTTACTTTGAGCAAAAGAAATTTTATGCCTGTTAAAAATCATGTTATTCGCGAATTTGATATTCGGATCTTTGAAGAATCCTATTCACGACTCTATAAATGTCTCCAAATGCTTGACGAAGAGCAACTTTGGAGAGCTCCGAATGAGCATATAGCTCCCGTTGGATGTCTGATCCTCCATTTGTGCGGAAATGCACGGCAATGGATGCTATCAGGGCTTGGTGGGGCTCTTGACAATAGAGAGAGGGATCAGGAGTTTGTTCCACAGGATAATATCAGTAAAGGCGATTTTATTTTCCTTCTTGAGAATATGAAAAGTCAATTGAAACGTTGTATGAATGAACTTTCTGAAGCAGACTTCAATAAAGTGTATTCAATTCAAGGGTTTCAAGTAACGGGATTCTCTGCAATTATTCACGTACTTGAGCATTTCTCCTACCATACTGGGCAGATCACTACGCTCACGAAGTTACATACAGGCATGGATACAGGATTTTATACTGATTACAATTTGAACAAGCACAATCAAAAACTGTAGTCTATTCGAGTCGTGACCTTGGGGAATTCGACTATAATCCTCTTACTATTGTTAATAAAGATATGCGCATTCTTTTCTTAATTGAGATGACTCTCGTATTTTTGTGCAAAACGATAACTGTTTATGCTTAAAGTTGGAGTGTTAGGTGCTGGTCACTTAGGGAAAATTCATATCAAACTGTTACTTGAATTGTCTGATAAGTTCGAATTTGTTGGATTTTATGATCCAAGTGATGAGAACGCAAAAACCGCAATCGATAATTTCTCGGTAAAGCGGTATAGTTCTATTGATGAATTATTAGATGAGGTTGATTGTATTGATATCGTCACGCCAACATTATCTCACTTTGATTGTGCCTCGAAAGCGCTTCGTAAAAGTAAGCACGTCTTCATTGAAAAGCCTGTTACTGAGAGTGTAGAAGAAGCTAGAAAGCTAATTACACTAGCAGAAGAAGCTGGGGTAAAGGTACAAGTTGGACATGTTGAACGATTTAATCCTGCATTTCAAGCGGCAGTGCCACACTTCGAAAACCCAATGTTTATTGAGACGCATCGCTTAGCTCAGTTTAATCCACGTGGGACAGATGTGCCTGTGGTTCTGGATCTAATGATCCACGATATTGATGCCATCTTAAGTGTTGTGAAGTCGCCGGTAAAACGTATTTCTGCTTCTGGAGTTTCAGTCGTTAGTGATACACCTGATATCGCAAATGCGCGGATTGAATTTGAAAATGGATGTGTTGCAAACTTGACAGCAAGTAGAATTTCGATGAAGAACATGCGTAAATCACGCTTTTTCCAGAAAGACGCCTATATAAGTGTAGATTTTCTTGAAAAAGAAATGGAAGTTGTACGAATGGAAGACGTGGAAGGCGAAGCTGGTCCGTTTGATATCGTTTTTGATCTTGGGGAAGGAAAACCTACCAAGAAGATTTTATTTGACAAACCAGAGATTGTACAAACAAATGCAATTAAAGAAGAGTTGTCTTCATTTGCTGATGCAATTGTCAATGATACAACGCCAATCGTCCCATTAGAAGATGGTTACCTCGCTTTAGAAGTAGCGCAACAAATCGTTGATAAATTAAAAGCGTCTGCTTCCATGGTGGTTGGGCAATAAGTCCAAAAACGTTGCGTTATACCATCACTACTTGAATTTATGAAGACAATAATCCAACTTTTCTTACTTGCATTGGTGTTCAGTGCCTGCACAAAGAATAACCCAGATCCTGCTTGGCTCGAAATTAATGCTTGGGATTTACAAGCAAATCCTAGTGCGATTAATCCAACGGGTGAATTGAGCTCGAGTATTAGCGATGCCTGGGTATACGTAGATAATGAATTGATCGGCGTTTTCGAAGTGCCGTGTCGGGTTCCAATCTTAAAGTCAGGAACCTTCGACGTTAAAATATTTCCAACGGTATTAGATAATGGAATCTCAGCGACCAAGAAAATTTATCCATTTCTAGAACCGTATGAAACCACTGTTACACTTGTCGAAAATGAAACGGCTACGGTAAATCCGGACACGAGGTATTATGCTTCAATGAAATTTTGGATCGAAGATTTTGAAGATGCTGGGAATACCATTCAAGATGACCCGACTTCTGCCACTGCGTTATTTGGTGTGAATGACCCAACGATAATGCAAGCTACAAATGGCAGTAAAATTGGACGTGTTACCTTAAGTACAACAGACTCAACTTGGATTGGATATACGCAATCTGCGACTGGTTTAAATTTACCACGTGGGGAAGATGTTTACTTAGAGATTGACTATTACAGCACAAATGCTTTGGTTACTGGATTACTAGCGATTAGTAGTACGTCAGCGCCTGTCGATAATCCTAATATTCAAATGAATGCTCAGGATGCAGCGGACATTGAATGGAAGAAAATATACATCGAACTACGTGAGATTATTACCGCTTCACCTAACGCGGATTACTTCGAAATTTCGTTTGGAGCCCTTTTGGATGCGGGAGAAACGAGTGGGCAAATCAATATTGATAACATTAAAGTAGTCCATTTCTAGATGAACTCACGTCTTCTGACACTCTTATTGGTTCTTATTGATCTGATTTCAGCAGCAACTGCTTGGGGGACATTCTACTATGTTCGTAAAGTCCGCCTGGAAATGTCAGAGTTTTCAGTGAATGAATCTTTCTACTACGGAATCTTATTTATTCCAATTGCTTGGATTCTGTTATATGCAATCCAAGGCTCATATCATGATGTAAGACGCTTACACAGAATAAAAATATTCAATCTAACATTTGTTAGTACAGTCATAGGGGTAATATTTCTCTTCTTCCTATTCCTTCTTGATGATGAGATTAATGGCTATAGACAGTATTACACGGCAGTATTCTTACTCTTTGGAATTCACTTTGTCTTAACGTTTATCCCTAGATTGATTATCGTAAGTGTCATCGTATCGAGAATACACAGCCGAAAAGCTGGATTCAAAACCCTGATTATTGGTGGGAGTGAGAAGGCAGTTGAAATCTACGATGAGATTGAAAGCCTGCCTAAGGGAATCGGATCGCAGTTCGTAGGATTTATCAACCTGAATGGCGTAGATCGTTACCTTGAGAAAAAATTGACTTACCTCGGACACATTGATGATGTAGATGCAATCTTAAAGGACAACGAAATTGAGCAAGTGATTATAGCACTGGAAAGTGTTGAGCACAAAAGATTAAAGGATGTGATCTCCAAATTAGAAGGTGGAAATGTGAAAATTAAAATGCTCCCTGATATGTACGATATTTTATCGGGTACCGTGAAGATGAATAACATCTTTGGAGCGCTTCTGATTGAGGTAAACACAGAGGTAATGCCGATTTGGCAAAGAATTGCGAAGCGGGTTATAGATTTGGTAGCGTCTCTTGTGTCATTGGTTCTTCTGATACCGCTTTTCTTTGTGCTGGCAATTTTAGTTAAATCAACTTCTCCAGGACCCATATTGTTTTTTCAGGAGAGAATTGGAAAGAATGGGATTCCTTTTATGATCATAAAATTCAGGACGATGTTTATTCATGCGGAAAAGAGTGGGCCGCAGCTTTCCTCGTCTAATGATCCTAGAATCACAAAGATTGGACGCTTCATGCGTAAATCCAGATTAGATGAGTTTCCTCAGTTCTTGAATGTTCTTCTCGGTGATATGTCGCTTGTTGGCCCTAGACCAGAACGTCAATTCTATATTGACCAAATAGCGAAAATCGAACCGCAGTTTCATCAATTGACGAAGGTTCGTCCGGGCATAACGTCGTGGGGACAGGTTAAATATGGTTATGCTGAAAATGTGAGTCAGATGGTTGACAGAATGAAATTCGATCTTCTCTATCTAAAGAATCGAACCTTGTCACTTGATTTTAAAATTATGCTTTATACCGTTCTGATTATTTTCAGAGGTTCGGGAAAATAAGAATTAGACTGTTCGGCATTTAGATGTATTCTAACCTTGAATCTGTCCAATATCCATAGAATTGTGCTTGTACAGTAAAAGTTATTTGATTTTTATCTCGAACATCTTACGCGCTCCAATGTATCCGCTTAGAACATCATCAATTTTTACTGGGCCAACTCCAGCAGGAGTTCCAGTATAGATGAGATCTCCTTTTTTCAGTGTCATAAATTGAGAAACATAGGCTATTAACGCATCAATGGAGAAAATCATATCGCTACTAGATCCTTGCTGAACGATTACGCCATTTTGCTTCATTGAAAAACCTAGGTTACTCAGATCCAATTCACTTTTATGGATGAATTCCTTTGAAATCCCAGCGCTCCCTTCAAAAGCCTTCGCAATTTCCCATGGATGACCTTTCTTCTTGCATTCTGATTGCAAATCTCTCGCAGTAAAATCGATACCTAGACCAATTTCAGAATAGTACTTATGCGCGAATTTTTCAGCGATGTTCTTTCCAACACGATCAATCTTCACTATGACTTCGCACTCATAGTGAACGTCTTTCGAGAAGGAAGGGTAGAAGAAGGGCATTCCAGGCCTCAGTAACGATGTGTCTGGTTTCATGAAAAACATTGGAACACTCGGTAGGGGAGAGTTCATTTCTTTCGCATGATCAGCATAATTTCGGCCTATACAAATGATTTTCATTCTAACCGAATTTATTTTTTAGGTTATCCAATTTCGATTTGAAATTTTCTTCCTCTTGTTTTTTAGATTCTACTTTCTTTATTTCGCGCTCTGCTTTAATTTTCTTCATCTCCTTACGCAAACATTCTTTCGTGTAAAGGGGGAAATCTGCATCTATCATCCAGCCATAATAACCTGGTTCAGAATCTGCAACAGCTTTTATCGTTTTACCCCGGTGTTTTCCAAAATTGTAAATGGCCTCGCCAGCTTTGTTAATAGCAAGTCGACCTGCAAAATCTAAGCGTGAAACATCGCCATAGCGAGAGAAATCAGATAGAAAATCTACATCTGCTTGGACGTTTTCATATTTACCAATCTGTGCATCAAGTACTTCCCAGGTTGCTTTGGCATCGGCAAGAGCCGTATGAGCATCTGTTAAGTCTTTGTTGCAGTAAAACTTGTATGCTGCAACCAGTGTACGCTGCTCCATCTTGTGAAAGATGTTCTGAACGTCAATGTGCTTGCGTGTTGAGAGATCAATCGTGCTTTCTGCTCGAATCAACTCTTCGGCGAGCATAGGAATGTCGAACTTATTTGAATTGTAACCAGCAAAGTCTGCATCTCCGAGGAAAGCTTCGAGTTCTGGAACAATAGCTTTAAAACTTGGAGCATCTTTTATCTCCTGGTTAGTAATGCCATGGATTGCGACAACTTCATCAGGAATATGAATTCCTGGATTGACCCGCTTAAGGAAATTTTCTTCAGAACCATCTGGGTGAATCTTGATGACTGCAATTTCTACAATTCTGTCAGTGGTAATGCTAAGACCCGTTGCCTCAATGTCAAAGATGGCTAGGGGAGTATTGAGCTTGATATTCATTTACGTTAGATTGAAATCAAATATAATCATCGTAAAGTACAGCACAAAAAAAAGAGTCCAGAAATTCTGAACTCTTTTATATATGTTTCGCAAAAATTTTATTCCGTTTTCAAGCCAACATACTGGTAAGGGAAATATTTCTCCTTGTTAACAGCATCCTTATCGTATTCTGGACCTTGAACTAATTTTGTGACAATCACGACGTTTACTTTTCCTGCGTATGCTGGATCTTTCTCGAAGTAGGAGATAATATCATACTTCATATTCTCTGCACGAATTTCAGAAAGTCGTTGATTTGTTCCATATGTTTTTGTTGGAACATATGAAGCAGAAGAATAAACATTGATTGTAATTTTCTCACGTCCTTCTTTCAACTGCGCTGCAACAGATTTCACAAAATCTTTCAACTCACCTTTCTTCGTTGTCAACTTGTTCTTGTTGTATGCAAAGTAGTGCATGAATTCTAGATTATCGTAATTCCCAACGACAACCGGAGGCAATTCAACTACAGTATCAGGTGGGAAGATCAATTTACGCGTATCAACATCTAATAGAAGTTCTCTATAGATCTCTTGATAATTCGTATCACATAATGTGGTGAATGTATCATCACCCAAAGTCTCATTATCCGAAAGGTTCGTGTAGAGAAGTTTGTATGTTCTACATGGATCGAGCCCTGTCATGAACACTCCATCACGAAGTCTAGGGAAGATAAATCTATCAATACCAGCCTCCTCACAATCGATACAAACTAACTTGACATTGATCGCGAAATCTTCTGGAATTGGTTTGTCATCAACAGTTTTGATAAGACCTTTAAGCACCGCAATGTCTTTCATTCCTAAGTAATCGTTGTGGATTTCATAAATATCTTTCTCGCCCTTACCATCTTTACGGAAAGAAGTCATATATCCCTTACGACCATCTAGGGTAGTAGTATAGAAAATGTCATCGTTTGTTGAATTGAACGGATATCCCAGGTTAACCGCTTTTGACCAAGTTCCATCATCTTGTAATTCAGTTCTCATTATATCGAATCCACCAATACTTCTAAAGTCATTCGTTGCAAAGTAAAGTGTACGATTGTCAACGGCAATGAAAGGAGCATCATCATCATTTGGACCATTAACGTTTGGACCAAGATTAATTGGAGCGCTCCATTTACCATTCTCCTTGAGCCTAACCATGTAGATGTCACGACCACCAAGTCCTCCTGGACGATCTGATACAAAGAAGAATAAATCTTTGCGATGAGACATCATTGCATGTGTTTCCCAGTACTTAGTATTGATGTTGTCCATCTCCAATTTCTCAATATCACGGAATTTGGCGTGATAGAAATCAGTGAAGTAGATATCACCGTTTCCAGTGGAATCTTGATACAGATAAATTTTTCGTTCATCAGAAGATATGGCTATTGTAGCTTCATTCTGACGTGGCTTACAAAAATCTAACCTCTCTGGAGTTGTCCAAGTGGAATCGAAATCCAAATAACTTACATAAACATCCTCAGGGAATTGATTGATTCGCGGATCTCGGTATTCATCCGTTTCATCATTTGCCCAGGCTCTACGTGATGTAAAGTACAAAGCCGATCCATCTAAGGAGATTACCGGGCTATACTCTGGCATGTCTGTATTAACTTTGTCCCCCATATTGGTCAAGTAGACATTTACAGGACTATTCATTTGTTTGATGGCCTCTTGACATTGCTGAATGCGTAGTTCGGCAACAGGGATTAATTCTGAGTTTTTATCCGATGATGCAATAAAAAGCTGATAATTCTCTAAAGCTTTGCCAATATCCTCGTTCAAATGATAGCATTGAGCTAAGTGATAAATTGCATCGACAGCAGCACTCGTTTCTTTGTGAGAGTACATGTCGTAGTTCTTATCGATATCCAAGATTGCTTTTTCTAAGTAAGGGATCGCGCCAACATAGTCTTTACGAATATCCAAGATCAAGAAACCTTTACGGTAATTGTAATTAGAGCTTTCAGGATTAATCTCTAACAGTCTGTCACATGCGATTTCTGCATAATATAGATATCCCTCCTGAGTCAGGTTAGACGTCTGCATGATTAATTGGCTTTCTGAACTATTTGCAACTAGCTCTCTTACTTCTGGCTCGCTTAACTGAGCAGAAACATTCTTTGAGATTGCCAGAAAGATTAACGCAGTTACAGTGAGTATTGACTTCATAGATGTTTGTTTATCTTTAATTGACTAATCAATTGTTTTAGCGTACGCGGATGTCAATATAATGTTACGAATAAAGTACAATCCATCCAAATATAATGTCAAAGAAGCGGTATCGATTCTATTAGAACCTGCTATTCACGTGTAAAATGTTGATAACCTGCTATTTTACTACTGTAAACTCAGTACGTCTGTTTGCTTGATGCTCTTCTTCAGTACAATCAACAACATCATTTCCTTCACATTCACATTGGTTTATCAATTGTGCTTCACCATAACCTTTACCGTAGATACGACTAGGATTTGTGATTCGTTCTTGAATGTAGTCTGAAGATGATTTTGCACGTTTTGTCGAAAGACGTTTGTTGAATGCTCTTGAAGATCGACAATCCGTATGAGAACCTAATTCAATTTTGATTTCAGGATTCTCATTCATAATCAAGACGATTTTATCAAGTTCGGTAGCAGCATCTTCTCGAATGTTCCATTTACTAAAATCAAAGTAGATTGGGTTTAGATTGAATACCTTCCCGATATCAGTGCCCACTTCCCGCTTGTGTAGCAAGTAGTCAAACGTTAAAGTTCCAGTCTTACCTAGTTCACTTTCCATAACAAACGTTTGAGTTAGATAGTTCTCACGTGAGATATGAACGTCGAGCTTAAATTTGTATCCAAACGCTTTATTCTCTAAGTAATCAGAGTTCGCTGTTCCAGCTTTGTCCGTGGTATAGCTAGCCACAACAGTGTTCGTTTCAGGGTCAATAAGTTCAATAGTGGCTTCATCCAAAGGTACTAATGATTCAGCATCTGCTACATTTACAATCAAGCGGTATTTTCCTAGGTACTTGATTTTATTGACTTCTTCATTTTCAGGATTACATTTGGTAACGAATTGATCAGTTCCTAGAGGATTTCCTTCTCCATCAAAGTATTCAATTTTGTAATCCTTACAACGCTCAAGTACTGCGAAGAACGTATTTTGTTTAATTCTAAGATC
>JBLHPQ010000115.1:0-9369 GCA_047624355.1 Flavobacteriaceae bacterium | reverse complement strand
CGCAATGGTAGCATCGAATAAGAGATTATTAGAGGCATACTACAACGCTGGATATATTTATAGTACGCAACTAAATGAACCGGTATTTGCTGAAACTCAGTTCATGAGTGTGATCAACCGAAAGGTGGAGGATCCCCACAACTTATTGTCCGCATATGAAATGTACATGCTTTACAAAGATAAGGATCCAGTAAAAGCAAATGTGCACAGAGAGTATATCTATAATAACTATCCCAATAGTGATTACGCAAACTTCCTAAGAGATCCAGATTATTTCATCAAGAAGAAAGAACGGGATGCACTTGCCGAAGAGGCGTATGTTAGAGTATTAGAACGGTACAATAAGAAGTTGTATTCGCCTGTTATCGCGAAGGCAGATCAAGTAATCGCAGAAGAGAAAGACAACGTCTATCGAGCTAAATACATGCTTCTTAAAGCGATGTGCCTTGGTCAACGCGTTGAAAAGAAGGATACACTTATTCCAGTGCTTGAAATGGTTTTAGCAGAATACGGCGGAACAGAAGAATCAGTCAGAGCACAGGAAATGTTAGACATCATCAACAATGGTTTTTCTGCAAACATTGAAGTTGATTTCACCAGTAAATCTCCCTATACTTATGATGATCGTCAGAAACTTATCGTGATCATATTCCCTGATAACAAAACGAGTTCATCAGGTGCAAAAGCGAGAATTACAGACTTCCATAGAGATTATTTTAGCCGTGACCGCCTAAAGGTTGATTCGAAAGTGTTTCAAGAGGGATCAATAATATTGGTGAAGGAATTTGATGATGAAGCCGCGGCTTTTCAGTATATTGTAGCATATAAAAATACACGAAAGTATTTATTGGACCTCCAAAACGCTCCGATAATGATGATTACCAATGATAATCTTAAGATTCTTTTCCAGAAAAATGAATTGAAGGATTACCAGAGTTTTTATGACGAATATTACTAGATATGAAAAAGAAAGTGGGTATGGCAACAGATGGACCGGATAGGTTGAATGTAATTGTAGAGGGGTCTAAGATTGTAGGGGATTTCATCGCAGGATCAAATGTTCGTATAGAGGGCGAGATACAAGGAAATGTCACATCATCATCAAAAGTAGTCATTGGACAGTCTGGTGTGATTAAAGGCAATCTAATTTGCTGTGATGCGGATGTTGAAGGTCGAATTGAAGGAACACTTAAGGTGGAGGCGCTTTTAACATTGCGCTCGAACGCTAATGTAACAGGTGAAATCTCAACTGCAAAAATTCAGATAGAGGAAGGTGCTCAATTCTCTGGAGAATGTAAGATGAATAATTTCTCTTCTTCAAAACCTGCCGATGAAAAAAAAACACAAGATGAGAACGTAATTTATTAAGTAACACTGTTTGCTGACAATTTAATACTGGCTTGATGGAGAAGGAAGACAAGAATGGAAATAAGTTCATGAAGTTTTCTGCATTGAGTATCCAAATGATAGTCTTAATTGGTGGAGGTGCTTGGGGAGGAAGCGCTCTGGATGCAAAAATGCAAAATCAAAAACCGATTTTCACGATCATTTTCTCACTTCTAGGCATCGGAATGAGCCTCTACTTTGTTATTAAAGAGGCCAGTAATTTATCAAAATGATCAAATCACTTTATCTAAAAACGGCATTGCCGATTATTGCAGTTTCGGTCGCTCTATTTGGTGTTCATTTAGCATTAATTACCTATAAACTTCCTGCAATTTATGGAGAAAGTCAATTTTGGTTAATTTATGTGTTCATGGTGCCCATGACATTAGGTGCGCTATTTATCATCGTGAAAAAGAGTAAGAACAGCCCTGTCGCGGTTGGTAAAGGCTTCTTTATCTATATGAGTGTGAAGATGATTTTAATTATGCTCTTCCTCTCACCATGGTTGTTTTTCAAAGATGAATCTACCCGTCCGATGGTCTATCAGTTTTTCCTCGTATTCTTTCCATTATTGTTTACGGAGACGTATGTTCTGATCAAGCTTGTCAATTTACCGGAAATTCAAGAAAAGAAGATTAAATAGATCAACTTAAAGCTCATTTCAATCCGTAGGAAACCTCGATTGAAGCGATATATTTGACGTTTAATCTAAAATCTTCATGATTTAGGTCACATCCATCGCAATTTTCTTTCGTATTCTAGAAAAAGCTATATCTTTGCACCGAAATTTAAAAGCTAGAATTCGAAATGAAGGGTTTGAATCATACCATTATTAGAGGGTTACTTTTTCTAATTATTCTTGGCAGTTCCTTTGGGGCTATTGCCAATGATCATAGTACTGAGGATACTGAAAAAGAGTTCAACGCTTCAGAATATGCACTGCACCATGCCTTAGATGCGCATGAGTTTCACCTCACCAACAGCATCGTTGTGCCATTACCAATTATCTTATGGACAGATAACGGCTTAGTGACATTTATGTCCTCTGCTTTTCACCATGATGATGAGGGTAAAACAATCGTAGAGAAGAAAGGAATGAAGTTTGTTAAACTTCATGAAAAAATTTACCAACTGGAAGAAGGCGCTGCGCATCTTGAGTTGAACGAAGAACACCACGCTGAAAATGCTTCGTTGGTAGTGATGGATTTCTCCCTTACAAAGAATGTTGTTACAATGTTCATGGTGATGTTCCTTATGTTGTTCGTGTTTATTAAGAGTGCGAAATTTTACAAGAAAAAGAAACAACAGGCTCCAAGAGGCGTTGCTGGTTGGACTGAACCTGTAATCTTATTCATCTCTGACTTGGCGAAAGACAATATCGAAGGGGATAAGTACAAAAGATTCCTTCCGTACCTATTAACAGTATTCTTCTTTATCCTGTTTGGTAACTTGCTTGGACTAATACCTTTCTTGTCTAACCCGAACATGACAGGAAGTATCTCAATCACATTATTATTAGCAACGTTCACATTTGTAATTCAAATGGCGAATACTAGAAAGACTTATTGGAAGCACATTTTTACGCCTCCAGGAGTGCCGATTGCACTTTACCCGATTTTAATACCAATTGAGATTGCTGGTATTTTTATTAAGCCAGCTTCATTGATGATTCGATTGTTCGCAAACATTACTGCAGGACACATTATCGTAGTGTCATTGATCTCAATTATTTTTGTTAACCAAAGTGCAGCATGGGCTGGACTATCTGTGCCGATGACATTATTCATCTCTGCGTTAGAGATCTTAGTGGCATTCCTTCAGGCGTACATATTTACAATGCTTTCAGCGTTGTTTATAGGTTCGGCGGTTGAATCGGCACATCATTAATTAGTAATTTTTTAATTTACATATATCATGGGAGATGTACAAGGAATAGCAGCTATAGGAGCAGGTCTTGCAGCAATTGGTGCCGGTATCGGTATTGGTCGTATTGGAGGTTCTGCTTTGGAAGCAATGGCGAGACAGCCAGAACTTGCTGGTAAAATTCAAACCGTAATGCTTATTGCAGCGGCGTTAGTTGAGGGTGCTGCCCTTTTCGGAATCGTTGTAGCAATGTTGCAAGGTTAGAAAATTTGATTGGCGATAGGGATTGCCTATCGCCAGTTATTTTGTTAAACATGAGTAATAAAAAAGTTTAGAAATGGAAATTATCACACCGGCAGTCGGACAGTTATTTTGGGGAGGAATGGTCTTCCTTATTCTACTGTTTATCTTAGGTAAATTTGCTTGGAAACCAATATTGAAGGCTGTTAATGAGCGTGAGATGACGATTCAAGAATCGCTTGATCTTGCTGAGAAAACAAAAGCAGAGATGGCAACATTGCAAGCTAGCAACGAGAACTTGTTGAAAGAAGCGCGTGTTGAGCGTGACGCAATGATCAAAGACGCTAAGGAAACTGCAAGCAAGATGGTTGAAACTGCGAAGGCAACATCACGTATCGAGGCTGAGAAAGTTCAGACCCTAGCACGTGATGCATTCAATGCTGAGAAAGTTGCAGCAATCGCTGAGTTGAAAAATCAAGTTGCTTCAATCTCAATCGAAATTGCTGAGAAAGTACTTCGTGGAGAGCTCGCTTCTCAAGAGAAACAAACGACACTAGCTAATAAGCTTGTTGAAGATATTAACATGAATTAATTCAGCAATGAAGAATTCTAAAGTAGCATCACGATACGCCAGAGCATTTCTGGATTTGGCCATAGAGCAAAAGAATCTTGATTCTGTTGAAGGGGACATGAATGTGCTCTCTGCAACATGTAAAGAATCACGTGATTTCGCAATGCTCTTAGCAAGTCCGCTCGTTAAAGCGGATAAGAAAATTGCAATATTCAATCAAGCATTCGAACAATTCGAGAAAGTGAGCATGTCGTTTCTTGAGTTGATCACTAAGAATGGTCGAGAGGATTTACTTCCGCAAATTGCAGAGGCATTTGAAGGACAAGTAAAAGAACTTCGCGGTATTATTCCAATTACACTTTATTCTGCGACTAAACTTGATGCTGCTACGAGAGCAGGTATTATCGATAAGGTTCAGGCAAGCGTAGATGGACAATTGGAAGTTGAAGAAAAAATAGATGAATCACTTATTGGTGGTTTTATGGTTCAAATGGGAGACACGCGAGTGGATGCTTCTGTTTCGAGTCAATTGAATAATTTAAAACAACGTTTAACACGATAGATTTTGAGTGCGCACCGAACTAGTTGAAGTGAGCTAAGATAAAAACTACACAAGATGGCAGATGTAAAACCAGCAGAAGTTTCTGCAATACTAAGAGAACAACTTTCAGGATTCCGTTCGGAAGCTGAATTGCAAGAGATCGGTACCGTACTTCAAATTGGAGATGGTATTTGTCGTATTTACGGATTGCAAGGAGTTCAATACGGTGAATTAATTGAGTTCGATGGTGGATTGCAAGGAATTGCATTAAACCTCGAGGAAGATAACGTAGGAGCTGTACTTCTAGGTCGATCTGATAAAGTAAAAGAAGGAGATACGGTAAAACGTCTCGGAAGAATTGCTTCTGTTCAGGTTGGTGAGGGATTAGTTGGACGTGTTATTGATACTTTGGGTAACCCAATTGATGGTAAAGGACCAATCGAAGGGGAACTATTCGAAATGCCAATTGAGCGTAAAGCACCAGGAGTTATTTACCGTCAGCCGGTAAGTGAGCCGTTGCAAACAGGAATTAAATCGGTAGATGCGATGATTCCAGTTGGGCGTGGTCAGCGTGAGTTGGTTATTGGCGATCGTCAAACAGGTAAGACTACGGTTTGTATCGATACGATCATCAACCAAAAAGAATTTTACGATGCAGGTGAACCTGTATTCTGTATCTATGTTGCTATTGGACAAAAAGGTTCGACAGTTGCAGGGATCGTTCAGAAATTGGAAAACGCAGGAGCGATGGCTTATACAGTTGTCGTTGCATCAAATGCATCTGATCCAGCACCAATGCAGTTTTACTCTCCGATGACGGGAGCTGCTGTAGGTGAGTATTTCAGAGATACTGGTAGACCAGCACTTATCGTTTTTGATGATTTGTCAAAACAAGCTGTTGCCTACCGTGAAGTTTCACTTCTTCTTCGTCGTCCTCCGGGCCGTGAAGCATACCCAGGTGATGTGTTTTACCTTCACTCGAGGTTACTTGAGCGTGCTGCAAAAATCATTAATGATGATACGATCGCTTCCCAAATGAATGACCTTCCAGATTCTTTGAAAGGAAAAGTCAAAGGGGGTGGATCATTAACAGCATTGCCAATTATTGAAACTCAAGCGGGTGACGTTTCGGCGTACATTCCAACAAACGTAATTTCAATTACTGACGGTCAGATCTTCTTGGAAGGTGACTTGTTTAACGCAGGTATTCGTCCAGCGATTAACGTTGGTATCTCTGTATCACGTGTTGGTGGATCTGCTCAGATTAAATCAATGAAGAAGGTTGCAGGAACCTTGAAGTTGGATCAAGCACAGTACCGTGAGCTAGAAGCATTCGCTAAGTTCGGTTCTGATTTAGATGCAGCAACAAAGTCTGTTCTTGATAAAGGAGCTAGAAACGTTGAGATTTTGAAGCAAAAAGAAGGAGATCCATACCCGGTAGAAAAGCAAATTGCGATTATCTACGTAGGGACAAAAGGATTGATTCAAAATGTTCCAATCAATAGAGTTAAGGAGTTCGAAAACGAATACCTTGATTTCTTAGACGCTAAGCATAGAGATGTATTAGATCAATTGAAAGCTGGAAAATATTCAGATGAATTGACAGATGTGTTGGCTAAAGTTGCAAAAGAAATCGGAGGAAAATACTAACCTCCAATGTTGAATTGAGGAATTAAGAATGCAGAATTAGCAATTATGGGAGGTGAGAATGTTTTATTAGATAAATCATTCGAATTCGCTCTCGAAATTGTAGAGTTTGCGGAAGCCGATGCGAGAGCATCAAGATAAGTTGAAGCACAAAGAGCGGAGAGCAAGAGAGATTTTATTCATAAACTTAAAATTTCTCTGAAGGAAGCTGATGAAACTAAATATTGGTTACGAATAGTTGATAAGAAGATTGAAAGAGTAGATGAGAAATTGGTAGATGAGAACGAACAGCTAATAAAGCTTTTAGTCTCAATTATTAAATCGTCACAGCGAAATTCTTAATTCAAAGATTCCTAATTCATAATTAATTACGAGATGGCAAACCTTAAAGAGATAAAAAATAGAATTACCTCGATTTCATCTACGATGCAAATTACATCGGCGATGAAAATGGTTTCTGCGGCAAAGCTGAAACGTGCGCAAGATGCAATTACGCAAATGCGTCCGTACTCAGAAAAACTCCAGGAAATCTTGGGTAATCTTAGTGCGACACTCGATCTTTCGGAAAATGCATTTTCTCATCTACGCGATGTAGAGAATGTCATGATTGTTGCTATATCTTCGAATAGAGGTTTATGCGGTGGGTTTAACAACAACATCGTCAAGAAAGTAAACGTGCTAATTGCTGAAGATTATGCTGGTAAGAACGTGAAAATTCTTTCGGTTGGGAAGAAGGTAAACGACGCATTTAGACGAAGTGAACTAAATTACCGACCAGAAGGTATTGGTGAAGCACCCGACATGTTCAATGATCTTACGTTTGAACGAGCAACGGAATTAGCAAATTTCTTGATGGCTGAGTTCGCTGTAGGAAAGGTTGATAAGGTTGTTGTTGTTTACAATAAGTTCAAGAACGCCGCAGTTCAGGAGGTAATGGATGAGCAATTCTTACCTATTGAAGTTGCAGTCCAAGAAGGAGATGCTGCAGCAGGAGATTACATCTTCGAGCCGTCAAAATCGGAAATAGTTGAAGAATTAATTCCAAAGTCACTTAAAACACAGCTATTCAAGTCACTTTTGGACTCTAGTGCTTCTGAGCACGGAGCGCGAATGACAGCAATGCACAAAGCGACTGATAACGCTGGTGATTTGAAACGTACATTAACACTTGCTTACAATAAAGCACGTCAGGCAGCCATTACCAATGAGATTCTTGAAATCGTTGGAGGTGCAGAGGCACTGAAAGGCAAATAAAAAGCCGATAAAATACTGAAGCCTCGTTTCTTAATTGAAGCGAGGCTTTTTTATTTTTGAATCATTATTCCG
This sequence comes from Flavobacteriaceae bacterium, assembly GCA_047624355.1. Classification (GTDB taxonomy): domain Bacteria; phylum Bacteroidota; class Bacteroidia; order Flavobacteriales_D; family Crocinitomicaceae; genus UBA4466. Next base: position 1,795 of record JBLHPQ010000115.1, on the reverse strand, counting down.
ATGTTGAGATCGATGTCTCATTTGAATTGATTCTTCTTCCAAATCATTCAGATCGAACCACCTAAAGATAGAATTTGATTTGGTATCATCCCAAGCCTAAGAAAATAAGCAATTAGTAAGAATCAGGGCAGGAAGAAAAAAGAGTGCCTTGGAGAATTTCATTTCGTAAAGTGATAAGTTAGTTTGATCAATTTTCGATATAATTCGAGGCCCTAAGAAAGTAGCGTTCTAACTAAGAGTATAATTGAATTTACGGTAAAGTTTCCCGCACAAAAGTGGTAATGCTTAATTGTTATTTGATCAGGAGTATGTCTGCTGAACTGCAATTGTATCAATCTGCAGAGCTTTTATGATGAAGTCTATGAAAGATTAGAGGACTTCATTCAATCCGACCTGCACTCCAGGGATAGCAGAATATCCATATGGATTAGTACAACAACTTCTCCGTAGGAACAGCCTTCGAGCATATTCTCCATGTTGTTTGCGTGAAGCCCGCCAGGTTCAATATTTCTTTCTTGATTATTAGCATCGATGAAGGTTAAAGTTCCTGATATTTGATTGCGCCTGAATCCTCTTGTCTCTGTAGATGCTGAAATGTATTCCCCATGAATAGGGCCGGAAATTATATCTGACAGCGGATTATATGATAACATTCCACCGAATACGGCACCAAGTACCATTAATAAGATCGGTTTGTAATTTGCTGTAATTCCAATACTTAAGCCAAACCAGATACCTCCTCCAACAACCCAGATTATTCTAAAGCCTAACCAAAACTGCCACGATTCATTAGTTAAACTAATTAATGAAGTGAGTAGTGGCCCCAATAGTGCACCAGAAACAAATACAGTAATACTGATGGGGAGTAATTTCTTAATTAATTCTTTGACGCTCATGGTATATATAATCGGTTCTATATCAATTATAGTGGGTAAAGATAAAATTCTAATCTTTGCTTTATGGAAAATAGCTCATTGATTGTTGAAATGGCACTTGGTTTATCAAGTCCTTGGTATGTTAAAAACATCTCCTTTGAACAATCAGGAGAAGCACGCGAACTTCACATTCACATAGATTTTGAAAAGGGTGATAAGTTCAAGCAGCAGGGATAGCTCTGAAAGCACTGCTTATGATACAGTAGCGCGTAAATGGCAGCACCTTAATTTTTTCGAGCATAAGTGTTATATCCATGCTCGCGTACCACGAGTAAAGGATGAATCGGGAAAAGTTCACGTGCAGCAAGTTCCTTGGGCTAGATCAGGCAGTGGATTTACGTTGCTTTTTGAAGCTTTTTCGATGTTGTTGATCGAGAGTGAAATGCCTGTTTCTAAGGCTGCTAAATTAGTGAAAGTGTATCCTCAACGAATATGGAATATCTTTCATTTTTGGATTTCGAAGATGCACTCCAAGGATGAAATTAACGATTTAACTTGCTTGGGTTTTGACGAAACCTCTAGTAAACGAGGGCATAAATACGTTACGCTTGCTGTGGATGTGGACGAACGTCGAGTGCTTTTTGGAACAGAAGGTAAAGGGGCAGAAACGATTGAAAAGACAGTTGATTATCTACATTCAAGGCAATTAGAAATCTCTGAGATAAAGAACGTTTGCATAGACATGTCTCCAGCATTTATTTCTGGTTGCCAAAAAGACCTCACCGATGCGGCTATAACCTTTGATAGGTTCCACGTTGTCAAAGAAGTTAACAAAGCTATGGATCAGGTACGAAGGGATCAAAGGCGCTCCAGCCTTGAACTGAAAGGACACAAGTACACCTTTTTGAAAAACAATTTGA
>JBLHPQ010000114.1:0-9377 GCA_047624355.1 Flavobacteriaceae bacterium | reverse complement strand
ATGGATAAGCCTAAAATTCAACATCTGAAAGAATTGATTGCTCCAATGCCCGGGCGAATTGTCACCATTGCTACTAAAGTGGGTCAAGCACTTAATGTTGGTGATGAAATTCTCTCTCTTGAAGCCATGAAAATGGAAAACGTACTTAAGGCAGAAGGAGTTGGTATCGTAAAAGCAATTCATGTCGCAACAGATGATATCGTAGAAAAGGGAAGTGTGTTAATTGAATTTGAATAATCCTTTCCTTGCTGGAAGAAATCTTCGGTGTTGAAACGATAAACACGCTATTCCCTTGTTGCCGAATAATCATTAACTATTGAGAATTTCTCGTAATATTATTGTGTAGCCATCCCGTCGTTGATGACTATAGATAAAAAAAAGGGCTCCGAAGAGCCCTAAAATTTAGATTGTTGTTGGATGAGCGAATGCTTTATTAATTATCACGGGGTACAATGACCCAAACTCTGTGATACACCACTCTTGAAATCGTTTAATCTCTTCTGCGTCCGTAATCCACTTTCGCGCTTTGTTCAACTCCTTCTGGAAAAGTTGAGCGTCGAAACTCACACCGCGCAGGATTTTCTTTGTAAGTTCTAGCATATTAATGTGGTATTTGAGTACTTGAATATAACGATAATATTCCAATGATCGTATGCGTTGAATTGTTAAAAAATCGAAAACCGCCTGAATCCAATGATTAAACACAGAATTAGCGACGAGTGTTAAACACTCATAATTCAATTGATTGATAAACATGATTAATTTAGCAACATGAAAGTTTCGTTTGTTTCAATTGTTATTGCCCTTCTTTATTCGTTCAATGCATCAGCGCAATCAGATAGTCTTGATTGTACCTGTGATACAACATTTTACGCTTTTGAGCCTGGGACATTCAGACATGACTCTATCAATTGGAAATCGATAGAGTGTTTCTACATTCATAAGAGAACGACGGGGCATCCGCTATCTGTAATCAACTATAAGAATGGTCAACGGCACGGTACTTATGCTGTTTATCATCCGAAAAACTACTGGATTCATCTCCGTCAACGAGGCTATCAGCAAGGGGTTCCAAGGCGATATAAGAAGCTAAAGGACTTTTATCATCGTGAAGGGAAGTCACTTTTTGGAAAGTCTGAAACCGGGAATTATGTGAATGGTAAAAAAGATGGGGTATGGCACATGTTCGATACCAATCAGCGCATAGTGCTTTCAACTGCCTGGAAGAATGGTGAGGCTCTAGACGCAGAAGAAAAGTGCAAAGGATTGCTTGATACCCCGGGATTTCATCATCGTTCAGATTTTGATTCTGTAGGCTACTTAGTCAGTGCCTTGCCAGATGGAGAACATGCACTCATCCATGATGAAAATGCCGCGATCTCCTACACGATCACTGATCACAAGCTGAACGGACAAGTACGCATCTATACGAGCGGTAAACGTCCTACGCTCTATTCCTCCCATCAGTTCAAAGACAATTGTTTAGTCGGTTCTAGCGTCACCTTCTCCATCAAAGGAGATACTACACGAATAGAAAGCAACTACAGCAATAGTGTTCCTTATAAGATTGTCAGTTATACTCCCAGTTCTAGAGGCGTTACCTATTATCGGGATCCAACGCATTCTTATGAATTAGAATCTGACTACCGGAATGGATTAATCGTACTCCGTCGCGAAAAACATCCAATAAAAAAGCCCTGACGAATTCGTCAAGGCTTCCCATATTTTCTTCTCCTGTTAATCCAAGCCTACTTGTATTACTTGGTACACCTCTTCGGTGACCGCATCGCGCACATAAATCATTAAGTGCATGTTATCTGCAGAATACTGAGCAGGCAACGCATAGGTATAATTAAAATAGTAGTTCCCACTTATTGGATCGAGATCATCTGAAGTTAACTCTCTACCAAATGCTCTTCCATCAATTGTTCCACGCATTACATGATGATGCACGTATTCAAGCGAATCATTTATTGGTGCTGGATACAACTGCGGCTTCTGAATGGTGTCTTCAATAATATAGACAACCGTTCTCAGCTCATTTGTCAGTGCGGCGTCCACAATATCAATTTCGGTATGAAGAAAAACCCCACGGGTGGAAGCGTAATAATTTGCCTCTGCTTGCATGTTCACTTTTAAGTCATTTGCAGCGATAGCACTATTTACAGCGTTTGTCCAATTACTTGGCGTCGTTACGGGAGACCCGTTACCATGATCCATTCTAGAAATCGCCCCGTATGGGTTCCCCGCAAATGGCGACCCTGCCCAGTCGTTTCCAAAGTACAAGCCAATTAACGCCCCTTCAGGAGTAGTGAAATCATGATCGTAGTATGTTCCAGGAAATGCTACTTGCAGATCTCCGTTGCCCCCAGGTCCGATATGCATGCCAGCAACGTAAACTCTTCCAGGGTTAGCATCCGCCAAAACAGCTGCTAAATCTGCAGCGGCAGGACAGAATGTACATTTATGTCCCGTAAAATCCTCAATTAGCACATTTCGGTCCGTATTGGTATTCGCTACAAAAGTTGGCCATGCATTCGCTACATCAACATAATGTGTACTATCTCCATCTGGATACAATGACCAATCCAACTCGCCAGAACTAAATCCTTCTGGATATATATTCTCAACTTTATCGCATGAGGCCAATCCTAGGATCGCAACTGCAGCTATAATAAGTCCTCTTTTCATAATTCGTGTTTTTTAAAAGCTTTGCGTAAACGATAGTGTCAAACCATTTGACGCTGGTACAAATCGGCATACACCTCCCACACAAAATAGTCCAGCGCGTTGGCGGCCATATCCAACGGTAATTCTCGTCGATTCTTTAATATATCCAAACGATCCATACATGTAATGTAGTTTAAGTTCGTCTTTCGGGTTTCCATAATTGAACTGATCCAAGATGCTAAAAAACCAATGTGGTGAGACATTGTATTCGATTAACACTGTGGCCCAATTTCCCTTGTCATTAACATCTCCATTTTCATCATCTGCAATAAACAACCCTTGCAATTCAGCACGAATGGAATGCTTCTTATTTATTTTATACCCCGCTTCGATAACGCCAATATGGGATTGAATCAATCCGTGTGCATCACCAGTAACCTTAGCAACATCGTTGTTCAACGAAAGGTTGAAATAGCTCAATCTAAGGTTGAACGTTTTACTAAACTTGTGGTAAATATTCACGTTTATATCTCTCCACAATAAGCTGTCGCTCATTCCAAAGGGTTTACTTACATACGCAACTCCCGTTGAATCCGTTGGGTCGATGCCATCAGTATTTCTAGTTGGAAGATATGCTGTTGAGAAGTTTGCATTGATTGAAGTGCCGTATTTACCGCCAAGTTTCGATCCTCTTTTGATCGTGTACAATACCTCTGCTTGATACGCTATCTCACCTACTGGTTGCGTCGCATACGGATAAAGCGATGACACCAAGTTGTAGGTATGCGTCTTGTTCATTGCTGGCAAATAATTGATAAAGACATCTTGTAAATCTTTCGTTCGATCAGAACGGTAACTCATGTTGTCAACAGATTTAGCCGATAGCGCAATTCCGAGTCCTTTCTGGGAAAAACCAAAATTAACTAGCGCCGCATGACCATAATTGTAATTGTAATTGTTGTCAACTGAAGGATCTTGTTCTTTAATGATATACTCACCATCTAACGAAAATTTCTTGTACTTAAGACGCAAGCGTCCACCATACGATCCAACGTTTTCTGGTAGTATTATATCGTCCCTGTCATCCTCTTGGAATTTGCTCATAAAGGAAGCTCCTAGTGAAACTTTTAATTTCTTTCTCGCTAATGCTTTGAAGGCAGCATTCAAATTGACATCGCCATCCATTCCCCTTACAATACCATCAGAGTGGACAATCTTTCCTTCTTGAAAAGAAAGACGTTGCTTGCCGTAAACCCCTTTAAGTGTAACACCATTCGCTGGCCGTATGATTACACGAGCACCATCCATTAGGTTATCGTATCCAAGTCCTCTATCCTCATAGGCACGAAAGATCATCCCAGAACCAAATTGTTCGTAGAAAGAACCTAGGGTAACATCGAAAAAATCATCCGTATACCCAATGTAGCGCATGCCAAGTCCTGTTCCGTCAAAACGATTTGGATATCCTTGAATTCGCGGCAAATACGATTCGAATCGCATACCACCTTTAAACCTGCCATTGGTATAGAACACATTCATGTACGTGTTCATGAGGCCTTTTGAATCTGGCTGTAACGCGTCAATTAAAGTATCCTCGTTGAGGTACTGAAATGTGCTTTCGATATTTCCGGTGAACGATCCTCCATCGTTCTGACTATATCCTGCCAGGGATATTGCCGCTGCAGCTAAGCAGAGGGTGATTTTCTTCATGTATTACAGTCTAAGATTACTACCTATCGTAGCGTATTATTTTCCCGTCAATTTCTTCAACTCTGCGCGTAGAATCAATTCATCTCCCGGTGCATAGTTGTTGTGTGAGTAAACGATGTTTCCTTCAGTATCCAGTAAAAATGTGTGCGGCACATTATTTACTCCCATGGCTCTTTTAAAATCTCCATTTGGATCCATCAATACTAAGTATTCCCAACTTTTCCCGTTCACATACATAGGAACAGAATTCATTGTTTTTGTATCATCAATAGAGACCGCCACTAAGTTTACTCCTGTTTCATCTTGCCAATCAATGTATACATCATGAATTGTATTTAATTCTCGTTTGCAAGGTGAGCACCATGTCGCCCAAAAACTAATAATTACTGGACCATCAAACTCTAGCTCCGCTGTATTCATTTCGTCGCCATCCATGTTTTCCAACAGCACGCTTGCTACCTTTTTCATTTTCCCGCCATCATCGGCTGGGCTATGATCTTGAGCAAATGATCCAAGTGTAATTGAAAGACTTAATACTACTAATGCAATCTTTTTCATAATTCTGTTTTCTGTATAATTCGACATCCAGTATTCAAAAACCCTGCCGAATTCAAATGTACTGCTTATTTCGCGTATGAGAGATCGAAACATCGTTTCTACTCTTGGATTCCTGCTGGTAATAACACATTAAAAATCTCAATGAAATGGGGAGATTAAGGTAGTAATATCTTTGGTTTTCAGATTATTTGAGGCTTCGCATTTTACTTAATTTTCAATTATTTCACGTAATTGCCTGTTATTGTTGGGTTTCAAGTGGTTTAAACACTAATCAACGAGAGGGAACGCTACCCATTGATTCTAAATATTGTTGATTTCCCAAAGCCGTTTCTTTTTAATATTTCTTTTGTTTTTAGCGTCCAAGCGGTAATAATTCTTTTATTCCTATTAATCTCTCACCTCATCGGGGGAATGTAAATTACGCAGTTGCATCCCTTATCTTTGGGAGACAAAATCACTTAATTATGAAAAGAAAAATCATCTCATTCCTAGCCGGAGTTACATTATCGCTAAGCTCTTCTGCACAAGTTGTGTCCATCAGTATCGGGGGCTCTGGAGATATCTCAGGAACGCAATATGATATTACCGCGAGTAGCGCAGAAGTTCACCTTACTGCAAGGGTCACCAATCTTACTCCAGATTCCATGGACTTGCAAATAACGCGCGATAGAATTGTCTCATTTCCCAGTTGGGAAGATCACTTTTGTTGGGGTGTGGTTGGAGATCCTTTCGGTGCCTGCTATTCTTTTGAAGTAGCCAACCCTTGGTCATCGCCAGTTTCTGATACTGTCCGACTGCAACAATCCGACAAAGCGGATCTAGAAATTTATATCAAACCGCTCGATCCAGATTATGGTTGCGGAATCTACAGGTACATCGTTAGACAGGGAGCCACGGTTCTTGATTCTATTGACATAGGTATTTGTAAAACTGCAGACCTCGAATATTTGATCGATGATTCCAATTTGAGCGTTTTCCCGAATCCAGCAAATTCATCAATAACCGTTAATTTCGAGAATGCATTGAAATCAAACGTTTCATTTGAACTGCGCGACATGTTCGGTAGAGTTGTAATTTCTAAACCCTTTCATGCCGAATTAAATACGATCGACGTGAGTACTTTAAAAGGAGGCGTCTACTTTATACTACTTAGAACCTCTAATGGCGAAATCTATCGTGAAAAAGTGCTAATCGATCATAATTAGACTCCTCCTGAATCAATGATTTCATCATAACAATCGTTAAAAGCCCGTGGTTAATCGTTCAAGACTTGTTCTCCTAAAAGGATTAAACGACCCATTAATCTCGCTTAACCATTGGTTTACTGCAATTTACACGGTTAAACTCTTTGGTTTCTAGCATTTGGTGCGATAGTTGATAAACATTGATTCATTAAGGTGAAAAACCTATATTTGTTAGACGAAACAATAATTATATGAAAACAACACTACTTTCTATCCTTGCAATTACTGGAATATCGGCTTTGTCATTTGGACAAGTTTCGATTGCAGTTGGTGCATCGGGTGATATTTCAGGAACGCAAATTGATTATACTACGGCCGGTGCAGAAGTAGTCGTGGATGTTCATGTAACGAACCAGTCAGGTGCATCTATGGATCTTAGCATCAAGCGAGAACGTATTAACGCACAAGCGAGCTGGACTGATTACGTATGTTGGGGGCACGAGACAGATCCGTTTGGCGGAGTTTGTTACCCATTCTTTGCTGATAATCCATGGACAACTCCAGACGCTAATGATGTAACCATCGGTGATGGCGAAGGTGGTGAAATTGCTGTTCACATTAATCCTCTAAGTCCAGATTTTGGATGCGTTGTTTATCGTTACATTGTAATGAATGGTGAGATAGCATTGGACTCATTGGATATAAGCGTGTGTAAAACAGTTTCAATAGAAGAGACCCCTGCACTTATAGTGTCTGTTTCTCCTAACCCTGCAAATTCATATGTAACTGTGAAAGCAAGTGGAATAGATGGAGCAACTCTCGAAATGATTGATGTTCTTGGAAACGTTGTTTTAAAAGAAACATTCTTTAACTCAAGCAAAACAATCGACATTGCTGAATTCAGAAATGGAATTTATTTCATCCGAGTAGAAGCAAAAGGTGTCAAAACAATCAATCGTAAGGTTATTGTACGTCACTAACTAGTTGATCACAAAAATATTGAAGAGCATCTCGTAACAACGAAGGTGCTCTTTTTTTGTCCCAAGCATTTTGTACCTTTGGTCAAATGAACAATCTCGCACTTCCCGATATTTACTACCGCGCTATTGAAGCTTCAATCGAAGCATCCAAGGTAATCGCACAGGTATACACTGAAGACGTCACACCAACAATAAAAGGTGACGGCTCACCAGTTACGAAGGCAGACCTGGCAGCATCGGCTGTAATTTCTAGAATTCTCGAAAAAACAGGCATTCCTATTCTAGGAGAAGAACTCGAGAAAGACAGCTATGAGGTTCGATCTAAATGGACTCAGAATTGGTGCGTTGATCCACTTGACGGGACGCGTATGTTCCTGATGAAGAACGGTGAGTTTGGCGTATGTATAGCACATATTGTGAACGGTAGAGCTGTATTTGGTATCATCGCGGATCCGCTAAATGAAAAAATACTGATCGGCGGAACCGAATTCGGAGCCTTTATATTACCCTTTGAAAGTGTCCAGAATAAGCGTGATTGGCTAGAACTAAAACCACTAGAAAAAGCCAACGACCCGTTAAATATCATTTGCTCTAGAAGCTATACCGTTGATAAACACGTAGACCAAATTTCCGCTCATATACCACATGGAAGATGCGCTTACATCAGAAAAGGAAGCGCACTGAAGTTCTTTGACCTTGCCCTTGGCCAAGCAGATGTGTATCCTCGATTCGCACCGACAATGGAATGGGATATTGCCGCAGGACAAGCAATTCTTGAAGCTGTGGGTGGTTCGGTAATTGATATAAACACAAACGAAGCGCTGACCTACAATAAAGAAAGCTTGTTCAATCCTCACTTTATTGCCAAAACAAACGTTGTAGGTTAATGGTTCGCCATCTTAGTCTCATATCAACGTTAGTACTACTCTGTAATTTGTCGATGGCACAACAGAATTGGTTACCTATTGGCTCATTTTACAAAGACCAACTATTATCGAACAAACTAGAGCGCATCTATAATGAAGGATCATTCTACCCTGCAAATGAATCTAAGTACAATTTAATTCCAGCCATCATAGATTCTACGCCACGCTACTACACATTCACCCACATATTATATCAAAAACATATCTTCGAGATCAATGGTAAAGACGCCTTTATTACCATAAGTCCTGCAGCAAATGTTTCGATTGGAAAAGATTTCGGTGATACTACTGCAAGAAACCTACTATATAATACCCGTGGCGTATTCGTTGAAGGTGACCTGTTCAAGAACTTTTCCTTTTCTACTTCATTTTATGAAAACCAAGCGCGCTTCAGTCCTTATGAGACTAATTATTACATGTCAATTGGTGAGCACTATCCGACTTCGGACACCACCTATAATGTTCAGAATGCAGTAGTACCAGGATCTGGAAGAACCAAACCATTTAAAGACGATGGTTTTGACTTTGCTTTCGCGACAGGTTATTTTGTCTATTCACCAATGAAGGCATTACGTATTTCCGCCGGGAATAACGCACAATTTATTGGTGACGGTCATCGATCACTTCTTCTATCAGACAATTCCTATAGTGCGCCGTACGTCAGGCTCGATTGGCATATATCAGATCAGATTAACTTCACTTACAACCGTTCTCGGCATATTAATTTATTGAGGAGAAGCGCAACGAGTTCGGCAGAAGTCTACTATGAAACGAAGGGGTATTCGGTCAATTATTTTACGTTCAAGCCTAATGATAAAGGAAGTATAAGCCTTTTTGAAGGTTCTGTTTGGAACCGTGGTGATGATTCGATTAGTCGATTTTCTCACCCACTTTACTACAATCCAATTCCGGTAGTGTCCGGCTTAATATTGAAGGATCAGGATGAAGTTTCAACGCTCCTCGGTCTAAATGTCTCCTATCAGTTAGCAGACAAACACAGAGTTTATGGTCAGGTTGTAATGAATGATTTTGATGGTGCTAAAGTTGGATATCAAGCGGGGTATCGTGGGTATAACCTTTTCGGCCTGAATGATTTTATGCTCCAGTTAGAACATAACGGCGTCCCCAGAGGAGTATATGAAGCCTCGAACCGTCGGCTCAATTATGCACACTATAATCTCCCTCTGGCCCATGCTAAAGGAAGTGGATTTAATGAATTCATCCTTCGAGCGAATTACGAAGTGAAAAACTGGTATGCCGACCTGAGAAGTGTCCTCTACTTAACGAAGGATTACGATCCAACAGGGCACCTCATCATCTTCGATGAATCAATCAAGACGAATGAAACC
>JBLHPQ010000113.1:0-9379 GCA_047624355.1 Flavobacteriaceae bacterium | reverse complement strand
TCCGAAAGATAAGTTGGAGGGGGTTCGTACTAAATTGGCTAATGACGCAGCGGCAGAGCAACTGGCAGCGGAGCAACTCCTAGCAGAAAAACTTGAAGCAGATTATACTAAGTTGATGGACGAGGGCCTTGCGAAAGAAGCAAATGGGGACGTTAACGGAGCAATCTCCAATTATGAAGGGGCATTAGAGTTAAAGCCAAATGAGCAATTGCCAAAGGGTAAAATCCAGGCATTGAGAAATCAAATAGCAAATCAAGAGGATGTAAATCTTCAATACAGAGAGGCAATAGATAATGGTGATCAATCGATGGGCTCTGAAGACTATCAAAATGCAATAACGCTATACAATCAAGCGATTGCTCTTCGACCATCTGAGCAAGAGGCTAAAGACAAGTTGAAGTTAGCCCAAGACGCCGAGGAAGAACGTGGTGGAGCCAAAGCTCAATACGACAAAATATTAAGCGCTGCACAGGAGAATATAGATAGCGAAAACATTACTAAAGCTGAGGAGTTGATTGGCCGTGCTGAAGTAATCGACCCTGCAGATACTCGTCCAGCAGGACTTAGAGAACAGGTGAAGGTAATTCGATTAGCACAAGCTAAGTACCAAGAGAACATGAATCTTGGTGAAGCCCAAGCTTCAAGTAAGAATTATCAAGAAGCAATTGGCTTTTTCGAACTAGCAAAGAAAGATCGACCTTCGGAGAATGAACCAAGTAGTCGAATTTTAGAAATGAATCGATTGATTGGAGTTGCTTCTTCAGTTGATCAGCGCGAAAAACTATATCAGGATAATATGGCGAAAGGTCTTGCTACAGAAACAGGAGCGAGATTTCCAGAAGCACTGAGTCATTATCAAAATGCATTATCTATTAAACCTGGAGATCAACCAGCAACAGATAAAATTAGTGAGATTCAGCAAATTCTAGACGATATCGCAAATGCCAATTCTGGTGAAATTGAAAAGAAGAATAAGTTTGATGCTATAATTATTGAAGCGAATGAATTCTTCGCTCAAAAGAACTATGTGGGGGACGGAACGACGGTCGCTGCAAAGGAGAAGTATGAGGAAGCATTGACATTATACCCTTCAAATAGTTATGCCTTGACACAACGTGATGAATGTGTCCGACTTGCAGTTGAGGGTGTTAATTCCGAAGTTGAGGCACAATATGCCAAACTCCTCAAGGTGGCTGACAAGAAGTTTGATAAACTCGATTACGATAAAGCGAAAGAATTATATACAAGAGCTGTAGGACTCAAAGAGGCGGATCCATATCCAAAGAAAAAACTGGCAGAAATCGATGCAATATTGAATCCACTCATTGCTGAATCAGTTGAATTAAAAGATTTAGGAATTCCGATTGATGCAACGATAGAAGATGGTGGATTTATTCTTGCACAGGATGAGGCTAAACGTAGCTTAATCAAAAAGACAAGAATCCAACGGAAAGCAGATAAAGCTTATGCTTCTCAACAGGAGATGACAGCATTGAAGACAACGGATCGTTTAGCTACTCGAAACGAGATTGTTAGGGTGCTTAACTTGATTTCAGTGGATGGAATGGATTCTGATGATAATCGACTGGCATTAATTGAGGCATTGAGAATTGCTGAAAAAGAATTAAATCTTGAAGAACAAAAGAATAACCAATTTGAGCGGTCTGACAATTTGGCGACTCAAGAGACCTTGTACTCAATTGCTGAAGACGTTTCTCTTCAACAGACGTCAGATGCAAACTCTCGTAAGGAAAATGCAATAGATTTGAAAAAAATTCAAGTAGCATTGGCGGAAGAAAATACAATTTTAAGTGGTCAGTATGTAGCTACTTCCTATGAGCAGGATGCACGTATTACTAATTATGTCCAATTAGCTATTGATGAAGTACAAGATGATTATGATGAGCGTTTGGAAATCGAAGCTGAGTTAAATAGAGCTTTGGATCAGGCTTACCAAGTGAAATTAGATTTAGGGAATCAGCGCACGGATGCAACACTCAATCAACAGGATGAATTGGATGGTGTGCGCGCAGCAGTGTCAACGAAAATTGCAGAGGACGCTCAGGTGGCTGGGAATAATAACGAAGAACTAAAAGGTATTCGATCAGATGTTGCTGCAACTGCAGATAATTTTCAGTCGGAGAATCTTGAACATAGCTATCAAACGAATGCTGAAATTGCTGAAGTAAATAGATTGGTGATTGCAGACAATCAAGGCTTCGAAAAGATACGCGTTGAAGCAAGCGAACGATTGAAGGTAATTAAGACCGATAAGCTTGATGCGGATCGAATGGCCTATAATGGTGAGGTCGAAAAACATCTATCCAGTCAAGCTGCGATCAATTCAGAGCTCGAAAAGAGAAAGGATATTCAAATAATAGCAGACGAGGCAATGGTGCAAAAAGTGGCAAATGCTGAATTGATGAGTGAAAAAGCGCGTTCATCATCGTCTCAAGCGGAAATGACTGATGAAGTTGCTCGCCAAAATGTAGTTCAATCGGTGAATCTAATTTCCATGAGAATGAAGGAGAAAGAAATAGCTGATGCTCAAAAAGTGAAAGACAATGCTAAGCTGTTAAATGATGCGAGAAAAACGAGAGGAAGCCAAGCGGCGATAAGCCAAGAAGAAGCCAAAGAAAAAGCGCTCGCTAATCAACAAGCAATTCATAATGTTGATAATAGTCCGCAAGCTAAACCACGTATTAAAAATGCACTTGGTGAAGAATATCCTGAAGGCGTAAGTCAAGAGTCGTTCAAGAATGTGGATAATGAAGGGCTGATGAAATCAATCATCACGAGAAGAGTTGTTGTAATAGAAGGACATGCCGATGTTTATGTCAGAACACAAACATTGTATGGTATTACGTACAGTAAAAACAGTAACCCAAGTTTGTCAAATGTTTGGAATTCAGAAACACAAGGTCCGGACTTGGTTCGCCATTACTAGTCTTGCAGTAGTTCTTATTTCTTGCTCTACTGATCCTCAGGCGCAAGCCACAAATGAGGGGTTTGAGATCTATGGTGAAACTCAAGGAACAACATACAATATCATAATTGCAGACGATCAACAATACTTCGTAAAAGAAGAGATTGATTCCATTCTACACGATTTCGACCTCGCATTATCAACCTATATTGATAATTCTACAATTACAAAATTAAATAATGTCGTTTCGTCCGGTATAGTCTTAGACGATCATCGCTATTTCGAGAAATGCTATAATCAGAGTCGTGATATTTTTCAACTTACGGATGGAGCATTTGATCCATCTGTGTTCCCATTAGTAGAAGGCTGGGGGTTCATGCAAAACATCGATAAACCTATGATGGATGAAGAGGTCGTGGAGGTGATGAAGTACATCGGATTTGACAGATATCATACTATTGCGATGAATGAAAACAAGGTGAGAATTGTGAAAGAGAACCCGCTATTCAAGCTTGATTTTAATGCAATTGCACAAGGGTATTCTGTTGATGTACTCGCAGAATTCTTAGAGCGAAGAGGTCATCACAATTTCTATGTCGAAATTGGAGGAGAGTTAATCGTTCGAGGTTTAAATCGTGAAGGCGATAAATGGAGAATTGGAATTGATGCACCATTAGAAGGTAATACAACGCATGAATTGAATAATATCATGCACGTATCTAATAAGGCTATTGCTACGAGCGGTAATTATAGAAAGTTCTACGAAAGAGATGGTGTCAAATATGCGCATACACTCAATCCTAAGACAGGTTATCCAGTAAGACATTCCTTACTCAGCGTTACGGTAATAGCTGAAAATTGTGCCGCTGCTGATGCCTACGCGACTGCATTCATGGTGATGGGAGCAGAGAAAACGCTCAAATTTGTCAAAAGCAATCCTGAACTCAATTTGAATGTTTATCTCTTGGAGTCTGGAGATAATGATCAGGTAATTCAAAGCTCGAGCGAAAATTTCAGTCAATTCTTGAATAAGTAAGGTTTTCATCATCTTTTTGTGTGTAATTCAATCGGATGCGCGTTTTTTTCTATTCAATAACGCGTAATTTTACTGAAACTGGAGGTTATGAAAAACAAAAAAATCATTCGATTACTAGTATTGCTCGGTGGATTTGTGCTCGCCGGTTTTATCATCAAGTATTACTGGTCTGCCACTCAGCTCTCAGAGCTTACTGTAGTTCCCTTATGTCTTATGTTCATTGCCCTTGGGTATATTTTACTCCAAATGCTTAGACGTTATTTATTTAAGGGACAGAACTGGTGGGATTGGCTTTATTACATAGGATTATCTTCAATGATGTTACCTATTTTCTTTGCTACACCTACGAATCTAAATATGTTCAATTTGATTGCTGATTACGGTTCGTTCTTTTTTGCAATCCCTTTGCTGCTAGAGGTTAAATTGTTGATGACAAAATCAGAAGAATGAGAATTCACTTCATAGCAATAGGGGGCAGTGCGATGCATAATCTTGCGATTGCATTATCTAGAAAAGGTGACGAGGTTACTGGCTCGGATGACGAGATTTTTGAACCATCTCGAACACGTCTTGAAGAACAGGGTATTCTTCCGGCTAAAATTGGATGGAATGAGCTCAACATAACTAATTCATTGGATGCAGTTATTCTTGGGATGCATGCGCGAGAAAACAATCCAGAACTGCTTAAAGCGAAGGAATTGAACATTCCCATCTATTCCTATCCAGAATATCTGTACGAGCAAAGCAAGCACAAGAAGCGTGTGGTTATTGGAGGATCCCACGGTAAGACGACAATTACATCCATGTTACTTCATGCGATTAATGAATTGGGAATCGATGTGGATTATATGGTTGGTGCTCAGTTGGAGGGGTATGATTGCATGGTGAAACTCACGGAGAGTGCTGATACTATGATTTTAGAAGGGGATGAATACCTTAGTTCGCCCATTGACCGAAGACCAAAATTTCACCTTTACAAACCCGATATCGCGATTATTAGTGGAATTGCTTGGGACCACATAAACGTTTTTCCAACATTCAAAAATTACCTCGATCAATTTGATGGCTTCTGTGAAGTGATTTCTAAAAAGGGGACACTCATCTATAATACAGAAGATCCAGAAGTGCTAAAGCTGGGGGAGAAATACAGTGATTCGTTGTCTACAGTGCCTTATGCTACACCCGATTATAGTGTCTCTGAAAATGGGACGCGCTTGCGACACGATGGTAGATCTTATGAATTGATGATATTTGGCCGTCATAACTTGCAGAACCTAAGCGGCGCAATGAATATTGCGAAAGCCATGGGCATTGAACCTGATAAGTATTTGTCTGCAATGTCGACGTTTACTGGAGCCGGGAAACGACTTCAAAAAGTGGCGGAAAAGAATGATTTCGTGATGTATAAAGATTTTGCGCATTCCCCGTCGAAATTAAAAGCTACAACGAGTGCTGTAAAGGAACAGTATCCTTCAAGGACTGTCGTTGCGTGTATGGAGTTGCATACCTTTTCGTCCTTGAAAAAGGAGTTCCTCCCGCAGTACTTGAACGCAATGAGTGAGGCGGATAATGCATTGGTTTATTTCAGTCCTGAAGTCGTTGAGCATAAAAAATTGGAGCCCATTACGGTGGAGCAAGTCTTAAGTGGGTTCGGTGGAACAGTGCAAGTGGTTACATCAACCGAAGACGTAAGAGCGTTCATTGATCAAAAGTCTTGGAACAATAGCGTATTGCTAATGATGTCCTCCGGGAATTTTGATGGCATTGATTACGATGAGCTAGGTCAGGCAATTAGTCAAGAAGTATAAGCTTTCTATAGAGTAGATGCAAGCAATGGTTTAGCTCGTAGGCGGTCTCACGACTCGATCTCTAAAAATCAACTTGCGGTAAACGACTGTGATAAAAATGCTGTTAATTGTGGAAAGTATCAGCATACCGAGCAGGGATACAGTCATTGCAGATTTTGCACTGAACATAGCCCGTTGATTACTTATTTGCTGCTCACGAATTTCCTCATCAGTCATGATCTCATAATCGGCATTCCCAGCCTTGAGCTCTTTCAATTTCGCTGGATCATTCATTACATTATCTAAGAGAACTTCAGATTCAGTTAGCTGGTGCTTATTAAACTCAGGATCAATGCTCGTGTAGTAAAAGTACAAGAAAACGCTAATAATAATAGTGTAAGGCACGCCAGCAGTCATAGAACTCTTTATATCATCCAGCGCTGTAGTTGCAACTGTTTGACGTCGCTTATGGAGATAGAGCCCAAATGTCATGCTTAGTAATAGGCACATAACGTTCAATAAAATAGGAATATCCAGTGTATAACGAGCAACACCTGTTGCCGTGTAAAAGAGAAACATTTTGTAAGCGATCCACAAAGCAGCAAATCCTAACCCAAATTTTACCGTGATTTTCATCTTCCTATCCGTTCATTGTTGCGAGGAACTCTTCATTCGACTTCGTGTTTGAAATTCGATCTTTCAAGAATTCCATTGCCTCTACAGGATTCATATCTGCAATAAACTTACGAAGTAACCAAACGCGTTGAAGAACTTCTTTGTCCATCAATAAGTCCTCACGACGAGTACCAGATGAAGTAATGTCAATAGCTGGATAAACACGTCGATTCGAAATCTTACGATCCAATTGAAGCTCCATGTTACCAGTTCCTTTGAATTCCTCAAAGATCACTTCGTCCATTTTAGAACCCGTTTCAGTTAAGGCTGTTGCCAATATTGAAAGCGATCCACCATTTTCAATTTTTCGAGCAGCACCAAAGAAACGTTTTGGCTTATGAAGAGCGTTTGCATCAACCCCACCGGAAAGTACTTTTCCAGATGCAGGTGAAACTGTATTGTATGCTCTTGCTAAACGTGTGATAGAATCGAGTAGGATGCAAACATCATGACCGCATTCCACCATTCTTTTAGCCTTTTCGAGAACTACATTCGCCACTTTTACATGTCGATCAGCAGGCTCATCAAACGTAGAAGCCACAACTTCTGCATTTACGGAACGTGCCATATCTGTAACCTCCTCAGGACGCTCATCAATGAGTAGTACAATTAAATATGTCTCAGGATGATTCGCCGCAATCGCGTTCGCAACATCCTTTAATAGCATTGTCTTACCCGTTTTTGGCTGGGCAACGATCATTCCACGCTGGCCTTTACCAATTGGCGCAAATAAATCCATTATTCGTGTTGAAAGTGAATCTTCTTTATGCCCTGTAATCGTAAATTTCTCATCTGGAAATAACGGTGTCAAGTACTGAAAAGGTACTCTATCTCGAATATAAGATGGATGACGGCCGTTGATAGAATCAACTTTTACCAATGGGAAGAATTTCTCACCTTCTCTCGGAGGTCGAATTGTTCCTACGACAGTATCTCCAGTTTTGAGTCCAAATAGTTTTACCTGACTTTGCGACACATAAATATCATCTGGCGAAGGAAGGTAGTTGTAATCCGATGATCTTAAAAAACCATAACCATCTTGAATCAGTTCGAGAACTCCTTCCGATTCTACGATACCAACAAGGCTATATTTTTCTTCCTCCTCCCGTTTCGGACGATTGTCTTTAGTAGGTTGCCCTTTTTGAGGTTGCCCTTCTTTGCGCGGATTTGGAGTATTTCTCTGTTGACGGTTATTGTTATTATTCTGGTTGCGCTGATTCGAATCACTTCGTTCCTGCTGTCCGTCTTTTTTGTCTTCTTTTTTGGCTTCTGGTGATGCTTTTTCTGACTTCGACTTGTCATTAGTCACACCATCTCTCGATTCCTTCTTGCGATTGTCAACCTTTGCTCGAGTTCCTTTCTCAGTTGCTTCAGTCTTCACCGTATTCGAATCCTTCTTATCTTCTGCCTTCGGCGGATCGACCTTCTCCTTGGCTTCAGTTTTAGGTGCATTAACGGCCTCCTTATCTTCAGTCTTAGGTAGTTCTTCTGATTTCTTAGCTTCAATGGGCGCAGAGGCAGGTTTGCTTTCTGTACTTTTCTTAGCCTCCATTGACGCCGTTGCAGCAGCGAATAACGTGTTTTGTGTAGGGCCATCCTCAGAGATAACTCTTTTCCGCTTTCGCTTCGGTTTAGATGAATTAGATTCATCGTTAGACGAAGAATCATTCTTTGTATCACCACTATCGCTTATCGCGTCGACCAATTCAGCCTTTTTTAATTTCTCAGCGCCTTCAATGCCAATAGCTTTGGCAAGGTCTTTTAATTCAGGGAGCTTTTTGCTCTGCAATTCTTTTTTATCCATCGATAATTAACAAAATGTATATAAAAAGGGGGTGTTTTGTGGAATATTACTTATTTGAATACTTAAGTAACACTGCAATGATACAAATATTCTTGGTTTCATCAAACGATACGAAAGAATTGTTGCGATTTGTTCTTAACAATGCGGTATGGATAATATCCATCTCAGATTTATCTCATCAATTTCATTGAACAACCAACTCAGTCAATTGTATAAACCTTCACGCTAATTAACAGCGAGATCTAAAATTTCAGTTAATTTTGCGAAAAATAATTATTATGGATTTTTCAATTTTATTGACGTGGGATGGTGTTACGTATGTAGCGATTCTTTGTCTGCTAGAAATTGTTCTCGGAATCGATAACATCATTTTTATTTCGATCATCTCGGATCGCCTTCCCGAAGAAAAACAGCGTACTGCACGAAATTTAGGGTTGTCCATGGCGCTAATTGCTCGATTAGGTCTCTTAGCGGCAGTTTCCTGGGTTATGAAAATGACGGCTCCTCTATTCACTGTTTTTGAAGTGGAGATTACGGGACAAAGTATCGTTTTACTTGCTGGTGGACTATTCCTGATTTACAAGAGTACCTCGGAGATGCATAATGCTGTTGCTGGAAAAGAAGAGGTAAAGTCAAAGGGAAAAGTAACCTTGTCTTCTGTAATCACGCAGATTGTACTTATAGATATTGTCTTCAGTTTCGATTCGATTATTTCGGCAATTGGAATGACGAACGATCTGGGAAAGGAAACGGGCAAGGACCCAATGATCATTATTTATATTGCTGTGATCATTTCTATGATTGTCATGTTGCTTTTTGCTAAACAAATTTCAAACTTCATAAGTGCACACCCAACAGTTAAGATGCTTGCCTTAAGCTTCCTTGTTGCTATAGGTGTTATTTTGGTCGCAGAGGCATTTGGTGAACATGTACCTAAAGGATATCTCTATTTTGCATTTGTATATGCGTTGTTAGTAGAGGCATTGAACATCCGAATGCGAAAGAATAAGACTAAAACTAAGGAGTCAGAATGACGCGTGAAGAGGCAATGATTTATCTTCCTGTTGAAGATGGACAAGACATTCATGATGCTTATGAGGAGCAACTATTTACTGCTAAGCAGTTTTTTTTAAATCGATTCCCCATCGCTA
>JBLHPQ010000112.1:0-9384 GCA_047624355.1 Flavobacteriaceae bacterium | reverse complement strand
TCTACATGCAAATTGCTTCTATCATGGGAGTGAGTGACGCCAATTTGAAGGAGAATGAAGATACATTTGGCAACATGCTTGGAATGGTCAATGGCCGCGTGTACTACAATCTGCTGTCATGGTATAAGGTACTGTCATTATTCCCTGGCTATGAATTGAACGCACGTTTCATGGAAAACATGATGGGCGTTAAAGAGCGATTCGATCTGCCACAACAACGCAAAACGTCGAAATTTTCGGCCTTCATGAGAACTTCGTGGATGATCATCAAAATCATTGGGAAGCTTTCATCCATTAAAAATGACACCCGTGAATTTCAAGCGGATGTTGAGAAAAGTGTTCGAAGAATCAAGGGATTAAATATGTCTGAATTGGGCGCACACGAATTGATGATGCTTTGGATTGATTTGGACGCAGAGTTGACGCCAAAATGGAAAGCGCCATTGGTCAATGATAGTTTCGCCATGTACTATTTCGGGAAACTTCAGAAAACAATTGAGAAGTATCAAATTTCAGAAAATAAAAATCTTCAAAACGATTTACTCTGTGGAAGCAAGGATATTATTTCCGTTGAGCCGATTCACAGAACAATAGAATTAGCGACTAAAATAAATGAGCAAAATGCATTGAACAAGATCTTTGTGGATGGCTCTCCACAGGAAATTTGGACGACACTTCATGAAGCACAGCATGCTGAAATCAAAGCTGAAATCGACAGGTATATACATGATTTTGGAGATCGATGTGTTGGTGAATTGAAATTGGAGACGATCTCATATACACAAGATCCATCCTTATTTATTGCTGTACTGAAGTCATTTGTCGTGCAAAACATTACCAAGTCGTCTACAGCTTCCACCATTGATACTGACCTTAGAAGTGCCGCAGAAGCAGAGGTGTCAAAGGCCTTATCAGGTAAGTTTTTGAAGAAGCGAAAACTGAATAAAGTGCTCAAGAAGACGCGCTATTTTGTTTCCAACCGAGAGAATTTAAGGTATGAAAGAACGCGTGTATTTGGATTGAGCCGCGAAATTTTCACCAACATCGGAAGAGAGTTTGAAAAGAATGGAGTGCTCAATTCACACCGAGATATTTTCTTTCTGACCAAGGCAGAAATATTCGCTTTCATACAAGGCACTTCAGTAGATAAAGATTTGGTGGCATTAACAAACATGAGAAAAATCGAATATGCGCAGTTTGAAGAAATGGACTTGCCGGCAGAGCGCTTTGAAACGTTTGATGCTGTGAACTATGGCAACGACTTTTTCGATGTGTCTAAAGAAGATCAACTAGATGGAGATTTGTCTGGATTGGGCTGCTGTCCTGGGATAGTGAAAGCGAAAGTTCGTGTGGTAAAGCACCCAAGCGAAGTGGACAGCATGAATGGCGATATTTTGGTGACATCAAGTACCGATCCAGGGTGGGTAACGCTTTTTCCTTCTGCCTCAGCAATCATTGTTGAACGTGGAAGTTTATTAAGTCATTCTGCAATAGTTTCTCGTGAAATGGGAATTCCTTGTATCGTAGGAGTAACAGGTTTACTGAAGCGATTAAAGACGGGTGATGTAGTGGAAATGGATGGAAGTACAGGTCAAATTAAATTACTTGACGATGAGTGAAAAGCAATTGGAAAAAGTCGATTTTGAAATCATCCGCTATGCAAATTGTTGGGAGGATGCAGATGTGCTTATTGCTGCCCTGGAACTGAACAGCGATTCCTCGGTTATGTCGATTGCTTCTGCTGGAGACAATTGTTTCTCGCTGGCATCAAAAGGGCCAGACAAAGTAATTGCGTTTGATATAAGTTTGGTACAACTGCATCTCGTCGAGTTGAAGAGCGAGGCAATTAGGCAGATGAATCGAGAAGAATATATGCGTTTTGTTGGAATGCGTGCTGACGAGAGTCGATTGAACAGGTACACGAC
This sequence comes from Flavobacteriaceae bacterium, assembly GCA_047624355.1. Taxonomy (GTDB): domain Bacteria; phylum Bacteroidota; class Bacteroidia; order Flavobacteriales_D; family Crocinitomicaceae; genus UBA4466. The sequence continues at coordinate 7,459 of JBLHPQ010000112.1, read as the reverse complement.
ATTGCGTCCTAATTTATCAAAGGCATGCCAGAATTATTGGGATGGACAGCAAGATGCGTTGCAAATGGGCGTTATTCACGCTGGTAAATTTGAACAGTACTTTCAAACGTTTGTCAAAGACTATTTGCCTACTGTACATGCTCAGGCCGTCGTAGATGGATTGTTAAAGCCAAAATCTGAGGATGAACAGCACACTTATTATGATGAGGTTTGGCATACTGAAGAATGGGAGAAGCTCTATCGAAACTATTTTGGAGAAAAGACACTTGGAGATAAGGGAAGAGATCCGGAATTTTTGAAACATGTTGTAGGAAGCGTGGCCGAGATGAATTTACGTCGTGCGACGAAGCATTTGAGAACAGCCACTGCCCAGCGCAACTATTTCCTTCATTACATTTTGAACAATCAATTTGAGCGTGATTTACCACATTATGTGAGAGAAGAAAATTACGCGGATGTAAAAGCAAATATCGATCGAATCGTCTTGCACCATGGTTTGATGGATTCAGCCTTGATAGCGCATCCAAATTGTTCGCATTTTAATCTTTCGGATATCTTTGAATACATGGATGAAGCATTGTTTGAATTGGTGGGGAATCAAATCTTGGAAAGAAGTGCTCCAGGGGTTAAAATTGCCTATTGGAATTTGTTGATTGAAAGAAATTTAGCGAGTACGTTTCCTGAAAAATTATCCTTTGATGCTGAAAAATGCCAACAATTGAATGACTCAGATTTAGGTTATTTTTACCGTGGATTTATCCTCAACACGAAAAAATGAATGTGAACGAGTTCATAGCACTTGGGATTTATTCATCCATCTTCTTAGCCTTATTTGCGCTGGGCGAGATTCTTTTTCATGTAGCAAAAATGCCTGTGGAAATGACGCGAAAGATTGTCCACATAATTACCGGATTGATTTGTCTAACACTTCCAGCTTACGTTGGATCACATTGGACGGTTTTGTTTTTAACGGTTTCCTTCATCCTTATCTTGGTTTTCAGCATGAAGTGGAACCTCTTAAAGTCGATCAATTCAGTGAATCGAAAGACAATAGGTTCCTTTCTATTTCCAGTAAGCGTCTACCTGACTTATTGGGCCTTTTCAATTCTTGGCCTGAATGATTTTGATGCGAATGGATTGCTCGATTATCAAACGGATAATTCTGCATGGTACAATGGCGCCATTCTTTATTATTACCTGCCGATCTTAATTCTTGCCATTTCTGACCCTATGGCCACCTTGGTTGGTAGAAAGTTGCAGATGGGTAAATTTAAAGTGATGGGAACGACTAAAACCCTAATAGGCTCATTGGGATTTCTAGTCTCAACGCTAATAATTAGTTACTGCTTCATCTCTGTGTTGGACCTAAGCATGGGGTGGATCATCTTAGTTTGCACCGTAATTGCACTGGTAACAACTGTTGTCGAAGCGCTATCGCAAAAGGGATTTGATAATATATTAATTCCATTAAGCACACTACTTGTTCTCTATCTCTTTCGTAATTTGCTCATGATATGAATCGAAACATGAAAACATTACGTGCGAACGATGACTTGGAGTCTTTCTATGATTTCGGAAAACAAATTCGTGCTCGAAATACTGATAATTCTGGGTGGAGTGAGGCAAAAGAGCTTGGGTTCTATTTTAACGCCAACAATGAGAATGTCCAGTTTTTTCTCATCGAGAAGGGAGAAGAACGTGGAAGAATTGCGGCCTTTTATCATGAAGAAACGCCTGAACTTGGAATCTTGGGTTGGTACGAATGTGATGACAATGATTCGTTGAGTGAGGAATTACTAAGAGCGGCAATTAGCTGGCTTCAATCCAAAGGATGTAAGAAGATCATTGGCCCAATTAATGGCTCGACATGGAGTTCATACCGGTTTAATTTAGATGCTTCAAAACCGTTGTTTGCTGGCGAACCTTATCAGCCTAGCTATTATCCTAAACAATGGGAGAAAGTTGGTTTTGAAAACGACGTCATGTATGAAACCACGATACCCTACAGACCGTCTGATGAGAGTCTCGACTATGATCAAGTCATGAGTTATTTAATAAACCTTGGTTTGGAAATGACTCCATTAGCCAGGGAAATCACGGAGGATGAGAATTTAAGCTACTTTAAATTTTATGCTGATTGCTTTAGGGGAAACCCGTTTTTTTATAATATTTCACTCGATCATTATTTGTTGTTAACTGAAAAATTGGCGAATGTCGCTGAGTACGATTTTTCTTACGTTGTAAAGGATAAGCAGGGTAATCCCATATCAGCATTTATTTCATATGTAGATGTGCATCGCGGGATAAATGACGATGGCAAAGGGAAAAAGCTCTTCCTTAAAACCATCGCTACACATCCCAAATGGCGTAATAAAAAGATAATGCAAATTGTCGTAAATTTTCTTCGACTAAAGGCAGAAAGAATGGGGTACACCGAAGTGATCTTTTCGCTGATGTTCTCAGAAAATTTAACAGCGATGAAAACAAGGGATGTCTATGGATCTGATATTTTAAGAAACTATACACTAATGTCAAAAGAGCTTGGATAAGATGGCGCACATAGCATTTCATGGCATTCTTGATTCGTTGGAACGTCACCCAGATAGAATTGCAATCATTGATAAAAATGGCCAATCCTATACCTACGGTGAGTTCAAACAATACATTACTGGTGCACGTGCTGAATTAGTAAAGAGAGGTGTTGTCAAAGGATCAAAAGTCCTCGTTTTCGTGCCGATGTCGATGGAACTCTATGCGCTACTTGAAGCATTGTTCTCCTTAGGCGCAACCGCAATCTTTCTTGATCCGTGGATGAAGGGAAAAAAGATGGGATCTGTCATAAAGCAAGTCGAACCAGATTTGTTTATTGTTACGAAAAAAATTGCGCGTTTTTCATGGCTGCTCAGCGCTACTTGGAAATTGAAAAAATGGAAGCTGGACACGATAAACCCTTCCAATGACGACTGGATCATCGACGAAGTGTCAGATCTCGATAATGCATTGATAACCTTCACAAGCGGCACTAGTGGGAAGCCGAAAGGAGCGAATCGCACATTTGCATTTTTGTACGCACAAGCATCAACCTTAGAAGATCATCTGAAAGGAAATACCGATGATGCCTGCGTCGATTTTACAAATTTCCCAATTGTTGGATTAGCTGATTTTTCTGTTGGGAATACGGTCGTGATTCCACGGATTAATTTGATGAAAATTCAGGACGCAGACAGCGATCAATTGGTCAGACACATTCACGCAATGGCCGTTTCAAGGATCATTGTTTCGCCATCATTACTGAAAAAGGTGGTCGATGGGATGAACGTAAATGGTCATGGAGCCATAGAAGATATAATGACTGGTGGTGCTCCCATTTCCAACCAGCTCATCAAAGATTGTGTGGAGAAGCATCTAGAAATAAAATTTGAGGCGATTTACGGATCTACGGAAGCTGAACCAATCTGTTTAAGTCCTTTTCAAGCTATTCTGGACAGTACAACGCATCCACTTGATGGCGTTTATGTTGGTGTACCCGTGGATGATGTTGAAGTATGTATTCTTAATCATCTTAAGGGCCCAGTGGATGTCACCTATTTTGAATCAAATCAATTGAGTGATCAGGAGATCGGCGAGGTTGTCGTTACCGGAGAGCATGTCAATAAGAACTATTACAAGAATAAAAAAGCGTTTGAAGAAGCGAAAATCATCGATGCGCATAACGTTATTTGGCACCGAACGGGAGATATGGGCTATTTTAAGCAAGGGAGATTGTACCTTGTTGGAAGAGATCATCGAATACTAGAAAAGGATGGAAAAAACATATATCCTTACCCAATCGAGCAGGAAGTTGAAATGAAATTCGGATTAAATGATGTTGGATATATTCAGAATTCTGAAGGGCATTTTGTAATGCATTTGGGCGCTGCCGAAAACGCGGATATCGAAGAAATTAAAGCGCATATTTTACACGTTGCTTACCCATGTGATGAAGTAAAAGCCCATCGTAAAGCGCTACCAAGAGATGCGCGACATAAGAGTAAATTACTTTCAGAAGAACTAGCATGAAATTACCTCCACAGCCGAAAGGTGCGCCGATTATGGGACATTTGAAGCAATTCAAGAATGATCCCATCAAATTTATGCTTGAGTCATCGGAAGAATTCGGGGATATTATGCTGTTCAAAATCTTCAGAAAGAAAATCTATTTTATCAATGATCCAGCGTTAATCAAGCACGTTTTACAGGATAATCACAAGAATTATATCAAGAGCACTGGGTACAAACCGATGCGTTTAATTGTAGGAAACGGAATGCTTACCAGTGATGGCGAATCGTGGGTGCGAAGTCGTAAGTTTAGTCAGTCAGCATTTAATAATACGGCGATTAGGTCCTATGTTGGTGCAGTAAATGAAAACGCAGAACGCTTAGTTGCCGATTGGAAAAGTATAGCCGAAAATGAGGGAGAAATTAATGCATCACATGAGATGGCCAAAATCACCCTGGCAGTAATTGGTGAAACACTTTTTAGCACGAGAATTGACTATGGAACAGAACTTTCAAACAACATTAATTACGTTCTTGAATACGCTGGTGAACGCGCGCTAAGAAATCCTTTTGTATTCCCTGCAAATTGGCCAACAGCGAAAAACAAGAAGTTTATCAAGGCCAAAGCAGAGCTCGATGAGTTGATTTATGGCATCATAGAGAGCAAAAGAAACTCCAACGATACCGAAGGCGACACGCTTTCAAGATTGATGAATCATACGGAAGAATCGGGCGATGGATTGAGCGATCAAGAATTGCGCGATGAGGTAATGACTATTTTCTTAGCTGGACATGAAACTACATCTAACACGATGTCGTGGGCGCTCTATTGTATTGGAATCAATCCGGAAATTCAGGAGAAAATCTATGCGGAAACTCAAAAGTTAGAAGGTGCAAAAATTGACTACGAAGACCTACATGACTTGGTGTATACAACTCAAGTGATTAGCGAAACGATGCGTTTGTATCCAGCAGCTTGGCACATGGGAAGAATGAATTTGGAAGCGGATAAGTTGGGTGACTACGAACTGCCAGCTGGATCACATGTCAGAATTAGTGCGCTCGCGTTGCACCGAAGAAGTGAATTCTGGACAAGCCCCTTGGAATTCAATCCTGATAGATTTCACCCGTCAAAAGCGAAGGATCAGCAGCCATATTGTTTCATTCCATTTGGTGGTGGGCCGCGTCTGTGTGTTGGCCGCAATTTCGCGATGATGGAAATGGTTATTCTCTTAGCTACGATAGTTAAGAATTATAAGATCAGCTATACTGGGCCTGCCCCGGAAATGGCTCCAAATATTACTTTAGCAACAAAAAAGTCCGTAAAAATCAACATCATCCGACGGTAGTTTTCTTCTTGAATGGATAGGTTTGCTGACCAATAAAATCAAGTGGAACGTCATCTTCAATGATTCCTACTTCTTCCACTTCTCTATTTTTTGGCAAGAAATAGCTTCCGAAAAGAAGGTCCCAAACGATGAGCACCTTGCCGTAATTCTTATTGGACTCTAGCACGACTTTAGAATGATGCCAGCGATGTAATTGGCAGGTATTGAAAATGAAATTCAACCATCCGGCCTTCAGATCGATATTTACATGCTCTAGAAATCCAGTGATGGACGAGATTGTAATAATCAAAATCGTTATTTCTGGACTAGGAGTGAAGAATACTAATGGCAAGAAATAGAAGATGGAGGTGAAAAAGGACTCCAGAATATGAAAACGTCCTGCATTCAACCAGTAAACGCGTGGAGCTCCGTGATGAAGGGCATGAAACCTCCAAAGTAGTGGGATGTGATGCGCCGCGCGATGAAACCAATAAAAGGTAAATTCACAGGCGAGTAGCGCGACAATAAACTGAACAGCAAAACCATAATCAGCACTCAAGTCAATGAGTCCGAAGTGTGCAGAAAATTTAGAAATGGGATAAAAAACTAAAATCGGGACAAGTAACTCGGCCACTTTTGAAGCCATGGGAAGTACGATGAAGGTCTGAAGAAAATCCGCCGCTGAATCTTTTTTCGTGCCGCTCCAAGCTTTGTTGTAAGCTAGGAACTTCTCGCCATAAATAAAAGTGAGCAAGAAAAGCAATGTTAATGCTATTGGAATGATTGGGTATAAATTAGGAGCCAACCAATGAATCCCAAGCACGCTGAGAAGTAGTGTGACAAGAATGGTCAACGGATAGTAGATCTTGAGAAGTAGCTTCTTGCTATTCATAATCAATTTATCAAAGATGACAAATTATGTGGTAGTGGCGAAATTGCGGGAACATCTTGATGGATGATTGGAACGCCATCAGCTTGGATTGGTGCAGCCAGGACATCTAACTTACGACAACCAATGAGCGCATTTATATGTAAGGTGAGCATGAAACGAGACAAGGCTCGAGTAGATTTCGTCTTCTTCTCTTTAGCCATTTGAATGTAGATATCTGCCATTTTTGCCATACGAACAATCGATTCGAGCATATGTCGAGTCATTGCATGATAAGTATGAATGCTACTGATGCTATCAATTTCTTTCTGAGCAAGAGTCGCCACTGCGTTGAAACCGCCAGTTTTGAATGCTCTTTTCAATGATTTTCGGATTCCCCAAGCATTGATTGGTTTGAAAAGCTCAATCGGTTGTGCTTTAGTCGCAAATGATGCTGAGAAATCTTCAATCTCGTGCATCGACACAAGGTCCAATTCAATAATCGGGATTCCGGCCTTTTGGAATTTTCTTCCCAGTAGATCGGTAAACTTCGCAATTGGAATGGCAAAATATTGATTCCGAATGAATGTCTTCGAAACTACTTCAGATCTACCATTCGTTAATTTTGAATACATTTTCTTACGCAAACGATTTACTGATCTAGCTTCAGTCATATGCGTTTCAAAGTACTTTCCTTCTACTTCAAATTCGGGTTTAGTAATTTTTCCAGTTGCCGTCATAACGATTTCTTTTGGGTTAATCTTCATTCCAAAAATACGGTTCATGCAGCTATCTAATCAACTGAAAGACACAACTCACGCAGAGATATTTGTGAAATTCGCAACTGAATGGTTTATTAAGGTTCAGTAGGCATGAAAATGGATTGGGAAGATTATATAGAGACTTGATCCACTGCGCAATTACCCTATTTGTTCTATCTTTAGAAGACCAATACCACTAAGATGAAACATATATTAGCCCTTGCTGCTCTCTCGCTTATTTTTGTAGGATGTAAAAATCAATTAACTACGGACCCTGATGGCCCTCCAGCGGGCGAAGAAACAGATACGCTCATTCACACTCTTCCTGAGGACACGTTGGTAGCTCCACTGTCAACTGATCCAGTTTTTTTACTCGATCAAATTCATAATAGTGTCGTTTCTTTTGACTTCTATGCATCCTTTACAGAACCTTTTAGAACGATTTACTTCATAGACACATTAGT
>JBLHPQ010000111.1:0-9458 GCA_047624355.1 Flavobacteriaceae bacterium | reverse complement strand
GTGGCTTAGATAAAATGGTCGCAAAGGTTGTACGAAACCGAGCTAGACAGATCGTGATGGAGGAGGAGTTCACTACTAAAGTTACCGTCACTGATCTTTTTGATATTCTAGGAGCAGGAAGAGGCCGTACGAAATACGACAACAATGATGTTGCTGGTGTAGTTACTGGACTCGCTTGGACGAGTGTTGGAGGGGATATATTATTTATTGAATCTTCGATCACTAAAGGAAAAGGAAAACTCACGTTGACAGGGAATCTTGGAGATGTCATGAAAGAGTCTGCAGTGCTCGCTTTAGAATACCTCAAAGCACACAGTAGTTTAATCGGACTTTCACAAGAGGTTTTCGATGCGCATAATATTCACGTACACGTTCCTGAAGGTGCAACGCCAAAGGATGGGCCTAGTGCTGGTATCACTATGTTGACTTCATTAGCATCTGTTTATACACAGCGTAAAGTCAAGAAGAATCTTGCAATGACTGGTGAAATAACACTGAGAGGTGAGGTGCTTCCAGTGGGCGGTATCAAAGAGAAAATTCTTGCAGCTAAAAGAGCGAAAATTAAGGAGATTATCCTTTGTGAAAAGAATCGTAAGGACATCGAAGAAATCAAAGCTGATTATTTGAAAGGGCTTACCTTCCATTACGTAAAAACAATGGATGAGGTGCTCGAACTAGCATTGACAAAACAGAAGGTTAAGAACCCAATAGAGATTAAGATTCCATTAGCAATTATCAGCCCGGCAGAAGCTAAGTAGCCAAGAATGGTTAATCTTTTGCTGTCATGGACTAATGATAAGAAAGGATGATGTAAATTGATCCCATGAGGAGTAGTTTGATCGTATTGTTAATCTTAGTGAGTTTTTCACATATTTCCTGTGTACACGTATATTTTAAAGAGCCTCAAACGCTAGAAGGCGTGCAATTATCAGAGATTCCGAATGAATTACAGGGAGTTTGGCTTGAGGTCGAGGATGACGAGAACGACAATCATCAGAATGGAATCTCTTTCGACGCCAAGGGGCTCGATGATCTCCGTATCAATAAATTCGAACAAACAGGAAATGTAGATACTTTGCACAGAAGAACTAACCTTAGCGACTCACTTAGACTTTATAAATCTGGAAAGTTCTATTTAGTTAATTCAAGAGAAAACAGTGAGTATTGGGAAGTGACAGTGCTAAGAATACGTCATGGAGATATCTTTATCTACGATTGTCGGGACCCTGACATCTATTTGAAAGATCAAAATCTAACCTTGGAAGAGGTCGGTTATTCTCAATTAGCTAGCGAGGAAGACCTCATTGTGAAAACGATGATTGAGGAAACTTCAGATACATTGAAATTTCAACATGCCCTGTATTCTGGTCAAATGAGTAGCAAAACAGTAAGAAGGATTGCTAAGAAACGCAATCTCCAACTTATTATGAGAGAGGATGGTAGTGTCTGGTCACGGAAGAATGAAGATTAAGCTATTCATGCCTCATAAATGTAAGAGGATAGTTTAATTTTTTGTAACTTGATGACGCTACTTAAACGATTGTCCTATGCTACCTGCTACAAAATCATGGAATTATGTTATTGGTTTGATTTCTTTTTCCCTTCTGTTTGTTAATTCTTCTTTTGCACAATTGGAGTCCGAGATTTTTGGACTTTCCAAATCAATAACGAGTGAAGATGAAGTAAAACAGCAATTAGCTACTAATTGGGATGAAGATGTGAGTCTTCGAACTGTGCTTTCCTCGACCTTTTTTAGCGAGGATGGACAAATAAAAATAATTCAAAGTTCAGTTCCAATTAACTATTACAATTCGAGTAATCAAATTGTTCCAATAGAATCGGAGTTGAAATTAATGAGTGATGACCGTTGGGCGGCTCTCCAACAACCATTCCCAACCTACTTGAATAGTAACGGTAGTTTCGAGTTAACGTTGTCAGATAATAAATTCATCAATTTTGGAAAATCAGGATCTATCAATGGGTTAGAAGTCGAATTTGTATCAATCGATATGGTCGATGGGGTTTCAGCTGTAATGCTATCAAACATTCCAGGAATCAAAAAGGAATTAATGTTTCGTGAAAATGGAGTGAAGTATAATTATGTGCTTTATGAGCCACTCGAAAGCCTTGCTCAGCATGTGTTTTCCGATGAGGTGATAGTGCCGAATGGTTATTCTATACGCACGGCCAGTTCCGATGTGAAATCGAATGTGGGGTTGCCCCAATCGTTAGAAATTCTGGACGAAAGCGGAAGAGTAGTGTCAAAGATTCATCCTCCGCTCTGCATCGATAACGCGAATAATTCTATTGTTGCTTCATACAAAATCAGGAATACTGAAATTGGACAATACCTTGAAATACATGTTCCGGGAAGCTGGTTGAATGATCCATCTCGTGCTTACCCAATCGTAATTGATCCACTGGTAACTGGGCCAACTGCAGCATGGGCAGGTGGAACAATGCCATCGTGCTTTGATCCAGCAGTTAATCAGGATAGTATTTTAATTACAATTCCTGCTGCAATTTCGGTCACTCAGTTAAATGTAAGCGCTAGTTACTATGCCGATCCACTTACAGGGGCAGTGATGGGTCAGGGGGCAATGTCGTTTTCTACTGATTGTGGAAGCTCACAAATCTTTACGATAACAGGAGCTCCGGCAACTACTTCAGGGACGGCCTACCTTGATAACTTCGATCTATACAATCCATTAACGTGCTGCTTCCCAGAATCATGTTCGTCACAATCATTTTATCTCTCAATGAATTTAAGTAGGAATGCCCTTGGATCTGGTTGCAACGCAACGTACGTCCGATACGATCCAGTAACAACATCATGGCCTTTTCAAGCAATTATCATCGGGAGAACCGTGGAGGCCTACTCTGGACAATGGTCCGTTCCATCCGCTCCTATATGTTCTAATCAATGTACAATTAACGGAACAGCTTATGCTTATTTCGGGGTGCCTCCTTATACAATTACGCACCCTTGGAGTACGGATACGATGGTTGTTGGCCAAAATATTGGTTGCTCTTCAGGAGCTACAAACGCTCAATTTATCTTGACAATCCCAGATTGCCCAAGTTTTTGTGATGGTTCATTCACATCGTTAGATGTCCCGCCAGCCAATATTCTAGATGCTTGCGGTAATGGTATCGATGGTCTTCCTACGCGAACGGTTCCAATCAAAACTGCTCCGGACATCACAGCAGTTTATGACACATTAGTTTGTTCGGGGGTACCCTTTTTCGTGGATCTCGAATCATGCCTTCCATTGGCTGACATAGTCTGGACTGGAAATGGGAATGTAGGTTCAATGGATTTTTACGATACCCTAGTGAATAATAATAATGCAGTCACTTCAACGAGTTACATTACTTCTGCTAGCTATGATGGCTGTATTTCTGATGTGCTAGAGATTGTTGTGAATGTCAAACCGTTGCCTATCGTTAATTATTCCTATGCCCCTGATCCAATAGTTGCAGGCTTAGGAGTTAACTTCACGGATCAATCAGACTTCTCGCCGGGCTTTGGTGTTTTTTGGGGATGGGATTTTGGGGATAGTACAATTCTCGACATAGATCAAAACCCAACTCATACCTATCCACTTCCAGGAGAATATTACGTATGCCTTGAAGTGGTTGATGATAGTGGATGTCAAGATACCCTCTGTAAGATTCTTACAGTAGTTCCTGTTGAAATTACAGCGCCAAACATTGTAACGCCTAACAATGATGAAGTAAATGATCTACTTGAATTTGAATTTCTAGAGTTCTATCCTGATAATGATATTTCGATTTTTAATCGATGGGGGGAATTGCTCTTTCATCAATCAAATTATTCTAACGATTGGGATGGCACCCCTTACAGCGAGGGGACTTACTTTTATATCCTGAATATTTATGAGACGGAGAGTCAATACCAGAATTTCTTCCAGATTGTTAAGTAGGTGCGCTTAATTTTTATCTGTGAATTATTAACAAGGATCGGCTCAGTTACGCGTGTATTGCTTCACAAAACCAAGTGGAGTTATCCCCGTTTTTTGTTTGAAAAATCGAATAAAATAAGAGCTTTCACTGAATCTGAGCTCAGCGCTAATTTCAGATACATTCAGTTTAGAATGCATCAACATCCTTTTAGCCTCTAACAATACTCGGTCTTGGATCATTGAAGTACTCGTCTTGTTTAAGCAATTCTTCACAATTCTGTTGAGATGCTTTTCTGAAATATTTAATTGAGAAGCATAATCTCTGGCAAATTTCATGGATTTGAAGTTCACTTCAATAAGTGCTTCAAACTGTCTCACCTTTGTCAAATAGGTCTGACTATCAATGTGGTAAATCGGAGTGTAATTCCGTCCAACTTCAATATAAATGAGGTTCATTAAAGCACGAATTTTTGTCCATTTGTATGAGTGCTCATTAGTGTATTCTTCAACGAGTTCATTCATTGAGTTCTCAACTGAATGGAGTACTTCTCCTGATAAATGGACTACAGGTGGATTTTGAAGGGAAGCAAAGAATTCGAAATCTTTTATGCTCGTCGTTAAAGAGCCTTCATCAAAGAAGTTTGCATTATGAAAAAAGACGAAGCCTTCAATATCATCTGAAAATTTCCAATAATGCATCTGTCCGGGTTTGAGCATAAATAGAACCCCGCGTTCAGCATTATAAGATTCAAAATCGACTTCATGCCTCCCGATTCCATGGGTGATTAATACTGTTAAATAGAAATCGTGTTTATGCGGAAATTCAGTGAAATGATGCGTTTTTACGTGAGAATTTAGTTGGTTGGCATAGAAAACATCACTATTTGCTAGCGTTTCGAAGTTTTTTATGCTATAAATTGGAAATGCATCTTTCATGGTGTAAATATACAAAATGTCTTAATAGTGCTATTGTTGGCGTGAAAAATGCATATGGGTTAAGGGCTGTTAGTACTAGATTTGCAGTATGAAATATATAAAAAAAAGAGCGAATTTTGTCAAGGGGATTTACAAAGAAAAATGTCCGAACTGTGGTGAGGGGCATGTGTTTGAAAAGAGTGCAGGGGTTTTTAGAATGCCTTTAATGAATGTACGATGCTCAGAATGTGACTATCGTTTTGAGCGTGAACCTGGCTATTTTATAGGGGCAATGTACTTGAGCTATGGCTTGGCAATAGCGCAAGGCGTACTCGCTTTTTTATTGAGTTCATTTCTATTGCCCGAGATCACGATCGAGTGGGTGATAGTTATAGTAACCTTTCCGATGTTACTCATGGCGAAGAAGAATTTCAAGTGGTCGAGGATTTTATACATCCACATTTTTCCGTGGTGAATTCAAAGGGCCTTTTAAGTACTGAAATTCAAATTAATTTTCTTTTAGTGAGTAAAGTAATTACTAATTGAATGTCTGTGAATTTAGAAACATGCAATCAAGAATAAACGCTCTTTTTTTTCGTTAAGCAAAAAAAATAATTCATGAAATTCATAATCACTAGTTTAATCTTTACATTATTTATCGCTTGTATTTCTTTTGCTCAGCCTATTAGTGGGACATATATTCTCGGAGGAAGTGGCAGTGTTAGTTTCAACAAATCGCCTAGTGAGACATACAACTTGAACAGTATACGTTTTGGTATCTCTCCCAGTATTGGAAAGTTTATTTCTGAGAAGTACGTAATGGAAGGAGGCCTCGGTTATTCAGGTTACACTCAAAACCAAATCAATCTAGCGGATCCAAGTGATTTCTCCAGATTTTCGAGTCATTCGTTCTCCCTGAGGTTTGGAATCACACGTTTCTTCCCCATTACCGATAAGCTCTATTTTACACTAGGAACTGCTATTGTTCCTGCCTACGTCTTCGAACGTTTAGAATCTGAGTCGATTGGGGGCCCAACGAGCACGGACTCAAAAAAGTATACTGGGAGATTTGTTATATCGCCGGGCTTGACGTATTTCATCAATGATAACTGGATGCTCTATTCGTATATGGGTGTGTTGAATTATGAAATAGGGTACGATTCTGAAAAAGAGCTATTTGGACATAGTTTCTACGCAAGGTTATCTGCAAATTCTTTTGGGATAGGCGCGAGATATATTCTCATGGGAAAGACAAAATCCAACTAGTCCACTACAATTTACGATCTATGAATTATTGAAGAGAATTTTTCTCAATAATAATTCAAAAGTAATGCTCACCCTATTTTGTAAATGGGTAGTTTGGTTATCTCTATATTATATCAAGCTCAAAGCCTCTAGTGCTCATAAAATTTAACTAGGCAAGGTGTATCGGTCTAACTGAATAAGATAATTCTCTAGTGCTGCTAAATAATCTAAAAAGAGTTAATTTAAAATCTACAATCCTTTATACACACCATGCTGAATAGAGCAACCATTTAAATTTTGTGTTTTATAAGTAGCACTTGACATTGATCTACTTAAAATTGCATCCCATGAGGTTGATCCTGTGGCAGTGTAGCTTACTTCTTTATCGATAGCGCTAAAAAAGGCGTTCAAGAAATAGCCTCCAGTAGTTCTTGAACCGCACGATGTTTCGTTTGGCTTTGCAGCAGCAGCTATGATGTCTCCCTCCGCTTCAAAAAACAGTTTTCTTAAACGATCGGTACTACCACGTGTATAACTTCTCGAGGCCAATCCTCCGCCGCCTTCTCGGCTCGTTACTCCAATGTCGCTATTACAACAATCTCCTAGAACAATGTTTAATCGAGCACCTTTTGCCACGATCAAATCGTAGACACTCTCAAGGTTATACGAATTGGCTTTGGATGGGGAGTCGTAGCGTGAATAGTATAGGGCCATTTGCGGATACTTAGATGCTTGGTCAGACCACCTGTAACCATGTCCTGTGTAGATGAATACAACGATATCATTAGATTTCACATTTACACCATCAATGGCGGCTTTAACCTTCGCTTTAGTCAGGTTGGCCCCGTCAACAACATGTGTAATCAATTCAATCCCCAGTCCAGAAGTGATATCAGCAAATTCATTTGAAATATTGTCTCGATCTATTGCGCAACTTACCCCAATATCAGGAACTTTCGTATTGGCTACAGTGATTAGATGCAACCGAGGAACAGCCGTTATGGTTGTAGTTGTGTTTGTTGTTGTTACCGCCGTCGTTGTTTCAGCTATTGTATTGTTTGAATTACCAGAAGTTGACGCTGTTCCCGTAAAGTTTAAATAGAAATTAGTCGAGAGCTCATTGTAGGTGTAAACGGCTTCAGAGATTGAATAACCGGCATCCCATTTTTCTTTCACATAGGGCTTCGGGAAATCAGTACTAAAATCAAATGATTGCGTTAATTCGAGTCCTGCGGTCATAATAACCACCCATTCATCACCGTATGCCATGGTCGAAATATCGAAACCTTCTGCCCACAATTCCTTTACGTCAGCACCGGGGAATTCCGCTGCGGCTCGAATACGTTGGGATGGATTTTTATCTGGATACTCGGAAAGTACAACTACCCAGTGACCGGCACCATAAGCTACTGACGTTATGGAAAAAGTACCATTTTTCCAATTAACATCTAGCCATTCCTTAGGCCAATCTTTGGAAACGGAATAGATCTGTTTTGTATAGCCACTGCTCTTTGACATGACAACAGCCCAAATACCATTTCCGTAGGCTACTTCAGTAACGCGTCGTGTCTGGTCCCACTGCTTTTCAATCCATTCATTTGGCCATGAAGCCCCATATTTGTACGCTTGTGAGCCAAATCCGCTGTTCTTCGACATGCTTACTAGCCACAATCCATTTCCATAGCTCATATCAGTTATGGATTTTGATTCATCCCAATATTCACCAATTTCTTTTTCTGGAAATTCAATCCGCGTCACCCATGATTGTTCTCCAAATCCAGTCCCTTTCGACATCACAACTTCCCATTCACCATCTCCTTCTCCTTCATGATTACCGTTAACACCATCTATATCAACAATGTTATCCGGGTTATAGGCTAAGAGTACATTGTAAAGAGGATCTGTTTTATCAAAGTAATTAAATACGAATTTTTGCGTAAAAGCAACTTCAGGATCAAGTTGTTCCCATTTTGCGGGAGACATCAGTTCAGTAGCATTGTCCGCTTCCCATCCATTATCGTCCAAGGCGTAAATACTTTTCCAGCCACCCTCATCATCTGAGTAAAAGATGAAATTATCAGCCGAGTAGCCTGTGCCGTCGTCTCCGTAAACTAATTTAGCATCCGTTCCGTCGATTAGATAACAATCTGCTCCGCTCTCTGTGGTGGTTATCTGAGCAGTAGCTTTAAATTCTGCTACTTTGAATGTTTCACCTTCCATATAGCGCGTTCGTATGAGAACATCATTGTCATCGTAGAAAATTACAAGCGCGTAATAGTTAATTCCCTTAGTTGAAAATTGAGCTTCATAAAAGGATTGAGCTTGAGTTCCAAGAGAATTTAATAGAATGAAAAGCGTGATTATTAAGCGAAATGTAGTCTTCATAGGTGAACGTGTTTATGGTGAGAGCAATTTAGTAATTTTCGTTATTTATACGAAGAATGTTGCATGTTTTCTAGTTGTGAATTTCGCAATTGAAATCACATCGGTTGCGAAAAACGCTTCTGTAGAGCATTTATTATAATGTATCTTTGAACAATAAGAAGAACAATCATGAAAAAAATAATACTGCTCGTCGTACTTTCTATTCCCTTGTTGGTATTCAGTCAGGATGATTTGATTGACTATGAGAAAATGGAACTTAACGCTGTTAAAAAAAGCAACGGAAAGCAATTTAGAATTAAGAAAACCAAGCGTATTAAAGTTACGAAGCTGGGAACAGAATACTTTGGTTTCTACTCAATTGTTGACTCTAACAGCATTGCACTTGGCAGCGACACACTTTTGATATCGGAACTTAGCCAAGTAAAGGCATACAATTTTCGAAGGTCAATGGTAGCTGCTACTACTGCGGGGATTGCTGGCGCGGGACTTCCTGTGTTTGTTCTGGGCTGGGATTTTTTAGAGTCAGATGTAGTAGCGGTAACGGGGCTGCTTATGTTTCTTGCTGGAGTTCCGGCGGCGGCTGTGAGTATACCTGGTGCGTTTTTGAGAAAGAACTACAAAATCGATGGTAAGTGGAGGATTGGAATGCAGATTGCTCCGGTAAAAAAAGAGAAATCGCACCAAAGTAACTAGCTCTAGTACGATTCTCTGATCGAACCAACTTCCTGATTTACTTCCTTTCTGGTTTACGCAGCTTTCTAGCCACTACGAATCCAAGCAGTAATCCACCTAGGGTGAAAAGCGCTATGAATCCTATTGAAGTTGATTCTTTTGATTGCGGCACGGATTGGGTTTTAACTTCTTTCTCGGTGTTTTCGACTTCCGAAAGCTGTTCTTTTAATAGTGTTAACGAATCGTTGTAAGTGTTCAAGAGTGAATCTTGACTGAACTGAACTTCTTCAAAATCGGTGATCGCTGCCACGAGTA
>JBLHPQ010000110.1:0-9552 GCA_047624355.1 Flavobacteriaceae bacterium | reverse complement strand
CTGCGTATACCCACGTACGTTGTATTCTTCTTGGAAATCTCCGTCGTACAAACCGACTTTCTTAAAAACAGATGGCGTGCCAGTGATATCAATTGCCTCAAAATCCAAGGTGTCTTGAGCAAACGAACCAAACGCACTAAATGCGAGGATAAAAGATGATATTCTAAAGGCTGACTGGCGCATTTTCTGTGAAGATGATGTAATCTAATTTTGATTTCGCTAAACCGGATGATGGATCAGCTAAGTGCAGCATATTCACTGCATTAATTTTATTTGGATTGTGGATACCTCCTCCAAGTCCGTTCCCAATTAGGTCGCCATATTTCACAGAAACCAATTGCCAACCTTCCCAGTCGATTAAAATCTCAATTCCAAATTGATCTTCGGTTGCACCAGTAAATGTTCCATTTTCGTCCTCATCTTCATCAAACTGAAAGAGTACACGACTGTTTGGATATCCAGGTTCACCGTAGATGAGCGCATTAAAATAGAGCGCGTCTTCGTTATCGCTGAGCGGTAAGGTAACAGAAGCATAGGCAGCCGCATTGAAATTCACTAGACCAACTAACCAATCCCAATTCACTTCGCCTTGCATATTGTAATAACTTCCTCCTTGTGGAGCAACAGAATTCGTTTTAATGTTGAAGTCCATCATGCCGCCAGATTGTATAAATGAACTCCATCCACCAACCCATCCAGTTTCGAAATCAGCCAGAACAAACCCTTGATTTACTTTTGGTGCATCAACAGTAACGGTAGTATTCAAAGTATCATTTTCACCATCAAAGGTTAACATGACATTGCACATCTCGGCTTGAAAAATTGGAAAATTGGTCGTTTCTCCACGCCAGGTAGCTGTGGAGACATCAATAATTTTACCGGTTCCTTCATAAATCTTTACAGCTCCGGACGTTTGCCCAACGATTGACAATTTCCAGTTCGAGATTTTACTCACCTCGCACGAAAAATAAACGGATTGACTTGCTGCGAAATCAACATTTGCTTGGCTCGCTGAGAACGTCGTAACAACGCCAAATACACCATAGATGTCGTTGAGTTCAGGACCTTCAATTGTATCAATTTCATCCTTACGGCAGGAGACCAGAACGAGTCCCATGAGTGTAATTGCTAATAATTTTCTCATAATTTAAAATTTCATAACGTAATAGATTGACATCTGATTGTACTTGTACGGATTGTCGATCACAAAATTATTACTGTTCAATTCATAAATTGCTGCCAGATACACCTTCTCAGAGAAAGCAAATTTTAATCCTCCAGCAATGTTAGATTCCATTCCATCAATCGTGAATTCTTCATAATTCACGATCTCGCCATTCGTATTTCGCACTGGCAATTGATCCACTCCCGAACTTTGAAGCATAAAGAAGTTTCCGAGCAACGATAACTTCTTTATCACTTCCAATTCAATTCCTACATTCAGGGTTGCAGAAGTAAGACCTACCTCCTCAAACGTAAATTCTCCACTCCGTGTTGTGTTTTGAAAGGCAAATCCTGCATGTAAGCTGAAATTGTTTTTCCACTTCGCCAATTTTGAGATGCTAAATTTCACGTCTGATTTTAAATAACTAAAGGACTTCAATTCAGTCGTTCCCTGGCCTCTAACCTCGCCTAAATGATAATACTTTGCGCTTGCCTCGACGATTTTTAACGAATCAGAATAACTCACGCCAACGTAGGCACCTTTTCTATTAAACGTTGCAATTCCGTACGGTAAAGCATTGTTTACCGCTGGATTATACTGCATGACTCTATCTGTAATTCCCGCAGAATAAAGTGTTGGATCGTTGTACAGGTCATACATAGACAAAGGCCGCACAATCTGATCATTCGTATAGCGCTTGAAGAAGTTATTCTGTTGATCGTAATCTATTCGTTTGGATTGTGCTCCAAAACTTCTGAAATCAGCTCCATTATTCATATAGCCGAGATCAAATCCTAAATTCCTTTTCTTGAGATTGAAATAGGCTCTTGTGTGGATGAAGTAATCCGTTAATCTGTCTTCTGGCTCAAGGCTAAGTTCACTTGAAGATATTCCTGACTCTCCATCAACCCCATACTTAAACTTGTCATTTCCGAAAGTGAAATCGTAGCTTAAGGTGCTAACATTGTTGGTGTACACGTTGCTGTCAATAGCCGTGCCGTCAATGTCGAAAATGCTCACATGGTTGAGGCCAAGCATGACGTGTTTACTCTGCTTGATCACCATGTTTCCTCCTCCGTAGAGTCGCTCCATGACATTTGTGAAGTCAGTTGGGTTGAGTCTAGAAATAAATCCGTTGAACTCAATTTCTTTCACGATTTTCGGAAATTGCAAGGCGAAATTGATTGAAGCCCCCTGTTGCCTCCACGTATTGTCCTTAAAAAAGCTCTCGTAATTGAAGATGTCTTCTTTTATCGCCATCGTCCCAGAAGAAGCGGTTAAAATATCTGCATCGTGATTGTAAAATGTATAAGGTGTCATTTTGTAATCGATATTTCCAATGTGATATCGCAGCACTTTAGCAGCAACACCCCTTACGTATAGTTGACGCACATCAAACGTAACCCCTGAACCCCAGAAGCCACCAAAGTCATTGCGGATCCTGAACATTCCAAGTATCTCTGTATCCTTGTTCGGATTAATTTTTATGCCAAGATCAATTAAGGCATAGCCTCCATTGGATTTCGCGCTGGTCACTGAATCTGATGGATCCGATGAAAACGTTGAACTAGACATTAGAGAACGAGCTCCTCCAACGAATTGCACTTTCTTGCCCTTTTGTCCATATGAGATGGAGATTGATGCAATGAATACTATTAGTAGACTATATCTCATGCTTAGAAGAATATTTTTAATTCGACAGTACTTTCACTTCCCTTGTATTGATCAAGCTCGAAGCTATAATCATTGTATTTCATCCAACGTTGGCGTAAGTACAGACCAACATTTTTGGATAGTTCAATATCAAATCCGAAGGCATAACTATATCCCTCCTGATTCCTTGGTTTATTTGTTAGTAGATCTAAATTGGTGTTCTCGCCACCTCGAATTAAGTCATATCCAAAATAGTTACAGAGAACAATTTTGGGTCCCAATGCATAATAAAATTCTAGCTGATGATTATAGCTCTGAAGATATGATTGCTCTGAGAACTTAGGAAGAGCTGAGAAATCCCGCTGGATGGTATGGTATCCTCCGAGGTAGAAAACCATTAATTTTCGATTGAAGATATTCACATGCGTCTTATAGCTGACTTCAATCGAGTTAAAACCTTTCGCCGAGACTGAGTCAGTGATCGTCATCGTTTCATATACGCTTCGATAGGTCTTGCTAATATTTCCGTACGGTCCTACATCAGACGGGAATCCCCAACGCCAAAAACGCGAAAGAGCCAGGTTATTCGCAGGATGTCCATAGGTAATTCGATCAGATCGAGCCTCAATCTCACCAGCCATGCTATAGCCAAGGGTAAGTTTATTCCGTTTGAGTGCTAAATCCACATTCAAGATCAATCCACGACGGTTGTTTGTCATCTGACCAATGCTTGAAAGCGAACTTGCGAATGGAATCAAGAGAGGAGATTGTCCGCCCGTTGTTTCACCTAAAGTGCCTTGATCGTATTCTTGAATGGAAGAATTCCAAAACGCACCGTTGTTGTTTATAACATTCGGGCTGATCTGAAAATAACGAAGTTCAATTGGGAAATGCGTTAATTCTTCGGAGAATTTCAATTTGATATCGAATGCTTCTCCCCAGTTTCCTTGTGCCGTTGGTGAGAAATAATTGCCTGCTCCGACTTCACCATAAAGTGTAATCTTGTCTTTAAAATTGACATTAAACTCTGAAGTGACCATATTAAATCCGATCAATTCTCGCGCGAGACTATCGGAATATGTTTGGCTACGAATTGCGTTGACACTCACAAAGCTCTTTCCGAATGCTTTAGAAATGCGACCTCCAGAAAGTAAGTTAGGCGTTGGTGCGGCGCCTCCATTCAATTGAGATTTACCGTGCATCAACGAGAATGCGAAATCTTTTGGAAGATCTGTTCCATCGACAATAACCCCATGAAATGCTTGCTGTCCCCAACGTACATCTTGACTCAATGCACCATTGCTATAAAATCTATCATAGCGCTCAAATACCGTTCGCGTGTTTGGGTCCCATGGGTTTCTTTCAAAAAGGCTATATCTATTGTATCCGGTATTCGCTGCGAATGTGAACGGGCTCAATTTATGCCAATTAATTCCGCCTGTTCTTACAGCAAAAGTTCCGTATTTTGTAGAATGAGAACCAGAAAGATTAATACCTAAGAGCAAACCTTTAACGTAATCTGTTTCTGATCCAGTAAGAGGTGTCCAGATATATAAATCCGTCGAGAAGGAGGTGTTTTTAGATGGACTTACGGTGATCGTAGTACTCAGTTGTGGCAAGTTGCTGTCATCGCCTAAGAACAGGCGATTCTTTACGCTATTGTTTTCAGGGTACTGCATGTCCATTGCAGAATACACAGCCAAAAACCTGTAATAACCAGATATAGTAATGTTGCTAAGGCCTTTCTCATAGTTCTTCGGTTGCAATCCGCCAGCGTTCGGTTTGAACATGGAAGAATCTTGATTGACCTGTCCAAAGGCATTCGGCAACAAAAGCACGGCAAAGATGACTAGGCTATATAGTTTCTTATTCATATACTTTCAGTTCTTCCATTGATTGCGACTTAAATCGAATCCGGTTCATTTCCTCCTCACTTCCAATTTGAACATAAAATGGAATATTCATATAGGCCATTTTTTTACCGTCATCCGCAAAAACGTACAAGCGATAGCGTCCCTCTATCAGTGGTGCTTTCAACGTTATAGACGCCGATCTGCTGCCTTTAATTTTACCAAGTATCATTGGAGGCTTATCTTCTGCATCGCCCCCTGTTTTGAGGTCCGAACTTTCTGGGTAAAGCTCCCAGCTGTAATTTAGTTGATCGTCGTTTGCATCGGAGGCATAAAGCACAACTTCATTTTTACTCCCGGCTTTAACAATCGTATTAAAGAACTCAGAATTACCATTGAAAATCAGAGAATCAATATGCGGTGATTTATTATCTGGGTAGGATCCAGACCAAGATTTTGTCAATTCATCAATTGCTTCCGTTGGGACTCCTTGATCCGTAAATAAACCGTACCACGTAGAAGTGTACTCTTGCTTTTGTCCCCATAAGAATGCGAATGAGCCAATACATTGTTTTCGTTGTGAACCAATGGATTCATCGAAACGTGCTCGGTAGGATGTCGCTTTTTCGCTGCTAGTTTGCTCAACGGATGAGCTCCACATTGTTTTCGTGCATTCCCAATGACCGGTAGGCCCCCATTCTGTTATCATATAAGGTTTTGTGAATCCACCATCTTTTAAAACCGTCTTTACATTGTCCACATCGGCGTAGGTGTTAATGCCGTAAATATCAATCTCCGTCATCTGCTCCATGATGAACTTTAACTTTTCTGAATTCGTTCCAGCAGTAACTGTTGAAGTTGGGTGATTAGGATCTTCTTCGTGTACCATTTTAGCGATATCGTTCACAGCTGCCCAAACTTTAGTGTTCGAGTAATTCAATTCGTACTCATTACCAATCCCCCAAAGCAATAATGCTGGATGATCTTTGAATTTTTTTATTTCTCTTCGGAAATTTTCCAATTGCGATTTTACTTTGGCTTCGTCGTTGTAATCAAAGCCATGTCGCTCATGTTGCACCCATAATCCCATCATCACTTTAAGTCCACGTTTGTGCGCCTCATCCAAGATTTCGAGACCATTTTCAGTTCCCCACGTTCGGATTGTATTCCCGCCGGCGGCAACAAGAACATCAAGGTAATCGTCTCCGCCTGCACCATTAATATAGTAAGGTTTACCATCCACCAAAAGCGACCAATTGCCTTCTGTATTTGTGACTTCAACCTTGCTGCCCTGAGCATAAATGGAATGTATCGAGCACAGGAGAACTCCACATAATGAGCGTAAAATTGTATGTCGTAATTGACTTAGTATCATTTAGCTGATCTCTAGAATTAAGATATTGTAGTTTCTACAATAATACATTATTTTTTTTCTTCCGACAATAATTTAGGCAAAATCCTCGTGATAATTGCCTTTCATTCGAAATAGAATCACAGTTTAATTCAATTTTGAGTGAAAAAGTACACTTTTCCCCTAAACTTGTCCGTTCCGCGTTATTCGTTTCAAGATTACTGATCTGCAATGAATAAAACTTCCTCGTATGAAGGCGAAGACCTAAATGGTCATAAGTCACAGTGCTGCTTTAGGCAATTCCTGAGGTTGTGGACTTTTTCCGTAAATGAGCATGCGTTCATAAAAATTACTTATAGTAGTTAGTACAATTACAATTTAAATATTACTTTCGGATCGAGGATTGCCTAAAAGAATGCTCAAATCGGTGACTACTGCTTGACTAAAAAGCGCGAAAATTTAACTTCAAGAAACACACTATGAACGCTCAGTTTGAAACACTCGATTATATAATATTTGTTTGTTACGCGGTATTAATACTCGCTATTGGATTGTGGGTTTCCCGTAACAAAACAGGTAAAGAAAAGAGTGCTGAAGACTATTTTTTAGCGAGTAAAAGTTTGCCCTGGTGGGCAGTCGGGGCCTCTTTGATTGCAGCAAACATTTCTGCAGAGCAATTCATAGGGATGTCTGGCTCGGGCTACAAAGTTGGTCTAGCAATTGCGTCTTACGAATGGATGGCTGCTATAACATTGCTCATTGTGGGTAAATACTTCCTTCCGATTTTCATTGAAAAGGGGCTCTATACTATTCCTGAGTTTGTAGAAAAACGGTTTTCGACGCAATTAAAAACGATTCTGGCAGCGTTCTGGATTTCTCTTTATGTTTTCGTGAATATAGCTGCCGTACTTTATCTCGGTGCGTTAGCGATGGAAACTATATTAGGAATTCCGATGATCTATTCCGTAATCGGCCTGTCATTATTTGCGGCTGCTTATTCTTTATACGGTGGACTCTCTGCCGTGGCTTGGACTGATGTTGTTCAGGTAGTTTTCTTAATTTTTGGCGGGTTGATGACTACTTATCTAGCCTTGGATGCAGTATCTGGAGGAGAGGGGTTCTTTGCAGGTTTAAGTAAAATCTACCATGAGGCGCCAGATCGATTTGCTATGATCCTTGATAAATCCAATCCTGCATACAAAGAGCTTCCAGGTATCGCAGTACTTGTGGGAGGAATGTGGGTAGCCAATTTGTACTATTGGGGATTCAATCAATACATCATTCAACGAACATTAGCATCGAAATCATTGAAAGAAGCGCAAAAAGGGATTTTATTTGCGGCAGTTCTTAAATTGATTATTCCACTTATTGTAGTAGTACCAGGAATCGCGGCTTACGTTATGCTAAATGAACCAGAAGTAATGTCTGGACTCGGTGAATTGGGACAGCAAAATATGCCATCCATGGAACATGCGGATAAGGCTTATCCATGGTTACTTCAATTACTTCCAACAGGATTAAAAGGATTGGCTTTTGCCGCACTTACAGCTGCAATTGTCTCGTCATTGGCGTCTATGCTAAATTCAACCTCAACGATATTCACTATGGATATCTATAAGCCATATGTCAACAAGAACGCAAACGATCGTCAACTTGTTCGCACTGGAAGAATAAGTGCAACCGTAGCGCTTATCATTGGTGCGATTATGGCACCCTTATTGGGCGGTATTGATCAGGCATTTCAGTTCATACAAGAGTATACAGGAATTGTAAGTCCGGGAATATTGGCAGTATTCATACTTGGATTGTTTTGGAAAGGAACAACAAACAAAGGAGCAATAATCGGCGTTCTAGTCTCTATTCCGGTTGCCATGTACTTTAAAATTGGTCCTAAAAACTGGATTGATCATGGCCTTTTTGTAGATATACCTTTCTTACATCAAATGGGGTACACGGCACTGATAACCATGCTGGTTATAGCTATTGTTAGTCTCCTCCAAAATAGAGGAGCGATGGATCCAAAAGGCATTCAAATTAACAGATCTACGTTTAAAACATCTCCTGTTTTCAATGTTGGGGCGTTCGCACTACTACTAGTTGTTGCGGTGCTTTATGCACTATTTTGGAGATAATTAATTGACTAAAAAACAATATATTAATATTAGAATCAATGAGAAATTTAATTACGCACTTTCCAAATCAACTCAGAGAGAGCATCCAGATCGCTGAGAAGGTTGAATTGAAATTCGATCGCACCATCACGAATGTCGTTATCTGTGGTGTGGGTGGATCTGGTATTGGAGGTGAACTTGTCAGAGAGTGGATGCGTCCGTTGGCGAATCTTTCTATTGAGGTGTGTCATCGCTACAAATTACCCGAGTATGTCAACCACAACACACTTGTCATTGCCTGTTCCTACTCTGGCAATACAGAGGAAACGCTTACTGCAGTTCAGGAAGCGATAGACAAAAAAGCGTTGCTCATAGGAATTACGAGTGGTGGCGATTTAAAAAACATACTTACAAACATAGAAGCTCAATACATAACAATTCCTGGTGGACTGCCTCCAAGATCGGCCCTTGCTTATTCTTTGGTCCAATTGATAGAAATTATTGAACAAGCCGGAGTGACCTTGGAGCGTATAAGTCCGAAATTAATACGCGCCATACAACTTATTGAACAGACTCAACCGAGCATTATATCGCTGGCACAAAGTCTGGTGGAACAATCGGGAGACAAAAAATTAATGCTCTATGCTGAAGATCAATTCCATCCGGTATTATTAAGAACGTGTCAGCAATTGAACGAAAACAGCAAAGAACTGGCTTTCTACAATGTCGTTCCAGAAATGAACCACAATGAGATCGTTGGTTGGGCAAAAGACCCAAAGGATATGTCCGTTGTATTCGTGAGGAGCAACTTGGAAAACTCAAGAAATACATCGCGTTTGGACATCTCTTTCGAGATCATCTCAGACAAAACAGAGGTAGTTAGAGTAGAAGCGCGTGGAGAACATCTTGTGGATCAATCGCTTTATTTAATTCATCTCTTCGATTGGGTTTCTTTGCTTAAGGCAGAACGAAAAGAAATCGATGTCACAGAAGTGAAAGTTATCGACTATTTAAAGTCGCAACTGGCCTCTATGTAACTAAAATTGCC
Source organism: Flavobacteriaceae bacterium (assembly GCA_047624355.1). Taxonomy (GTDB): domain Bacteria; phylum Bacteroidota; class Bacteroidia; order Flavobacteriales_D; family Crocinitomicaceae; genus UBA4466. The sequence continues at coordinate 374 of JBLHPQ010000110.1, read as the reverse complement.
GCGCGATTCACACAGATTGTAGGCCTTTAAGAACTAAATTGGCCGTCGCTGGATTGGTAGCCAATGGCACATCATGAACATCACAGAGTCGCATTAGCATTGCTATATCCGGCTCGTGTGGATGTTTATCTAAGGGGTCTCGAAAGAAAATAACAACGTCACATTTCCCTTCAGCCACGCGTGCGGCTATTTGAGCATCTCCGCCCAATGGACCTGATAATAATTTTGAAACAACGAACCCAGCCTTCTCGACTTTAGAACCTGTCGTCCCTGTTGAAATTAGTGTCACACTCTTTTGATGAAGTAGCCCTGATTGTTCATTTAAGAACTGTACCATTTCGGCTTTTTTTCCATCGTGCGCGATAATTGCAATG
>JBLHPQ010000109.1:0-9665 GCA_047624355.1 Flavobacteriaceae bacterium | reverse complement strand
TCAATTGAAGTGATTGCAGGATCTACAGTTAAAGTTGTACTTACAATACTATCACATCCAGACATCGATACCAATGAATCTACATAAACACCCGATGTCGTTTGCATCGCTCCACCAAGTAATGTACTGTCTCCATTACAAATACTAAGTGCAACTGAGTCAGAAGTTGATAATGACGCTGAAACAGGTACAGGGTAAATTGGTCCAACAGGTGTTGGGCTACCGTAAATTAACTGAACACGAGATATTGATCCACCGGCTTCAGAAAAAATATCCTGAGGTGCTGTTGATGAAAGAGGGAATTGCATTCCCATTCTAAATAAGGTAGTTGGAATACCCAAAATTGACGAATTATAAGGAGCGCCAGCGTATGAATTTGCATCGCCACGGTTCCCAAGTACTCCAATCCATTCTCCACTATCTACAGGAGCACATAGAAAGACCGTATCTGCAACTTCATTTTGCCATAGACCAAGAACCGTAAAAGCGTTCGTTGTACCAGACCAAAGTGGTGGGGCCGCAGTATCAAACTTCACAATTGCAATGTTAGATAAACCAGCGCTTGCCTCCAATGGAACCGTTGCTGCTGTAATGATTATATCCGCAGGCGCTTGAAACCAATATCCACGAACGTTTCCTGAAAAAACAGAACCGTGTGGAGGAAGTGGAAGTAAACTATCAAAAGCAGATATTGCTTCAGAAACATAAACTACAGTATCTCCTGAAAGCCCTGAAAGTGGAAGAGTTGAAGCAGAGCTTATCACGTTTGCACCAAGATTATCAGAAAACCATGTATAGCCACAAGCTCCATTCGTCGCTACAAGTGTAGTGCTCGTTGAATCACAAGGAAGGATCTCTCCATCGATTGTCATTGAACCAACAATAATTGTTTTGGCAGTTGATGCTTCTACTTGTATCCCCACCATTGAAGTTGGAACAGCAGCAGAACCTGAGTTATTGTAAATTGGATCGTCAGAATTACCCTGAGCGAGAATTGGTGCTGAGCCCATTAAAATGAGCACACCAGATAGTAGTGTTTTTTTCATATGAATAGATTTAAATTAGTTAGTACAAAAGTAAGCTTTTAACTCTCTAGGGAAAAATGAAACAGCTATAATTTATAGTGAAATAATAATTCGGGTCTCTAAATTGAACAAACGATACTACTCTTCAACTTCGCCAGTTGCACCTGATCATAGCCACAAAAAAAAGGCGCATCCCAATGGAAGGCGCCTTTAACTTATGAGATTGTATTATTTCTTAATCAAGCGAATCGTTGCTCGCTTATCTCCATTGGATACATCCAAAAGGTAAGTTCCAGCAGCGTAAGCTCCCAAATCAATTGTTCCTTCATTCGTTGAACTAGTTCCACTCCAGATCACTTTTCCAGCGACGTTCGTTAGAACAAAATCCATAGTCATTGAGCCATTGAAAGTATACGTTACTTCACCCAATGTTGGGTTAGGATAGATAGAAAACGCCGTTCCTAGATCGTACTCATCAATTCCAATAGTCGTATAATCGAAACATGCAGACATTACGGTACATCCATTAGCCGTTACTTGAACAGCGTAACTACCATTTGCCGTAGCGGTATAAGATTGACTCGTAGCACCTGAAATTGGTGCGTTGCCATTGTTACAATCTACCCATTGATACGTTCCAGTAGCACTTGTTGCACTAAGAACAAATCCCGCTTGTGTAGCAGAACCATCAACTGTCGAAAAGACAGCTGTGATTGTTGCAAGACTATCACAACCAGCAGCACTTGTCAATGAATCAACAAACGTTCCATCTGTATATACAAATCCTCCATTGATTAGAAGGCTATCGCCATCACATAAATCAATTGTTTCAATTGAAGTGATTGCAGGATCTACAGTTAAAGTTGTACTTACAATACTATCACATCCAGACATCGATACCAATGAATCTACATAAACACCCGATGTCGTTTGCATCGCTCCACCAAGCAGCGTACTATCTCCATTACAAATACTCAGAGCAGCTGTTCCAGCGGTTGATGTTGGCACAGTTACGTTTATTGGAACGATCGCACCCGCCGGACCTAGGTTTCCATAAATGAACTCTACACGTGAAATAGACCCTCCTGTCTCTTGGAAAACATCTTGTGGTGCAGTTGAAGAAATTGGAAACTGCATTCCTAATCTCCCTAGACTCGTAGGAATACCATTAATTGATGACATATATGGAGCAGTTGCGTAAGAATTTATGTCCGCTCTATTCCCTAGAACACCGATGTATTGTCCACTATCTACTACGATACACGTAAATATAGTGTCAGCAAAGTCATTTTGCCATAATCCAAGCATTGTGAAGTCATTTGTAATTCCGCTAAATACTGGTGGTGGCCCACTGTTAAAACGGAAGATCCCAATATTTGTCAATCCTGTACTCGCTTCCGTAGGAACTGTAAGTGCTGAGATTACAAAATCAGAAGATGCTTGGAACCAATACCCACGACAATTGCCGCTAAAATTAGAACCATGAGCAGGCAGCGGCAATCCAATTGCAGTATCAGGTCCAGCAGCAGCTAGGTAGACGGTAGTGTCACCAGTTAACCCAGTAAGCGGTAAATCTACATCCGTCGCAAGTAAATTTGCCCCTAAACTGTCAGAGAACCATTGGTAACTGCAGGCACCTGTCACCATAAGCGTAGTGCTCGTCGAATCACAAGGAAGGATCTCTCCGTCGATTGTCATTCCACCAACAACGATTGTTTTCGATAATGAAGTACCAGCTTGAGCTAGATTTACCGGTAGCTGATTGTTGTAAATTGGGTCATCTGAATCGCTTTGAGCGAAACTAGATACGGAGCTTATGACCATAAGGGCACCGAATAGTAGTACTTTTTTCATATAAATAGATTTAATTAATCATTGCAAAAGTAATACTTTTTAATAGCATGACCAATTCTTAACAATTAATATTCAATGGGTTAAGCATTGAAAAAGCCAGCTTCCTAAGGAGCTGGCTTTTTCAATGTTATTATTATTCAACAATTGTTTTCTATGCAGATTTCACTGGTCCCTCAATATCATATGACAGAGCATGCGAGGCCAAATTTATTGGATAGTCTAAAGCTATTTTTTGACCAGTTTCTTATTTATTGTCTGTCCAGAATTAATGTCAACAATCTCTAAGAGATATAATCCGCTTGACCATTGATCAGCTGCGATTTTAATTACTGTATTACCATTTGCAATCTTTGACGTATTTTCTTGGATAAGCTGACCTACAGAATTGAATACTTTCATCGTCAGTTCACGTGACTCATCTGAATGAATTGAGAGTGCGAAGTCGTCGTTTGATGGATTAGGATAAACTGATACCATCTCTTCGCCAAACGATCCGCTAAAATTCTCAATGCTTGCAACAACAGTTGGCGTGTACTCTGAGAATCCATCCTTGTCGATACTATTAACACGGTAATAGTAGTTTTGGAAGAAACGTACATCGCGGTCAGCATAAGCATATGTCTGCTGATCAATTGTTGTTCCCATGGCCAGAATAGATGTCACGTACTCAAATGACGTTCCATCCTCAGATCGCTCTAGTTCATAGTGACTAACATTGTACTCAGACGAAACATTCCAAACTACATCGATATGCTCTTCCATCCCGGTTGCATTAATATCAAGTAATTCTATTGGCAGCGCGATAACAGTTCCAGAAGCCAATCCAAATTCACTAAAACCATTAAATCCAGCTCTAGATAAACCTACTGGCGATGGGCCACAATCATCTGGTGTCCCCTGGAAGCTATTGTCTTTTGTAACGATCCAAACAGTTCCAAGTGGGAAATTATCATCCTGTGGCCATACCCATCCAGTATAAACACCAGCGCCTGTTCCTGTTATATCGTCAAACATCCACTCACCATGATCTAAACCTCCAAAATAATCAATAAGATAACCTGAACACTCGGGTCCTATCGTCGCAACATTTGAACTACCACTTTCAAAGTATCCTTGAATTACATCGTAGTTATTTGCTGCGAAATCCAATCTCATATATTGCATTCCTCTCTGCGCACCAGCTCCTGCCGGCTCAAGTCCTAATACGTATTGGTATTGTCCACCAGCTGGACTAATCGCTCTTCTAAATTTTCCTTGAACATATCCCCAATCAGTTCCTGACATGTTCCCATTTAAGGAAACAGTATTATTGGTCATGTCTCCAAATCCTGCTGTTGGATTCATTAATCCGAAAACACCTGTATAAGAAGAGCCATTTACTGGCGGAATAATAGCTCCTGTCATTCCGACATCGTGTGTGAGTATTCTATTATAAACGCCACCACCGTACCAGTAATCAACAGAGTTTCGCACGTCAGCGATGTTCCCAGCACCAACTAGGTAAACGATACCTTGGTCGTTAGAAAGTTGTAAATCATAAAATGATCCATCATTTACACCGGTTGCCGCCTGTCCTCCACGAACTGCATAACTTCCTGAAATAAATTGACGTTCACCAATATTTACATCCGAGTTCTCTACACGGTAAGCACCAGTCCCAGATTGTTGATATAAAGCATCAGAATAAGAATTCCCTTGTGTTTTTATTAATCCATTATTCTCTAGGTCTCCAGTAGCTTGATACATATGAACATCCCCCCAAACATGGACTTCTGCTCCCGCTTGAACATGTACTAGCGCACCATCATTATAAAATTCGTTGTTATGCTGAGCAGTAGCAGCAGATGCTAGAGTAAGCAGTAGACATATGAGAGAGTATTTCATTATTAGTAGTTTTCGTACACAAACATACGCCATTTTTCTGAGAAACAGTGCTAGTGAAGCGTTTTATTAGCTCTCTATGACTTTGCTTTTCAAGTAAATACGATAAGCTAGGAGGCCGGGGAATCCAAAAACAAAGATGACTGCGATTAGTTTTCCCTTCATCGTGAGGTAGAAGTCCTTAACTCCTACCATATCAACCTCGTCATATCCCAAACCAATAAAGTAAGATAAACTAAGCGGTGTTTCCAGTTCATACGAGCTCAACCCACTCTCTTTTACAATGATTCCATCGAACAAATTAATTGGTAGTGTAAAGAAAATAAGCGCTAACAAAAATGAAATTCCTAAGAAAATAATAAGCGGGAATCGGTATTGTTTTTTCATGAAACGTTGCTTGTAACTTGTTGAACACAAAGTTACTTTTATTTTTACACCCAATGAGTAAGAAGATAGCATACCTGTGTAGCTCCAAAAGCTGGGGAGGATTGGAAATGAATCACCTCCGAAATGCGGAATGGATGAAGCAACGCGGCCACGACGTGCTTGTTATTGGATGCGATGCAACTCCCTTTCAACGACAGGCACAAAGCATGATGTTGCCGTTTGAGAATATTACGGCTTATCGGAAATACTATGATTTTAAGGCTGCAAAAGCGCTCAAAGCATTAATCATTGCGCATAAGATAACCCACATTATTATTCGATCGACCTATGACATGAGTATTGTTGCGAGTGTAAAACGCCAGTTAAAAGATGATTTGCACACTTCGTATTTCATGGAAATGCAATTCGGTGTCAAGAAAACAAATCTATTCCATACGATTAGATTTAGTAAGATTGATTTATGGTCATGCCCTTTAAATTGGTTGGAAAGTCAGGTGAAAGAACTGACTCGCTTTAAAAATGAATTAGTCGTAATTCCATCTGGACTCGATTTATCCCAGTTCGATCGCTTACCAAATAAACAAGTAGCTCGAAGGATGCTCGATTTGCCGGAGGAAGAACTGATTTTCGGTCTAATTGGACGTTTCGATCCGCAAAAAGGGCAATTGCTCTTGCTTGAAGCGATGAAACAGTGTCAAAACAAGCAGTTTTCAATAGTATTTCTAGGAGAACCGACACAAGATGAAGGAGAGAGTTACTACGACTCAATGGTGCAGTTAATTTCCGATAGTAAGCTTACCGATCGTGTCTTTATTAAGGCATTCCGCAAGGACATCTCGACTTTTTATAGTGCCGCAGATTGGATGGTCATGGGCACAAAAGCAGAAACATTTGGTATGGTCACAATTGAAGCACTTGCCTGCGGAACTCCTGTACTCGGATCGAATAAAGGCGGGACTCCTGAACTTTTAGAGAACGAAAGCGGTGGAATCCTTTTTGAAAGCATGAATGCAACTGATTTAGCAACGCGTATAGATAAAATCTGTGACCAAAAATTAAGCTTCAACGCGGAACAATTAGTCAAGCTGGTTGAGAAATTCGATCATCATCTTGTATGTGAACAGATAGAGACCGCGTTGCGTCTGAAATAATCACTTATTGGCAAGGATGACGCCTGCTTCCTAGGTTAAATTGCCAAAAAAACATCTGTTAAAAATATTCTACTGATCTACACGTTGTACTGTCATTGAGATATTCTTGTACCTTAGATGACGAATGAACATTTATTCCAAAAAACAGACCTGGAAAATTGCCCTGCTGATCTTTGCGCTGGGCCTTGTTGGTGCCACCCTCTTTTTTTCTCATAATATTGTCACGAAAGTCTCAGAGCAAGAAAGAGGTCATGCAAAACAATGGGCAGATGCGATTAAGAAGCGAATCGAGCTTGTCGAACTAACAGACAGCACCTTTATTGCGCTTCGTGAGAAAGAACGCGATCGAATGGAAGTTTGGGTAGAAGCTACAAAGGAAGTTTCGAAAGCAACAGCTAACCTCGATGCAGATCTTAATATCGACTTTCCAATGGCACTCATTAACGGCAATGATGGTATTCCTGTGATTGCGCTAGATGATGAAGGAACTATTTCCCACGCACGGAATGTAAATTTCGATAGTACACGCTTTGAGAAACTTCATCCAGGATTAGAAGAAAAGGCTTTAAACGATCTAATTGATGACTCATTGCGCGCACTTTCTGTAGAATGGGCAAAAGTTAATCAATCCTTTACGGTAGACATCTATAAAGGACTGTACTTTATGACCTATGTCTATACCGATTCTGAACCTATTCTTCGGTATGAGCGTAAACGTGATTCAATCATTCAGAGTTTCAACAATGACCTCGTCAATAACAAAGGATTGGTTCCTGTACTTCTCGTTAATAAAGCAACGAATAGGGTAGTTGGAACAAACATCCCTAACTTCCACAGCGCCAAGCTGCAGAGTTACATCAGGGATTTAAAGGCTCAAAACACACCGATTTCATTGAATTTTCAGAGTGACGGAGAGAGCTTGCTTTATTTTGGAAATAGTCCAGAATTAAATCAATTACAATATTTCCCGTACATCCAATTTTCTGTACTCGGGATGTTTGCATTGATCGGGTATATCATTTTTAGCACGTTCAGAAAAGCCGAGCAAAATCAAGTTTGGGCTGGAATGGCTAAAGAATCAGCGCATCAATTAGGCACTCCTCTTTCATCACTTATGGCATGGATTCAATTGTTAGAGGCGCAGGGAGTTGACCCAATGGCGATGGAGGAAATGCAAAAGGATATTGATCGATTGGAAAAGGTGACGGATCGTTTCTCTAAAATTGGCTCCGATACAAAACTCAAAGATGACAACCTCTCTGAAACAGTCACGCGGGTGGTTGAATATTTACGGCCAAGAATATCCGATAAAGTTGAATTTACCCTAGATATACCAGAAAATTCCCTTGAAGCAAAGCATAATGCGTCACTCATAGAATGGGTTGTCGAAAACATCTGTAAGAATGCGGTGGATGCAATGGAGGCTGAAGGCAAATTACATGTTCATATGAAAGGGTCACCTGAATGGGTTCATATTGACATAATTGATACTGGGAAGGGAATTCCTGCCAAACAGCAAAAAACGATTTTCGAACCCGGATTCTCCACTAAGAAACGTGGTTGGGGATTGGGATTATCTCTAGTCAAACGAATCGTGAAAGAATACCATAAGGGAAAAGTGTATGTCCTGGAGTCAAAAATAGATGTAGGAACGACTTTTAGAATATCAATTCCAGTGGATAAAGTTTAGTCCTTCGTCAAAATGTTGATCCCCACAATGGTTAATTAATTATAGCTTATCAACACCCATCGTTTGAACTGTCATTTGTACTTATGAAAGAAAATGATCCTTTCGTAATTTAATTTTCGACGATTGGAAGTGATACATAAGACCCTTCTGTTCCACTCAAATCAACAGTTAACGTTGGCGTACCGTGTTTAGGTATTTTATCAAAATTGCCTTTATCCCCTCCAGCGATCGCGATCCGTATTGAATGACCTTTCTCAATTAAAACTGAAGTAGGCCATAATTTAAAGCTGACCAATTCCTTCTTTCCAGGCTCCATGAGTTCTGCATCGGCTTCCGAAAATGAATGCATATTAAAGCTTGATGAGTCGGTTGATAATTTTCGGTGAATCAAGCGTAATCCTCCTTCTGTGATATAGCAACTCACTCCATTTTCGTCGACATCTTCCATATAAACAAAAACGGCTCCATCCGAATGTGTCGAACTCATATTCAGCGTTACTACCGGCGTTCCGGTTACCTGAACATCTTCATTCATTGGCGACGACGTAAACGTTAACATGCGTGCATCTTGATCATTCCGATGATGGAGCCCTAAAACGGGTCCTCCCATCTGCGTTGTCCAACGGTTTTGATCTCCCGTGGTAACATCAAAATCAACCTTATAGCTGGCAGAAGCTTCATTATCAATTGGTCTATCTTCAGATAATCCTCCTTCGGCATTGAAATAGAAATTGTTGGCTGATATTCCCTTAATCGGCCATTCGCTTGTCTCTTTAAACTCTTCTTCTCCGAGATTATAATAGCGCATCAGCGGCCAATCCTCCACCTTGTTATCAATACCTTTTAAATGATGATCTAGGAAATCTAACTGGAGCTTATGCTGCACTGCATACGTTGGCTTCGGATAGAAGAGCGAGTCTCCAACCACGAATGGACTTGCATTGCTCCAACCACCGTGGTTCGTAGCCATCATCAGCACTTTTTGCGGATTACTGTAATGTTCAAGACGCGTTAATGTTCCTTCTGCAGTGCCTGCATCTAACCAACTCGTTAGGACTAACAAGGGAACATTCGATTTTTCAATTTCATCTTTCCATGAAACTGGCGAGCAATCCACATAACTATAGTCTCCAAGTTTATTGTCACGGTAAGGTGAATTCTTCGTCAATTTATAGATCTTCGGATTTGATTTATGCTCTTTCAAGGCTAACTTTAATGAATCCTTATTTACAGGGTTAATTGACTCTCGAAGAATCAATGATTTGTTGTTATCCAGAAGGGAAACATAGAGTCCCCACTTTTTAATAAACCCACTCGCCAGCATTCCATAAGGTCTGACAGGGCTTCGATAGACATCAAAATCAGACCAGCCGAGGATGACACCTTTAATCGCTGGGTGATTTGTAGCACAGAGTAATTCAGCTGTTGTTCCCTCGTAGGAAGTACCAAAGGATCCGATCTTCCCATCTGACCAAGGTTGATCAATTACCCAATCGAGAATCGCGCTAGCATCCATCACTTCTATTGGAGAATATTCGCCCGTTCTTGTGCCAAATGAAGCACCGCTTCCGCGCGTATCCACCTTTACAATTATGTAGCCGTGATCACTAAAATACTGATCAAGCATTCCGAAAGGAGAATTTAGTTCTTTTGTTTTTTTACTTATCGATGACCGCC
>JBLHPQ010000108.1:0-9683 GCA_047624355.1 Flavobacteriaceae bacterium | reverse complement strand
TCCTCCATATCCCGGAATAACACCCAAACTAACTTCGGGAAGTCCCATTCGTGCATTTGAAGATGCTACTCTGATATGCGCAGCCATTGCCAGTTCTAACCCTCCACCTAGCGCGAAGCCATTTACAGCGGCAATTACTGGCGTGGACAAATTCTCCATAAACGTAAACAATACCTCTTGTCCATTGGCAGCCAACTTACCTCCCTCAGCGATAGAAAAATCAGCGAATTCTTTAATGTCCGCTCCAGCAACAAATGCCTTTTCTCCAGATCCTGTTAGGATGATTACGCCAACATTACTGTCTTCGTTTGCGGCATCAAGTGCGTTATGCAATTCTCCGATCGTCTCTTTATTCAACGCATTCAATTGCTTAGGACGATTGATCGTAATCGTTGTTATTCCATTCTCTGTTCCGACAATCAGGTTATTGTACATAGTCTTATTAAATAATTCGTTATTTCTTTCTTGTTCTTTTGTAGAGCTTGATGAGGACCATTAATCCAATTGCCACTGCAAAGAATCCAACAGTGCCTTTTATCCAATCTAGTTCATTTTTCACTACTGCCAAAAAGACGATCGCGACGAGACACAACGTTGCAAGTTCGTTCCAAAGGCGTAAGCCACCAGACCTCCATTTGAACGTGCCTTTTTTCATGTCACGCATGATTTTCTGACATACAAAATGATAGATCAGTAATACGCCGACAAAACTTAGTTTCAGATGCATCCACGGCTGACTCAGGTAATACTCATGGTTTAGGATGATCATCCATGTGCCAAAAACAAGTGTAAGCACCATTGCAGGAGTTGTGATTATCCACCACAATCTGCTTTCCATCAGCTCAAATTGCTTGGTAAGAATATTCTTTTCAGTCGCCTCTTTGGCTTGTGCCTCAACGTGATAGATGAATAAGCGAACGATGTAGAAAAGTCCAGCAAACCAGCTGACTACAAAAATAATATGAAGTGCTTTTATGGTATTAAAGTCCATTGTATCAAAGATAACGTGAATAGTTGCGCATGATTGGATCTTTAACAGGATTTATGAACGTATGGTTGTTGGGTTAGCGTGATCGCTGGTTTACCTTCTGTTCTGGATACACACTCCTTTGGTCGCGCACTCGAACTAACAGGTTGCAAACGTGACTTCGAGAGCCTCAGCCTACGTTTGGTTTAACGAGATTGTTGTGACATTGAGGAACAGAACTCGGATAGGATAAAGATCACTGTCACATCGAGTGATCGTGGATTGAGGAACGAAATGCGGGATTGTATCGAGAGGGGGCAGGTAAAATTGATCGTTGTTTTGCAAAGCTATGCGTTAGGGATAGCAGCGGATATCCTTTTATCAAACGTGACTTCGAGAGCCTCAGCCTGCGTTTGATTGCTGTGACATTGAGTGATCATGGCCTGCGTATTGGATAAAAGATAAGAGCGAATAGCCCGTTAAAACGCCCTAAATCTTTCTATCTTTGTGCGTTCAAATTATCAAGTAATAGTATGAGTCACATCGAACTTTCCGAGCAGGAGATTCAACGTAGAGAATCGTTGACAAAGTTGCGCGCGTTAGGGATTGATCCCTTTCCAGCTGCGCTATATCCGGTAACTGATTATTCTGAAAAGATTAAGGAAAAGTACGAAGAAGGTAAACAGGTTTGTATTGCTGGGCGTTTGATGTCACGTAGAATTATGGGTAAAGCTTCATTCGCTGAGGTACAGGATTCAGCGGGTAGAATTCAAATTTACCTCAACCGTGATGAATTGTGTCCTGATGAGGATAAAACAATTTACAACGATGTCTTCAAGAAATTGCTTGATTTAGGTGATTTTATTGGGATTCGTGGGACCGTTTTTAAAACACAAGTTGGCGAAATATCGATTCATGTTTCTGAATTGACGTTGCTTAGTAAATCATTGAAACCATTGCCGACGGCGAAAAAGGATGATGCAGGCGTTGTACATGATGCCTTTACAGATCCGGAGTTGCGTTACCGTCAACGTTATGTTGATTTGGTCGTGAATCCTCAAGTGAAAGAAGTTTTCGTAAAGAGAACTAAGCTTTTCACGGCAATGCGTAATTTCTTCAACGATGCTGGATATCTAGAAGTGGAAACTCCAATTTTGCAACCCATTCCAGGTGGAGCGGCAGCGCGTCCGTTTGTAACACATCACAATGCGTTGGACATTCCATTGTACATGAGAATTGCCAATGAGTTGTACTTAAAACGACTGATTGTTGGTGGTTTTGATGGCGTGTATGAGTTTTCTAAGAACTTCAGAAATGAAGGAATGGATAGAACGCATAATCCTGAATTCACAGCCATGGAAATTTATGTTTCCTACAAGGATTACAACTGGATGATGGACTTCACAGAGCAGCTTTTAGAGCACTGTGCCCTGGCCGTAAATGGAACCGCGGAAACAACTTTCGGAGAGCATAAAATTAATTTCAAAGCGCCGTACAAACGTGTGACGATGCGCCAGTCGATTATTGATTTCACTGGTTACGATATAAAAGGTCAAACAGAAGAGGAGCTTCGTGCTTCTGCTTTAGGCATGGGAATTCCTGTGAATGAAACAATGGGCGTTGGTAAATTGATCGATGAGATTTTCGGTGAAAAATGTGAAGGAAACTATATCCAACCAACATTTATCATTGATTACCCGAAGGAAATGTCTCCGCTTTGTAAAGAGCACAGAGAAGATCCATCTTTAACAGAGCGCTTCGAGCTGATGGTTTGCGGGAAAGAGATCGCGAATGCTTATTCAGAATTGAACGACCCGATTGACCAACGCGAACGCTTTGAGGAGCAAGTGCGATTGGCTGCAAAAGGCGATGACGAGGCTGGAGAATTTATTGATCAAGATTTTATTCGCTCACTAGAATATGGTATGCCACCAACCTCAGGAATGGGAATTGGAATGGATCGTTTGATTATGTATTTAACGAATAACCCGTCTATACAAGAGGTGTTGTTCTTCCCTCAAATGAAACCAGAGGTTTTTGGAGGTAAGAAAGGCCCTGAGTTAAACGACAATGAGAAAATTGTTTTTGATATGCTTTCTAAGGTTCAAAAAATGGATTTAAATGACTTAAAAGAGCAATCTCAATTGAGTAATAAACAATGGGATAAGAGTATTAAAGGATTGAGGAATCATGGCGTTATTGACGTTCAAAAAGTAGATGATGTTCTTACGATTTCTACGGTAGAATAAGGTTAGAAATGAATGCCGTATTGTTATTAACGAAAAGCGCCTTGTGAGAGGTGCTTTTTTTTGTGGTTGTTTTTTGAGAGAGATGACGTTATGGATCTTTACCTTTTCATACACAACAGAAGGCGGCTGCGTCAAACCATAGAACGATCGCACCAATTATAAGCAAGACGAAGAAACTATTTTCACCCCTACTCTGTCTTCAATACCTACTATATTCCATTGAGGGTCTTGTCTATGCACATCTTGCGCGCCAATTCACGCTATTATATCAAGATCTACTGCCTGAATTATAAGTTCATTTTACATTTTGTTTACCTATTCATTTTTTTTGTTAGACATTTATAATTATATTTGTTTAACGGTTTAATTAAAACGTTAAACAAATCAGACTATGAAGTACATTTTATTTTCCGCATTTATCCTCTTAGTAACTGTCGTGATTTCTCAAAGAAATTTAACAACTCAAAATTCTGAAACCATGAAAACCAATAAATCTATAATAAGTAATAAAGCGAACACCATTGAATATGAAACATTAGCGAGTAAAAATGGGTTTCAGATTAGAAAATACCCAGAATTAACAGTAGCAACTACAGAGTTAAACAGTAATTCCTATTCGAACAATTCAAGTACAGGTTTTCGCAAAATCGCATCTTATCTATTTGGCGGGAACAGTTCAAACCAGCAAATTGCAATGACTTCACCTGTTCAAATGGACATGGGAACTGAACCAACCATGAGCTTCTTTATGCCTGGTAATGTTGCCCCTACAGAATTACCAACCCCCAACAGAGAAGATGTTATTGTAACAGTTCAACCTTCAAAAATAGTAGCGGTTATAGCGTTTTCTGGTTGGGCATCAGATAAAAGGCTCATTAAACAGTTTAATCTGCTGAAATCTAAACTAAAGAAAGAATCCATCGAATTTGACGACAGCTATAGTTTTTTAGGCTACAACCCACCTTACAAATTAATTAATCGTAAAAATGAAGTCATTATTCCTCTTAAACATTATAACAATTAATAAACCAAACAGTAAATAGCTATGTCATTTAAAATTATAATCATGTCAATATTCGGTATTTTAACAATGTCATTCACAAAGTCGGTAAAGGAAATCAAGCCGCCAGTGAAATCTATCTACACAATAAAAATTAAATCAATCGATAGTGAAGACATCGATTTAACTCAGTACAAAGGAAAAAAAATACTCTTTGTAAATGTAGCATCTAAATGCGGGTTTACACCTCAATATGCAGAGCTCCAGGAACTCCATGAAAAGTATAACGACCAACTTGTTATTATCGGGATACCGTGCAATCAGTTTATGAGTCAAGAACCCGGATCGAATGAAGAGATTGTTGAGTTCTGCCAAAAAAATTATGGCGTTTCCTTTTTGATGACAGAGAAAGTTGATGTCAAAGGTTCAAACCAGCATCCTTTATATAAATGGCTCACTTCAAAAGAAATGAACGGAAGCACAGATTCAAAAGTTAAGTGGAATTTTCAAAAATACTTAGTGAATGAATCAGGTGAACTCGTTGAGGTCTTTTCATCCAATGTGAAACCAATGGACGCGCAAATCACTGGTCTTCTAAACTAAATTGTGAATCATTAATCGTCTTGATGACTCTTTGAAAAAAACATAGAATGAAAATACTTTTAACAGGAGCAACAGGTTATATCGGTAAACGCATCCTCCCTATTTTGATTCAAAATGGTCATCATGTAATATGTTGTGTTAGAGATAAGTCTAGGTTTAACCCTCCAAGTTCTCTAAAGGCAAACATTTCGATTATTGAAGTTGATTTATTAGATAATTCTTCATTAGCTAAAATCCCAAGTGATATTGAAGTGGCTTATTACCTAGTTCACTCGATGTCAGTATCTGATAATTACAAAAAATTAGAGGAAACATCTGCCATTAATTTCCGTGATGCCCTCTCCGATAAAAACGTATCTCAAGTAATATACCTAAGCGGAATTATTAATGAGTCTAATTTATCAAAGCATCTTCAGTCAAGGAAAGCGGTAGAAGATGAACTTGAAAAAGGCAATTATGCCCTTACTTGCCTCAGAGCAGGAATAATAGTCGGGTCAGGCAGCGCATCTTTTGAAATCATGCGAGATTTAGTTGAAAAATTACCCGTCATGATTACGCCTAAATGGCTTTTAACCAAATGTCAACCAATAGGTATATCTGATGTTCAATCCTTTCTAATTAAATGCATAAAGCATCCAAAAACCTACAATCGGAATTTTGATATTGGCTGCAATGATGTCCTTTCATATAAAGAGATGCTACTGAGCTTTGCCGAAGTGCGGAGATTGAAGCGATATATCTTAACCGTTCCAGTTCTAACTCCAAGACTCTCTTCTTATTGGCTTTATTTTGTTACGTCTACTTCATTTAAGCTTGCAAGGTCTTTAGTAGAAAGCATGAAGGTCGAAGTGGTTTGTAGGAATCATGAAATCAATGAAATATTGGATATTCAACCAATACCCTATAAAGAAGCTCTGCAGAGGGCATTCGAGAGTATTCAAAACAACGATATTGCTTCAAGTTGGAAAGATTCATATTCAAGTAGCGAGAGTGACATAAACATCTCAGAATTTATTTCCGTTCCAAAATTTGGTTGTTTCAGGGATTCGCGCACAAAACGAATGGAAAGCTATAGTTCATCATTGGAGAAAATATGGAGTATTGGAGGAGAAACGGGGTGGTATTATGGCAATACGCTCTGGAGAATCCGTGGATTTATGGATAAAGTTGTTGGCGGTGTAGGACTAAGGCGAGGGAGAACAAATAGATCGAAAATATCTACTGGCGATTCACTCGATTTTTGGAGAGTGCTTTATGCGGATAAGAATGAAGGTCGGCTATTACTCTTTGCTGAGATGAAGCTTCCTGGAGAAGCTTGGTTAGAATTTAAAATCGTAGATGGTAATATAGAGCAAACAGCAACATTTAGACCGTTAGGCGTATTTGGAAGAATCTATTGGTATTCTGTTTATCCATTCCATGGATTTATTTTCAAAGGAATGCTCAAGAAGCTTTGCGCTTCATCTTAATAAAAACTTAAAAACTCAATCTTAACTAAAACAAATGAAATTATTTAATCGGAAATCAAAAAAAGAAAAGCTCAAAAAGGAGTACGAAAAAAAATTAGCTGAAGCCCACAAAATGTCAAAGATAAACCGAAAAAAATCGGACGAACTCATTTATGAAGCGGAACAATTACTTAAGCAAATGGAAAATGAAAATTAAACACATAGGAATTATCGCAGTATTGTCACTTTCAATCAGTTCTTTTATAACTCCAAATCACGATAACAAAATTATATTCGAATTCAATGAAAGCGCCAATATCAGTGGGTGGAGAACATTGAATGATGGAGTTATGGGAGGAGTATCGGCATCGACTTTTGAAATAAACAAAGAAGGGAATGGTGTATTTCAAGGTGAAGTTTCTACCGCTAACAATGGTGGTTTTGCCTCGGTACGCTATAATTCTTCTGCACAGGTAGGTAACTCTGAATCTATTAAGATTCTTCTTAAAGGCGACGGGAAGGACTACCAGTTTAGAATAAAAAAGAAAGCTTCAGATTTTGAATCATACATCACAACATTTTCAACATCTGGAAAATGGCAAACAATAGAAGTTAAGCTAAGTGATCTGTATCCTAGTTTCCGAGGAAGGAAAATGGACAGGTCAAATTTTAATGAAACTGAATTTGAGGAGATTTCTATTCTAATAGCGAATAAAAAGAATGAATCATTCAAATTGGTTTTAGATAAAATCGAATTTAATTAACGTCGCATGGAATTCTCTAATAATTCAGGAACCTATAGATTATATAATCAGCAATTCATTCCCGTTTCACTTTCAACGGCATGGGCGTTTTTTTCGAATCCAAAGAATTTGCAATTAATCACACCGGAAAAACTCGACTTCAAGATTACAAGTATAGATGGTGAAAACGCATATGCTGGCCAAATCATTACGTATTCAATCAAGTTGAATAAAGTCATTAGGATGAACTGGGTTACCGAAATCACTCATCTTAATAAGGAGGACTATTTTGTCGATGAACAGCGATTTGGCCCCTATAAAATGTGGCATCATGTACACCGGTTTAAATCTGTCGACGGAGGTGTACTGATGACTGATATCATTCATTTCAAATTACCAATTCGTCTTCTATCATCTCTGGGATACAAGCTCTTTGTAAAAAGAAATTTGAATTATATTTTCTCCTATAGATCAGCGCAATTGGAAACGCTATTTAATCAATCAAACTCTAATGAACAGAAATAAATCTATTGCACTTTTTTGGTTCAGGCGAGATCTTCGTTTAATTGACAACAAGGGTCTAAATGCTGCATTGGAAAATAAAGCGAATGTCTTGCCAATATTCATTTTTGACTCCAACATTTTAGATGAGCTAGATGCTTATGATGCAAGAGTTTCGTTTATACATGATTGTTTAGAATCAATAAATGAAGACCTCAAAAAATATGGTTCTTCAATCAAATGTTTCTTTGGAAACCCTTATGATGTTTTTAAAGAAGTCATCAATGAATATTCGGTAACAGACGTATACTTAAATAAAGATTACGAACCCTATGCAAGGGCCCGCGATAAGAGTATATTCCAATTATTGACTTCACATGCCATCCAACTCCACGGCTTTAAAGATCAAGTGATCTTTGAAAAGTTAGAAATCACCAAAAATGATGGCAGGCCTTATACCGTTTTTACGCCTTATAAAAATAAATGGCTAGATCAATTCTCACCAACCGATGCACAGAAATCTCCATTAATAAACACCGGGAATTTTCTTGAGTGCAGTTTTAACTTAATCGCTCTGGATGAAATGGGATTCAAAAGTTCTTCTATTCAAATTCCACAATACAACCTGAGTATTGTTGATGATTACGCGGATCAAAGAGACTTTCCTTCAAAAAACGGAACCAGTCATCTTGGAACACATTTAAGATTTGGAACGGTCAGTATTCGTGAAATCGTTGCAAAACTTGATTATGACTCCACTTTTATGAGTGAACTTATCTGGCGCGAATTCTTTAAACAAATACTCTATAATTTCCCCAAGGTGGTCAACTCAAATTTTAAATCAAAGTATGATGGAGTTGAATGGAGAAACAATCCTGATGAATTTAAAGCCTGGTGCGAAGGCAAAACAGGCTACCCAATTGTTGACGCTGGAATGAAAGAGCTAAACGAAACAGGGCTAATGCACAATAGAGTTAGAATGATCACAGCTGGTTTTCTGTGCAAACATTTATTAATTGACTGGCAATGGGGCGAAGCGTACTTCGCTTCAAAATTATTGGACTATGACCTTTCAGCGAATAATGGCAACTGGCAATGGGCTGCAGGAACAGGTTGTGATGCAGCACCTTACTTTCGAATTTTTAATCCAACAGCACAGCAAAAAAGATTTGATAAAGACTTTAAATATATAAAACGATGGAATCGCGACTGGAGCGAGGATGACATCACAATTGTCGATCACAAGTTGGCTAGAAAAAGAGCATTAGAAACATATGCACAAGGAATACTAAAATCATAGAATGAATAACATTAAACGTGATCATTAAGCCACAAGAAATATATTCTTGGAGCCATGAATATCGCTTGAAATTCATAAACTCTTTATCTGGTTACAAAGGTGTTCACTTAATTGGTTGAGTTGGTAAAAATGGAATCACCAATTTAGCCATCTTTAACTCAATAGTTCATATCAGCTCTCAACCGGCTAGAATAGGCTTAGAGGTGAATGCCGTATTGTTATTAATGGAAAGTGCCTTTTGAGGCGCTTTTTTTGTGTGGTTGGTTTTTGAGAGAAATGATATTATGGGCGTGGATTTACTAGTTATGTGTAATAAAGTGCTGTGTAGGTAATGGCTGAATTTTGCACATTGTGTTATGCCCAACGTGTAATGTACTGTATGAAGTTTGTAAAGAGATGAAACTAAAAATATGATGCTAAAATCATTCTGTGTTGTTCTATTCATTGTTTTTGCAAATACTCTATTCGCTCAACAAACAATATTAATTCCTCCATGCCTTAAAGTAAGCTTTCCAGATAATGACTGGAAGTTAACTTCTCATAATCCTAGTCTGGCGTAAATTTACCTTATATACAAGAGATTTTTGGGCATAGTAGTCCAAAGACGACACAAATATACACGCATGTAAGTTCTGAGCAGTCTCGAGAGATTATTAGTCCCCTCGAAAAGTTAAACATCTTATGAAGGCATAATACATCGGTAAGGGTTTATTTATTAATTATATAGGCTATATTTACGTGCATATATACAAGTTATAGGTAATGGAAGTACTTTGCCTGATGCCCATGGTGTTCTCACTGTAGAATTGGCAAAGTTGAGTTAAATATCCCCTCAAATTGCTTCCAAATAATTGTATTAAATAGTTGACATT
>JBLHPQ010000107.1:0-9709 GCA_047624355.1 Flavobacteriaceae bacterium | reverse complement strand
CATGAAGATTTTGACTTACAACTTCTTCAACATAGCTCGGTGTCAAGTAAGTCAATCCATCAGACACAACAAACTCTCTTAACGAATCAGCATTAGAAGCAAACACATAATCAGCCCCTATAAAAGAGCCTGAGATCAATCCGGGCTGATGTCTATTCGTGACCTCCCAAACAAACCCCGTGGTCGATGGAATTCCAGCAACTGAATATTCTGCAACATTTCCAACGCCAACCGAGGATAAATCTCGAAAATTATACTGTGACCCTAACATCGTTAAATTTCGTCGAGCGTTCAATGAAATATAATCGAGGTAGGTAAGAATATCTGGCGAAGAGCGAGTTACATCCATTCGATACACCATTAAATCAGTAGGATTCGAGGTTATGAAAGATGCCGATCCACGTGAATAGTCACTCCCGGCAGTTGGCAAAGTAGTGTCTAATTCTAGTAAATTATTTATATAGTGCTTTTGTGTATTCGAAGATGATCCGTTAGAATTTGCAGCCAACCAAATCTTGTAGGTTGCGGGAGCTGCAGCATCGATATCCTGTACATTAAAAACAAACGTCTTGCTCAACTCAAAATCAAAAAGCTCACCATACCAGCGTTGTCCGCCTTTCACAAGTGAAATAATCTCATTTTCATGTTTTGAATAATAGGAGTAGCTCGACAAGTTATTAGTCACCGGATTCGTCGAACTAGCAACTGGCTGGATGCGCGAAGCAGCTATTCCAGTATTGATGTTTACAAAATAGTACGACTGTTCTGAATAGGGATTTACATCTTGATATAAATCCGCAGTACCATTTGCATACATTCTATTCGGCCCCCAGCCGTAGAATAATATGTAATCGTTTTCATTAAGAACACCATCTCCTCCTCCAACAAATTCAACAGCATTCATTGCTAAATCATCTGTGCGAGGAACTGAATTAAGTTGCGGAAGCTGACCGTCTCCATTACCATAGACATGAATATGTTCAGGGTTCAAATTCTCTACATCCACTCCAAGAGGTTCGAAGTGCGTCTTGAGAAACGCTTTATCAATTTTATAGATTCCATCTTGCGCAATTGATATTTTAACCCACGTACCCGAGCCGCTAGCCAAGGCACTACTTGTTACAAAATCTTTCTGATAGCCGTTAACCGGTTTTCCTTTACCAGCTTTATATGCTATTTCAACATTTTTTATTCTATGAACCTGTTTTCCAACTTTTATGAATGGAAACAGATTAAGTACAGCGTGTCTCTCAGATCTTGCTTTTGATACTGTTAAATGGTAGGATGCTTCAGCTACTGAAATGCCCTGTTGGATTAAATAGTCAATTTCAATTTGATCAGCAGGTTCAGTACTAATAATCTTTAGTTCTAAGTCGACATCTCCATTGGACACCATTTTCTCACGCCAGAAGTAATTAGGACGATTACCATTCATGTGCTGCCCTTCAATAGATGGAACGACAATTGTTCGTTCACCTTGACGCAACGTTTTTGACTTTTGCCATTTTATCTCTAGCGGAACAGTTTTTTGCGCATACGCTAAAGAACCAAGACATAACATTAATACAGATGTTATCATCTTTAAATTTGAGAGCGAACTAACACTTTTTATCATAACCAGATTATTCATTTATTTCATAGCATTCAAAAATACCTAACGCTCTGTATACCGTAATATTTCAGTTCATCGGAATTTTAACAATAACTCCATTCAGTTAGACGGTGCAAAATTAAAGTCCTTTTTCATACTGATGCCATTATATATAACGCAAATTCAACCATAAAGATGAAATAAGCAAGTCAAATGTTAAATTTTGCTTTACAATGTTTTATTTTTTTCAAGCTAAACAAGCAATAAATACCAAGCTAAATCAACCTTACAAAAAGTAGTTCAATCGCTTATAAAGACGTTCAATAAACGGTTTAGCAGAAAATTGAAATCTAATAGAACCTGAAAATACAATTGACGAAATGACAATCCAACAAACACTACACTCCTCTAAAACAGGGGGTAAACGAACAATGTTGGGGATTCGCATTCCTAATAAAGACTTGTCTGGCTCAGACTCCTTCCTATCATTTGAATACAAACCCCACTCATTAACACCTCACCCAAGCAGGGAGGATATTTGTCTCTCAACTTAGTCCAATTTACAGGAAAGATTGAATTGCTAAAACAATGTTATAAAAAGAAAACTGCCCGAATTCTTTGAATAATCTACTGCTTTTGTAATATTTGTAACTTAATTTTAATATAATCGTTATAGTCAATTAGACATATAACCGACTTGATGAAACAGTTCGCAAAAATAATCACAATAAGCTTACTCTGCTTGACAGCAGATAACGCCTATTCACAGGATCCGCAGTTCACGCAGTTCTATTCCAATCCAATCTACCTAAACCCAGCGTTTGCTGGATCTAATGGTTGTCCAAGATTTGGCATGAACTATAGAAATGAATGGCCGAACCTTACCGGAAATTATGTCACGTATAGCGCGGCTTACGATCAATACTTCAAAAATATCTCTGGAGGAATTGGTGTTATCGCTACTCATGATCAACAAGGACAAGGAACGATCTATACTTCGATGCTTGGATTAGTTTATTCCTATCACCTTAAGGTAAATAGAAAATTCTCCATGCTTTTCGGAGCAAGAGCTTCTATGTACAATAAGTACCTTGACTGGGATAAGTTAACATTTGGAGATATGATTGATCCACGGCGTGGGTTTATATATCAAACAGGTGATGTCCCTCGTGGCGGCAGTCATTACTTTTTCGATGCATCTGCTGGAATGGTTGGCTACAGTAAGCATTTCTTTTTCGGATTCGCGGCTCATCACTTAAACAGACCAAATGAATCTGTAATTGTTGGAGAATCTAGACTGCCAATGCGATTCACAGGACATATGGGTGCTGAGATTGTATTAGGTCAAAAATCTCAATACAAAAACAAGACTTCTATAATGCCGAACATTGTTTATCAATATCAAAACGGTTTCCAAGAAATCAACATTGGTACATATGTCAAGTATGGCGCCTTTACTGTTGGAGCATGGTTTAGAAATAAGGATGCCTTCATCCTCTCAATGGGAATTACAACTTCGAAGTTCAAATTAGGGTATAGTTATGATGTAACAGTATCTAAATTGAACAATGGTGTTTCCGGAGGTTCTCACGAAGTATCCCTTGGATTGAACTTCAATTGTAGAAATAAGCCAGTTAGTTTTAGAACTATTTCCTGTCCGTCCTTCTAAAAAGTGTAACGAAATAATTACTGATCCGTTGTAATGATTAAATTTGTGAATCTTAGACGATGAAAAAAAATAACAATATGCGAGTTTTAAAGTTTTTGTCTTTAGCGGTTATAGGAGCCTTTCTGGTCTCCTCTTGTAGTAATGAAGCTTCAAATGCCACAGGATGGGATTATAACAATCCGAATCAAGGTGGTTTTCAGAAAGTTCCATTTATTGATCAAGAAACTGGACCAGGACTCTTACTAGTTGAAGGTGGAACCTTCACAATGGGAAGAGCTGAACAAGATGTTATGCATGATTGGAACAACCGTGCAGCGCGTGTAACAGTATCCTCATTCTACATGGATCAAACGGAGGTAACAAACTTCCAATGGTTGGAATACATGTATTGGATTTCTCGTGCTTACAACGAAACGTATCCAATGGTGTACAAAAATGCACTTCCAGATACTCTGGTTTGGCGCTCGAAATTAGGTGACAATGAAAAATTCGTTGATTATTACCTGCGTCACCCTGCTTACAGAGATTACCCTGTAGTTGGTGTTTCATGGCTTCAAGCGAATGATTACTGTAAATGGAGAACGGATCGTGTGAACGAATACATCCTTATTCGTGAGGGAGTACTTGACTTCAACATTGAGCAACGTGATGAAAACTCTTTCAACACTGACGCTTATTATGCAGGTCAATATGAAGAAGGCTTAGTAAAAAACATTACTGATTTGGATCCATCAAACATTAACGGTAAAAAGCTTGGAACACGTATTGTACGTATGGAAGATGGAATTCTTCTACCAAGATATCGTCTACCAACTGAGGCAGAATGGGAATTCGCAGCATACGGGCTGATCGGTAACCTACAAGAAGGAACTGAAAATATTAGTGAGCGTCGCCTTTACCCTTGGAGTGGACATTGGGTTCGTCAAGATGAAGCACAATTCACTGGACAAATTAGAGCGAACTTCGTAAGAGGTCGTGGAGATTACATGGGAGTCGCTGGTCAGTTAAATGATGGTGCCGATGTAACTGCTCCTGTTGAATCATATTGGCCAAATGATTACGGTCTCTACCACATGGCTGGAAACGTATCCGAATGGGTAATGGATGTTTATCGTCCACTCACGAGTGAGGATTACGATGAGTTCCGTCCATTCCGTGGAAATGTGTTCAAAACAAGATTATTAAACAATGAAGGAAGCATTGAGTTGAAAAATGCTCAAGTCATGTACGATGTACATGGAATGAAAGAATACCTGAATGAGTTTGAACGTATTCGTTTCCAACGGATTTCTGCTGATCGTCATGATCCAAATGATACAATCATCGCAACAGGATTGGCTGCGAACGTTCAATCGCGTAACCCTTCTTTAAATGGTTATTCACCGGATCCATTCTTTGTGTCACATGGAAAAACGAAAGATTCAATTGAATTGACGTTACTTGCAGCAATCAACGAAGTACTTGATGTAGCCATGGAATACAAAAACGACAAGCATGACATTGAAGCGTCTGCTATTGTTCAAGATAATTTGTTTGATGGTCTTTTCGCTGATGAAATCAGAACAGGTCCAGATGGAGAAGAGTATGCTTTTGAAATCATCTCTATGCTTCGTGAAGGATTCAATGATTTTATCATAAATACACCAGGGAAATTAAAATACCGTGAGGTAACCGAAGAAGAGAACATCGGTCGTTTGAACTATAGAAAAGCTGATTACGCTGATTACCTTGATGGTGATATAGAAAGCTCAATCTTCTATGCAAATGATCGACGTAAGAATGCTATCAACGACGCAACTCGTGATCCTAACTTGGTGATGTACCAAGATCAGCATGAACAGTACGGCCTTGATGGTGGACAAGTTAAACCAGGTGATAGAACATCATGGCCAACGACTTTGGTTTCTGATAAATCAAGAGTTTACAAAGGAGGTTCATGGAAAGATAGAGCTTACTGGCTAGTAGCAAGTAACCGTCGCTTCTTAGATGAAGACCAATCAACTGATGCCATCGGATTTAGATGTGCAATGGATAGAGTCGGATCCCCAACAGGTTTCAACTACGGTCGAAAAAAGAAAAAGAAAAAATAAGTTCAAATAACAAATTAAAAGCCTTCCCTCCTCTTTGGATTCGGAAGGCTTTTTTATTTTTGACCTATGGCATCAAGCGAGTTCAAAGAATTCTATCAATCATCAGGTATATCTACTGACACCAGAGCGCTAACGAAGGACTGCCTTTTTGTATGTGTTAAGGGAGAAAATTTCGATGGAAACACCTTTTCCAAAGAAGCGCTAAAGCAGGGTGCGATGCATGTTGTAGTCGATAACATAGAATACTTTACGGATAAAAACAAAATGACGCTCGTATCGGATAGTGTCAAATACATCCAACAACTCGCGAACTATCATCGAAGAAAATTTGATATCCCGGTAATAGGTATTACGGGAAGCAATGGCAAGACGACCACTAAGGAACTCATGCATGCCGTCTTATCAAAAAGATATAATGTACTGTCAACAATAGGGAATCTAAACAATCATTTGGGAGTCCCCTTCACGCTACTGCGTCTAAAGAGTAAGCATGAAATTGCCATTATAGAAATGGGGGCCAATGGCTTTAAGGACATTGAAGAACTTTGCGCAATTGCTGAGCCAACACATGGTATCATTACCAACATCGGTAAAGCTCATCTTGAGGGATTCGGAGATTTTGAAGGAGTCCTAAAAACAAAACGTGAACTGTACGAAGCAATAGAAAGAGTTTCCGGAAAAGTTGTTATCAATAGTGACGATGGAATACTAATAAAAGCTCTCCCCCTATCCATTGAGAGTTTAGATTATGGCACCTCTATCAAATCTAGCATATTTGGTGGTCTTTTATCGCTCTCACCTTATGTAAACATGAAATGGGAGACCAAAACATACCGCTCAGAAGACATCCATACACAAATGGTTGGGAAATACAATTTCTACAACTATTTAGCCGCTATAGCATTCGGTGTATTGTTTGAAGTTAAAAATGAGCAAATTTCTGCAGCAATTAAAGAATATACACCAACAAATAATCGATCTCAAGTTCAGAAAACTGAATTTAACACACTAATTATGGATTGCTACAATGCCAATCCGACAAGTATGCGTTCCGCTCTGGATAGCTTCGCAATGATTGATCACAAAGACAAATTATTCGTCATAGGTGATATGAAAGAGCTTGGTTCAGAGAGTGAATTAGAACATCGCGCAATTATTAGCCTGATAGATTCCTTGGGTTTAACAGGTTATACCGTTGGAACATCCTTTGCGAAAATCTCATCAGATTCTGTTCTAGGTTCATTTTCAACAACGAATGAATTGATCGAATTCCTCGCTTCCAGTAAACACAAGGATCGATTAATCTTGTTAAAAGGTTCAAGAAGTATTGGACTGGAGAAAGCTGCTGAATTATTATAAACGAAAAACTCTTTCCAACACCGTCAGAAAGAGTCTACATCCTAGTTTTTTTTTCTTAATCTTTCAAAAGACCTCTAGAAATAACGATTTTCTGTATTTCTGATGTACCCTCATAAATTTGAGTAATCTTGGCATCTCGCATCAGACGCTCTACATGATATTCCTTTACGAATCCATATCCACCGTGAATCTGAACAGCTTCTACCGTATGCTCCATCGCAACCTTCGAAGCATATAACTTGGCCATTGCACTTGATTGGTCATAATTTCTTCCCATATCCTTATCCAACGCAGCTCTGTAGACAAGCAGCCTTGCAGCCTCAATATCTGTAGCCATATCTGCCAATTTAAAGGCAATGATTTGATGTCTAGAGATTTCTTTTCCGAATGTTTCGCGTTCTTTCGAATAAGCCAAAGCCAATTCGTATGCTCCACCAGCAATTCCTAACGCTTGTGATGCAATTCCAATACGCCCTCCTGAAAGAACTTTCATCGCGAATTTGAATCCAAATCCATCTTCACCAATTCTATTTGCCTTTGGGATCTTCACATCTTGAAACATCAGCGTATGTGTATCAGAACCCCTGATCCCTAATTTATCTTCTTTCGCTCCAACGATGAATCCTTCCATTCCGCGTTCAACGATCACTGCATTAATCCCTTTGTGCCCTGCTTCAGCATCAGTCTGAGCTATTACAAGGTAAACGGATGCCGTTGAACCATTTGTAATCCAATTTTTCGTTCCATTAAGCAGGTAATGATCTCCTTTATCAATAGCCGTTGTTCTCTGTGACGTAGCATCGGATCCAGCTTCGGGCTCAGAAAGACAAAATGCACCAATCTTTTCACCTTTAGCTAAGGGAATTAAATACTTTTGCTTTTGTTCCTCATTTCCGAAGGTTTCAATTCCCCAGCATACAAGAGAATTATTGACAGACATACATACTGATGTCGATGCGTCAACTTTAGAAATTTCTTCCATTGCCAGAACATAGGACATGGCATCCATTCCTGAACCACCATATTTAGGATCGACCATCATCCCCATAAAGCCGAGCTCACCCAATTGTTTTATTTCCTCAGTAGGAAACCTTTGTTCGTTATCGCGTTCAATAACTCCCGGTTTCAGTACATTTTGAGCAAAATCTCTAGCTGCTTCTTTTACAGCTAATTGCTCTTCGGATAGATCGAATTCCATTTATTTATGCTTTAATATTGTTTATTTCACTTCAAAAACAAGTCCAGCAAATGTAAGGTTTTAAATTTATTTATACCTTTAAACGCAGCATGAATTCATACAGAATTATCGGGGTAATGTCAGGCACATCCATGGATGGGGTGGATATTGCGTACGTTAGCTTTAATCAAGAAGCTAACGGTTCTTGGAACCACGAGGTACACACTACCCACACGGTGTCATTTCCAAACAATCTGCTCGAACAATTGCGTATCTCTCGCTCGATTTCAAGTGAAGAACTCCTGCTCTTAGATAAGGACTTAGGTCAATTCTTTGGAGAAATCATCAATGACTTCATCCTCAAAAACAAGCTAAGTAAGCACGATATCCGGGCTATTGCTTCCCATGGACATACGGTCTTCCATCAGCCTGAAAAAGGGTTTACCCTTCAAATAGGATGTGGAGCAACCATTTCATCAGTGACAGGATTAGACGTTATTAATGATTTCAGAACTAAAGATATTATTGCTGGCGGTCAGGGTGCTCCACTTGTCCCCATTGGTGATTCCTTGCTCTTTTCGAAGCACGCCGATACTTTTCTGAACATCGGGGGGTTTAGCAATGTTTGTCTGCTTTCTGATCCAATTGTCGCTTTTGACATTTCGCCAGGAAACTTGCCTTTGAATGAATTAACCATTCGCTATTTTGGACAGTCCTTCGATGATAATGGTGATTTAGCTAGAAGTGGAGCACTAATCGTCGACCTTCTCGCATCATTGGACGCCATAGAATACTATGCTTTATCTCCACCAAAATCGTTAGGAACTGAGTGGCTCGACACATGCTTCTCAGTTGTTATAGATAAGTTCAGAGATCACAGCCCAAAAGATCTTCTTCATACGGTAACAAAACATATTGGCATTCAAATTGGCGCAACACTTGAATCAAAGCATGCGAAAAGGGTATTGGTCACTGGTGGTGGAGCAAAAAATAAATTCCTTTTGGAGACTATTGCTGCCAACTTCAGTGGTGAAATACGGGTACCAGATGAACAACTTATCGACTACAAGGAGGCAATCACATTCGGTTTTTTAGGCGCTTTGTTCCTCAATAATTCATATAATACAATTCCATCTGTCACGGGAGCGAGTAAAGCGGTTATTGGCGGTGTGATTAATACCGCAGATTAGTTCGCTTCCGACTGTTCATAAATCCGTTCAATGCACGTCTAAAACCCGTTCACAGATCAAATAGTTTGCTAACTTTACGACCTTAGAAATTAAGATTTTTGAATGAAAGATTTACTTGAGAAATTTGAGAACAAGCTACCAGAAATAACCTTTGAATGGAATGATTCAGAGACAGATGCGAAAGGCTGGGTAGTTATAAACTCCCTTCGTGGAGGTGCTGCAGGAGGAGGAACACGAATGCATCCAAAATTGGATAAGCGTGAAGTTGAATCTCTTGCAAAGACGATGGAAGTTAAGTTCACAGTTGCTGGGCCACCAATAGGCGGAGCTAAATCGGGCATCAAATTTGATCCGAAAGATCCTCGTAAAGAAGGCGTATTAAGAAGATGGTATGCTGCTGTCACTCCACTACTCAAGCATTATTATGGTACGGGTGGCGACATGAACGTCGATGAAATTCACGAAGTAATTCCAATCACGGAAGACTGTGGTGTTTGGCATCCACAGGAGGGTGTTTTTAACGGACATTTTCAGCCACGTGATGCACAAAAGATCAATCGAATAGGTCAATTACGTCAAGGTGTTCTTAAGGTAATTGAAACTGAAAAATTTTCTCCAAAAATCGAACGAAAG
>JBLHPQ010000106.1:0-9781 GCA_047624355.1 Flavobacteriaceae bacterium | reverse complement strand
TGTAAACTTTCTAACGACAATAGGTCTAATTATTGCTACCTTTGTAATAGTTCTTTGGGGTCGTATTGGATTTGACAGCGATAGCAGTTGTTGAGTGCAAGCATGTCGAGCAATGTGGTGAGGCTCGCAAATCATTAGTCACAAACTATAATTGACAACACGTCATACAGACTTGCAGCATAATTTGACTCAGTCAAGTTACGCTTAATCTCGTGGAATAATAGTACACAGACAAGTTCCTTCTCCTTCACTTCCGCCAGTTAAGTAAGGACCCAGAAGGACCATTAATTTCAGGCTAGCGTTGATGATGCTTCTAATTCTTCGCGAAACTAAGAAGCTAAGCATTGTTATTGGGTGTCTTTGTCCGAGGCTGTGTCGAAAATTAACCAAAGAATAAACATGTAGAAAGCTTAAGAATTCGTCGTTTGGACGAGGGTTCGAAACCCTCCGACTCCACTTTATTAAAAACCTCAGTGTTACCAATGCACTGAGGTTTTGTAGTTATAATAGGTTTGTTTTGAGGAGGCTTTCGAACGAAACCGTCTTTCGTGCTAATCGAATTAGCATTCGGCACTCAATCTTCGCGAGAAAACTCGCTCTTGACTCCACTTTATTAAAACCTCAGTGTTCCCTCGTGATCCTGAACTTCCCGTTCAGCACTCGGTCTTCGAAAATACATTTTCTCTTCAATAGCACTGAGGTTTTGTAGTTATAATAGGTTTGTTTTGAGGAGGGTTTCGAACGAAATCTATCCTTCGCAGAACGAACTGTGGTTCGATCCCGATAGCTATCAGGATCGTCTTCGCGAGCAAAACTCACTCTTGACTCCACTAATTAGCGCATCAATTCGCTAAAAATCTAGATCTTAATCATTTAACGAGAAAGCTCTAAGTTATAGATACTATTTTTAAATACGACCCAGTTACAATTATGGCGCGAAATATGTAAATTCAACATTAATAAGCCCTCCTATGAAAAACATTGCTGTACTTATTTGCCTAACACTTTCATCCATATCCGGGAACTTATTTGGTCAAACGGATCAAGAATTTAGAATCGCGTTGGTTACTTTAGTTGAGCTAGACTTCAAATCGGAAATCGAAAACTATCTTGTTCCCACTATTGCTATATATCAATCAGGTTGGGTGCTGTATAGAGGTATACACGAAAATAACAGCTCTTATTATAGCGTCAAATTGAATATGATGAGTATGCAGACATTGGTGTCAAGTTTAGAAATTAACGAGGAATTAAAATCCATGGCCGATGACTTTAACGCGACACCTTTAAGTGGTCAACCCCAAAGTACACTGGTTTTGAATTTTAAGGAAAAGACGATCAAATCTGTCCATGGAGCTATTAGGAATGATACGACTGTACAGAAAGTTGTACCACCTGCCTTTATGCACACCTTTACCAAATTAATTGATTACGCTACTACAGAAAGTACGAATTGGATGCCCGAAAAATTTGAAGTGATAATTACAGAGCGTATTGAGTTGTCTGAATCCCCTACTCTTTGGCCGACTGAATGGCCCAGCAATTTTAGAGAAAATCATTTTTTCGGCGAAAGCATCTTGTTACCGAGGGAGGATTTTGAGACTTTTAGCAAACTCTTCGCATCGACTAAATCTGGAGGCATTGAATTTGACGGTAAGGTGTACGATCTCGCCTATAGATTTCCTTTTCCAAAGATAGACTAACGCTCGATTTTTAATCAGATAATTAAACCATCAATACTATGAAATTTACACTCATTGCCATCTTAGCCTTAATTCTAGTTTCATCTTGTGATCCTCAAGGGAACAGTGACTCAAATTGGTCTTACGCTTCGCAGTACGACGTGGAAGATGCCTGGGAAACGCTTAATGATAGTCTTGTGACCAATGATTCGATTGTGGATTTGACAGAAACAGATGGCTATTTTTTCATTTTGGACGAGTATGAAATGTTTAAGAAATTTTTAGCCACTGAAGAAGATAAAGATAACCCTCACTTCAGGCAGGCTATGGAGTTTGCTCGATCCTATTTGGATTCGATTCAGGAACTACAGAAAGAAATTAATAATCAATATCGTGTCCAGAGCAAAATTTAAAGAAACCATTTGATCAACTAACGTTTCATATATTACTAATAAGCCTCAAATATGCGCATAGCCCTCATCCTCTCGTTAACAATCATCTTTCCCTTTCTAGCGTTGACGCAAAGTCCTGAAATTGAGAAAGCCGTAATTGAAACAGGTCAATTGCAAGAACTGAGGTTGAAATCCATGTTTGAAGCTAACAGAGATTCAGTTTTTGAGGTTTTCCAGACTTCTTTTGATCGATTAATTGGCTTGGACTCGAAAGTAAATGACACCCTTTTTACCTCAAACGACTATTTCCGTGTAGATCTTCCTTCCGAAAAAATGGCAGGCGAGGATTTGATGTATTCGTTTGTCGGTAGTATTGTTGTCTCAAATTCACGAGATGGCAAACTTCGATTTTTCTCCTCGGATAATTTAGATGGAGGATCGTGGCATAATTACACGAATCACTACCAATCTTTTAGCAGTGATAAAGACCTCGTTTCCAAAGCAGCTGAGATGGAAACCTATAAGCCTACAGATGATGAACTCGATGCTGGGATTTATAATGTTGAACAATTTGATTTCCAAAATTCAACCTATTACCTAACATTTGGTTATGGAACAGAAGGCGCAGGAAATCACCATCACTTAGTGAAAGCATATACGCTGGAAGAAGACTCAATCGTAAATCAAAATCTATTTTCCTTGGCAGCGAGAATTGATATCATTTCAAAGCGATTTCAGCAAGCTAATTTAACATACGACGAAAAGAAGGGCACGATCTCCTATAGTGAATTTGAAGAAACCTATATTGAAGAAACAGGCGAATACACCTATAAAAAGAGAACGGTATCCTGGATTTTTGAAGATGGACAATTCGTGAAATCAAGTTTATAGGTTCTGTGGAATTGATATTACATTTCAATATTACCAAGGGAAAGCTCCCAAACGAATTGTTTTGTGGTTCCAAACGATTTTTCTTTCCTTATCAGAAAGATGGTTATTTCTTCCTCTCTAAGCTTTGGGCTTTTGATCTCCTTTTTTGAATCTTGTCGTTTATAGTTAACATGGATTTCCCCTTCGAAATGACCGTCAAATTTATAGGTAAACGGTTTACTCACTGAAAGCGATTCAACTGCTTTATAGTCGGTGCTATTTCTACATAGCTTAAGGTACGCTTCTATTGGTTGTCCGAAGGAATCAGAACGAATTTGCGCAGATTCACTGAATTGCTTTTCTGCAATCGTCAAGGCTCTATCACGAACGGCAGCATTCGTTTTATGATCTGCCATCACTTTGAGGTATTGAAATAGCTCATCTACTTTCTCAACAGCTCTATTCTGAAAGGCCACTAGATCTGTCTTAGTTAACTTTTCCTTGCTTAAATCAGATGCTGGTTTTTCAAACGTGTGCTGGATGCTTTGCGCCTGAGTAGTTGCTGCACTTGCGAAAATGATCAATACAGCAATAATGAATCTACAGCTCATCTTCTTGGGTAATACGCATTTTACTAATTTTTCCATCCTCGTATAATGTTTGTAAAATTCTTAAATTCTTTAAAGCACTAATCGGCATTGTCATCCTGTCAATAAACTCTTCTTTATTGAACATTTCAATTCCCTGATTGTTCTCAGTAACCAAAAAGATGACTGCATTTTCACTCATCATTTGATCCAATTGATTTCTCCTTCGCTCCCACCCTTCTGATTCCGTTACGGACAATTGGTGAATGAGCATGCTGTAATCGTCAATCTTCAACTTAATCTCTTCTCCCTGTTTATCTCCTACATTAATTTCTATCGTATCTCTGTTGTAATAATCTGCCTGAACGATAAAGCTAAACGTATCACTTTCCAATCCGAGGTTTAAACATCCTTCGGAATCCGCTTTTAGTACTTCGCCCTCTTCCCCATTCTCCAGCATGATTATTTCCAAATTCTTATTTGCAATTGGCATGCCGAAATCAGAATCAATGAAGCTGATTTTATAGTCAATCTTATCAGTTGTCTCATTCTTTGCGTCAACGCCCATCATAATGACCATAAGTGTCCCCACTGCAAGCACCATCATAACACCGAAACCTATCATAAGTCGCTTACTCTTCGACTCAGGTTTAACGGGGGTATCTTTAACTCCTTCAGCTTTCTTTTGTGCGATAAACCCTTCCCAGGAATCAAATCCACAATACTCACTTAAAAGATTTAGAATATCCACTCTCGGAATTCGATCTTCTTTGTCAGTTTTCAAATGATCGTAAAACCATCGTGTACTTATTCTGCCCTTTACCTTTTCCTGAAGATCTTCTTGGAAGTTCTCAATTACTTTTCCTTTCCATTGAGAAATATCATCAGGGCAATCAATATAGCGCTTGCGAAAACAAGTAACAATCTGGCTCTTTAGCTCATCAAAATAAACTCTTTCAGGGTGCCTCATCACTGCAAATATAAAAAATTGATGGCTGCAAAACCCTTGCAAAACTACTTTGCAAATTGTAAATCAGCTTCGCAAGTCGTTTGCAATGGATTCAATTGTGAAGTTCTAGAAGTCGCTGTACGTTTGGTCAAATTAAAAACTCAAATTATGAATCAACTACAAATTAAGGCGTCACTATTGTTCGCTGCAGCATTCGTTCTAAATTCTGTGAACGCGCAACAAGGGTATTCATCTGCTTCGATGCATTGGGGGAAGATGAACGCTGAACAAAAAACAACGGCAGCAGCAAGCGGAAGAGACTTCTTTGATTACGGAATGCCGAGATCACAGGATATCGTGGTAGAAGAATACTTCAACTATCATATGCATTCAATTGCCCTACCGAAAAAGAATGAAAGCATCGCCATTGACCTCCAATGGGGAAATGAAACTTTCTCAGGTTCTGGAAGCGCTATTCTTCAAATTGGCATTGCAACGTCAGAATTAAATAAAGGATCTTTGGCCGATGCACCACCCGTAAATGTGAGTATCGTAATCGATAAAAGTGGGTCGATGCGCGCTGATAATCGATTGATAAATTCCAAGGAAGCTGCACGAGAATTTGTAAAACGATTGCGCCCAGCAGATCACATTTCAATACTTGCTTTCGATAGTAATGTTGAAATTCTTCTTGCCTCGTCGAAAGTTGGAAACAAAAACGCAGTGCTTGCCGCCATTGACAGAATTCAAATTGGTGGATCTACAGATTTGAATGCTGGTCTTGTCGCTGCCTATGGAGAAGTTGCAAAAGCATACGAGAAAGATCAAGCGAACAAAGTGATTATGCTTACGGATGCCTTAACGAACTCAGGTGTCACAGATCCTTTCCAAATCATGGGGAACTCTGCAGTATTCAATAAAGGATACGATATTGATATCAGTATGGTCGGAGTGGGTATTGATTTCAATACCGAGCTTTCAAGACAGATTACAGACGATGCAAGGAGTTCAATTTATTTTATTAATGATTCAGAGGATATCAAAAAAGTCTTCATCGATGAAGTGGAAAGTTTACTTTGTCCAGTTGCTAGAGGTGCAAAATTAATACTAGAATTTGATGAAGGAATTGAGCTAGAAAAGTTCTTTGGTTATTCTCCAACGATTGGAACCAATAAAATAGCCCTGGAATTGAACAACATGAATAGAGGATTAACGCAAATTTTCCTTGCCCGCTTTTCAGTAACCAATCCAGAAGGAAGCATCCCACCAGTTAGCGCTAGAATTGAATATTATGATCTTTCGAAAAATAAGAAAGCAAAAGTAGGTGCGACGGCTCAACTCAAAAAGGAATCATCTCAAAATACATACAATCCACTTCTTAACGAGGAAGTAAGAAAGAACTACGCGATAGCATCTATGGCACAAGGGCTTCACGACATGGCAGATCATGCTGAAAAAGGTGAACGAGTAGCTGCACTTAAGACCGTTGACAAGACACTCAATTTTGTAAACGAATTATTTGACGGAGTATACGACGAAGATGTACAACGTGTGTTTGACATCCTTAAGGCGTATCAAACAGACATGGATTTAGCGATTAACCCAACCAACTAAACCACTCAAAAATGAAAAAATATATCATTGTATCGCTCCTTACCCTTTTGAGTTTAAATCTATTCTCTCAAAGCATAGGAAACCAGGCGTACACGAACAACAATCGGAATCGACAGCCGATACAAAAGAAAAGTATTACTTCTACGGAGAATTCCTTAATCATCAGTGCAAATGTATTGCTCAACAAGGAGGCAGATTTTTATTCCGTAACTATCGGGGTCAATCAAGAAGGCGAAACTGTCTCTGAATGTCTAGAAAAAATCAACCTGAGAATTAGTAATGTGGAGAAAGGATTTAATAAAATCGGGATCAAAAATGAAAGCATAGCGATCGATTTTATTTCTGAAACTAAAATTTATGACCACAAAATTCTCGGGAAGGAAATCATGGAATATTTGGTTGGATATCAGGTAAATAAGAATATCATTCTAAGAACAAAAGACTTAAGTGCTATCGAAAAAGTAGTAAACATCTGTTCAAAAGAAGAAATATTCGATATCATCAAAGTCGATTATATCAATGAAGATGTTGAAGCAATCAACGCGGTCCTTTTTGATCAGGCAATCGCTATTATTCAAGCTAAAAAGGCGCGATATCTAGAACACAGTTCCATTAAATTGACAGACAACTATCGAATTGCGTCAGAAAATCTCTTGACCTATAATCCGAGAAATTTATATCAAAAATATAGTGAGGCATTTGAAACTTCCACGATTCACCATCAATATTCGAGTTATATAAAGAAGGATGTTCGAAAAAGCACCACCTACTATTATGACGGGGTCGAATTTGAAATGAGCATCGATAAAATTATTGATGAAGTATCACCTAACGTCGGAATTCAATATGTGATGGAAGTTCAAATGATTTATGAAATCGCAAAGTAAGAAGGATAAGGTGTGTTTGATATCCTCAAGACCTATCAGACAATCATGGATTTAGCAATTAATACAAACAAATAAAATAAACAATTATGAAAAGTTTAACACTCTTAATTTTCGCTGTTGGATGTACAATGGCGTTCGGTCAGGCGATGAGTACAAGTATGAATACCAATCAGAACAGAGACTATGCTTCTAATGCGGTTCCAGTTGCCTACATGGTCTCACCTGAAGCGCTTAATGTTAACGCTCCGGCAGTGGCACAAGACTTCGAAGGACTTTTGGGGAAATCAAATAACCCAGGTTCAAAAGATCAATCGATAGAAAGCATTAAAGCGATGCTAGAAAATAGGTTAGCACTATTGGATAACGCCACTGATCCTACTACTGAGATCACGCTTAACTAACAAGCTTGAACCCAGAGAAATTGGAAAATTCACCGAAACTCAAGTTCATTAACAGGCTGATTGGCGTTAGCCTCATCAGTCAATTGCTGATCAGTTGGCCGCTATGGGAGAACGCTATTCGAGAGCTCCCCATGGCACCGGTTATTGATGGACTTGATTTTGGTGTCTTCAATCCTGTACTCATTTTCTCTTTACTTGGTGCATTGGTTATTCTGATTCTCAAACCAATGAGCACAGGAGTAATCATCACAACACTCTCCCTTTTTTTTCTATTGGTATTGGAGGATCAAAGCAGACTTCAACCCTGGCTTTACCTCTATTCAATCATGCTTCTGTGCACCGTTTTCTTCAGAGGAAAAAATGCTGCTCATCTCTCTTTTCAGACGATCTTCTTGATTCTCGCCGTTACCTATTTCTGGAGCGGCGTTCAAAAAACAAACTACTTTTTTGGGACAGAGATGTTCCCGTGGCTCGCAGATTTTACCGGACAAGAAGATTTCCTTCGCGCCCATCCACAATTCGGTTATGCCGTTGGAATTACCGAAGCTTTGGCAGGACTTGCACTCCTCTTTAAGCCAAGCAGAAAGGCAGGAGCAGTCGTAGTTTTAGTCATGCATTTATTCATTCTTGGCGCGTTAGGTCCATTTGGCCACGACTGGAATCATGTTGTATGGCCTTGGAATATTTGCTTTGGTTGGATCCTAATCCTTCTTGTTTGGCGTATTGACAAAGACGCTAATCGATTGTCCCCATTCACGAGAGCGAGATATTCCCTCTTTTGTTTTGTTCTGGTAGGCATTCTTCCGGTTTTAGGAATCTTCGATCGTTGGGATCACTTTCTTTCTGGTGGCTACTATTCCTGCGCTGTACCCGACTCTATCTTTTACTACCATGAAAATGATCGTTCACAAATGCCTGAGAGCACTGCTGCGTTCCAGTTTCACAATATGGGTACGCAAGAAGAGTTCGTGTTGCTAGATCAATGGGGGCTTGACCAATTGGGTGCTCCACTCTACCCGGAGATTAGGGTGAAAAAGCAGGTTGCAAAACAGATGTGTGATTGTGTGACTATGCCAGAGTCTGCTGGAGTGAGGATAAATTCTAAAAATCGATTTACAGGAAAGTCAGAAACGCTAGAGGTTTCGTGTGATGAGCTCTAGTTTCTAAACCGCCCCAAAAACTCCCATCCTATTTCATTTCATCTATCGCGGCAAGTAACTTAAGCAGCTTTAAATACAGCACATGAATAACCTAACCAATATTCTCCTTATTATACTTCTCTTGCATAAAACAGACGATTTATTTTATAAAAAAATATGGCTCTTACATCTGTGCGCTTTTATCCACATTCTAATCTAATAGAAAGTAGACCAGTAAATGGCAAACGAACCTCCGGTGAGATACAGCCGCTAAAAGGCTTAATCACAAATAGTTTCCTTACATCATTTTCGTCAAAATATTATTTGCATTGTTGGCTAGCCTACAAAAGTGAATATCCATTTCTTAGTATAGATATAGAACCTATTAAATTGGAGGAAATATACCTGACTAAGTACTCATAATATTGTACTTTTAGGTGCACTAATTTTACTTTTACTCCTAATGATTAGAACAAAACTGTCTTGCTCCTCCCTCCTACTGCTCTTTATTAGTTTTTCCATGTCTGCCCAAATAGTCGATCCAGAGGTTCAGGGTTTAGAGAAAAAGCTTGACGCGCTAGATGAAGAGAAAATAGTAATTCGGTCTGAGCTCGATTTACTTAAACTTTCATGGATTCGTAAAGAAATGAAAGCAGTTGGTCTTCCTGTATCAGAGCTAACTGGCCAAATCGTTGAACACGCTGCAATGATACTCTCCTATAACGAAGCGCACGAACAAGCGAATTGGGTAGAGCATATCATTCTACCAGCTATTACTGCAGGCAGCGTATCAAGAACAAACAATTTCCGTGGAGATCCATTAATCGAATCTGGAACAGCTGTTGAAGCAGATTACTTCTTGAAAACGATGAAAGTCGACAGCACCTTTGCTTACGATGGATTTGGTTATGACCGCGGACACATGGCTCCATCAGCCGATTTTAAATGGAGTAAGATTGCCCTTTCTGAGAGCTATTTCTATTCGAACATGTCTCCTCAAGTGGGTGATTTCAATCGCTTAAAATGGGCGGAGTTAGAAGGTTGGCTGCGAGGATATGTTGAAGCAAATGGAACGCATCTCATCATAGTTACAGCGCCTGTTTTACAAGACGATTTAGCTGTCATCGAACGCGTTGTGAATAAGATATCTATTCCAAAATATTATATCAAAGTGGCGTTAGATCTTACAAATGACCGAGGTATTGGTTTTGTGATGCCCAATGAAAAGCT
Organism: Flavobacteriaceae bacterium; assembly: GCA_047624355.1. Classification (GTDB taxonomy): domain Bacteria; phylum Bacteroidota; class Bacteroidia; order Flavobacteriales_D; family Crocinitomicaceae; genus UBA4466. Next base: position 30 of record JBLHPQ010000106.1, on the reverse strand, counting down.
TCCACTTCCAATTGAAGCATATGCAGTAAC
>JBLHPQ010000105.1:0-9812 GCA_047624355.1 Flavobacteriaceae bacterium | reverse complement strand
CCTTCGAGCGAATTACGAAGTGAAAAACTGGTATGCCGACCTGAGAAGTGTCCTCTACTTAACGAAGGATTACGATCCAACAGGGCACCTCATCATCTTCGATGAATCAATCAAGACGAATGAAACCATCTTCTATCAAAAGGTCGAGGTTGGCTATCGATTCAATAAGAAAATGAATTTGAAAACTTTTCTATCGTGGAGATATCGCTCAACAACTGATCAATCGGCGCAAACTGCGAATATTGTTCAATTTGGTTTCAGAACAGCACTTACTAATCAATACAACGATTTCTGATGAAGGTATTGATATACATAGCGCTACTTTTTCCTTCTTTGATTTACGCTCAGGGAACCGTCGGAAATTTATTTGAGGAGCTTCCGAGTGATAGCATTGTTGCAGCGAATTTTAAAATCCATACTAGTTTAAAACCAGCCATTCGACAAAAAAACAAGAAACGATCATATGCATCCGTAGCGGCACTGGGAGACTTGAATTATATGCTTTCGGATCAATCTCGAATCAAAACTGGCGGTGGGATGGAATTCACCGGTTTAGTAAATGATAAATGGTTCTTTAGAATTGCTGGAGTTCAAGGCACAAGTACTTTTGATTCTATTTACAAGCCAAAAACGTACTTCACTTCTGAGCAAACAGATTATGACTTATACACGGACTTACGTGCACGTATCTCCTACACGCCGAATCACATTTTTAATTTTCAAGCTGGACTAGATCATAACTTCATTGGCCAGGGCGCACGTTCGCTCTTCCTCAGTGATTATGGTAAACCCTATCCTTTTGGGTTAATCCGAGCCAATTTCTGGCGCTTCGAATACAGCGTGATGTACCAGTTTTTGAAAGAAGGAACTACCGGTGATTGGGAGGGAAAATTCGCATCGAGTCATCACATTTCCTTTAACGCCACGCCTTGGTTGAATCTCGCTATTTTTGAATCCGTGGTATTTCAACCAAGAGATACACTTTTGCAAAGAGGTTTCGACGTTGAATACTTGAATCCATTTATCTTCTATCGCCCGCAAGAATATTCGCTAGGCTCATCAGACAATGTTCTATTAGGGCTTGAAATCTCCGCTGTTATTGATAAAAATCACACGGTATATTCTCAAATTATATTAGATGAGTTTTACCTAACCGAACTCCGTAATCGAACGGGGTGGTGGGCAAATAAATTTGGTGTTCAATTAGGAGGTAAAGGCCGTTTCGCGCTTGGAGAAAATAAATTCTTCTATCGTACAGAGTATAACCTTGTTCGTCCTTATACCTATGCTCACCTGTCAGAACAATTCAATTATGGTAATCAAGGCCAAACGCTTTCGCATCCTTACGGCGCCAACTTCATGGAAGTCCTCGGTGAACTTAAATGGGCAAAGAAGAAGCTTAGCGCTAAACTATTTTTCAATTATGTGCTAAAGGGTGAAAATCAAAATGGACTCAACTATGGTGGAAACGTCTATGAACCTTATGTGAACAGACCTTATGAGAAAGGGCATTTTATAGGTCAGGGACACCAAGTGAATAAAGCAAACCTGGGTTTATCCGGAGCTTATCGCTTGTCTAAACACGGTAACCTTCAAGTCTTCGTGGAGAATTACTTGCGCTTCACAACAGAGGCAACAAATCCAAACTACACCTTAGTCGTTGGATTACGCAGTATGCTTTGGAATGATTATCGCAATTACTAAAAAAGCTTAAGTCTATTTCTTTTAAGGCAAATCAATGGAGTTCTTAATCGTTCCAATAGTTACGTCAGTAATCTAATTTTACTGCGGAATTACTTCCTTAACTTTTAGTTAATTCCATTTCTTGAACCTTTAGTTAAACCATCAAAACCGTCGTTTTTCTTAAACCCTAATTTTGTATCTTTGGTAAAAACAACTAAACCAGTTATGAAAAAATTCATTCTCGCAGGAGTAGTATTCTCGACCTTTCTAGCAGTTGCTCAAGAAAATGAATTTGTTCAGTCAGGTTCACTTCCAATCGGGTTAACCGATGCAGAGCAGGCAAACTTACGTGACTATTTCAGTGCTAAAAATGTTCCTCGAGGAATAGAATCTCCTCCTGGAGGAAATATTCGTCATTCCGCGCAATGGGAGGAAATTCAATCTTTTTTAATCACCTGGACGGGTCAATTCAATTCGATTCAGACTCAAATTGTTGATGCAGCTCAGGAGGAGTGCAGAGTAGTGATTGCTTGTACCGATTCGAATAATGTGAAAAGCGTACTCACTGCCGCTGGAGTTCCAGATACGAACCTTGACTTCCTTGAAATAGACTACAATAGTATTTGGATCAGAGATTATGCGGGACATACTATGTATAGGAATGACGTTGATTCGTTGTTTCTAGTAGAATGGATCTATAACAGACCTCGTCCAGACGATGATGTCATGCCCGAATTTCATGCAACATTTCATAATATCCCTCTTTACTCAACTACCCAAAACCCAAGTGATTTGGTAAATACTGGAGGGAATTGGATGACCGATGGAATGGGAACGGCCTTCTCATCTGAATTGATCATTGAAGAAAATGAACCTGGAAACCCGTACTCAGTATCGGCTAAAACAGAAGCCGAAATTGATCAAATGATTAACGATTTTATGGGGATCAATCGATACATCAAAATGCCTGTTCTTCCTTACGACGCTATTCACCATATAGACATGCACATGAAATTGTTGGATGAGGAAACGCTTCTTGTTAGTGAATATCCAACAGGAGTCGCTGATGGCCCTCAAATTGAGGCGAACCTTCAATATGTCTTAAGTAATTTCAATTCTTCATTCGGAACACCTTATAAAGTTATTCGAATTACCGTTCCGCCATCTACGGGAGGAAATCATCCTGATAATGGAGGCTATTATCGAACGTATACGAATAGCGTATTTGTCAATAAAACGGTGCTTGTTCCTACCTATCGCGAAGAGTATGATACCGTTGCCATGCGTGTTTTAGGAGAGGCTCTCCCAGGGTATAATATCGTTGGAGTTGATGTTGACAATAGTGGTGAAATCCTAATTTCATTAAGTGGCGCAATTCATTGCATCACCAACTCGGTGGGTGTAAGTGATCCATTGTGGATTGTTCACCAATCGTTGGTAGACACATACGAAACCGTTATTCCTTATACTATCAATGCCGAAATGAAACATGCTTCAGGTATGGCAAGCGCAACCCTTTATTATCGCCTTTCCAGTGCCGGGTCATATACACCCGTTACAATGAGTGGGGCAGGCGGAGATACCTGGACAGCTGACATCCCTGCTCAGCCAATAGGCACGCACATTGAATATTACGTGGAAGGAAATGCGTCAAGCGGAAAAACTGCAGTTCGCCCAATTGTTGCACCAGCTGGATTCTGGGACTTCAACGTGATCGATGCTACAGCGGGTATTCAAGATCTATCATCTGCTATAACTCTTGCTGATATTTTTCCAAATCCAGCATCCGCAATTACGTGTATTCCAATTAAAGCAACCAGCTCCGGTAATGGTTCTATTGTGATGCGAAACATGACGGGTAAGATTGTTAAAGAAATTTTCGCTGGAGAGATTCCCCAAGGTGAATCGAACTACTTTCTTTTTGCAGATGAATTTGCATCCGGGGCATATCTGATAAGTGTTGAAATGGATGGTTTCAAAGTAACTCAGAAGTTGATGATAAAGTGATCCTCAAAAAATCAACGAATAGGCTTAAACCGACTAAGCATTTGTTTTATCGGCTTTGTTGAACTAAAAAAGCGCCAACCCATTACTGAATTGACGCCTCATGCCATCGGATCGAAGTGGCAGGTTAGGTTGGTTTAGCGTAGCTAACCACTATGATTATAACCCGATGACATGTTTAACTTCAACCTCGGTGACCTTTCGTGTATCGCCATCCTTATTGGTATAGGTACGATTAACTAATCTACCGTGTATCGCAAGCTGCTTGCCCTTATCACCGTAGCTTTCAATGAAACCAGCGATATTTCCCCAAGCGAAAACGCGATGCCATTCAGGCTCTTGTTTACCTACTCGAAAGTTTTTGTTGGTTGCCAATTGGAAGCGAGCCACTTTAGCACCGCTGTCGAAGTTTGTTATTTGAGCTGAAGATCCCATGTTTCCAACTAATGTTACATGATTTTTTAACGTTTGCATATCGTATGTTTTTAAAGAATAATTAGGTCATTTACTTCTACTTCTGATATCATTTGCCGCAGACCGTTACGGTAATAAAAGCGTGTCGTCAATTTGCCTTCAACGGCAACCTGAAGTCCTTTTACACTGAGTTCATTGAGCACCTTCACCCATCTGCCCCATGCACAGATTCTATGCCAGTGCTTCTTAGTTTTTGTGATTCCTTCCTCATCCAGATACGTCTCTACAGTAACCATAGTGAACTGGGCGATTGTACGTCCATTGGGTAGTTCATAGGTCCGAGGGACGGCTGTCATCTTTCCAATTAAATTCACGTGATTCACGGAGAGCTCTTTCTTACTGAAAAAGATGGAGCCAGCATCCGTGCCGGCTCCATGATTTGCGGTTAGGCTACTGTTTTGCATCCTCTCTAGGTGTCAACAGTAAAAATTCACGCATTTCAATTGAGGTGCTGTTTCGCTTCTCCCCAGTCTTAGTTTCGTAGGTATTATGTACGATCTTCCCTTCGATCGCTATTTCATGTCCCTTTGCCAGCAGCTTCGCACTTAATTCTGCGTTCGTTCCCCATGCATTAATCGTATGCCATTGGGTGTTTTCTTGCCACTCGCCTTTCTTATCCTTGTAAGATTCATTTGTTGCAATAGAAAAACGCGTTAATGCTTTCCCACCTTCCAACTTTACTACTTCCGGCGCTGCTCCCAGACGACCGATCAAACTCACTTTGTTTCTTAACGTGTTCATACTATTGTTTTTTAAACGTGTTATTCGTCTCATCTAAACTCCTTGTTCGACATCGACACTGCAAAGGTGGGGTGACTTCAAAACCAGAAACGGTTATTTGTCGTTTACTGTCGACTGTTTATCGTTTGTACTCATTTGTTGTCGGTTTTATTATTGATAGACAGGTATTTATGCCTTTTTTACTTTTAAAATAAATAACGCAGTCTTTCACACTAAATGACTTTTTCATAACTCAACACGTGTAAATTCATTAATTTTCTATTCAGTATCTTTAAACATGAAAACGCCTATCCTCTTCATACTCCTACTCACCTTTACCCTTGGTTGTGAACGAAACGTGGCTCCACCACAACCTGATTCCTCTCACTATCGTCCCTATATGCGAAAAGGAAAGGGATCAAAATCATTTAAAAACATAACGAGCGGTCGAACCCACAGCGCTGGAATAGACCAATACAAGATGGCCATGCCTGAAGAATCCTTTTGGGAGATCATCAATCTTTCTGTTCTACAGAGCAGTGGCGAAGCGAGACAGGTTCAGCACATAGAAAATCAATTGATTGCCCTAGGAAAAGAAGCCGTACTGAAATTTGAATTACGCATGCAGCTCTTACTTTATAACAGTTATACCTCTGATCTACTTTGCGCTGGCGAGCTTCTTCATCACAACTGCGGAAATTTTGAGTTTGAGCAATTCAGATGTTGGATCATTCTTCAAGGTGAAGCCGTTTATTACCTTTCATTGAATGACCCAGACACCTTAGAAGTTGAATATAGAGTGGACCGTGGTTGCTATAATGCCGAAGCCCTCTATTCCATGCCATCTGCAGTATACAAAAGGAAGTATAACAAAGACATCTATCAATTAATCGATATGGATAAATTTCCATTCTATCAAGATGATTACCCTCCCCTCAACTTTAAATGGAGACCGAATCAACCTGGATCAATGAGTAGAATTTGCCCCGATTTGTACGATGCATGCTATTGATGAATAGAAAAGAATTAGTGAACTATTAGACGACGAATGAAATACAAAGTAGAAAACGAAGAAACAGTATTCGATGATTTCTTCACAATAAAGAAAGCCACTATAAAGCATGATTCGTTCATTTCTGACGAACAAATCAAGGTTACACGACTCTGTTTTGAACGAGGAGATTCCGTTGCAATTCTTCTTCATGAAACAGATACCAATACCCTGTTATTCACAGATCAATTCAGGTATCCCACACTAAAAGAAGGAAGTGGTTGGATGCTTGAAGTTACCGCCGGCTCGATTGAGCAAGGAGAAGATCCAGAAGAATGTGCTAAACGCGAAATTGCCGAAGAAATTGGTTACTCTGCCCAATCGCTAAATTTTATCTCTTCGTTTTTCGTGTCTCCTGGTGGTTGTTCAGAGCGCATCTTTCTCTACGCCGCTGAAGTCAAGAGTACGGATAAAATATACGATGGAGGTGGACTTGACTCAGAACATGAGGATATCAAGACAGTTAAGATTCCTGTCGATAATCTTCAAGAACTATTCTCCAATAACGCCTTTCGTGATGCAAAAACAATCATTGCCGTTCAATGGTTTTTAGCAAAACTGAATGCATAGTGTTTAATGGAGCTGAGCAAAGTTTCTTCTACGAAGTGATCAGAGACGCTGCCGAAAAAGTTTATTCAAATTATCGTCGCAATATTGGCGATAAATATAATATGCATACCCTTTAAAAACGATCACCTTCTCAGGATAGGCATGCTTTGTTAGTTTCGTTCGTTTCTTGATTTCAATAGAGTCCATTGCTAACAAACCGAAAATTTGTGCCCCATGAACTTCCTGAACACTGTAAAAGACCCCACTTCCGGCATCTAAGTGCATCTCACCCTTCCACTTTCTTTCGTTGTGATATGATATTTCAACTTTGTCGAGTTCCCGCCGATGGTTATCAAGACGAACCATTTTACTGTTGACATGATCAAAAATATACGTGGTGTCATCCAATACGAATAAAGGATTGTAATAAGGTTTAATAATAAAATCAGTGAAGAATTGCTGACGACTTAAGTGGTTTCGGATTTCGCGAATTGCATCGCTTTGAGGAAGTCCCTCTTGTGTTCGGTCTTCCCAGGTAGGAGCTCTGTAGTTTTTATTCCTACCATAAGTACGTAATAACCGTTTCTCCTCGTTAACCAGGTCCTGCTGTGTTTCCTTTACGCTCCTGAGGGTCGAAGAATCTTGAATTCGATAAATTTCACTACTCATCCCGTTATATTTATGTTTTTGGTAGAATTGCGTTGATTGATTATTGTATCCTAACGTTTTAAAAATTAAGGCTTCACTATTTGTTGCAACACAGTTTTTGAGAAAAACATCATACCTACTTATGGGATACGTGTTCGTAATCAATAACTCATTCTTTTGTTTCTCGAATTGATACATGCTGTCCTTGCTCAGAATATATAACTCCCCTGCACAATCTTGATAAAGTGCCTTGGGATGAAACATAATTTCAATTTTTATCTCGGGCTGCATACTATTGTTAAGCGCATATAAATGATACCTCCGAAATCGATTGAGAAGTAAGTAAGTTCCAGTTGAACCGACTTGAAAATCTAGAATATAATGGCGTGAATCTGAGTAGGCAATTTCTTTTTTACGAATGACCTTTATAACAATTTCATCAACATCTTTAGATCGGAGTGAATCCTCCTGAGAATAGGAAAATGAGCATCCGAAAATGGCTGCGATCAAGACGAAGGTTCTCATTAAGTACATGTAGACTTGAAATGTAACAATCGTTCTCAATATAAACAAGTACACATGCAATCTATGTATTCAACTACGGATATTAGCGATCTAACGTCATATTTGCAGGAAATTTGGAAACCTAGATGCTTGCTTACCATCAATTTTATTTTGATTTAAGGTTTACACTTCTCTCGATTTTCCGCGGTACCAAAACGATCATTGCCATTCTGTGGTTTTTAGCAAAGTAAAATGAAGCCTTCCCTTTTTCTAATTATCTTTGAAGCATGAAAGCAGTACTTGGAACAATACTCGGATTAGGAGCATCTTTCGTTGTGAACTATGCCATCATTCTTCTTTTTATGCGCATTGATGTCTCTGTTGATCTGAGCGATCCCGTAGCACTAGCGGAAGCGTTGAAAGACTTTACCGCCATCGACTACCTAGTGACGTTAGCTGCACACATCTTCGGGTTGTTGGCCGGACTGTTAGTTGCCAGAGCTATTTGCAAAACTTCCACATTACCCATTATCATCATAATGACATTACATATGGCGGCAACTGTGCTCAACTTGTTTTCTCTCCCACATCCCATCTGGTTTGCGGTACTTGATATTATAGTTCCATTACTTATGTTCATTCCTTTTCTTAAACAATACAAACGCTAAGCCATGTTCACAGGAATAATCGAGCAATTAGGAACTATCCAAAAGATCGAAAAAGAAGGGGAAAACGTCCATTTCACTGTCTTTGCGGATTTTACGAATGAACTAAAGATTGATCAAAGTGTTGCCCATAATGGCTGCTGTCTAACAGTTGTCGAAATAGATGACTCAGAATATGTCGTGACGGCTATATTAGAAACGTTGAAGAAGACAAACCTCGGAACTTGGGATGTTGGAACAAAAGTCAACCTCGAGCGCTGTATGGTTATGAATGGACGCTTGGATGGACATATTGTACAAGGACACGTAGATACAACAGCTAAGTGCACGGCAATTGCAGACGAGAACGGAAGCTGGAAGTATACATTCGATTATATTTCGGACAATGTCACTGTGGAAAAGGGTTCTATTACGATCAATGGAACGAGCCTAACGGTCGTCGATTCTACAGAGCACGGATTTTCTGTGCATATTATTCCCTACACGCAGGAGTTCACAAATTTCCATACACTAGAAATTGGAAGTACGGTAAATCTTGAATTTGATATTATTGGTAAGTACGTCGCGAAAATGATGAAGTAACCCTTCATTCTTTCTTTGGGCGTTTGCCGGGCTTTCCGCTCTATCTTTTATTAAGTCTTTGCTGCGTAAAAGGTCTCAGGCTTTTAATAAAAGGATGCCGCTCAAATCCCTAACGCGCTTCGCCACTCCTAGTAATCTGTATTACCACTTCTTCAGACGTTTCCCGACCTTCTTTCTGAAACGTTTAATAACACTTCCTCTATCCGCGATATTTCCACATTTGATAATCTCAGCATGAACGCATTTACCATCACGGAAAAACTTAATTTGAAAACTTATAGAAACAGCATCTACCCTATAAAGATCAAAAAAGCTTGCTTGGTCTAATGATTTTGCAAAATCATCCTCCAGGTTTCCCGGGCGGTATTTTCTATCAAAGCCGCGAATAGAAATCAACATATATGTATCGAGTCCCTTCTGCTTCACAATTTCCAATAAGGAATCTGTAGCAAGCATACGAGAATCACTTCCCAATTTCAATAAATTAAGAGAAGGTTGAGTCTTGATATTGCTTCTTCGTAACAATTCCGTCATCGCGATCTCAATAGAGTAACGATCATCTGGATTGTTCATCTGTCCAATCACGAGCGCATTTGTCAGCGTAATTTTCGTTTTAACCTTCTTCTCTTTTTTCTTTTTTTCCTTCTTCGGTTTCTTCTCCTTCTTGGTTTTCACTTCCGTAGAAGTTTCTGGAGTTATTTCCTCTTGCGCAAACGAACCTGCACTGAAGAATAAAACGGATAATAGAATGACTATTTTCATCTTAGAATATTTCTTTAGCTATAGATTTAACGGACATTGAATTCGACATCGTATAATAATGGATGCACGGAACATTCGCCGCTTTCAATTCTTTCGACTGGTGAATTCCCCACTCAATACCCACTGCAGCAACCGCCGCATTGTCTTTACATTTCAATAACTCCTTGGAG
>JBLHPQ010000104.1:0-10299 GCA_047624355.1 Flavobacteriaceae bacterium | reverse complement strand
CTCAAGACACCACTAACATTCTTTCAAGTTATTCTGATTCTATTGAATATCGAATAATTATGAAAACGCAAGAAAAGATAAACGATGAATACATTGCGCTAGACGTTTTTACAATTAAGGCGTACCTCGATTCAACAAAAGTATACTATGTGAGGTATGGCGATATGCTTATATCAAGCCTAACAATGCAGTATTCCATTATTGATCGCATCATTGAATTTGAGCAAAAAGTAAATTCTTTGGCCTGTATTGAAGAGGATCATTGTACAAATCGCATCTTGATAGAGGGAACTTCTAATGCTTATACGGTGCCTATTGATGTATTACACGAAGAATTATTATCCAACTTAATGCTCGAATTAGAGAAGTGAAAAATCCTCTGATAATCAGCCATTTGGCCTCCTTACTTCTTGCGGGCGCTATCTATTTATTCTTCCGGGATCCAGAATTAATCTTTTTTGGTTGGATCGATCAACTCGGATTAAGTGGAACCATAGACGCGCTTCAATCCTCTCTATCGGAAATAGCCGATTCACTTCCATCTTGGTCAATTTATTCGCTCCCCGATGGGTTATGGCTGTTTTCATATATGTGTCTGATGCTTTTTATTTGGCGTAAATCGCTCACCAACGCTGCGCTATTTTGGGTATTTCTACTCCCCGCTTTCGCTTTTATTCTAGAAATAGGGCAAGGAATGAATTGGTTCTCGGGTACATTTGACATAATCGACGTTCTTTTTTATTGCTTTGCCACTCTATTACCGTTTGTCCTTTATAGGAAAAGGATTAACTTTATTCCGAATTCAAAAATTCAACATGAAAAATAGATCAACACATCTTTTCTCAATTCTGATGGTATCAGTATTTATTTTCCTGGCCTATGCAAGTGCGCCAGATCCATCGGCTTTCCGCAAGCGGAGAAAGAAGAAAGTTGAAACAGAAGAGTCTATTCTATCAAATCCAAATCTCAGCGATGAGGAGAAAGAAGCTAGAATCAATAAGCGAAATGCAGCGTTTGAAAAAGACCGCGAAACGAATACTGTTACAGCTGTTGAACTGGCCGAAGAATATGAGGATAACGAGGTTCGTGCTGATGTTAATTACAAGAATAAAATTTTCTTCGTAGATGGAATTATCGAGGAAATCGGCAAAGATTTATTGAATAGAACGTACGTAAGCCTAGAAGGAGTAGATTTGTTTTCTTCCGTGACGTGTTACTTTAGTAGCTCCCAAGATGTTCTTGACCTTAGTAAAGGAATGAATATCGTCATTCGTGGGCGCTGCGATGGTGCCATGCTCGGTGTAGATATGGAACATTGTGAACTTATCGAAATAATTGAAGACCAAGACTCGATTAGTGATGACGGCAGCGGAATTTAGGCGAGTCCCTATAATTGTTGCTATAGTACAATTTCAAAACCTAACGATTAGTATGAAATTAGCTCACCTTTTTTTAGTAGGACTAGCACTAAGTAGCTGCTCCACAACGGATGATATGATAGAAGTTCCCGAAGCAAAGAAAATCGAAAAGAAAATTACCACTCATGGCGATACGCGTGTAGACAATTATTTCTGGATGCGTTTGAGTGATGAGCAAAAAAATGCTGAGACACCAGATGCACAAACACAGGATGTTTTGGATTATCTCAATGCTGAAAACGATTATCTAAAATCGATGATGAAGCATACAGACGGACTTCAAGCCGATCTTTACGAAGAAATTGTTGGCAGAATCAAGCAAGATGAACAATCGGTTCCTGTTAAAATGAACGGCTACGTTTATTATAATCGCTTCGAAAAAGGACAAGATTATGGCTTGCACTGTCGTAAAGAAGGGAATGAAGATGCTCCAGAAGAAATCTTACTCAATGAACCAAAAATGGCAGAAGGAGAAAGTTATTTTTCCATTGGGAGTAAAGCGATCAGTGAGAACAATGAGATAATCGCCTATAGCGTCGATCTTGTATCACGCAGACAATACACGATTCGCTTTAAGAATTTGAAAACAGGTGAAGAACTATCGGATAAAATCGAAAACACAACCGGCGGAATTACGTGGGCAAATGATAATAAAACGGTATTCTACACAAAGAAGGATCCTATTACATTGCGCTCATCTCAGATTTACCGACATGTTTTGGGAACTGATCCCGCTAAAGATGTAATGATTTACGAAGAGAAGGATGACACGTTTGGTTGCTCGATATACAAAACGAAATCGCGCAAGTTTTTGATGATTAGTTCTTATCAAACATTATCTACAGAGTTTCAGTTTCTCGACGCCGACACGCCAAATGGTGAGTGGAAGGTAGTTCAGCCACGAGAGCGAAATTTAGAATATTCAGTAGATCATTTTGGAGATGATTTCTACATCGTAACGAATGACAATGCGAAGAATTTTAGGTTGATGAAGACACCCGTTAGCCATCCAGGCAAGGATAACTGGAAAGAAGTCATCGCACATAGATCAAACGTATTACTTGAGGATATCGATATCTTTAAAAACCATTTAGTCGTTACTGAACGTAAAGAAGGACTTATTCAACTCCGAATAATTGAATGGAAAGGGGGTAAAGAGCACTACATCGAATTTAAGGACCCGGCATACAACGCTTACACCTTCTCAAACCCAGAGTTTGACACTGACTTATTGAGGTACGAGTATACCTCGATGAGAACTCCTCAGACAACCTACGATTACAACATGAATGATCAATCGCAGGAGACAAAAAAACAAAAAGAAGTCCTTGGCGGTAAGTTTTCTGAAGACGACTATGTTACAGAGAGAATCATGTCTACTTCAAGAGATGGCGCTAAGGTTCCCGTATCAATTGTCTATAGAAAAGGAACGAAATTAGATGGCAACGCTCCACTACTTTTATATGCTTACGGATCGTATGGATATTCTATGGATGCTAGTTTTAGCTCGATGCGCTTATCCTTATTGGATCGTGGATTTGTAATGGCAATTGCACACATTCGTGGTGGACAAGAGATGGGCCGTCATTGGTACGAGGATGGGAAACTGCTCAAGAAAAAGAATACTTTTTACGATTTTATCGACTGTGGCAAGCACTTAATAGCCAAAAAATATACTTCCTCAGAACATCTTTATGCTCAAGGCGGCAGTGCTGGTGGCTTGTTGATGGGAGCTGTAATTAACATGGCTCCTGAATTGTGGAATGGTGTCATTGCAGCGGTTCCATTTGTAGATGTCATATCGACAATGTTGGATGAATCGATTCCCCTTACAACAGGAGAATTTGATGAATGGGGAAATCCTAAAGATCAGAAATACTACGAGTACATTAAATCTTACTCGCCGTATGATAATATTGAAAAGAAGGATTATCCAAACTTGTTAATTACTACTGGTTATTGGGACAGTCAAGTTCAATATTGGGAGCCTGCAAAATGGATCGCTAAATTAAGAGCCTTCAAAACAGACGACAATTTATTAATCATGGATTGCAATATGGACGTTGGTCATGGTGGAGCATCGGGTAGATTTCAAAGATATAAAGAAGTTGCGCTCGAATATGCCTTTATATTAGACTTGGAAGGAATAACAAAATAGAAATGAAAGCACTTCCATCAATCATTCTACTCACAGTTTTAAGCTTTTTTCTCATCTCAGCAGATGTTGGAGAAAAGATCATTGGCGAATGGAAAGTGACTAAAATAGTTGACTACGATTCCAAGAGGACATCTACTGAAGAGAATATTTCGCTACAATTCAAGGCAGATGGAATTCTCTTGTTCAAAAGTGGCGACCGACAACCAATGAAAGGTAAATGGAGCTACGATCCAGATGAAAAAGTACTTTATATTTCAGATAGACATAACCGTCAAGATGATGCAAAGATCAAGAAACTCACCAAAAATAAGATGGTGATTGATGTCGAAGAAAAAGGCACGCTCTACCTTGTAAGAATTAATTGACTTCTTCCAGAGATATGTTAAACTATTAGCACTAAACATAATTCAAACTATTCAGAGGCAACTAATTGATAGTTACGGCGTCTACCTTTTACAAACCGCGATATACATCGTATACTTATTGACCAATTATATAGCTTACTACATACACACTACTAATGATAAAGAAACAATTCCTAAAGTCCTTCGCCCTATTAGTAACCGGACTCATGCTTACCTTAACCGCGAGCGCACATTCTGTACAGGTACAGTATTGCGTAAGTTGTAATGGCGATCTCAGAATTTGGGTCGAACATTGGCACGGTACAGCAAGTCCAGCGACCACCACAATGACAATCTCATTGGATATAAATGGAGTAGTTACAACAGTGACATCTGCTCCTGGAGGTTCTGTAATAAACACCCCAGCTGCATCTCTACCAGGATGTTCTAGTCCATTAAACTATGTTGCAGGCTGTCCAGGTGAACAAAACACCTATGACGACTGGGTTTACTATGATTTTACTGGATTACCATCAAATGTTCCAATTACATTTTCAATTCTCAGTGGTAATACCGTTTTTACGACAGATGGATGTGGAATGTTTCCACTCGTAGTTCCCTTTACTTTATCTACAGGAGCAACAGATCAAAATATTTGTCAAGGACAACCGACAGCAATAGTTCCGTTTGGCCCAGGCGATACATGGACCAATTCTAATCCAGGCATTGGTTTAGCAGCAGGTGGAGTTGGCGCAATACCTTCTTTCATTGCAACAGGCCCTTCAGGATCAACGGCGACTATCGTTTTTACGAACAGTTGTGCTACTGATTCTTTCGTTTATACAATCAATCCAACACCAGTTCCAGGATTTACTGTGGCATCCAATGGGGTCCCCACGCTCGCGGTTTGCGAAGGGAATAGTTTTGACTTCACTAACACCTCCACCATTCCTCCCCCCGGGGTAATAACCGATTGGCTCTGGGATTTTGGTGATGGGACTACGTCAGCACTTCAGGACCCATCTCATACTTATGCCGCCCCCGGAACATACACCGTTGATTTAATGGCGACCTCTGATTCTGGATGTGTATTGAATTATAGTCAAATTGTGACTGTTGAACCAACACCAGTTGCAGGCTTTACGGTGGCACAAGTATGCGGTAATATCCCGTCGACATTCATTAACACAACGGTACTAGGTGCTGGAGCCATAGGCAGTTGGCAATGGGACTTTGGAGATGGAAGTCCAATATCAAACTTGCAAGATCCAGTTTATCAATATGGAACTATAGGAACCTATACTGTACAACTAATCGTAACATCAGCTACTGGCTGCGTTGATTCCATTAGTCAAACTACCGGCCTTTATGAGGTCCCGGTAGCCAATTTCACAGCTGTCGGAGGTTGTGCAAATGACCCCGCAACGTTTACAGATTTAAGCACAATATCCGCAGGAGGACTAAGTTGGAATTGGGACTACGGAGATATGATAGGAACGTCGACGGCGCAAGATGGGACCTATCTATACGCAACTAGCGGTATCTATAATGTACAGCTAATCGTACAATCTGCGAATGGATGCTTTGACACACTTGTGCAAGCCATCGACATGTTAGCAGAACCAATTGCCGATTTTAACTTTACCAATGATTGTTACTATAACATAGCAGGTTTCACAGATGCTTCTTCTGCTGGAATCAATTCTTGGGAATGGGATTTCGGTGATGGGAACATTTCCACCTTAGAGGACCCTTCGCACATGTACCTAGGTGATGGAACTTATACTGTTGAATTAATCGTTCACCTCGGTAGCTGTGTGGATACGGCGACACAAGTAGTTACACGATACCCGCAGCCATTAGCAGATTTCAGTGTTGCAGATGAATGTTTAAACATTGCTGCTTCTTTCACAGATCTATCTACAATCAATGCACCTGGTGCTATTACCGCATGGGATTGGGATTATGGAGATACTGGAACTAGCAGCGTTTCTGGACCTACCCATATTTATCCATCTGAAGGGGTTTATACGATCAACTTCACTGCTATTTCCTCTTTTGGATGTACAGATGATACTACAATGACCGTTGTAATTCACCCGATACCGCAACCAGCGTTCACATCAACTTCAATTTGCGTGAATGAACCACCGACAGTATTTACAGATGGCTCAACGATTGCGTTTGGGTCGAATGTTGCTTGGGATTGGCTCTTTGGCGATGGTAATGCTTCAAGCATTCAGAGTCCAACGAATACTTATGCGGCTAATGGCGATTATTTCGCACAGGTTACGGTCACATCAGATTTTGGATGTATAAACTCTGTCACTAACCCAGTGATTGTATTTGAAAAGCCACTTGCATTCTTTACGAGTGATCTTACTAAGATCTGTGATTCGAATTGTATCGAATTCACTGATTTATCAGCATCGGCGACTAGCACTATTGTTGAATGGGACTGGGATTTTGATCAAGGTTCTACCGTGAATTCTCAGAACAATACGACATGTTATTTGAGCAAGTCAACGGGTATGTCGTACTTTGATGTGGAATTAATCGCAACGAATGATTTGGGCTGCAAGGATACAATGTTTATGGCAGACTATATTACTGTAGTTCCTCAGCCGGTAGCATACTTCACGTATTCTCCTTCCAATCCCAACGTATTAGAGTCGCTCGTTTCGTTTACGAATCAGTCGACGTTCTCAGATACTTATCACTGGGATTTTGGAGACTTAAATTCGACTTCTTCTGAAGTGCATCCAGAACATTTCTATGGATATGAAGGCGGTGATTATGAGGTTACCCTTATTGCAATGAGTATAGATAATGGCTATTGCCAGGATACAATTACAACAATCATTACAATTGATGAGGTAGTTTTATTCTATGTTCCGAATTCGTTCACTCCAGATGGAGACATGCATAACAATACGTTCTTGCCAATTCTTTCATCTGGCTACGATCCATATGATTATCATCTATCAATATTTAATCGATGGGGTGAGGTCATATTTGAGTCCTACGATGTACAGTATGGATGGGATGGAACTTACGGAGGACAAGGACTAGTTCAAGACGGGACATACACGTGGACGATTGAATTTAAAGAGTCTATGACAGATCAGAGACATTCGAAGAACGGACACGTGACTATACTTAGATAGATAATGAAGAAAGAATCTGTAGATGCTTAGAATTGAAAGTAATCTACAGGTTCTTCTGGAATTAAGCTCTTGATATACCAGTACAGTTCGATTAATGTAAATACTGATGCAAAGATGATGGCTAAGGTCTTCATTGCTCCTTTTTTCATAGATAATGCAAGCAGTAAACCAATACTCATCATGAGCAGACGTGTAAAATAGCTAATTGCATCCGTTATCTCGAAAATTCCATCACTATTGGTAAGGAGATAAATCATATCCACTAAAAACCAAATGAAGGAGGTAGCAAACAAAAAGGCAATTGATAAGAATACAAGGAGCTGACTTCGATTCGGTGAAGCCGTCATTAGATCTGTATTATTTCCACAATTTGAGCAATAATTATCAGAACTGCTCATTGAGTTTCCGCACGATTTACACGTTGATGTCTCTTCCATTTCATGAAATTACGAAAATAATTTTAATTAGTAACTTATTGTTTATCAGCTATCTGAAGTATATTATAGAAGAATATTTGTTTTGAATTAAACCTTTCTAGAGAACAACTGTCCAATATTCGTGACTTAAAAACAATAGAACTATGAAAAAGGCAAGCTTATTACTTATGATGATCGCCTCATTTACTTTCGCTTTTGCGCAAGAGGCAGATTCAACAGGAATGGAAGGCGATAATCTCGATTTGAATGGGGTTCTCGAATTATTTAAAGATTCAGAAGACATAGAAGACTTCGAACAAAAATTAAACACAGAATCAAATGGAGTTAATAATCTCGATTTAGATGAAGATGGAGAAGTAGATTACATTCGTGTAGTCGATCATGCAGACGGCGATGCGCATTCATTTGCACTTCAGGTGCCTGTAAGTGAATCCGAATCTCAAGATGTTGCAGTCATTGAGATGGAAGAAGTTGATGATGAGACTGTCAATCTTCAAGTGATTGGAGATTCCGAATTATATGGCGAGGATTTTATGGTTGAGCCAGCAGACGAACAGAATGCAACTACTGTTATTAACGTAATTGCATGGAGACCGGTACGTCACGTTTATGGACCTCGATATGTTCCTTATGCATCCCCTTGGAGATACCGTCATCATCCAACTTGGTTTCGACCATGGAGACGCGTAACATGGGGAGTATATCATCCACGTGTTCGTCGCTACCACAGACCTTTTTACCGTCGAGTACATGTGAGAAGATGCCATAGAGCACATAAACATTACCATAGACATCATGCGCATTCTAATGCGTTTCATAAGCGTCATCACCATAAGCATGTTGCCCACAAAGCACATGTTAAGAAAAACAATAATGGAAATCACACGAATAATGGTGTGAAGAAAAACAACAATGCACAACCTGGAAAGAAGAACAATGGACAAGGAAATGGTGCTAAAGGCAAAAAAGGTAAACAGTCTAAATCCGTTACTCCAACTAAACGACCGGGAGCGGTGAAGAAAAAAGGAGCTGGGTCTAGTCGAGGTGGTGCTCGCAAAGGAAAACACTAGTTCTATTTCCTGAAATTCAGGGCAATAAAAAGCAATATCTAATTCGGTATTGCTTTTTTTTTGATCTAACCATTTTGCTACTGTGATTTCTTACTCTTCTCCCGGGCCATTGAAATCAAAACGACCAGCAAGAAGATCCAAGGTGCGCCATGTAAAAATAAATCAAACCAATCCATTGCTGGCATCGTTCGACCGCGTTTCAAGTTCATTATTTGTTTCCAAATATGCGGTTCTGGACTAAATGGTGCCAATCCTAAAGTTAAACTTCCTAGAATTGCGTATTTCAAATAATGCTTCATTCACTCTTAGACTTAAACGGTTCGATTGCTTGCTCAGCGAAGGATTCTGGAAAGGTTTCATCTCCAGGGAAGCCTAATTCAATATCCCTACCATCACTTGGTATATGGGCGGTCCCAAAAATGTAATCCCAACAACTGAGCGAAATACCAAAATTCATCCCCTTAGCATGTGCTGCCGGAAGGTCTTTCGCATGATGCCATATGTGCATTTTAGGATTATTGAGCAGGTACTTAAGTGGGCCATAACTCCATCCAAGGTTTGCGTGATTCAAATGTCCGATCAAAACGGTAAGTGAATAAACGATAAAAGCATTACTGAGGGAAAAGCCAAAAATCATCGACAACGAAATGTACTTCATTGACTGATAGACGAAGGTCTCGAGAAAATGATATCTCAGATGCGCGGCAAATCCCATCTCTTTAACGGAATGGTGTATTTTATGAAATTTCCATAGAAATGGAACACGATGTAAAAGGTTATGAATCACCCATTGGATGAAGTCAGCAATGAAGAAAAATATGAGTAATTGCCAACCCCACTGGACATCTGAAAAATCTATTAAATGCCCTCCTTCATATCCTAACGGTGCCAATAAATCTTTAAAAAACTGAAGTGACACACTCGACAAAGCGGCATAAATCAACAGGCCGAAGAGATAGAAATTGAAGAACATATAGAATGAATCTTGCCAAAAATCTTTCCGAAGTTTTGCCTGATTTTTACGCCACGGAATCAAAATCTCCAGCATCCAAATCACCAGTGAAATGGCAATAAGGAAGTAGAATCCATTTATTTTCCCTGAAGGAAACGGATGCGTTATGGTCTTCCATAAATAACGCGCAATATTCTCATATGCACTTAGAAAGATCTCTAAATAATCACTCCACATAAGGTGTCATTTTAGTCCAAGGCCCGCCATTGTACGCATTAACACCAGCAGCTTTCAATTGTGCTTTTGCCGTTCCAGACCTCATCCCTGAAGCACAGACACAGATTACAGGAACCTCTAAAGATTTAATCTCTGCTATTTTCGCTGAAATCGATCCTAAAGGAATGTTCTCCGAACCCGGAATAGCTCCACCTCCATATTCCTGAGGGCTTCTAACATCTATCACTACCGCTCCATCTTTGAACAGCTGAGTATAATCCGTCTTCTTGAATAAATTCTTAAACATGCTTTTAATTTAGACGAAGATACAGAAGCATTTATTAAGAGCATGTAACTAATGTGACATAAAAAAGGGCACCCTTCTGTGAAAGGTGCCCTTAATCATAGTGTGCTTTTTATTTCTTTATCAAGCGAATCGTTGCTCGCTTATCTCCATTGGATACATCCAAAAGGTAAGTTCCAGCAGCGTAAGCTCCCAAATCAATTGTTCCTTCATTCGTTGAACTAGTTCCACTC
>JBLHPQ010000103.1:0-10380 GCA_047624355.1 Flavobacteriaceae bacterium | reverse complement strand
ATGACAAGTACATCCATATGGATACTGTCAAAGTGAACGAAAAAAGATTCTTAGGCGTTGGCGGATATGGTTTTGATGCCATTGTAGCCAAAAAATTTGACACTGGGAAGAAACGCGGACTTTGGGGCTATGTGCTTACTGTATTTCGTGAATTCTTTAAGTATAACCCATTAAATGTATCAATTGATGTTGATGGTCAAGTGAAAAGCTTGCCTGTCATGCTCTGTACAGTTGCGAATTCATCTGAGTTCGGAAATGGGTTTAAAGTATCACCAGAATCTGATGTTACGGATGGTGAATTAGAGCTATGTATTCTAAAACCATTCACCATTTGGTCAGCTCCATCTATCGCATATAATTACTTCAGAAACAGAGGACATAAATCTAAATTTTCTGAAATTATTCGCTTCAAAAAAGCAAAAATAAAACTCTCCAACAAGATTGCCCACTATGATGGCGAACCGGTAGAGGTTAGACAAGAACTTAGTGTGAGTGTTGTCCCAAAAAGTCTTCATATCTTAGTCGGCAAAAAGTAATACATGGCTGATTTCCTGGAACCGAATCTTGAAGTTTTTCTCGATAAATTAAATGATCTTTCTTCGGACATTCCCGCTCAATGGGGAACGATGAATTTGCAACAAATGATCGAGCATTTATCCAATAGTCTTGACTTATCGATAGGCCAACTGGAAACGAAATTATCAATCGATGAAGAACATGTTCCGAGAGCCGTGGAATCACTTATTTCAGAAAAGCCTATGCCTAGAGGGTTTAAAGTAGCTTATGCCCCTGAGAATCCAGTTGTCCGAAACGAATCACTTGAACTTGCTATTGACGAACTTGCAACTAAATGGGTCGATTTCGAAGAATACTACATGGAAAAGTCGGATGCAAAAAATTTACACCCGATGTACGGACACTTAGATTACACGCTGTGGCTAAGGGTCCATTCGAAACATTTTACGCATCACTTTGAACAATTTGACTTGTAGATGCATCCTATACTTCTCTATCCCATCATCCCGGCAATAATTTTAGGAATCCTAAACTGGGTCTACTGGAAGAAACGTGGCTACACATCAATAGTCCAGCTATTCCTTGGAATGGTCTTGGCCTATGTCGTAATTTACTACATAATGAAAAGAGTATGGTAAATAGTACTGCTTGATTAAATATGAAAGCAATTAATTATCATATAAAAGGAATCATAGAGACATTTGAACAATTGTCCAAAGGGCGGTATTTGCTCTACTTTATCCCCAGTATTTTGGTCACATTTATCTACGCCTATTTCATTTGGCGCGCTCAAGAAGCAGATCAATTCTTTGAAATAGAAAGCAAGTCTGATTGGGCAAACTTCATCTTTAGAGCGCTTGATAATGGAGTCAGTTTTTTCGTGGATATCTATAGAATGTTGCTAGAACAAATCTACATTTTCGTTGCACTTACGCTGCTTTCGCCTGTGAATACACTCTTGGGTGAAAAACTGGATGAACGCATAAGCGGTAAAAAAACGAAAGGTGGCGTGATTCGATTTATCAATGATCTTGTTCGCATGATTTTCGTTGTAGTGATCGCTTTATTTTTTGAGTTGATCTTCATAACTTTCTATTGGTTAATCGCATCCATTTTAGGCTTTCCTGAAATCATGAATTCAATTTTCTATTTTGTCATTGCTGCCTTTTTCTTCGGCTTTGCATTTTACGACTTTGCGCTGGAACGCTATGCAAAAGGAGTGTTTTCATCACTTGGATTTGCATTTTCGCATCCGCTTGGAATGATTGTTCTGGGATCTATTTTTCTAGCTATATATGCAATTCCTTGGGCGGGAATATTATTAGCGCCCGTACTTTGTATCATGATTTCAACAGTTGCTTATCTTTACTATACGAAACAGCATCCTAAATTAAAACGACCTGCTCATGAGTAACTTCTTTAACGATTTCAAGCATATCTCCAAGGAGGAATGGTCGGCTAAAATTCATGCAGATTTAAGAGGAAAAGACCCTAGTTTACTGCAAACGAAGGATGCAATCGAAGAAATCGACTATTCTTGTTTTTATCATTCAGAAGATCAAATTGACTCAGGCAACCCAGGCTCCTACCCCTATAAACGTGGCCAATTAAAGTCAAAGAATGACTGGAGAAATGGAGCAGCTATAGAAGTTAATGATGAGGTCGTCGCAAACAAAAAGGCACTGTCCTTACTAATGATGGGGGCAGATTTACTTTGGTTTAAATCGCTGAAATCAAGTATTAATTGGACTATCGTTCTCGAAGGAATTCAGCTTGAATATATTCAAACACAATTCTCTCCATCCTCAATAAGCGATTTAAAAGCAATTAAAGATGAAGTAGATAGTCACAAGAATGTTCAGTTCAACTTAGATGCAATTGAATCAAATACACCACAGCTCGCCAAAGAGATTGTTACGTTAGTTGAGAGCAATAAACAGCGCTACCTCCTCGCAAATGGATTCGGAGTGCAGCAAGCTGGAGCAACAACCTGGCAGGAAATTGGTTTTTGTCTGAATGCGGGTCATGAATACCTCATTAACCTTATGAACGAGGGGATGAGCATTGATCAAGCTTCAGAGAGTGTCTCTTTCCATATTGGAGTTGGCTCGAATTACTTTTATGAAATGGCTAAAATTAGGGCACTCAGAATGCTCTGGTCGAAAGTGATTAAAGCTTATGCCCCAGAAAGAGAATCATCATATACTTGCTCGATCACGGCAGTTATAGGACATACAAACAAATCACTTACCGATCCACATACCAATCTGCTTCGTCAAACGACAGAATCCATGTCGGCTTTATCATCTGGTGTTGATCAAATAATTGTACTTCCTTATGATCTTCACTCGAAGGATGGCTCATCCAGCTTGGCAGAGCGAATGGCGCTAAACATAGCACTTATTCTGAAGGAAGAATCCTATTTTGATATGGTACTCGACCCCATGGGCGGCAGTTATATGCTTGAACAATTAACGGATATGATTGGTCAGAAAGCTTGGAATGAGTTTCAGGCAATCGAGAAAAATGGGGGCTTATTCAATGCAGAGTGTCGAATAGTATTTAAAGAACAAATCGGATTAAAACGACAACAACGCATAGAGCATTTTGAATCAGGCAATCAGATTCTAATTGGAGTGAACGAATTTAAAAGTCCGAACAGTTCTGACGCATCTTGGCGTAAATTGCCTGAGTACATTGGAATGGACGCGCTAAACTTCGAATTAATTTTTAACAATGTATCAGCATGAGAAGGATTGATTTTTCAGAAATAGCATTTGATACTGAGCAGGTAATTCATACTCCTGAGCAAATAACGTCGGCTACGACAGCCGATAAAATTGACATTTCTCAATATTATGGCGAACATGACATTAAGAAAACTGAACACATTGGCTTTGTTTCCGGAATAGCTCCGTATTTGCGTGGACCCTATAGCTCAATGTACGCGATACGTCCATGGACAATTCGTCAATACGCAGGTTTCTCGACAGCCGAAGATTCTAATGCCTTTTACAGAAGAAATCTAGCGGCAGGTCAAAAAGGACTTTCAGTAGCATTCGATTTAGCAACGCATCGTGGATACGATTCCGATCATCCAAGAGTAATTGGCGACGTTGGTAAAGCTGGTGTGGCCATTGACTCGGTATTGGATATGAAAATCCTCTTCGACAAAATTCCATTGGATGAAATGTCCGTTTCGATGACAATGAATGGAGCGGTGGTTCCAATTATGGCCTTTTATATTGTTGCGGCAGAAGAACAAGGAATCGCTATGAAAGACCTCTCTGGTACTATTCAAAACGACATTCTCAAGGAATTCATGGTGCGTAACACATACATTTATCCTCCTCAGCCGTCAATGAGAATAATTTCGGACATCTTTGAATTCACGGCTAAAAATATGCCTCGGTATAATTCGATTTCAATTTCTGGCTATCATATGCAAGAAGCTGGAGCCACCTCTGCAATCGAATTGGCCTATACACTTGCTGATGGCGCTGAATACTTGAGAGCTGGGATAAATGCAGGTATGAAAATCGATGAATTTGCTCCACGTCTGAGTTTCTTTTGGGCGATCGGGATGAATCACTTTACAGAGGTTGCTAAGATGCGCGCAGGGCGGATCCTATGGGCGAAAATTGTGAATCAATTTAAACCTGAGAGTGTTAAATCTTTGGCATTGCGAACACATTGTCAAACTTCTGGATGGAGTCTTACTGAACAAGATCCATTTAATAATGTAGCTCGAACGTGCATCGAAGCGCTGGCAGCAACATTTGGTGGAACGCAGTCGTTACATACAAATGCACTCGACGAAGCCATTGCTCTTCCCACTGATTTCTCGGCAAGAATAGCTCGAAACACACAAATTTATCTACAGAATGAGATTGGCATAACACAACATGTCGACCCGATGGGTGGAAGTTATTATGTTGAAAAATTGACTGAACAACTCGTTGATGAGGCTTGGAAATTGATCGAGGAGGTTGAAGAACTTGGAGGAATGGCCAAAGCGATTGAAACTGGTTTACCAAAAATGCGCATTGAGGAGGCTGCGGCTAGAAAACAAGCACGAATTGATTCAGATAAGGACATCATTGTTGGGGTCAACCGGTATAAATCTGAGGCAGAAGATGAAATTGATATTTTAGAGGTAGATAATACGAAAGTGCGCGAATCTCAGGTTGCGAGATTGACGAGCATGAAGGCTAATCGAAATCAGGCTAAAGTAGATGAATTGTTATCTGAGCTAACGGATGCCTCAAAATCTGGAGAAGGGAATATTTTAGAAATTGCCATTAGATGCGCACGTGAACGTGCCACTTTAGGAGAAATCTCTATGGCTATGGAAAAATCATTTGGACGTTATCAAGCAACAATACGATCAATAAATGGCGTATATTCGTCAGAATCAATGGGAGATGCAGATTTCAATAACGCCAAAAAACTTGCTGATCGATTTAGCGCACTAGAAGGACGTCGTCCAAGAATCATGATTGCGAAAATGGGACAGGACGGACATGATCGTGGAGCAAAAGTTATCGCTACATCTTTCGCAGATATTGGATTCGACGTTGATATTGGCCCCTTATTCCAAACACCCGATGAAGCAGCAAAACAAGCCGTAGAGAACGATGTACATATCTTGGGTGTATCGTCTTTAGCTGCTGGACATAAGACTTTAATTCCCCATGTAATTGCTGAGTTAGAGAAATTGGGACGTGGTGACATCATGGTGATAGCTGGCGGCGTAATTCCTCAGCAAGATTATGATTTTCTTTTTGAAGCAGGAGTTTTTGGAGTCTTTGGGCCAGGAACTAAAATTTCCAAAGCAGCACAAGATATTCTAAATTTATTAATCAAAAGTTTCGATGAAGGCGAGTAGCTGAAAATTTTCTACCTTTATAGAAATTAAAGTTTCGGCACAATATTTGAAATTGTATTGAAAAAACAAACGAACATGAAGCAATTAATAGCAGTATTTAGTTTTGTATTGGTATCGATGATGGCCTATTCACAATCCCCTGAATACAAAGATCTAAGAATTCTTTACGCAGATGCTAACTATGACAAGTTGGTTAGAGAAGCGGAGAAATACACATTGAAGGATAAAAACAAAAAGGATATCCCACCTTATTTTTGGTTAGCAAAAGGACTTTACAAGCTCTCAATATCTGGAACTGATGATCCTGAGTACAAGAACGCTTATAAAGGAGCAATCAAATACTTAGCAAAAGGGATGAAATACGATCTTAAGTATAACAGTGGCGCAATGTCGGTAGAAGAGTCAGAATTTATTGCAGACTTTCAGATGACGGTATATGAAACTGTTTACAACGAAATTGTTGGCGGAGGTTTCAAAAGAGGTTCTGGATGGGCTATTAAGTATTTAAAGCTAACGGATAATATTGCAGGAGCCAAGTATATGATGGGGGCCTGTAAGTATAACGATGGTGATAAAACAACTGCACGTGACCTTTGGAAAGAGGGAGCAGCTGCACTTGCAGAAATTGAATCCATTAAAAACTGGAGCGAAGCTGATAAATTAATGCTTAAGATGGGGGTTTTGTATTCTGCCCAAGCATTAAAAAGAAGCCGCCAAGAAGACAAAGCGAGAGCACTAGTCGGGAAAGTCTCTCAGTGGTATGAGGAAGATCCAGACTGGCAGCAAGATTACGATGATATCGTAAACGCTCCGATAGAGAAAAAGTAACCTATTAAAAACTGCATTTGATTCTCAAATGCAGTTTTTTTTTGATGCTACTTGAACTTTTCTTAAACATGTATGTACAGGGTCTTGAATCTCAAACCAATACACATGAAAAGGTCTCAACGTCAATCAACAGTAAAAATAACTGCAACATTTATCGCTTTCATCGCATTCGCCCTTGGTGGATTCTCGCAGGACAGTGATTCTCCATTCGTAAACTTTGAACAATTCGAAGCACTTGTCAAAGAAGTCAAGGAGCATAGGTCAGACCGCATGTTGGGATTGGATGAATTTAATAAAGCAAGTTCAGAAGAAAATACAATTATCCTTGACACGCGTTCGAAATCAGCGTATGATGCGATGCATATTAAAGGAGCGATTCATTTAAACTTCTCAGACTTCACACAGGTTAGTCTAGATGAATTACTTGCTTCAAGAGATGTGAGAATTCTAATCTATTGCAATAACAACATTGAAGAAAATCCATTCCTTTTGGAGGAAACTGAAGAGTTCTTTCCATCTAAAATGGCGTCACCTGTTATTGATATCCAATTAATTGACCCAATCGAATTAGATGATAGAGGCGAATTAATCATTAAAGAAGCACCTATAACGCTAGCATTAAATATCCCGACGTACATTAATTTGTATGGATATGGCTACAAAAATGTTTATGAATTAAAGGATTTGGTAATGATCGGTGATCAACGCCTTGAATTGGAAGGAACAGAGGTTGCCTCGGTCAGATAAATGGAAGCATTCTATTAATTCTTAAAGAGATTATATATATTTAAGGTAGACATTAACGTCTACCTTAATTTGTTATAAGAACTGCATTTCACTATGAACGAAGCTGATCAAGCGCGACGAAAAGTTATAAAAAACCTGCTTATCGCGGGATTTGGAATACATCTCATAGGCTGTACTAGTGCCAGTCCAACTAAAGAGAAATCTATCCCCAGTCATGAAAAGCCAGAAATTGACACGCTCAAAGTGGAGCAAATCGTTGATGAAGTGCTGAGTACCAACGTTACTTATTTCATAAAAGAGGATGAAGAATTCGTCGAATTAGCTACCTATTTTAATCTCGAGACACAAAAAGATCCGGGAATAATTGCACTTGTTGTTAACGAAGAAGGCGTTTCTGAAGCAATCTTACATGCAAAAGAATTAAACCTGCCTGTTTCCATAAAAAGTGGCGGGCATAGTTTCGAGCAATTCTCCTCAAATAATGGAGGATTAGTCATCAACCTGAGTCTGTTGAATACAATCGAATGGTCAGACGCGGAACATATTAAAGCAGGACCTGCTTGCTTACTTAAGGAAACCTACGACTTCACACTTCCTGAAGGGCGAATACTTCCTGCGGGTTCTTGTGGATCAGTTGGATTAGGAGGTTTAACGCTTGGTGGAGGCTACGGCTTATTTGCCAGAGCCTATGGATTGACCTGTGATCAATTAGTTAGCGCCACGTTCGTAGATGGAAATGGAGAAATTCATCACCTCGGGCCTGAGAATGAGATATTGTGGGCGCTAAAAGGCGGAGGTAACGGTAATTTCGGAGTTGTAACCTCTCTCACGCTCAAAACTCATCCGGCACCAACTGAATTTTCAACAACAAAATTTAAGGCCTACAAGCTTGATTCAATGCGCGCAAAGGAGCTGTTACAAACGTGGTTTGAAGTTGCGCATAATCTTCCAAACGACTGCTTTTCAGCGTTTGTGCTAAATGGAAGGTCCTTAACCATTCTGGTTACCTATTTTAGAGCAAAATCTGATGGATTAGTAGCAATGGAGGAGGCGCTCTCTCCTATTTGCGATAAAACAACAACTTCCTTCACCAAAGACATCCCGAAAGCCCTCAAGCGCTATTACGGCATCCAATATCCCATATACTTTAAGAATGCTTCTGCTGGCTACTATTCTGAGTTTAGCGAAATCGACGGATGCATCGATGACGTGCTATCCACTGTAGTAACAACTCCTGGCTTGATCTATCAAATAAACACACTCGGAGGTGCTATCAATTCTCAAACTTTTGACAGAAAATCCTGTTATCCACATAGAGAATATTATTACCTGAGTGAACTCCAATCCTATTGGAATGAGGGGCAAGATAAACAACGCACGATGCTTCTCACTGCATTCAAAAAGATTCAGAGCTTATTTTATGAAAATGGTAATCGAGCGCAGTATCGGAATTATCCAAGTATTGAATTTAGCGATTGGGAATCATCCTATTATGGATCCAATTACAAGCGACTTCAATCTTTTAAAGATCGCTTAGATCCTGAAAATACGATTCGACATGAACAGAGTGTTAAGCTTGTAAAAGAAGGCTAACGCCGTTTTTAAACATTCTCGTATGAATAACATCTAAGCTGAAGTCTTCAATGGAATTCTAATTACAAGTACCTTAGAGGTATGAAGAAAACCTTCTCCTATCTTCGTAATAAATTTATATTGGCCACGACCATCTTCCTGGCATACACTTTATTTCTTGATGAAGACGATATTTTCACAATCATTCGACACCGTCACAATTTAGAACAATTGCAAACGGCTAAAGCGAATATTGAAGCTAAACTTTTCGAAACTAAATCAACTTTAGATAAGTTGAACGATCGATCAGAGGTAGAACGTTTCGCGCGTGAAAAAAAGTATTTCAAAAAGGATGACGAGGATATCTTCGTCATCTTTTACGATTAAGTCAATTCTCCTTTTTGTCATTATTGAAGTTTCATGACACGCGTTCTATTAGACTACTTATTTTATGTAGATTTAGTATTACCAAAAAAGTCTGCCATGAAATACCTTCTATTCATTTCCGTAATAATTCTAGGAAGCTGTAAAAGTGAAATTCGCGATGATTCAGTCAACGCTGACACTAAGCCGCATCCTCAATCAGAAGTGGAAGAGACCCAAAAAGAATCCGTGACTCTATATCAATCTGACGATTTCAACGTAAGCGAATACCTTAAGTGTATTTCAACGAAAGAGGAGCCAAACCAATGGTATTATTACACCGAAAAGAATAAAAAAGAGATTGCCCTAGGCGTGATGAGTCATCGAGGCATGGAGATGCTCTTCTTTAAGAACAGTCCTGATATAGTCTATGATATCCTTGGTTCAGAGTGTGGATTTCGATTGGAGGAAAACGATGAGAAATCTCAGTGGTACGAGCAAATAAGTCCAGCATGTGAGCTCAGGTAAAACTACAACTCAGCGTACTTCCGAATGACAAGACCAGTAAAATAATAGAGCGCAATCTGTCTATAGACGTAGCCACTTCTAGCCATTGACATTGCCCCTTCTTGGCATAATCCAACGCCATGGCCAAATCCACGCCCATTGATGACCACATACTCCCCTTCCGGATGCGTGTTAAAAAACGTTGATTTTAAATTGAACTTGGAACGCAGATCTCGCAGCGGAATCCCCAAAGAAGGATGAATATAAAAAGCAGATCGGTCTGTTTGGGTAAAGTCATAGATCCTTGCATTCATACTAGAGTCGGTTACAGGGTATCCGTACTGATTTATCAAGTAGGTTCGCCAAGAAGACTTCTTAACTTTTTTCGTCCAGGTAGCCTGTTTTGAATGAATGCAAAAAGTATCCTTGAAGGTTTCAACATGAGGAACAGAAGTATTCCATACATGTGATGCATCACAGACTTGACCACCACAATTTGCAGAAAAATAAGTCGTCACTAATTTATTACTTGCGTTCGCGAGCACTTCACCTTTTGTCGCCCTAACGGCCGTTCTGATTTCTGGTGTGAAACGCAGCATATTATGGTACGCTTGACAGTGTACTCCATCGCAGACGCTAAACCCATCTTTTCTATGTCTTTTGATATTTTGTAAGACATATGTTCGACTCATTAATGCTTGAACCTTATAATATTCCTGATGTCTCCCTCCCCCCGCTTCTGACTCTAGAACGCCGCATAGATAATTTTCCATGCTCACGCGGTTGATTATTGTCATCCGACCGTTGATTACCGAAATCTCGAATCCATCTTGGTAGTGTCGTTCTCTTACTGTAGGGGATTTTGAAGCAACAATTAAACTGCCATTTCCTGAAAGCGCAACCTTATCATAAGTACCTTGAATAACATTATCAATTTTTATAAAAATTGATAATGTTAT
>JBLHPQ010000102.1:0-10781 GCA_047624355.1 Flavobacteriaceae bacterium | reverse complement strand
TGGGTTTTATGCTACTGGAATTGCAACAGGAGGAACGTATGACGTTACTTACTCGAAAATCGGCTACTTTCCACAAACGATCTCGGTCCCATTGGTTAATGGTGTGATTACAATTCAAGATGTACAACTGACACCAATTCCTCCGTATAGCCTTACAGTGATAGTCTTAGAAACGGGTACCAGTAATCCAATAGTGAATGCGGATATTCGCTTGAAAGCATCTTTACTCACGCATGAAGGTGTAAGTAATGGGATTGGAGAAGAAGATTTCACCTTGTTTTATGAAGAAGTCTATACAGTCACAGTAGGAAGCTGGGGACATATAACAGAATGTTCATTCGAGACAATTGACAATACCACTGGTTCGCTTACCGTTTATTTAAATGCTGGTATCTACGATGATTTTGCCTTCGATTTTGGATGGACGACAAGTGGAAGCGCAACTTCTGGATTATGGGAGCGAGCAATCCCTTTTGGTACTAGTTCTGGTTCAGCACCTTCGGTTGATTATGGCGCAGATTGTGACGAATACGCCTATGTTACTGGAAATGATCCATCACCAAGCCCTGATGAAGATGATGTAGATGGCGGGGCGGTAGTGCTAAGGTCTCCAATAATTGATCTCTCTACATTCAGCGATCCATATGTGAATTATGTTCGATGGTTCTATACGATGTTTGGACCGCAGGCTCCGGATGATTCCATGTATGTTTCTATTTCAAATGGAACGGATATTGTTCAGATTGATGTGGTGGGAGATGAACCAACGACCTTCGGAGCTTGGCAGCCGGTAAATGTTCGTATAGCAGATTTTATTTCAATAACGTCTACCATGCAATTCATTTTCAGAACAGATGATTTTGACCCATTCATTAATATCACGGAAGCAGGATTGGATTTATTCTTCATTAATGAGGGAATAGTTTCCGTTGATGAGATTATTCAAGAACGAATAGCCGTTTATCCAAATCCAACAAATGGAAACTTTGATGTAATCAACCTGTCGAAGGTCGAATCCTATTATTTGATTAGTACCAGTGGGAAAATCGTGAACGAGGGTGAGTTGTCTCCAAATGCTAGTACGGTTAACATGACTGGGCTCGATTCGGGCATGTACTTCCTTAATATTTCTGGTCAAGTTGTTAAGATTTTTAAAA
Source organism: Flavobacteriaceae bacterium (assembly GCA_047624355.1). Taxonomy (GTDB): domain Bacteria; phylum Bacteroidota; class Bacteroidia; order Flavobacteriales_D; family Crocinitomicaceae; genus UBA4466. The sequence continues at coordinate 9,624 of JBLHPQ010000102.1, read as the reverse complement.
CAAATTAAGGCTTCCTGCGTATTCATATCCTAGCACGATCAGTTTGATTATATTTGTGCAACTAATTAGTGATTACGTTGGATTTAAAAATCGATATTTCTGTTGTTGTCCCACTTTACAATGAAGTGGAATCGTTACCCGAATTACACACTTGGATCAAAAAAGTCATGACGGAAAACTCGTTTTCCTATGAAGTGGTTTTTATTGATGACGGGAGTAAGGACGGATCGTGGAAAGTTGTTGAGGAACTAGGTGAAGCAGATCCTCACGTAAAAGGGATTAAGTTTCAGCGAAATTACGGGAAATCTGCCGCGCTCCAGAAAGGGTTTGAAGCAGCCGAAGGTAATGTTGTAATTACGATGGATGCCGACCTACAAGATTCTCCAGATGAAATCCCGGAATTATACAGAATGATCATGGAAGATGATTTTGATGTGGTTTCAGGATGGAAAAAGAAACGCTACGATCCAATCACTAAAACAATTCCAACGAAATTATATAACTGGGCAGCCAGACGAATTACTGGAATCAAATTGCACGATTTCAATTGTGGTCTGAAAGCTTACAAGAATAGTGTCATAAAAAGTATAGAATTATACGGTGACATGCATCGATACATACCGCCTTTGGCAAAGTACGCTGGATTCACAAACATTGGTGAAAAGGTAGTGCAGCATAAAGCACGGAAGTACGGCGTGACGAAATTCGGATTGAATCGATTCTTAAATGGTCCTTTGGATTTGATGACAGTCGCATTTATGGGAAGGTTTGGTAAAAAACCAATGCATTTCTTTGGAGCAATTGGTACACTGCTTTTCTTTATCGGTTTTGGCTTTGCGCTCTACTTGGGAATTGATAAGCTTTTCATTGATAAATCGGCGCGATTAATAGCAGAACGAACGGAGTTCTATATTTCGCTTTCTGCAATGATTATCGGATCTCAATTTTTTCTTGCTGGCTTTATTGCCGAACTCATGGGAAGAAATTCCTCAGGTAGAAATAACTATTTAGTCGAAAAGACACTCAATGTCGATTGATCATTGGGGAATAGACGCTACGTGGACCTTGTTTCTGGATAGGGATGGAGTTATTAACGAGCGTAACATGGAAGGTTACATCACTTCTGTAGATAAATTCATTTTCTTGCCAGGCGCTATAAGAGCCATCTCGCGCCTATCAAAATTCTTTAATCGAATCATTGTTGTGACCAATCAGCAAGGCGTCGGGAAAGGCTTGATGTCAGAACGTAACCTTCTTGAAATACATACTTATATGTCCGATGAAGTTCACGTGGCAGGGGGTAAAATTGATAAGTGTTACTTTGCCCCAAACCTTAAGGGAGCTAGCGATGACTTGAGAAAACCAGGAGCCGGTATGGCGGAATTAGCTAAAATGGAGTTTCCTGAAATTGAATACGAACGTTGTATTATGGTGGGAGATACAGATTCCGATATATTGTTTGGCAAGAATCTTGGTATGAAAACAGTAAGACTAAGGACGGAAGAACGAATCGGTATAAATGCTGATCTGACCGTTAATAGTTTAGATGAATTTTTGAAATTAGTGTAATATGAAGTGGAGTATTGGCATAATCTTAACCTTAATGATGAACGTTGCTTTCGGGCAAGTGAATCAAGTCGATGCAAGTGGTAAGAAGCAAGGTGTCTGGGAAAAGGTTTATCCGGGTTCACGGGTTTATATGTACCGAGGTCAATTCAAAGACGATAAACCAGTTGGGAAATTCTCCTATTTCTATAAATCCAGTAAGGTTCGTGCAATAATCGTTCACGATGCGTTGACAAAACGTTCGGAAGGGTATTACTATCATGAGACAGGCGGTTTGCTGAGTTATGGGATTTATCAAGCTCAAATGAAAGATAGTATCTGGGTGAATTGGGATAAAAATGGTCGTCTAAGTAGTAAAGAATCATTTCTAAAGGATTCTTTACATGGAATAAAGGTTGTCTACTATATCCCTAAGGAAGGGGATCAATCTCAACGGCCATCTTCTGTCATTCGTTATGAAGAGGGTCTCTTGCATGGCGATTACCAGGAGTACTTTGAGTCAGGGAAGATTAAAGTGAATGGCAAATACGAGAAGAATAAGAAAATTGGTATTTGGACGACTTATCATCCCGGTGGAAAGAAAATGACGCTTATGCGCTATAAAAATGGAATCAAGCACGGTTGGTGCTATGGGTACAATGATTTAGGCAAGGAAACCGGCAAAAAATATTTTTATTACGGTAGACTTTTAGATGGTGATGAATTCAAAGATAAAATGCGCCAAATGAAGGAGCTTGGTATTCACCCGAATGATTAAGCGCGAATGGCTTAGGGTGAAGGGGCATGATAACTCGGCGAACTGAAGCCCATTTAAAGTGGTAAACTAATAGCTAGTTTTGATCAAACGACTCCCAAAGCCAACCAATGGTGAACATTCTTCGTCTCAGTACTAGAATCGATATTAATACATTTATGACTAGTGTCAGAACCGCATTGTTAGCAGGTGTTTTGTTGTTTATAACGAATTTTTCTATTGCGCAACGTGATAAAGAAGGAAGTTATGTCGCTCCTGGAGCAAATACCGTAGTTAATACCTACACGTACCTTACTGTAAATGCTGCAGCAGGGACGAATACGCTCACCGTCAATAATAATTCAATGAATGGTGGAGTGTTCGGTGGAGCATTAGCACCAGGTGACCTCGTCATGATTATTCAAATGCAAGGCGCTTCGACTGATATTAACACGACACCTACAACAGCCTGGGGAGGGAATTATACAATCCCGAATAGTTATCTTACTACATGGGGGGTTAATCCTGAAAATTTTGGTGGTGTAACGAATTACAATCAATCTGGTTATCACGAAAGGCGAGAAGTTCTCAGCGTTTCCGGGGGGAATTCGATCACCCTTAATTGTAATCTAAGCTATAGTTATAGCGCTTCCACTGCTGGAATTTCTGGTCATGTTCAAGTAGTTAGAATACCGCGTTTTACAGATTTGACAGTAAATACAGGGACTTCTATTGTTCCAACGCTATGGGATGGTAATAGTGGCGGTATTGTTGCGCTCGAAGTAAACGGGGCGCTCACAGTAAACGCTGGAGGAAGTATTAGTGCTTCTGGATACGGTTTTCGGGGTGGAGAATTGGATGCGAGTAGCTTAACGGCAACATTTGAGACTACTTCGGTTCGACATTTAGGATCAAATGATAATCTGCAAGGCTCTGAAAAAGGTGAAGGAATTGGAGGTTATCATGTGGAATATGATGCGCTAGCATCCCGCTATGGAATTGGAGCAGTTGCGAATGGCGGCGGAGGCGGCGGTTACCAAAATACTGGTGGCGGTGGCGGTACTAATGTTATGGTCGGCGGAGGTGCCTATACCGGAAAAGGAATCCCCCAGGGAGTTCCTGCAGTCTGGGATCTAGAAACTGTTGGATTTGGAGGTTCAACCTCTCCTGGTGGAGGGCGCGGAGGATATGCCTATTCCAACCTAGATGCGAATGCAACAATCGTTGGACCTAGAAACCTTCTTTGGGGAGGAGACGCACGCAAGACAAATGGTGGTTTCGGAGGTCATCCACTTCCATTTGTTGCTGATAGAATTTGGTTTGGCGGCGGCGGTGGAGCCGGTGATCAAGATAGTGATGAAGGCGGTGCTGGTGGACGTGGTGGAGGAATTGTTTTTATGTACCTCTATGGTTCCATTGCAGGCTCAGGAACGATCGAAGCTAATGGAGAAGATGGTGAAAATAGCAATTCTACTGGTGCTACTGCAGTCCCTGCGGATCAGACAGTTGGTAACGACGGTGCTGGTGGTGGCGGTGGCGGCGGAACAATTCAAATTGAAAATATTTTCGCATTTCCGGCGAGTATGTTTTTGAATGTAATTGGAGGGAATGGTGGAAATCAAGTGCTCGATTTTTATGATAATCCTGCAATACCGGGCCCTCCTGCTCAAGAGGCTAGTGGGCCGGGAGGTTCTGGTTCTGGAGGATATATTCGAATCACCTCTGGAGCGGCCGCAAAGAACTTAACTGCCGGAGCCAATGGAACTACAAATTCCTCTCATTTGACAGAATTCCCTGCAAACGGTGCTACAGAAGGATCCGATGGATTCCCTTTCATGCCAGCAAACCCAGCATTCAATATTATAGGAACGGATCAAACGATTTGCGCTGGAACATCTACTACAGCTAATGTCGCTTTGATTGGATCAGCGCTAGGAACTGTAACATGGTTCGATGCAATGGTTGGAGGGACGCAAGTTGGAACAGGAAATTCATACAATACGCCTGTACTTGGAGGAACTGTAACCTATTGGGTTGGTGTGTGTCCAGGTTCGTTTAGAGAACAGGTAACAATTACCATTACTCCATTGGATGATCCGAGTTATAACTATGCCGCTGTAATGTATTGTGTAACTGATCCAGACCCCACGCCTTCTATCACTGGTTTAGCTGGTGGAGGCTTTACTAGCTCACCCGCGGGATTAGTGACGAATGCAGCTACTGGTCAGATTGATGTAAGCGCGTCAACTCCTGCTGTATATACAATAACCTATACTACGACTGGACCATGTCCTAGTTCAAGTGATTTTGTAATTACAATTGATCCATGTGGATTGCCAATTGAATTCGGAGATTTTTGGGTTGAATGTAATGAGTATCCAGTGCTACACTGGGAATCAATCTCAGAATACAATAACGGCTACTTTACAATTGAACGCTCATGTGATCTAGATGTATTTGAAGAAATTGCGCTAGTGGATGGCTTGGAGAATAGCGTTGTGCTCACTGAGTACATATACATGGATAACGAACGCACTAATTGCGAAGATGAAAACGTGTATTATAGATTGAGTCAGACGGATTTAAATGGCCATTACAAATTGCTAGGTGTACTCTTCTCAAATTGTGACTCAGAGCTTATAGAGCCTACTTACGCAACGATGGATAACGCTATTCGAATTCAGTATTCTGAGCGGTTTGATGTTAGGCTTTACACCGCCGATGGGAGACTTATTGATTCCGTTAAAAGCAATGGAAACCAATTGGATTTGAACACGAATGGACTTAGTCCTGGTGTCTATATTATTCATCTGAATTCAACTCAGTCTTTCTCGTGGAGAGTAGTAATTACCAAGTAGGAAATCTGATTTTTTCAAGTCAATGTGCCGAATAGTATGGTGACTGGCAGAAAACGTGTATCTTGTATTCAGTTTCATAGGTGGTGAAGAACAGCGAGCGGATTTGGATAAGCAATAATAACAACCATTTGATCGTTTTAATCGTCTATACTACAAGAGAAAAGAATGAAAAATTACTACGTATTACTTATTATTGGTTCGCTAGTTCTGCTGGGCGGTTGTAAAAAAACGAATAATGCTCCCGATTTTCATTATGATTACTTTGGATTAGAAGAAGGTCGATACATTATCTATGATGTCATGGATATTGTACACGATGATCAAGCAGCAATCAAACACGATACATCTCTGTATCAGCTTAAAACTGTTTGGATGGGTGAGTATATCGATGATCAAGGAAGAGTAGGCCGAGAATTTTGGAGATATACGCGCGATTCGAGTACAGACCCTTGGGTTTTAGCAGATGTATGGACAGGACTGATTGACGGTATTCATGCCGAACTGATCGAAGAAAATCAACGCAAACTAAAACTCGTATTCTCACCAACAGCACAGAAATTGTGGGATGCTAATGTCTATAATCCTGATCAAGAATATGAGTGCTACTACCGTGATATTCATGGAGATACAACAATAAATGGAACCGTATTTGATACGACATGTGTGGTGGAAATCTATAGTCAATCTTCACTTATCGATTCCGTTCATCTTTTCGAAACCTACGCCAAGGGAATTGGCCTTATCAATAAATTCTCTAAAGACATTCACTTCCAATTCGATACAGTATCAAATGTTTGGTTTCTTGATCAAGGCAATGAGTTTTACTACACATTTGTCTCTGCAGGATTCGAGTAAAGGACGATTCCTCAAGCTATCGAAGCGCCTGATTTGTCCTCTGAGCGCATTTCTTTCCGTCATTTGTTAAGAATGTAGGTCGCTAAACGCAAATTCCTTCAATATTTTCCATTATTACTTGATTTTCAAGCATACTTAAACCTTGATTACGAGCGGATTACTTTTTATCATCCCTAAGATGACTTATCATGGAATAAGAATGGCTCGAAACATTGACATTAAGAAAGCTTTCGGCTATATTTGCAGGCTTGAATAATATACTTAACTAATTTACGAAATGCGTAATAAAGGATTTTTTTGGTTTCTAACGATTTTACTGACTGTTGTTTGTATTTATCAACTGTCTTTTACATGGGTATCTAACTCTGTTGAGAAGAAAGCTGACAAAGAAGCACAAACAAGAGTTGATGAGGAGTGGGAAAATAGAGATGGAGCTGATTCATTGTATTTACCTAACAATACTGCAGTAAGTTTTGACGATGCTACAGCAAAAGAACTTGCGAAAGCTGCATATGTCAATGACATTTTAACACAAAAGGCAGGAACTCCAGTTTATCCGTTGTTTGGATCGACGTTTAAAGACGTGAAGAAACGTAGTCTTGCTCTTGGGCTTGACCTTGTAGGTGGAATGAGTGTCACACTCGAAATATCAATTCCTAAATTGGTAGAAAGCTATGCGCGTAATAAGAATGAACTTGATTTCAAAAAAGTTTACGCTGCTGCAAAAACTGAATTCGATGAGAACGGTGGAGAGTTCGTTGATATCTTTGATGCTAAATACACAGAGATCAAGAAGGATGATAAAATGGTAAAGCTTTTTGCCATCGCAGATATTGATGATCTAAACATTAAATCGACCAATGCAGAAGTGATTGCCTTTTTGAAAGGTCAGGAGTCTGGAGCAATGGACGGGGTTGAAGAAATCATGAACCGTCGTATTAACCAATTTGGAGTTGCGCAACCTAACATTCAGAAAGATCCTTCAAACAATCGTTTGTACATTGAGCTTCCTGGGGTAATGGATGAGGAAACAGTAGGTGATAAATTAAAATCTACGGCCAACCTTCAATTCTTCGAAACATACAGATTTAGTCAACGTTTTGGTCAACAATGGGAGGCTGCTTCGGCAATTTCAACGTTACCTGAACAAGAAGAAATTATTGTTGACACTACAGCAATTGTTGATACTACAAGCGTAGCTGCAATTGACGATCCTGCTGATCCAGATGCTACGGATACAAATCTCGTGAATGAAGAGCTTACCTCAGATTTGAGTGGAGCATCTTTAGTTGAATCAGGTGAAGATGGCGTAAAAGGACTTAGAGATCTTGTATTGGTTGTGGACGAATCAAGAATGTTTGTTCGTAACGATGATCGTGGAGCAGTTGATAAATTATTGAGACGTAAAGACATCATGCGTGAGTTTGATGAAACATGCAAATTCATGTGGTCTGCAACAATGGAGAAATTGAACGACGAAATTGGTCAAGGATATTTCTTATACCCTTGTTTAATTCCTGAGAGTGGTAAAGCACTCGTAGGAGGTAAAGACATTAAGTCAGCATCACGTGATTACGATCAGCAAGATGGACAAATCGTTGTAAGTATTCGAATGACGACTGAAGGTGCTGATAAGTGGGCGCAGATGACTGAAGAGAATGTTGACCGTATTGTTGCGATCACAATGGATGGTGTTGTTTTTAGTGCACCAAATGTGATCACCCCAATTAAAGATGGAAACACACAAATTAGTGGATCGTTCTCTGTTCAAGAAGCAGATGATCTTTCTGGTCTTTTGAATGGTGGAGCACTTCCTGCACCTTGTGATATTATTGAACAAAACAAAGTAGGTCCTACGATTGGTGCTGAGAATTCTCGTGCTGGTTTGATGTCTTTTGGAGTTGCACTATTGCTTGTCTTTATTTACATGGTATTCTACTATGGTAAAGCTGGATTGGTAGCCGATCTTGCACTTTTTGCAAATATCCTTTTCTTATTAGGTGCACTGGCATCATTTGGAGCCGTCTTAACATTAGCCGGTATCGCAGGAATTGTATTGACGATTGGTATGGCGGTGGATGCGAACGTACTTATCTTTGAGAGGATCCGAGAGGAACAAGCCAATGGTAAAGATTTAAAAACTGCCGTAGACACTGGGTTTAAGAAGGCTCTTTCTTCTATTATTGATGCCAACGTTACAACAATGCTTACCGCAATTGTACTTAAGGCATTTGGATCTGGACCGATTGAATCTTTCGCAACGACGTTGATCATCGGTATTTTCACATCGGTATTCGCAGCCTTAGTTATTTCTCGTTTAGTAATCACGATGTGGTTGAAACGTGGAGGAAACGTTACGTTCGAAACGAAAGTGACAAAGAATGCTTTCAAAAGCTTCAACTTTGATTTTGTTGGAAAACGTAAGCGCTTCTATATGATTTCAGGAGTCTTGATTATAGGTGGTATTGCTGCTCTTGCATTTAGAGGATTGAATCCAAGTGTAGAGTTTACCGGGGGTCGAACATTCGGTGTAGAATTTGAAAAATCTACGGATGGATTCCAAGATGATATTAAAGATGTCTTAATCGCTGATTTTGTTGACAGTGCCTCTGGTAAAGCGGCATCTGTTGAAGCAAAAACGAAGTCGAACAGTTATTTCTTGGAAATTTCCACGAATTACAGACGTTCAGATAAAGATGCAAATGACCTCGTAAAAGCGGAGTTGATTGAGAGTTTGACAAAAGTAGAGAGCAAGGTAGGTGTTGCAAGCGTGAAAGAATCGCGTAGTGTTTCTCCTACAGTATCTGAAGAGTTGAAATCATCATCGATATTGGCGATTGGACTTTCATTGATAATCATCTTTGCCTACATCTTAATGCGATTTGGTAGATGGCAATACTCAACAGGAGCAATCTTAGCCATGATACATGATGTTACATTGGTCCTCGCGGTTTTCTCGATATTCCATGGCATACTTCCATTCAACATGGACATTGATCAGGCATTCATCGCAGCTATTTTGACTGTTATTGGTTATTCGATAAATGATACGGTAATTGTATTTGATAGAATTAGAGAGAATTTACGAACGTTTAAAGGTCAAGACGAATCAGCAACGATTAACCGAGCCTTGAATTCGACATTATCTAGAACGATTAATACATCGATGACAACGTTTATTGTATTGTTGATGATCTTCGTCTTTGGTGGAGCAGCGATCAAAGGATTTATCTTTGCATTGATGATAGGTGTGATCGTCGGAACGTACTCTTCAGTATGTATCGCAACGCCAATCTTAATTGATTTCTCAAGAAAGTCTAAAACTGCCTTGAAGGACAAAGAAAAAGTAGTAGTTCTAGATGACCCTGCTGTTATGGTAGACTAGAACGAGTTAAAACATATAAAGCCGCTTTGAGTAATCAAAGCGGCTTTTTTGTTGCTGTATATGTCCAACATCAACCTGTCAGTTAAAATCCTGTACTATGTGACTTCGAGAATAGAAGGTCTACAAAACAATTAATCCTGGTCTGCTGCAGTATGTTACTCCGCGAACCTCAGTCTACATAATGCATCCAATACCCAATATAGCTATATAAAATTATGAAAATCAAA
>JBLHPQ010000101.1:0-10791 GCA_047624355.1 Flavobacteriaceae bacterium | reverse complement strand
GCTAATGAGTGCTCATCCACTAATGAATCAGGAACACCCAAAAAGCCATTTAACTTCTCCACATCAAGGTTATATGTCACTGGTCTTAGTTGGCTAATAAAATCTAAGCCCGGTACATTTTCTTGAACATTTTCTTTGAATCGACCATCAGATAAAATAGACCAACCCGCAAATCCTCCAATAGAAGTAACGCTCGAGTTCCCCAAACGAATCTGATTGCTTGCTGTTACAGCACTAATGTATCCTACTGCAGAAGAGTTCGAATAAGCAGACGCTGTTGAAGTAAAATTGGCGTAATACCCGATGGCTGTATTATTATTCCCACCCGCATTTGCGAAAAGCGCTAAGGTCCCAACGGCTGTATTAAAATTCCCAAAGTCGTTCGATAAAAGTGCATTTTCACCAACTGCGGTATTTCTGCTTCCGTCTTCATTAAGGTTTAATGCCTTATTTCCAACACCTGTATTACCACTACCATGTAGATTGAAGTGCATCGCTTCGAAACCAAGTGCTGTATTGTCTGAACCATCCAAATTGTGATTTAGCACTGAAAAACCAATTGCATTGTTTCCGTTACCTGTCGTATTAGAATAGAGTGCGGTGCTACCAATCGCGATACATCTTACGCCACTCGTATTTGAACTAAGCGTACCATAACCAAATGCATGATTTCCGTATCCTGTTGTATTTGAGGTAAGCGCTTCAGTTCCGAAGGCCGTATTCGTTACGCCGGTCGTGTTTGAGTAAAGTGCTAATGCACCGCCAGCGCTGTTATGTGTCCCGTCCGTGTTTGATGACAAAGCCCCGAAACCAATGGCCGTGTTCAAATAACCTATTGTATTGGCTGATAATGCCGAATCACCGATAGCCGTATTTTGATTGTCTGTGAAATCATCATTACGCCCAGCTCCGGCTCCCAGAAATACCGAATTCCCAGTATTAAAGACCTCTAGTCTGCCCGAATCCATCGTAAAGTATTCAACTCCTCCCAGGTCAAAGCGAATAATATCTTCATCAAAACTTTCTTCAAGTTGCATTTTAGTATCATTATCCGTGTCAGAAAAAATAACGACCGGCGATATAGTAACAAACCCCAAATTGGCTATACCAATAGAATCTATTTGCGTATCAATCGTGTGATCGTTCCAATTTGCCGTATCAACAGCTGTAATTCCACTTGCAATCGATGCTCCAAAAACAGGATCGGTTTCACTGATTCCGCCAGTAATACTTTCTGCCGTTTTAGCATGAAGCGCATAAGGAACACTAATCAATTGACTTGTTCCTGAGATTGTATACGCGGTTCCACCCGTTGGATCTGTTTCTGTCCTCACAAAGTAAGGACCGCTACTCCAATCGATTGTATTAAAAGCACCTAAGGAAGGCGTTCCATTACCTATCTCTATCGTTGCTAAACCATTGATATTGGTCAATGGCGTATGTGTTTCAGTATAGACTGATGGGCCAGCAACTGAATCTTGAAGGATGCTTATTTGCATGCCTACGGTTTGATTATCGAGGAGTGCATTTGTGGCTGTTCTTATGACGGCTTGATAGCTCATTTTTTCCGGTGCTTGAGCGAATGCACCTGTAGCAATTACGCTAGTTACGAGTAGTGTGAATAGGTACTTCATGGTAGATTATAAATTATATTGAATGCGCGATTGAGTCTGTTGATTGGTGGAGGTTGCTGGAAATCCTCAAGCCATTCATAGTTTCAGCGTTCGTGACGAAAAAATGATCGTAACAACCGATAATTCTCTTTAGTCTGTTTAGTAGTAGTAGTACTCTTTTAGTAGACATATTAAATTGTTTTTCAGCAGCTTGAAACTAAGCTACGGAATATTTGGAAGGTTCACAAATCAACTAGAAACCTTAACACTTTTATTCTCAAATTGAATTTGACCTTGTATACCAGCGCCCTCTGCGCTGTGTGCAACACCATTATTCAATATAAAAGCAAAAAATGAAACTTTTCGTAAGACGATTACCAGTAACATTAAAGATTTATAAAATGTAAATATAATCATTTCGTAACGTGCTGGTAACCTATATAAACAGTCCCTAGTACTACTTTTGTAGTAAACAAATTAAAGAAATGAAACAAGGAATTATTGCTACCATTCTTACTGAGATTAATAACTATATAGATTTAGGAAACGATGCCATAAAACGCGGTTGCGAGCATGAATCTATGCAGTGGTATCGAAAAGGACTTTCGCTCTCTGTTGAGGCAAAGAACAAAGTGAAAGAACGGGAAATTTCGGCCTTACTAATTACTTTGATGTAGTTAATTTGCTCCGTAACTGTAGCCTTAAACGAAGCACACCACGTTCATCGACAGCTACTTAAGGGGCTTCTGTAACTCACTGAATCAGTTCATTATACGCATTCCATTCCGCATAATTCCACTCCAACCATCCTTTGGCTTCCCACGTGCGTAAAAATCTCTTTTTACGCCACTTAATTTTCGTCAAATAACTATCGGTGTTCATATAGATTCTTTTATTCCGATTGGAAGAACTTATGTCCATGCTTTTGAAGAAGGAGGTTTCTTGATATACCTGAATTCCCTCCAAATTCTCCTTTTTTTGATTTAAAATAGGCAATGCCGAATCAGACAAGTCAGACAAAAAATTAAGATGCACGAAGGACTTGTTGGAATTATTAAAGTTATAGCTCGCTATGAATCGATCCCAATTAACGGAAGTTGAAAGAATGAGGACGACCACCCACGTGAAAAAATTCGTGCGAATCAAATAACTCTGTGATCGTGTGCGTCTGACCTTTATGAAAACCGTGTACAATCCGTAAAGTGTAAGTGCCAAGAAAAAGACAATCGCAATTCGTTTATAGGCCAATGAATAGTGCTGAATATAATGCCAATTGCGCACTCCAACGGATAATGATAGAACAACATTCTGAGCAATCCAGAGGTAGGCGAGTCGCTTGAGCCATTTATTTTTCTTGTAAAAATTGAGATTGGATCGAAAGAAATAGAGCACCAAAACAATTGAAAGGATGATCGCAATAATAAGGACATAGGTGCCTTCGTGCACAAATTGTTTTAGGTACTGCCCATCCCATTCGAAATTAAACCAAACATGACTAATGTCCATACTATTCAAGCCAAGAAGGAGAATATTAAGGCTAGCGAATAGAAATATCGCTGATTTGTATTCATTGATCAAGGCTAAGGTCGGAATGGGCCGTTTAATGCGAAGCCGAACGCGAGACAATGTATCGGACGCCTCACTATCCTCCTTTTCAATTTTAGTATTTCTCGAGCGAATCAGTATAAAAATGCTGACTACTACACCAAGCAGGAATACCGAAATCACAACGAAGTTCACATGTTCGAAGAAAGCATTTAATCCATCAGAAATCCAATCCAATATCCGATTAACGACTGCTCCAAATTTAGGATTGGCCCAAGAATAGAAGAAGGTAAATAGGATAATGATCAAGATTGGAAGTAAGAAAATTCTCTTTCGCCACACTTTAAATCGTGTTCGTTTAGAATCGATTTTTGTATTGTGGAACATCCATTTTAGTCCTGCGAAGGAAAAGACAAGGCTATAGTAGGACATCCGTATCCAATTGATAATCGAGCGCAGTGCGGGCGATGCTATCATACCGATGAAGATGAAGAACACGGTAAAATTAGCTGTAAAACTAAGCGTGGAATGATGAACTAACGTGAAAATTGCTGTGAATATCACCCCTCCGAGCAGCACCTTCTGACTCGTTCCTTTTAAGGCGATTTGATTGGAACCTCCTAGCCAAATTAACACGAAAGATTCATAGAGAACAAGGTTGAGCCCGAGTGCTTGGCGGTAAAAAAGTACGGTGAAAATAACTGCACTGATGAGTACAATAAGTAGGTTGAAGTGTTTTTTCATGGAGCGTTTTTGGTCGATCTATAAACGCAAAATGAGGCACCCTATTTTACTTCAAACGAATGATTTAAGCTTTATTGGGATAACTGAGACTAATGCGCCACCCAGAGCGTCGGATTCAGGCAAATAACTGAGTTCCCGCTTACCATATGAATTTCGAAATGTACTACAGACATTGTTTCACCATTTTTCGACAGCAAGGATCCAATGATCTTCTTGGTAGTGATCTTAGAACCTGCTTTCACGTACGTATCTTGGAGATTGCTGTACACTGTACGGTAATTTCCATGCTTGATAATTATCACCTTTCCAGCTCCTGGAATGTTTAGCACACTCGTTACCTCTCCATCGAATACTGCACGAACTTGGGCGTTTTTCGCAGCGGAGATGTCAATTCCACGGTTATTGGTAGAGACATTTTTCAATGTTGGATGTGGATTCTTTCCAAACTTCTCTGTGATACTTCCTTTGCTCACTGGCCACGGCAGTTTTCCTCTATTTCCTTCAAAATTCTTCCCGACTAGCGCCAGTTCTTTCGTTTCCTCAAGTGATGCTGTTGCCGCTGTAGTCGTTGCAGTTGAAGTTGTAGTACCAGTCGTTGCAGCTTCTTCTTTTTTTGCAGCGTTAATTGCGGCCAAATCAGCCTTTCGTTTTGCTTCCGATGCGGCTAATTCTTTCCGGATTGCTGCACTAACTTTATCGCGAAGCAATCGTTTTTCGCCTTCCTCTTTCTTTAATTGAGCCAAGATTTCCTGCTCTTCAACTTTGAATTTTTTGTAGACCTCCTCTTTCTTAAGTTTGTCTTTCTCGATCAGTTTTCGCTCACGCTTCTTCTCGTCAATAACTACAATTTTGTACTCTTTTTCCTTTTCGATAGTCGTTATTTCCTCTGTTATCAATTGCTGATTTTGAAGAATAACCAAAAATTGTTTTAGCTGAGCATCCGATAAATGTTGAAGGTATTTATTTCGTTTCCTCGCCTCATTGTAGCTATCTGATGTAAAAATATACATCATCTTTCCGTACTTATTCCGGTGTTTATAGGCGTAAATCAGTAGTTTCTTGTATTGTTCTTTTAAAAGTCCGACCTTTTCCTTTAGCTCAACAATTTGCTCTTCCTTCAGCTGAACGGTCATCTCAGCACCGCGAATTTGATCGTCATAATTGGTCAACAAACGCTCTCGGTAAGCGATTTGATTTTCAATCACGCGCAACTCATTTAATGAAGCGTCCGTATTCGATTTTGATTTCGCGAGTAAGGATTTTGTATTAGCAATCTTGTTTTCTAGACGCGTCTGCTCCTTCTTGAGTTTGTCACTCGTATTTTGAGCCATTCCAACAATAACTGCTGAAACTGCAAAGAGCAATAAGACGGCTTTAGTTACACGCATCATAACTTTCAGGGATTACAAAGTATATTTCCTCGGGATTATTTATTCTCGCTTTTTTATATTCTAATTCTAGTTTCAATTCTTGCTTGGGTGTCTGGATTGTTACAAGAACCATCTGAGGCACCAGGTATTCGTCGATTAACTGACGCGTTTTGTATTCTACGTAGACCATCGTTGAATCCGATGGACTCTCAATTCGCACAGCATCCAGGTTGCGTAAATCATCCGAGAGCTTGTAATAAAAGATCACTTCCTTCACGTCGGTTTCGTCAACTCTAAGCGCATCCTTTTTCTTGTGAGAAGAAATCCAATACGCGTAGGGATCTTTCACGCGATGATACTCCGCTGCTTTGTCAAACGCAACTGGATATCCCATCATAATATTCTCCAAATCTCTATGAGAGAAGTCCACGCCGAAGGTCTCTTTAAAATAACGTTGGCTTTGCAGAATGTAACACTTCTCACGTTTGTTAGATAATTTCAATGAGTCTGTAGTGATTACAGCGCTCATTATTGGAATTGCTGAGTACTTAACCGAAACTCCGAGTGCGCTATCACGCACAATTTTCATAGATGTCTTAAACGAGATGCTTCGTGCTGTATCTTCGTAATGCGTAGATAATTTCGAGTAGAAGGAAACGAATTCTTGCGTAGACAAACTATCAAGAACCGTTGTCAAGGTATCATCTTTCACCCTTGGGAGTTTATCACCATCAGCATGACGGTCTCCACAGGACGCCAGAAGAACGAGCGTCAATATTCCGATAAGGTGCTTACTCAGGACCATAATATTTCTTGTCATTTATTTTCTTCTCAAGTAAATCGTTGCTCCTAATTGATTTTGCCTTATTCCACCATTCGACTGCGTTCTCAACGCTTCCAAGTTTGAAGGCAACATCTCCTAGGTGTTCAAGAATTGATTCGTTCAGATCATCTAGTTCATAGGCCTCCTCAAATTTTAGCTTAGCTGCTGCGTAATCGCCTTTCTGAAAGAGCACAACTCCATACGTATCGATGAAATCCACTTGCCCAGACGCAGCATCCGTCGCTTCGATGATCATTGATTCTGCTATCTCGAGGTCGATGTTCGCTCTAGCTAATCCCAAGGCAAAGTTTTTTCTCAACAAGAGACTTCTAGGATCCAATTTCAAGCCTTTTTCATAGTACCTTTTCGCTTCTGAGTAGTCTTTAAGACCAAAATATGCATCGCCCAGTTGACCGCAAAATTCAGCTTGCATTGGCACATCATTAATGATCAATTCATATCCAACTGAAAGTGCATCTATTGCTTCTTCATGCCTTTTGGTTTGGTTTGCTGCGAGACCATTGAGAATATAAACTGTTGTGCTGGTAGGGAATAATTCTAGACACGCTTTGCTATCCATATAAAGAGATTCGTTTGCGCCGCTTTGGTATTGCATGATCAGCACCTGCTTCCAGATTGGGAATTGATTCTCATCGTATTTGAGCGCTTTTTTATACGCTGCCAACGCCTCATCATTTTTGTTTGCTCCCAAGAGGAAGTCACCATGAATAGAATGAGCCTTTGCAGATGTTGGGTATTGTTCCACCATGATGTCTACGAGTTCGTACACTTCAGGATCAATTGCGGTACTCGATTCATTGATGGTCATCAAGATGCGCATCTTATTATCGACCGTTACATCAGAAGCCTTGAACGCTTTATTTAAAGCAACATATGACTTCGCCTTCTTTCCTTCTCTACGATAAACATCCGCCAACGCTAAATGTGCTCGCCCATTTTCAGGATCAGCGATCACCAGCGCTTCGAGCATTTCTACCGCTTTATCATTTTCTCCGGCGTCAAAGTAGTGATCCACCAATGTGGCGATTAGCTGAGCGTCTGAAGCATACGTTTCTCGAGCAACAACGATCTCATTGAGCGCCTCTTCAGGCTTCTCGATCTCCATATAGAGTTCATACTTCTGAATTGACAACTGTGGGTTCAATCCAACTTGATCTTGGGTTTTGTCCAAGGCGCCAATTGCACCGGGAACATCTCCAGATTTCAAGAGCGACTCCGCATAGCCATATTGCCATTCAATATTTCTAGGTTCATTCGCAACGAGCTTCTCAAATTGGCTCACTGCTTTAGGGAAATCTTGTCGTTTGAAGTACATGTAGGCAAGCTCTTGCGTGTACCAAATGTTTTTGGGATCAAGTTCTGCTGCTTGAAGAATATAATTCGACGCTTCCGGTTCGTTGTCGCGCTTCAATTCGAGTTGCGACAAAGCAAAGTAGACGGCATCATCATCCTGACGGATTACTAAACACTTTTTAAATTCAGCGATTGCCTCATCTACACGACCTTTAGCTTTCAATCGAACGCCTTTATGAAACGTCTCTATGTAAGGGTAATCGGCAGTGCTAATCTGTGGCTTTTGGTCAATATCTTTGCTACTTCCACATGCAGTGATGAAGAAGAGAACAAAGAAACCGTATACTATTTTTTTACTCATCTATGGTTGAATAATCTCCAAGGCTCAAATCTCGCGCCAAACCGTTGTAATTCACTTTCGATCCGATCATTGAGTCTTTAATCGAAGCATTTGAAATGTTCGTTTCATGTTGAACAATCGAATTTTCAAGACGACTATTCGTGATTTTCGTATCCGCTCCAACACTTGCGTAAGGCCCTACAACAGAGTTTACAAGCGTAACGTTTTCTCCAATGAAGCACGGTGGGATAATCACAGAATTCTCAGATTTAACGCTAGTATGCACATGATCGTTTCCTTTCATTTGCTCATTTTGGAGCACTTGTGCATTTGTTTCAACTGTCACCTTTTTATTTCCACAGTCCATCCATTGATCGACTTGTCCTGTTTTAAAGATTTTCCCTTTGGCCATCATGCCTAGAATCCCATCGTTGATTTGGTATTCCCCGCCATGGATAATGTTGTTGTCCAAAACATGTTGAAGTTCAACTTTAAGTTCCTCAATCTTCTTGAAATAATAAATCCCGATCACCGCTAAATCACTTACAAATTCTGCCGGTTTTTCGACCAATTGCGTGATTTGATCATTGTCGTCGAGCTTTACCACTCCATATGCTTCTGGACGATCTACTTGTTTTACCCAGATTACTGCATCTGCAGATGGATCTAAGTTAAATTCAGCTTGAATCAACGTATCCGCATAAGCAACAACTGCCGGCCCTTCCAAGGAGTCCTTTGCACACATAATTGCATGTCCAGTTCCCAGAGGATCCAATTGACGATAAATAGATGCTTTTGCACCTAGTCCTTCTGCGAGTTCTGTCAAACTTGCAACCACCTCATCACCAAAAAATGCAGGATCACCAAGTATGAAAGCTACCTCTTCAATTTTATCTCCAACAACCTCCGCGATATCCTTCACTAAACGATGAACAATTGGCTGCCCTGCAACAGGCACAAGTGGTTTTGGAACCGTTAATGTATGAGGGCGTAATCTACTTCCTCTTCCCGCCATGGGTACAATTATCTTCATTTTATCTCTTTTAACTAACTATTGTCTCTTTGTCTTGTTGCTCCCAACTACTATCGGGATGCAATGGCTTACTTCACTCCTGTACTACCAAAACCTCCCGCACCGCGTTCGGTTTCTGTTAATTCATCCGATTGCTCCCATTGCGCTTGCGTTACTTCAGCGAACACCAATTGTGCCACGCGTTCTCCGTCTTCAATGGTGAATGAATCTGAAGACAAATTCACTAAGATTACGCCAACTTCCCCTCGGTAATCTGCATCGATTGTTCCAGGAGAATTGAGCACCGTAATTCCTTTTTTGAGCGCCAAACCACTTCTTGGGCGAACTTGACATTCATACCCTTCTGGGATTTCCATAAACAATCCTGTCTTAATGAGTACCCTTTCCATCGGATTTAGTTCAATGGATTGATCTAGGTTTGCTCGAACATCCAATCCTGCAGAAGCCTTTGTTTCATAGGCTGGCAGTGGATGCTTGGATTGATTTATTATTTTGACTTTCATGCGATTTTCTTCAACTACCAAATGTACAAAAAAGCGGTTGGTGAATTACATGAAAATCAAGGCTTGACCTAGAAGTTACGAACGTTCTATCATGGATATCTCGAAATTATTCAATCTGTACATTAACCTTCTTCTTTGGGCCTTTTTCAAGGAACCAAACTACGAATACGAAGAAGAGAATGAATCCATTGTGAACAAAGAACTTAGGCCACGTGAAGGCGTTTGGATCCATATTCAATGCTTTGGAAATTAAGAAGAGGAATAAGGCCAATCCAAAGTAGAGGAAAAACTTTCTGAGGTTATATTTTATTGGATAGTACTTCTGTCCTAAAAGATAGGATGCAATCATCTGAAGAGCGTAAACAATGAGCGTTGCCCAAGCACTTGCCCAATAACCGTAGAGCGGGATGAAGATAATATTTACCAAGACTGTGATTAACGCACCTCCAATAGCAATAAAAGCACCAAATTTTGTCTGTCCGCTGAGCTTATACCAAATCGATTGGTTGATGTAAATACCTAAGAAAACGTTGGCAATTAAAAGTATTGGAACTACTCCCAGTCCAACCCAATAATCTGGGCTGCGAATAAAGTGCTTAAAGATATCTATGTTCAATGAAACTCCCAGAAAAACGAGGCAAACGGCAGCAATGAAATAGTTCATTATCTTCGAATACAGCTTGTTTCGATCCTTATTTTTAGATTGAGAGAAGAAGAATGGTTCAGCGGCATATCGATAAGCCTGTAGGAAGATTGTCACGATCATTGCCAACTTGTAGCAAGCACTGTAAATCCCCACTTGACTCAAAGCATATTCACTTGTTCGCCCAGATTTCATCAGCAGCGGCTTCATCATTACGCGGTCTAATGTTTCGTTAATTATTCCCGCAAACCCAGCCACAACTAATGGGAGCGAATACTTCAACATTTCCTTTGCCAGCGCAATATTGATTTTGAATTGAATCTTTAAAAATTCTTTATACGTACCAATTACCTTAACACTCGAAGCTGCAATATTTGCAAGAAGAATGTAGAAGATAGCCTGCATTGGGTTACTGGCATCAAACAGGAAGAAGATAATGATTAAGTTGAATCCAATATTTACAATGATCGCGGTGAAATGAATCAGTGAAAACTCCTTCGCTTTATTGTCTGCGCGAAGCTTCGCCATTGGCAATGCTGTAACGGCATCAATACATACAATGAGCGCCAAAGCAGTGATAAATTCACTGTGTTCGGGATACCCCATCATGTTCGCAATTCCTTGACTGGCAAAAAACATGAACACAAAGAAGGTGGCACTAAAAGCAAGAACGGTAATAAAGCTATTTTGAAAGACTTCGTTCTTATCGTCTTTTTTATTTAGAAACCTGAAGTATGCTGTCTCCATTCCTAGCGGAAGAAGAATCATTAAGAATGCGACCCACGCATAGAGTTCGGACAACGTTCCATAGTCGTTCGTCTTAAATGCGCCATCCATCGTGTAAAGCGGAACCAAAAAATAAT
>JBLHPQ010000100.1:0-10809 GCA_047624355.1 Flavobacteriaceae bacterium | reverse complement strand
AGGATCAGGATCAGGAGGCATAGGTCCAGGTAGCACAGGTGTCGGGAGTATTGGAGGAGCCACGACAACGTCAACAGTATCAACTAACGTATCCTTTTTTACTTTAGCTTCTTCAATTAATTCTTCTTCGATCTCATTCAACTTTGGGTCAATCGACGGTGAATTCTTACCAGTTGGTTCTGAACCGCAAGCAGCGAATAGTAAAGCGCTTAGCGCGAGTGTAAAGTATGTTTTCATAAGCAGTAAATATATATTATCCAATGGTAAATGAGATAGGTATTCGTATTCTGGTCTTTAAATCTCCATGTTTAGGGTCATGAGCTGGTTCCCACTTAGGCATTGATTCGATAACACGTTTTGCTTCAGTATCAATTGCAGGAGAAACACCTCTCTTTATCGTCACTGTAGACACTGACCCATCTGCTTCTACAACAAAATCTAGGTAGACCTTACCTTCAATTCCACTTTGTAGATCATCCCAGGGATATACGATGTTCGATGCAATATATGCTTTCATATGTCTCGCACCTCCGGGGAATTGAGGGTCGCTGCAACCACACATATTGATAATTTTAACCTGGCGAATTTCGATTGTCATTTTTGGC
This sequence comes from Flavobacteriaceae bacterium, assembly GCA_047624355.1. Taxonomy (GTDB): domain Bacteria; phylum Bacteroidota; class Bacteroidia; order Flavobacteriales_D; family Crocinitomicaceae; genus UBA4466. The sequence goes on along the minus strand of JBLHPQ010000100.1, from coordinate 10,204 downwards.
AGTGTTGAAAGTGGAAATGGTTCAGTAAGAGGAATGACCGTGTCTCTATAAGCGATTTCTTGATCAACTTTGAGAGTCGGTATTCTCAATGGTTCTGCCATGATTTTCACCATCGTGTCCATTTCAATCGGTTTAGCTTGAATGGACGTCCCAATCACTTCCGGAATCTCAGAGACCCTCACGTCAATTTTCTCTTTTGGGGCTTCGGATTTCCATGTCCAAAATAATAACGCTCCAAAAATGAGTGCAAAAAATCCAGCCTTATCCTTTCTCATACGTAGTAAATTACCGTCAAAATCAAGAAAGCGGCTGTCAACGTAGACAACCGCTTTTTTGGCTACTAAAGCGACCGTGTTCTTCTATTCAAGAATAAATTTTATTGGAAGACGTACACGCGTACGAACTGCTCCATATTTATCCTCGCCTGGATTCCATTTTGGAAATGAACGAACGATTCGTTTTGCTTCGCGATCAAGCGTTGGTGATAAATCCCTTAATACTTCAATGTCCGTTAATGATCCATCTGTCTCTACCACAAACGTAACATAGACGGTTCCTTGGACATTCAATTGAATATCAATCTCTGGGTATTCCTGAATACCCGCCATATGAAGAAGCATTTCATTTCTACCGCCAACATACGATGCTTCAATTGGCGGAAATTGCACAATCTTGCCCGTTTTCACAACCACATTAGGAGTTTTTGGGATTATCCCCACTGGCCCTGTTGATCCAACAGCCGATGTAACTCCAGTTACGGTATTGCTTGTCGACGAGCTGGCTTCAGAAATAGCGCTTTCACTCCCTAGCGATTCATTCGATGTTTGGTCAACAACAGGTTCATCCTGTTCCACGACAACATCCGGCTCTACCTCATCCATTGCTTGCCGCTCATATTGAATTTGAGCAATTTGCGCTGCTCGTCCTTCTTCCGTGGTTGCTAGAGGTTCTGAGTAGGTAAATGCGGCGAGCGTGAATGCCCCTGCAGTTAATAGTCCTACGTTAAATAGGACAATTCTTTTCCGTTCCAGGTCGACACCTGGATTTTTCTTTGCGATCATAATTAATATAGTTTATATGTTTTGATACAAAATGACCAAACCACGTGCCAAAACCATAACTCATTATGTGTGATTGATTTAAGTGCGTAGTTTTGTTAATTTATTGTTAACTTCACCTAGTAAAGTGTAACTTTTCATGCCCCTTCATTTCAATGATTTGAGGTTTAACTCTTGGTTATCCATAATTCATGGATTATAACTTTAGCCACGTAATAATCAACTCCAGCCTAAAATCAGTACTTTCGTAGTAATGGCGAAGCCAAAGAAACATACCCTCACCTTCGAACAGGTCTTCAATTTTGACATGATTGGTATTAGTTCTCATCACAGCGATTATAGGCTGGCATGGGGCATTAATCAATCCCTACGAATACGATTGACTAAATGCGAAGAAGAGTATGTTGTTACAAACAGGAAGGGCGAGGTTGTTTCGACACATTCGATGTATGAATACGAAGATCAGGAGAATCGATTGGACTATTTCATGGTGAAGAATAAGTGTCAAGGAAACTTCCTTATTCCGGAGAAGCCTTCGATGGATTTTTTCTTGTTCCTATGTGATAACTACGCCGTTGATATAGAATTATTGACACAAGGATTAAAAGAAGTCTCCAGCATACTTGGTGTATTCCCGTTTGATCCAGAAGAGATTAGCTCAGCAGAGAATCTCGTATTTAATTAGTTATGAAGAAGACAAAAATTGTTGCGACATTAGGTCCAGCATCTAGCGATAAAGAAGTATTACGTCAAATGATCTTTGAAGGGGTCAACGTATGTAGATTGAATTTTTCTCATGGTACGCATGAAGATCACGGAAAAGTGATCAAGATTATCCGTGAATTAAATGATGAAACTGGCTTGAACGTTGCTATTTTAGCCGATCTCCAAGGCCCAAAAATCAGGACTGGTGAAATGGAAAACAATGGTGTTGAACTGATAGAAGGATCGACCGTAACGATTGTTACCGAACCAGTACTTGGAACAGCGGAGAAATTTACGATCACCTATGATGCTCTCCCAGCCGATGTAGAAGCAGGTGAGCGCATTCTGATGGATGATGGAAAGCTTGCAGTCGACGTTATCAGTTCAAACGGAAAAACAGCATTTAAAGCCAAGGTTATCTACGGCGGTATTCTATCCTCGAAGAAAGGTGTTAATCTTCCAAATACTACAACATCACTTCCCTGTTTAACCGAGAAGGATCTTGTAGATTTAGCTTTCGCGTTGGAACAAAATGTTGATTGGCTTGGACTCTCCTTCGTGCGATCAGCAAGAGATATCATCGAACTGAAGCATCTAATTTCCGCAAAAAAATGTAAGGCAAAGGTGGTTGCGAAAATCGAAAAACCTGAGGCTATTGAAGATATCGACGAGATTTTAAAAGAATCTGATGCCTTGATGGTTGCAAGGGGAGATTTAGGTGTGGAGATTCCATACCAAGATGTTCCACTCATTCAGAAAATGTTGATCAGGAAGAGTCGATTACATGCAAAACCAGTCATCGTTGCGACGCAAATGATGGAAAGTATGATTACCAATAGTTCTCCGACACGTGCAGAAGTGAATGATGTCGCAAATGCAGTTCTCGACGGCGCAGATGCAGTGATGCTCTCGGGCGAAACTTCTGTTGGGAAATATCCAATTCAAGTGATTCAGACGATGGCGAACATCGTTAATAGAATGGAAACGCATGATGATTTGTACTACAAGGAAGAAATTCCAGCCAAAAACCAAGCGAGATTTATTACAGATAGTATCTGTTTCAATGCTTGTCGTTTATCCAGACGTGTTGAAGCGAAAGCAATTCTGACAATGTCATTTACTGGCTATACTGCCTATAAGATTGCTTCTCAACGGCCAAACTCGCTCATCTATGTATTTACAAGTAACCGCCAAATATTAACACAACTTAGCCTCATTTGGGGAGTTCGAGGGCTCTATTATGACAAAACTGTGAGTACTGATCATACCATCGCGGATATTAAATATTTGCTCAAAAAGGATGGTTTAGTTGACCTTGGAGATTTGGTCATTAACATTGCTTCGATGCCAATTGAAGAGCATGGAAATTCAAATATGATTAAATTGAGTTATGTTGAATAATTAACGTTCCAAGAGTCATCCGTTTTCTGCCCACTAATTTTACGTTATTCAAGCTTAAGAATGTATATTTGTTACCTCAAATTTTACGTATTTCGCTATGAACAATTTTTCAAGAAGACATATAGGACCCGATGCTAAAGAGCGCACTGAAATGCTTTCTGTCATTGGAGTGCCATCTATAAATGAATTGATCGACAAAACAATTCCAGCCCACATTAGGTTGAATAGAGAGTTGGCAATTTCATCGGCAATGAGTGAGCAAGAATATTTGAATCACATCACAGAGCTCGGGAATAAAAACAAGCTGTTTAAATCGTACATAGGACTTGGCTATTCTGAGACTATAGTTCCTTCTGTCATTTTGAGGAACGTACTAGAGAATCCGGGTTGGTATACCGCTTATACTCCTTATCAAGCTGAAATTTCTCAAGGCAGATTGGAAGCGCTCTTGAATTTCCAAACGATGGTGTTGGACTTGACGGGAATGGAATTAGCCAATGCATCTCTTCTGGATGAAGGAACTGCTGCTGCCGAAGCCATGATTATGTTCTTCAATTCTAGGACGCGTACACAAGTAAAGGAAAACGTAAATAAATTCTTCATTTCGAAATTTATCTATCCCCAAACAATTGATGTTGTAGCAGGGAAGGCCAAAAATCTCGGAATTGAATTGACGATAGAAGATCCTAAAGATTTCGTTGGAGATGAGTCCTACTTCGGTGCGATGGTTCAGTATCCAAATGTCAACGGAGAGGTACAGAATATTGATCTTTTCATAAACAAAGTCGCCAATCAAGGAATTCGTGTTGCAGTAGCTGCAGATATTCTTTCACTGGTTCTACTTTCTTCACCTGGTTCATTAGGTGCAGATATTGTTTTTGGAACTACACAACGCTTTGGTGTCCCGATGGGATACGGTGGGCCTCACGCGGCATATTTCGCAGCAAAAGAGTCTTACAAGCGTAACATGCCAGGTAGAATTATTGGCGTATCAAAAGATGACGATGATAACCTAGCATTGCGCATGGCATTGCAAACACGTGAACAACATATTAAACGTGGTAAAGCGACCTCTAACATTTGCACAGCACAGGCACTATTAGCTGTAATGGCAAGTATGTATGTAGTTTATCACGGTCCTGAGGGAATGAAAGAAATCGCTCAGCATGTTCATTCGTTAGCGTCTAAAACTTCTGAAGGTTTAAAAGAACTAGGTTTTGAAATAGGAGCGACCAACTTCTTCGATACCATTTGGGTAAAGGACGTTCCATGTTCAGCAATCCAATCTGCAGCGGAGGAACATGAGTTCAATTTTAATTACCTTAATGACAGCGAATTAACCATCAACTTTGGTGAACCACATACGGTGGAAGATGTTCAAGTAATCCTATCCATTTTTGCTAAGGTTACTGGAAAAAACGCTCCAACAGTTTCTCCAGAGAAGTCCTTTTCATTGAAAAGTGATTACCTGCGTACGGATGCGATTTTCACACATGAAACATTCAATAAGTACCACTCCGAGTCAAAAATGATGCGTTATTTAAAGCGATTAGAGAATAAAGATCTTTCGCTTGTTCACAGCATGATTCCTCTTGGGTCCTGTACAATGAAATTGAATGCGGCTTCCGAATTAATGCCCATCACTAATCCTCGTTTCTCGAACATTCATCCATTTGCCCCTGTTAATCAAGCACAAGGATACCATGAGATGTTTAAAGAATTAGAAAAGGATTTGTGTGAGTGTACTGGATTTGCTGCGATGTCGTTACAACCTAACTCTGGCGCTCAAGGAGAATATGCAGGTTTAATGGTGATTAAAGCGTACCATGAATCACGTGGAGACCATCAAAGAAGCGTCATGATAATTCCATCGTCTGCGCACGGAACAAATCCAGCGTCTGCGGTTATGGCAGGATTCGAGGTTGTAGTTACTGGCTGTGATGAAAATGGAAACATTGACGTTGAAGCGCTACGAGAAAAAGCAACTGAGTTGAAAGATACATTGGGTGGACTGATGATAACTTATCCATCGACACACGGCGTTTACGAAGAAAGCATTAAAGAAATCACTACGATTATCCACGACAATGGTGGTCAAGTTTATATGGACGGTGCAAACATGAATGCTCAAGTTGGATTAACAAATCCTGGAAATATTGGAGCTGATGTTTGTCATTTGAATTTGCATAAAACATTCGCGATACCTCATGGTGGAGGTGGACCAGGAATGGGACCTATCGGAGTTGGCGCTCATTTGGCACCGTTTCTTCCGGGATCTCCCTTGGTTTCAGCAGGAGGTGATCAAGCAATCAACGCTATCTCTTCAGCGCCGCATGGTAGCGCATTGATCTTATTGATCTCTTATGCCTACATTAAAATGCTCGGAACGGAAGGTTTGAAAGAATCTACGGAACTTGCAATTCTAAACGCAAATTACATTGCTGCATCTTTGAAAGATCATTACGGTATTCTCTATTCTGGTAAAAATGGAACCGTTGCTCACGAGATGATTTTAGATTGTCGTGATTTCAAAAAAACGGCCGACGTTGAAGTAGCTGATATTGCTAAACGATTGATCGATTATGGATTTCACGCACCAACGGTTTCATTTCCGGTAACTGGAACACTTATGATCGAGCCAACAGAGAGTGAAGATAAAGAAGAACTCGATCGATTTATTGAGGCGATGATTTCGATTCGTGCAGAGATTAAAGAGATTGAAAATGGTCATGCTGATCCTGCGAACAACCTTTTAAAGAACGCACCACACACTGCTGATTGTATTATCAACCAGAATTGGGATTATCCTTACTCTCCGCAAGAGGCTGCATATCCAGTTTCTTATTTGAAAGCATGGAAGTATTGGGTACCTGTACGTCGTGTTGACAATGCTTTTGGCGATCGTAACCTAATCTGTTCATGTCCAAGTGTAGAGAGTTATATGAATGTAGAAGAATAGTTCGGACCGCTTCGCTTGTGCGATGTTGGATGTTGGATGTTGGATGTTGGATTAACTGATAAGTCACTTCGAGTGATTCCGTGTTGAGGAACGAAACTTCGGAATTGTATCGAGAAGGACGTTCAGGTTTGGTTCAAGATTTTCTGGAGAGGATAAATGAACGCTGATAACGCAGATTAATATGATTTCGAGTTGCAGGCGGAAGAATACTTGAGAGACTCATTTTCACGTCACTTCGAGTGATTGCGTGTTGAGGAACGAGAACTTAGCATTGTATCGAGACAGACATTGATTAGCATTGTGTTAAGTGCTTCTTCTAACTAGCGTACAGCAATTAAAAATGAGTAGATAAGACTAACTTTTGAACATATTAACTTCTACGATGAAATTAATTTTCACTCTGTTACTGTGCATCCCGTTACTTTTTGCTTGCAAAAAAAATGAAGTTGCCCCATCCGCACCATCCTATTATTGGTCATCTGGAAATTTTCTAATACTTGTCATCGGTGATTCTTTAGAAGCTGCATACGAATACAATTTAACTTCAACCCAACTTGTCAATGATTCTTTACCGATAGAGATTGAATCGGCTGCACTGCCTACCAGTACGTATAACTTCGATTACTGGAAATTCGCTCCTAATTCTGACACACTATTTTGGACTAACCACCAAATCTTCGAATGGAAGGAAGCGCGCATAGACGCGAAAGAATTATGGATAGCTAACACTCCTATGCTACTAGACACGTCCCAATTTCAATCGGTAATCTGGCCAATAAATCCGGATCTCGAAATCCTATGGTCAGAGGTTGAAAACCTTGAGATTGTTCAGAGTTATCGCGCGACAAACCCTACGTCAAAAATTGGCGTTTCAAGGCACATCATCTATACCTATCTTGAAGAGTTTGAATTCAGCATCCCTGTTGAAAAACACTTCTTGTATTTCGCTAAATAAATTCTGATATTCAGGAATTATGAAACTACTCATCAATTTACTATTGGTTTTCGTGTGCTCATCCCTACTCGCGCAAAACACCGCTTTGATCAATGAACTTGAACCACCAAAAGATTTCGAAAACATTTTCGTGAAACAAGTCAGTAATGATTCGCTTCAAACGAGTTTCGTGATTTGGGTGAAGCACGGAGTTAAGAACCACTTTCATGCTGAACATACGGAAAACATTTATGTTCTATCTGGCAAGGCAGAAATGACCCTGGGCGAAGAATCGTTCATTGTTCGGAAAGGCGATTTCATCACTATCCCCATGGGAGTTCATCATTCAGTAACGAAAGTCTTCGGCAGAAAACCGCTTAAAGTTCTTTCTATCCAATCACCACGTTTTACTGGCGTTGATCGGGTTTTCGTGGATTAATTCACTGGTTTTGGTTATCTTATATAAACTAAAAAAAAATGATACTAAGTAATATTGATTCCATTCCAAACAGAGAATTTACAGAAATTTTAGGCATTGCAAGAGGAAGTACAGTGCGCGCACGAAATGTAGGCCGTGATATTCTCGCTGGGTTTAAGAACCTTGTTGGCGGAGAAATCGATGGCTATACAAAGCTTCAGGCCGAATCGCGAGAACAAGCCCTAGACCGTATGGTGCAAGATGCTGAGCAAATGAACGCTGACGCTGTTGTCAATGTTCGCTTCTCAACGAGTGTGATCATGCAAGGTGCCTCTGAAATTTTAGCGTACGGAACAGCGGTGAAATTGAAAGCCTAAGATTACCGAAAATAAAAAGTCACGCTGAAATTATTCTAGCGTGACCTTAAGGGTTTAATTGCGGAAGGTAGAAATTTATTTCATACTCCTACATCAATAAAACGTCTAACTCACTGAATGGTTGCCTGATTCCACGATAATTGTCTGAAATTGAGCAAGACAATCCATGGCAACAGCTTTAACACTAAAAAAGTCCGACTTCATTGCTGAAATCGGACTTCGGATTAACTAAGAATGAGATTACTACTTTTCTTTCTTAATGAAATCTTTGTAAGCTTTAATCTTCGCTTCTTTCAATTCTAATTTTGTAAGCGCAGTTCTATATTTTTTCAAACTTCCAGATTCAATTGATTTCCAATCTTCCATCGCTTGATCCAATTTACCTTGCATGAGCTTAACATTCTCCATTTGAGAAGAAGTTGGAGGGCCAAAGTTCCCACCTAATGTCCCGTAGATATCTCCTAAATCCTCACGCAATTGATTTTCAGCTCGACCAACATAATTATCTCCCGTTGTAATCACTACTGCAGCTTTTAACACCAACAATTCGCCTTTCAACTTTGTCGCTGTTTTAGCCAATTTCGGTTCGCTTTTCTCGTGTTTCTTGGAATGTTTCGTCCATTCATCCACTTGATATACCATATATGCTAACTCCTCGTTCATCTCGAATAATTGGCGTGTCACTTCTTCCTGATACTTACGTTCTTTATCGGTGTACATCGAGTTTTTATCGTACTCAACTAAAATTGTCGTTTCGAATTTTTCTTTTCCTTTCTCAATCACAATTTTAAATGATCCAGCCGGAACACGCGGTGCAAAGAATGCTCCCTGCGCAAACGTCTTTCCTGCTGCTACTTTTGGTGCTATTGAATTATATCCCCAATACACAACATTAAGTCCTTTCTTCTTACTCGCAGATAGATTCGTTACGAAGTTTCCTTCCATGTCGTATACTTTCATTTTCATTTTGCCGAAGGTGTGACGTTTCTTGAGGTAGTAACAGATTCGAGCTCCGCTTCTTGGATTTTCACCTACGAACTGCGTTTCTGTACTTGTTCCTCCAAACGTGCTTTCTTCACTCATCATAAAAGAAGGTGATTCCATGAAGTGCAAATCTTTACCAATAACCTCATCTGTCATTTGACGCAACGGAGAAATATCATCGATAATGATAATACCACGGCCATGAGTTCCTAGAACTAGATCATTTGTTTGCGCTTGCATATCCATATAGTGAATGGCAGTTGAAGGCATGTTGTTCTCGAATTTCATCCAGTTTCCTCCACCATTGATTGAGACGTACAATCCAAATTCAGTTCCTAAGAACAATAAATCAGGGTTCTCGAAATCTTCTTGAAAAGAGCGGGCAAAACCATAAATGGATTCATCTACAATTGATTTCCATGTCTTCCCGAAATCAGTTGTTTTGTAGCAATAAGTATTGAGATCTCTCTTAGTGTGTCCATCAAATACTGCATATGCCGTTCCCTTATCGAAAGAACTTGCTTCGATATGATAACACCAAGTATTCGCCGGAAGACCTGCAGCAAGCAATGCTGAAGTCGTGTTGATCCATGTTGCACCTCCATCTTGCGTTACCTGAACATTTCCATCATCTGTTCCAGCCCAAATCACGTTTTCATCTAATGATGATTCAACAATACTGAAAATTGTACAGTGGTTTTCTGCTCCAGAATTGTCGATTGATATCCCACCTGACTCTGCTTGATTTTGCTTTGCAGGATCATTCGTTGTTAAATCTCCAGAGATCTTTTCCCAGGTGTCTCCTTGATCATTTGATAGGTACACGAATTGACTTCCGATGTACAAACGATCAGGATTGTTGGGACTTGTAGTGATCGGTGCATTCCAATTGAAACGCAATTTTGGATCGCCTTCAGCTGGATACGGCGTAATTGTTTTTGTTTGTCTTAGCTTACTATCGTATCGCCAAACTGCCTCTGCGCCTTGCATTTCAGAATACATGATATGTGGCTTCGTTGGGTGAGGATAAACGCGGAAACCATCTCCTACGCCAATCACTTCCCAATTTCTCGCTTCCACTCCACCTGGACTTCTTGATGGTCCAAACCAACTTCCATTATCCTGTAATCCACCATAAACATTGTAGGGCTCTTGATTATCGACTGCAACATGGTAAAATTGACAAATTGGAAGGTTTTCAATACGCTCCATTGTAATTCCAGTGTTCAAGGATCTGTACAATCCACCATCCGTTCCAACGAACAATTTGTCTGGATCTTTAATGTCAAACCATATATCGTGAATATCTGGGTGCATTGACCCAAGTCCTTTAAAGGTATTTCCACCATCTCTACTTACCGAACCGAA
>JBLHPQ010000099.1:0-10876 GCA_047624355.1 Flavobacteriaceae bacterium | reverse complement strand
AAACTTCTGGTTCTTTAGTCCCTAGGTTTCGTTCCGATTTTATCATTCAAACGGTCGATCCAGATTTCATCGATTTAGACGTGAAAAATTGGGATTGGAACGAAGGCGACGAGTTCGTACCGATTATCATGCCACGAGATTTTGTTGTGATGTTGAATACCTTCATGAGTGCAAGTGGAATAAATCAAGTATCAGATGAATTGGTGATGAGTATAAATTGTAAATTCACATTAACGGATGGCTCTAAAAAAGAATGGGTTAACTGTCGGGTTGTAGGATTTACGAATGTCGTTTCTTCCATTCTTGTCCCGGAGAGCTTCATGCAGTATGGGAACACAAAGTTTTCTGACGGATCTGAACAGAAAATCACGCAAATAATGATATCAGGAAAGGAGAGCGAATTCGGTCGCGTAGAACAACTATTGGAAGAACGCGGATTAGAATCTAAAAACGCAGAAATGGTTGTTGGCAGATTAAAGAGTATTGTCGGAACACTTGTTTTTGTTGTACTCTGCATATCGATGATTGCCGTATTTGTTTCCGGACTTGTTCTTATTCAATTCATGCAATTGCTCATGACTCGAAATGCTTTTGAAGTTCGAACGTTGATGCGCATTGGTTATCATCCGAAAAAAATCATACAGAAGTTCTTCATTTACTTTTTAAAAGTATTCGGAATCGTGGCCGCTATGGGCTTAACAACATTTTTTATCACCAAGTACTTTTTAGACGAATTGTTTGAATCCGGCGGAGTGTATATTGATACTGACGTCACATTTTGGAGTTTCGCTGCGCTTTTAATTGCCTATATACTCTTTGGAGCAGCAAGCTACTTGAGTGCCAAAAAAGGCATCTTTAACGAATATTAGACGTTAAAGATGTGTTAATCCAATTTTGAAATTTAATTTTGCGTTGAATTAGCGCTACTTTTAATAAGAGAAAAAGAAACATTTTATGAGAATTATATTCATTATCAGCTTTTTAATCATTTCGAGTGGTTTATCTGCACAAACTTTGACGTTCAAAATTAGTGGAATGGAAGACACTACAATGAATCTAGTACGCTATTTTGGCAAAGGATTATACTATGCCGATACTGCCGAAATGAAGAACGGAGTCGTAACATTTGATGGCTCGAAACAAAAAGCTGGAATGCTCGCGCTTTTTCTCCCTGGGCAACATCGACTTGAGTTTCTTTACAATGAAGAAGATGTCGTAATTAAGGCTAAAGCGGTCAATCCGATGTCAGGTGTAATTGCTGAGAAGTCTAAAGAAAATAAAATTTTCTACGGCTATACCCGTTTCTTACAGAAGCAACGTCAGAAAGCTATGGCTTGGTCAGAAGAAATGAAATCAGAGACCCCGGATAGTCCAAAGTATGTTGAACTTCAAGAATTGATTGGAGGAACATCAAAGGATGTCAAAGCCTATCAGCAAAATATAATCGATAAAAATTGGGACTTACTCGTCTCTAGAGTTATTAAGATGTCCATGGAAGTTGAAATTCCAGAGCCACCTGTAGATGAGGCTGGCAATCTATTAGATTCAAATTTTAGATTCCACTATTTTAGGGAGCACTATTTTGATAACATAGATCTGAACGATGACCGGCTGGTAAGAACATCAATATTCCATGGTAAATTAGAAGGCTATTTTGCTAAGAACATGATGATTCAGCATTGGGATACCGTAGTCAAGTATGCCTATAAGTTTTGCGATCCACTTCCCGCTAAATCCGAAATGCTCCAATACTGTGTCTCTTGGATTACGAGTCACTTTGAGAAGAGTAAAATAATGGGCATGGACAAGGTGTTTGTATCGATGGGTAATCGTTTTTACAGACCTCTAGACTCAACCGGAGCTTCAGTTGCAAATTGGATGCCTGCTGATAAATTGGCTACATTACTGGGACGCGTTGATGAGATCCAAGGTTTGGTGATGGGTGCAAAACCTGAAAATCTAATTTTACTGGATTCAACCGATACAAAGTGGCACGATTTCTATAGTATGGAAAGTGAGTATACCCTTCTTTATTTTTGGGATCCTAATTGTGGACATTGTAAAAAAGTAACTCCGAAGCTTCAGACCTTATATGAGAAGAAATTCAAAGAAAGAGGAATTGAAATATTCGCAGTAGGTAAAGCTGTTGGTGAAGATTTTGAAGACTGGAAAGATTTCATTAAAGAACACAACCTCACATTTACCAATGTGGCCGTTACACAGAGTCTATTTAAAAAAGCAAAGGAAGGACCATCACAAGCAGAAGTTCTTCGTCACACCACAATTGAATCGCTGAATTATCAAAAGACGTACGATGTCTTTCAATCGCCAAAGGTTTTTGTGTTGGATAAGGATAAGAAGATCATTGCCAAGAGTCTTAGTGTTTCTCAACTTGAAGAGATGCTTGATAGACTTCAAGGATTTGATGACCTGGTAAAAATATTCCCAATCTCAGAAGAGCCAGAGGACGAGCAAATTCACTAGTATTTCTTAACAGCTATCGAGGGACTTGAATTGCCTTGAAACTTGCCCTACTCTGGATGTCAATTGAACAATCCCGTTATCTTTACGTGAATCATAATTCGTTATATGAAACATCTGACTTTTATCTTTGTACTCCTTGCAGGGATTACTCATTCACAAGACTATTTTCAACAAGAAGTAAACTATACGATTGATGTTCGGCTAGACGATGTCAACAACTTCCTTCACGGGTTCGAGGAGTTCGAATATGTCAACAATTCTTCTACTAGTCTTGATAAGATCTACATTCATTTATGGCCAAATGCCTATAAGAATGGAACATCAGCGCTTGCCGAACAGCAATATAATTCGGGGGATGATCAATTGAAATACGGATCGGATTCATTGAAAGGGTATATCGACTCGCTCGACTTCAAAATCAATCACATGCCGGTGACATGGTTTTATACCAAAGAGCACGAAGACATCTGTGTTCTCCAGTTGAAAAAACCATTGAATCCAGGAGAACGAATTTCTGTCACAACACCATTTCGAGTTAAAATCCCATCCGGGTCCATTTCACGCTTAGGTCATGTTGATGAATCATTTCAAATTACACAATGGTATCCTAAACCAGCAGTATTTGATCGAGAAGGTTGGCACGAAATGCCGTACTTGGGTCAAGGAGAATTCTATTCAGAATATGGAGCTTTTGATGTACGTATCACGCTGCCTGAAAATTATGTTGTTGGAGCTACAGGAGATTTACAAACAACACGTGAGATAGAATACATGGATACCCTTGCGGCGCAAACCGCTCGTGGAATTGAGGATGGTTTCCTACATCGTAAGGTCCCTGGAATAAATGAGGCTTATCCAAATAGTTTTCCTCCCTCCTCTAAAACATTCAAGACACTTCACTTCAAGCAGAAAAACGTTCATGATTTCGCTTGGTTCGCTGATAAACGATACAGTGTTTTAAAAGGTGAAGTCGAGCTTCCTCATTCAGGGCGCAAAGTAACGACATGGGCGCTTTATACTCCAGGCAATGGTTTACTCTGGCAAGATGCTTCCGAATATCTTATTGATGCAACCTACTATTATTCACTTTGGAATGGCGACTATCCCTACAACCAAGTAACAGCTGTAGATGGGACGATTAGTGCTGGAGGAGGTATGGAATACCCTAACGTAACGGTGATTGGAAATTCTTCAACCGATTTCGATTTAGAAGTGGTGATTGTACATGAAGTAGGACATAACTGGTTCTATGGACAATTGGGAACGAACGAACGTGATCATGGATGGATGGACGAAGGAATGAACACCTTAAATGAGGTACGTTATGTCCAAACTAAATACCCAGACAATACGGCAATGTCGGATATGATTTTTGGTGGCGCTTTTCATTTCAATGATCTTGATCATCATGATTTGAGTGACGTATCCTATAGAATGATGTCGTGGCTTGGAGAAGATCAGGCTTTGGAAACAAAATCCGCTGAATTTTCAGAACTCAACTATGGCATCGTGATGTACCAGAAAACTGGTCTCGTATTTTTCTACTTAAAGGACTATTTGGGAGACGAATTGTTTGATAAATGCATGCAAAAATATTATAGCGATTGGGAGTTCAAACACCCTACTCCTAACGATATGCGTGCCTCAGTAGAAAAGACATCTGGAAAAGATTTGAGTTGGCTCTTCGATGATCTCATCAATACCACTAATCATATTGACTATAAAATAGTTCGTGTGAAAAAATTAGAGAATAGTATAGAAGTCAAAGTGAGAAATGTTGGTCAGGTAGACGGCCCTATTGAAATCAACTTAATTCAAGCCGATACTGTTGTGCAAACTCGATGGGCAGAGCCTGGACAGAAGGTGTCGCGTGTACTATTTGACAATGTTGAATTTGACAAAGTAGTCATCGATTATACAAAAGACATTCCTGAATTAAATCGACAAAACAATACGCTATCTGCAAAGGGATTATTCAAGAAATTGGAGCCAATTAAGTTTGAATGGGGCATTGGGGACAACGAACCAGAGAAAACGAATGTCTTTTGGACGCCGGTAATTACTGGGAATTATTATGACCGCCTCATGCTCGGGGCAGCCTTTCACAACTATGGTATCCCATTTGGAAAAGTGAATTATTTTGTAGCTCCATTATATTCCTTCCGGAGAAAAATGATTTCAGGAATTGGTGAATTAAGCATCACCAATCAACCCAAGAAAGTCTTCAAAATGTCTCGTTTTGGCGTGTCATTTAAATCATTTAAGCACGACACAACATTTAGGAATAACGAGTCATTCTACGTTACGGTTTCACCTTATTGGCTTGCTAAAATAGGCAGTCGTAACGGAAAAGTAAAACCATACGAACAGACAGTGCGCATTCAAGGGTTGTATCGAAAAGATAAATTTGGTCCGACGCATATCGAGCATGCTGGTGGATTTATCGCATACAATTTCTCCTATAACAATCCAGATCATGCGATTAATTTACAAGTCCGAAACGATTTCATTACTGACGTAAATGTTGGTAACCAAGTAGGACGTTTGCGCGTAGAAGGGAAATATAAGTACCGTTATTTAAAGAAGAAAAAGCAAGAGAAATGGGTTGAATTACGTGCGTTTTACGGTAATCAATACCATAGTAACTATAATACGAATAGTGCATTAGCTGGGCAATATAGCGGCTATCAATACTCAATGTCACTCTCTGGAACGGATGGGCAGCAAGACATTTTTACAGAAGATTATTTCTTCGGACGAAACAACCTTGATGGAATATGGTCACAACAGCGCTCTGAGAATATGGGAGGATTCAGAAGCACCAGTTATTACGGAACTACTGATCGATGGATGGCCACTGGAAATCTGTGGCTACAGCTGCCATATATTCCAAACTTCTTTGGGATTTTTGCTGATGTTGGGGTCTTCGATAACGGGTTTTCGATACACTCAGCGGTTAATACTGGAATCGGTGTGCGGCTTGCGGATGCAATTGGCATCTACTTTCCAATTTGGATGAGTAAAGAGTTGAGCGACTCCTATGGAAACTCTAAGTACGGCTCCAAGATCCGCCTTACACTCAATATAAATATATTCAAACGACCTTTTAGCATCAATAACCTAATTTAAAATGCGTGTTATTCGATCCATTATTAGTATAGTTCTACTCTCCTTCATTACGAACGGGGCGCATTCTCAGGACTATCTCTGGATCAACCCACCTGTGAAAATTGTCGTTTTAGGATCTTCTACGGCAGCAGGGTTTGGTGTATCTTCCAAAGATAGTTCTTGGGTGAATTTATACGCTACCTATCTTAGGAAATTAAATCCTGATAACAGTGTTGTTAATCTTGCCGTTGGCGGGTACAACACCTATCACATCATGCCTGACGCTTTCGTTCCACCAAGAAAAAGGAGACGGAGAGATTCTCTAGCTAACATTACTAGAGCGCTAGCATTAGATTGTGACGGAATCATTGTCAACTTACCCTCCAATGATGTGGCCCTCGGGTATTCAATGAAAGAGCAGCTAGATAATCTAAAAGTTGTGGTTCGTGAAGCAGAAAATGACAGCGTTCCTATCTGGATCTGTACTGTTCAACCTCGAAACTTTAATCGACATGATCAGCGAAGAGAGCAGGATGAGCTCTACGACTCGATTGTGAAGTTATTTCCAAATAGCGTTATCGACTTCTGGACAGGATTCGTAACTCCAGCCGCTGGACTCATTGAAGTCTATGATTCAGGTGATGGCTGTCACTTGAACGACTTAGGACATCGAATACTTAATGAGCGTGTTATTGAATCCACGGCGTTTGATTCCATATTGGCGTGTTCTTCCGAGAAAGTTGAAATCGTACGACCAACACTCCAAGATCCACAGATTAGAAGAATTCAATTTTCTGGTGAAGTGTCCTTTGAAGATAATTTCACATATCAACCCTCAACGCTTGAAATCATTCAATTCGATTCCGTTATCGCATCCATACCGATTACTCAAGGGCGCTATTCAATTACTACGGATATTTATACCTATTCAAAATTTTCATTGCGCTTTTCAAGTGAAGACCATCTCAAAAAAAATGTTGACTTTGATTTGTTTAGATTCTACTTCCGAAACATTAAGGGGATAGATAAAACAACGGTTATTGATAGTATTGACATAACTATGACTGCCCTGTCAACGCTTAAAGAAACGCCGGCAGACAATAATTTCATTGCCGCCAAGTGTGGCGTTAGAGCGAACCAAGGACAACTCGAGCTTCTATACAATGAAGATTTTGAAAGGGTTCAAATCGAACGACTTAAATATTATCAAAACCCTGTTGCTAAGGGGAAAGTTAAGCGTTATAATGAATACGGAAAGCTACTCGTAAAATTGAAGTACAAGAATGGTAATCTGCATGGAAAGTGCATTTGGTACCATGAAACGACCAAACATATTAAAGTAAAAGCGCGCTTTGAGAATGGCGGCTATGAAGGGAAGTACTACGAATATTCGGAGGATGGAAAAGTGATCTATTACAATAAATTTATCACTTCAATAAAACAGGATATCATTCTAAGATAAGCGTTAGATAAATTCTGAAAGCGCTAACCATCGATTCGTTTTCTCCTCAACAATTTCCATCACCTTGGTCAATCGCTGACCAGATTTATTAAGTTCCTCTCCAGATAAAGCTGTATCCATCAATTGATTCGAAAGCTTCGTTTTCTCTTCTTCAAGCGCTTCCAATTCCTTTTCAATGGTATCGAACTCTTGCTTCTCTTTAAAAGATAATTTCTTTTTGCTAGGTTCGCTTGAAGCATTCTGTAACACTTCCACTTTCTTAACAGGTTTCGACCCAGCTTTTTTGGCTGCACGGGCACTATCAATCAAGTTCTTACGATAAACAGTGTAATTACCCGTAAGATCCTTAATTTCTGCATCACCGTTAAATACGAAAAGATGATCTACCATCTTATCCATGAAATACCTATCATGCGAGACCACAATCAAACATCCTTGAAAACCACGTAGGTAATCTTCCAAAACTGCTAATGCGAAAATATCAAGATCATTTGTTGGCTCATCCAAAATCAAGAAATTTGGATTACTCATCAAAACCGTTAGTAATTTCAAGCGTCGTTTCTCTCCCCCACTCAACTTTCTGACGTAGTTGAAATGCATATCTCTCGAGAATAGGAACTTCTCTAATAACTGTGCAGCAGACATCTGTCGGCCTTTCTCCAATGGAATGTATTCCGCAATGTCGCGAATAACCTCGATGACCTTTTTGTCATCATCCGTCTTCAACATTTCTTGATCGTAATAACCAAAAACGACAGTTTCACCAGTGACAATTTTACCTCTATCAACCGGCACGATGTCCAATAACATATTCAAAAACGTCGACTTTCCACTTCCGTTCTTTCCAACGATTCCTAATCTCTCTTGGCGATTGAAGTTATACGAGAAATTATCTATGATCTTTTTCTCACCGAATGATTTACCAATTTTATGAAGCTCAAGGATTTTAGTTCCAAGGCGTTCCATTTTAATTGGAATCTCTAGTTCATCCGTATTTATAGTCTGCTTAGCAACTTTCTTTGTTTCGTGAAATGCTTCAATTCTAGCTTTCTGCTTGACTCCCCTAGCTTTAGGTTGACGTCGCATCCAATCGAGTTCTTTCTTAAACTGATTTTGAGCCTTTCCGATAGTCGACGTTAGTTGCTCCTCCCTCTCTGCCTTCTTTTCCAGGTAATAGGAGAAATTCCCTTTGTATTTATAGATCGTATTATTGTCGAGTTCGAGGATTTCATCACTGACCACTTCTAAGAAATAACGGTCGTGCGTCACCATCAATATTGTAGCCGACGACTTCATCAAGAACTCCTCTAACCACTCGATCATATCTAGGTCCAAGTGATTTGTCGGCTCATCCAGAACAAGAAAATCTGCTTCAGCGATTAGCACTTTAGCAAGCGCCACACGTTTCTTCTGTCCACCAGATAATTGTCGAATCAACTGACTCGTATCATCCAGTTTCAGGACAGAGAGAATCTGCGTAACACGCACTTCCAAATCCCATGCATTCAATTCCGTGATTGCCTCAAAGCTCGCCTCTATGCCCTTCTCATCTTCAGCAGCCATTGCAGCGTTATATTCTTTAACGGCAGCTAACTCCGGGAGGTCGTGCGAAAACACTTCTTCCAAGATCGTATTCGAACCTTCAAGATCATCTGTTTGTTCTAAGAACGCAAGACGAATGTCTTTTCGAAAGACAACTCTACCAGAGTCCAATGATTCATTTCCAAGTAGGCAACGAAGTAAGGTAGTCTTACCCGCACCATTCTTAGCGACAATGGCCACTTTCTGACCTTGATCAATACCAAAGGTTAGATCTTCAAAGATCGTTCTTATACCAAAGGTTTTTGTGATTTCTTCTACTGATAAGTAATTCATTTAGCGTAATCGATCAAGAGATTCCAACAAGCGTTTATCGCGTTTGATTCCAATGTTGGCAAGGAAAGTGAATGGATATCCGGCAACTAGACAGTAAAACCCAACGCCCAGTTCTCTTCCGGTTGTAGGTGTGTCAATTAAACCTTGTCCATACATGCTTATTAATATAATTCCAATCACACTCAGAAAATAGAGTCCGAAAATCGTTCTTCCCAATTTAAATTGGCGCGCTAAGTTCTTATAGGCCATGATGGCTAAAAAACAAAGAAGCGTTAATGCAATTGTTCCAATGTACAATGGAAATGACTCATAACTAAGCTGTTTTCCTGATACAAGATCAGTTTCCATAATCCCAAACGCACTAAAAGTGAAGCGCGAAGTTTCACCGACAAAGCTAAAAATCGTGACCCCGAAAGTGAGGACAGACAGCAAAATAATTGCCAGTGCGAAATAAATAGTTTGAACTCTTTGAATCATCTATTCTAATTTTGGACAAAGATAATTGAATGTTCGGTCAGAGTAGGTGATCATTGGCTTTAATTTAAAAGCTCGGCCAAAAGCATACAATTAGCATTGAAATCGAAATGATCTCCCGTCAAAATATTTTTTAACCATTTAAAAAATCACTATCTTCGATTTATTAAAGATGATTACATGAAAGCACTATTATTCCTTTGCACAATTCTGATTACTTCAGTAGGATTTAGTCAAGAAGAAGCGGACGAGAAGCAAGTCAAAATCTCTGGATCGTACGGATTTAAAGAGAAGGATCCGATAAAAGTTGGCGGTGGCGATATGCCAACAGCTACCTTAGATTACATCAAGAAATTGAAAGGTCCCAATGGCGGAGCAATGTATTACGAAAAACTTGGAAAAGGAAAATCCTACGAAAACCCAGATCCTGCCCTTACACGGAAAGAAAAAGGCATTTTGTACATGTATGAATTACGAGAAGACGGTGAGAAGAAAACCTATATCGTATACTTCGATCAATACCGATTTGAAGAGCCAACTCCTTTAAAAGGCTTCACTTGGAAGTAAGAAATTCTCTAGTACAATTTTCAGAATGCATTACCGAAAACTTCTCATTGTTATCCTCCCATTACTTGGGTTTCAATGCAACGCGCAATATATAGAACAAGCAATCGCCTCAGGCGTAGACCATCGACATGTCGATGTTTCTCAGATTGGCGGAGGAATAGCTGTATTCGATTTGAACAACGATGGCTTCGAAGACCTCTACCTTACGGGTGGATCTGAACCAGATAAACTATTTCTGAATGATGGAGATGGAACGTTTACAGACATTTCGGCTTCCTCGGCGATTCTGAGCATTGCTGGACTCCAAACGGTAGGTGTAACCACTGGAGACATTGATAACGATGGCGATCGAGACATTTTTGTGACTACGACTCGAACGGATCACAACATTCTATTTCTAAATAATGGGGATACTACATTCACTGACATTTCTTTATCCGCAGGAATCACAGATACAACCTGGAGTACATCTGTGACCATGGGAGATTATAACAACGATGGTTATTTAGATATCTATGTCGCAAACTATGCAGAATATGTCACGAATCCATTTTTCCTAACGATATCCTCAGGAATTGGGAATACGCTCTATCAAAACAATGGTGATTTAACCTTTACGGATGTCAGCATTGCTTCAGGAACATCTGATTTAGGAACATCTTTAGCCGTGGCATTCACTGATTTTGATAGCGATCAAGATGTTGATCTCCTTCTCGGCAATGATTTCGGGTACAACTATGAACCGAACGCACTCTTCCAGAACAATTACCCGATAAATGACTTTTCGAATGTAGCATCGACTACGTTTACGGATGATGAAATTGATGCGATGGGAATTGCCATTGGTGACTTTGATGAAGATGGAGACTTTGATTATTACATCTCTAACATGATGGGCAATTTACT
>JBLHPQ010000098.1:0-11364 GCA_047624355.1 Flavobacteriaceae bacterium | reverse complement strand
ATGGGCCTTGGATTAGCTACGATGAAAAAGGAAATATAATAGACACGCTGCAAAGCGAGGAGTTTCCAAGGCATAGTATGATGAGTCATTTAACTGGAGATGTTGATCTGCAATCCTTAGAATCAGATTTCTTTGCTCGAATGTTTGATAGCGAGAGTATGTTTGGTGGTGACATCGACTCTATGTTTATTAAAATGCAGCAGCGAATGGATGAAGTGTTCCAGAGAATGCAGGAAGAATTTCAAACTATTGGTCAGCAGGGTTTTGATACGACGATTCATTTCAACTTCTCTGATTCGACAGGGAGTTTTCAGCATTTCGAGTTTTATGATGGGACTGAAAATGCTAGATTGAATGAAAACGCAAATGGCTTGGTAGATTTTCCTGATGTTGAGCCAAGGTTTCAAGGTGGGGAGAAAGAAAGAGATCTTTACATTAGAGATAATATGAAAATCGACCCTAGTGTGGATGAAACCATTTTTGTTGAGATAATTGTGAATGTAGAAGGTAAACTAGAGTATGTCGCTATTGCACTTGGAGGAGAACGTGATAACGAGATGGAGGCACTAAGAATTGTAAAAGGAATGCCACGATGGATTCCTGCAAAACACAACGGTATAGTGGTGAAATCTAAAACAATCGTAGCCGTCTCTTTTAGTTTAAGAGGATAGTTCTACAGCTCGAACCGATTTAAATGGTTGAAAATGATGTATTACGCTTGTGTAATATTAAATAGTGCGGGATTCCGCATCTAGAATTAGCATTTTCCACATTGATTATTCGCTCAAGCAAACTTATATTTGTAGGGCTTGATCTAACCACTATTTCAAGAAACGGGTAAAAGAGGAGACATTAGTGTTTCCTCTTTTTTTATACTAAATATTTCAGCGAGCATGCACCTAACGCTGCCGCCTCCAATCTTTTCTATGGTCGGGATGCTTATCGGGAGGATGTGGTCATTGTGATCGTTCAACTTTGAAAGTTGTTGATCGCTGAATGAATTGAAAGCGGCCGTTGAAACAACAAGCACGGTTTCCCCAAGATAATTTTCTAATTGGAGCATATTTCCAGCAAAACTGTGATAAACTTGCTCGTTCGAAAGTGAAATAACTTCCTTTTCCGTTGCGTGAATCTTCGCTAATGTTCTTTCACGACCTTGCGCTATCGTGTCAACACCAATGGCAACGAATGTTTTACCAACACACATCATCACATTGGTATGATAGATTGGCTCTCCCGCTTTACCGATTGCTTGGAAGTCACAAATTGAATAACCAATTTCCGATGCAAGCTCTTTTAGCGGTTCTTTGAAGGTCCGCGTAGAAATAGCGGCATAAATGATTCGATCATCATGATCAAAAACGATACTTCCCGTACCTTCTAAAAAAAACGATGGTTTCATTTCTTCCCATCGAGTCAAATCTTTTAGATGATAGCCTTCTTTAGAAATCAAGTCTGAAATAATATCACTTCTTCGTTCATTTCTCCTATTTATAGCAGCCATAGGGTATATGATTAGCTCTCCGGAAATATGCGTGGAAAACCAATTATTTGGAAAGATAGAATCTGGAGATTGTGAATATTGTTCATCTTGATAAACTAGAACCTCAATCCCAATCGTTGATAGTTTGTCTACAAAATGTTTGAATTCAGCGCTCGCTCGTTCTTGAATTTGATGAACTTCATTGGTCGGTGGTTCATTCTGAAATGAGTTGCTGGCACTGGTTTCATCATTGAATCCAAACTGCGTTGGAGCCATCATTAAGACTTTATTTGTAATCTGTGACATCAGCTTATTTTTACCATTTATAAAGGTAAAAACCTGAGTCAATAAACACTATCTTGCGAGCAAAACTAGTGTTATGAAACTTATATATACATTCTTATTGCTTTTAGCTATTGCACCCGCTAGCAGTGCACAAGAAGTTGATGAAGATGAGGCAGAGATTTTTTGGGAAGATAATATTCAGGCAATCCTTGACCTTGATAAGGAGAAAGTAATGAGTCAGACGAACTTTCCGTTGAGTACATTTGATGGGGATTGGGATAGTAAAGCGTTTGAATCTGGCTTCGATCTCATTTTTAATGAAGATCTGATCGCGCAATTGAAATACGAAAGTGTGCGCAGTATTCAACCGGTTGAATATGAGCCTGGGGAAATGACATACATGCTTGTCATTCTATCCTCTACAGAAATCGACGGTGAACAATTTGAAAGTGCCACAATGTTATCCTTCAAGAAGTACGAAGGTAGTTGGAAGCTTTACCGAATTGATATGGCTGGGTAATCGATGAATAAGCCAATGAACATCCTGATTGTTTTAGGAAAGTCTATTGGGCTCTTTCTGGAAATCTTTATAGCGTTGATGAGCTTTTATATTCTCCTCTTTATTTGGGGAATGATATTTTACACTGGATCATTATCGGACTCCGGCGATGTGACAATTTTTGTGCGATCGAATGGAGTGCATACTGAAATTTGCATGCCTGTTAAGACGGATAATCTGAATTGGCTTAATGTTATTCCGATCGATGCTTATGAAGATACTTCGCAAACGGAATTCATAGCCATTGGCTGGGGAGATAAAGGATTCTTCCTTGATACGCCTACTTGGGCTGAATTAAAAACGTCTACGGCGCTGACGGCAGTGTTTCTGCCAAGTCCAACGGCAATGCATGTGCAATACGGTCTTAAACCTATAGTTTCTGATGTGTGTAAAAAGGTTCAAATATCCTCCGCTCAATACCAAAAACTTTGCAACTATATTGAGGGCAGTTTCGATAAAAAAGAAGGAGCCGTTCAGTTAATCCCAGGACACGGATATTGGATGACCGATAATTTTTATGAAGCGAAAGGCACCTATCATTTATTTAGAACGTGTAATGTTTGGACCAACAATGGATTGAAATCAGCAAACATCCGTACTTCGCTATTTAGCCCATTTCCTGAAGGGAACCTCATTCATCTCTAGTTAATGGAAGAGGAGAATCTAAGTGAGTACGACTTTCCAATTCGAAAGATAATTCATGTTGACATGGATGCTTTCTATGCCTCTGTAGAACAAATGGATAATCCTGAATTACGCGGGAAGCCTATTGCCGTTGGTGGTTCTAAGGAGCGAGGAGTAGTTGCTGCTGCTAGTTACGAAGCGCGTAAATTTGGTGTTCGATCGGCAATGCCAAGTATCACAGCGGCTAGAAGATGTCCTGATCTCATTTTTGTAAATGCTCGATTTGAACGCTATAAAGAAATCTCACAACAGATTAGAGCAATCTTTTTTGAATACACAGATTTAGTTGAGCCATTATCCTTGGATGAAGCATTTCTTGATGTCACTGACAATGAAGATTATCCATCAGCAAGTATCTTAGCCCAAGAAATTAGAAGGCGCATTGCTGATGAAATTGGATTGAATGCATCGGCAGGAATCTCAGTGAATAAATTTACCGCGAAAATTGCTTCCGATATCAACAAACCAAATGGTCAGAAAACAATTAGTCCTGGAGAAGTAATTCCATTCTTGGCCAAGCTTCCAATTGAAAAATTCTTTGGTGTAGGAAAGGTTACCGCGGAGAAAATGAAAATTCACGGCATCTTTCAAGGCAGTGATCTAAAGCGCAAATCGCTGGAATACTTAACACAGTATTTCGGAAAATCAGGTCGGCATTTTTACCATATCGTTCGAGGAATTCAGCATAGCAAAGTTCAAACGAATCATGTCCGAAAGTCGATTGCTGCTGAACGGACATTCGGTAAAGATATTCGTTCAGAAATTTATCTGCTAGAGCATCTTGACAAGATTGCGATCGAGTTAGAGAAGCGTATGAAATCAACTGATCTCAAGGGGAAGACTATTACGATAAAGATAAAATACAATGATTTTACTCAACAGACTAGAAGTAAAACATTGCCCGAATTTGTGAGTCTCAAAAATGAGTTCTTCCCTACAGTGAAAGCGCTTCTCCAGCAAGAAGATTTGCCTAAATCTGTCCGGCTATTAGGGATTTCGATCACAAAACTAAACACCGAGAAAGAGGTGAAAACGGTCTCTGTCCAGTTAAAATTAGAGTTTTAGTACTTCGCATTTTTGAATTCGGTAGCGAAACCTAATTTTGATGCAATTCAGTCAACGCATTGATAATGTCCTTATCGGTAACTAGATAAGCATCAAACCCAAGCGTAGAGAGTGAAGAAACAAATTTGAAAGGGTTTTTTATCGCGTTCCCAATGAATACATCAATATGGTTGCCAATAATTTTACTTCCGACATCTCCCGCAAAGAAATAGCCATCATGAGCCGCCTGGATTCCATCCCCAACATCATATAATGTACCTACAGCATCTGGAATGAATAGCACCGAACCAATTGGGATTTTTTCGGGATCAACAGCAATCGTTTTGCAGGGTACTAAGTTGAAATCCTTTACACCTTTTCCAAATCCAATCGATTCGGACCAAAGGACTTTTCCTGTTTTTAGATAGCCATCATAATTCCTATAGATAGAGCATTTACGGCAATCGAAGAGTAGACTATCGGATCGGCCAGCATAATTGAGTGTCGTTATTTCCCCGTCCTTGTTAATTGCAACCGTTCCTTGGATGGCTGCGTCGCACCAATCGAGAGAGTCGAGCCTAAATCCTGTCTTTTCATGTGAAGCGTTCAATAAAGGTAAACCTCCTCTAGCATGTATGACTGTCGGGGTGTAATAATAGGTCGCCCAGAGTTTTAGGCTTGACTGACCATTAATCTCTGCCAATAAATTGGTCAATGCTGAATCAAATGCCCTTAAATCGAAATTTTGGGGATTATCGTGCGCATCAGGAATACCATTGTCAAGGGTAGCGTGATAGGTGGGAATAAGCCAGTCTCCCTTGCCGATTGAAGCTGCAATATAGAGTAGTGATAGCCGCTGGTATTGCGGAATCGTAAATCCTGTTGGCGGCGCAAGAACGTCGTTGTTTGCCCATTTCCCTGGATCACTTCTACGTGGTTGTACTAATTCAATATGAACGAATAATCCTTTTGAGATCGTAGCGTTCAAACTTGATAATTCAAACTTTGTAGCGCGCCATGGAATGTCGAAATGGACGGGTGAATACGAATGCCCGGTTCTCCCAACGAAGACATGCGCCTTCTTTTTATCCTTCCAAACTTTGTGGACATTATTGTGAGCCCATTCAGTACTATCAATGATTAATGGGAGCGCTTTATTCTTGAAATTAGGAGTGCTCGTGTCATGAATTACAAAGTACTTTGCCTTCGTTCCATTTGCATTTGAACAGATAGGATTAGTCAAGTGCCCACCAAGATCATTCTCTGAAATCCCCTTTGTCTTTAAGAAAACGTCCAATTCTTGCCAAAGTGGTGGCTTAATAGCGTCTTCAAGAATCGCGGAGAGCTGATCGGGAATTAGCGGGGGAGTTGTAGCTATAATTCCCATCGGGAGAACTCTCCGTAGCAAATACTGAGCTTGCGTTAACTTGGTTCTATTAAACTGTTCGGCTTCCTTCGAGAATTCCTTAAGAGCATTGCCTTGTGCAAATGTTAGCGTGGACAAAAGCAATGCAAAAGGAATCAGGAACTTCATTGGTTAACTTTTCTGGTTCTCTTTTATTCTCACGTAGATGAGTTTATATCTTCCCTTGGTACTCTCGCGAGGTTCTACCTCAAATTCCTTTATAGATTTAATTAGGGGCGTCAATTTTAAGAAACCGTAATTTCTAGAATCAAAGTTTGGTTGTTTCTTTTGCATTAAACTGCCGACATCTCCAAGAAAAGCCCAACCATCGTCATCTGCTACATCATCGATCGTAGATGAAATCAATTGAATAATTTTCGGCGTAACTTTGTCAACATTCTCCTGTTTAGGGCGTTTCTTACCCTTGACGTCAGATTCGTTATTCTCTTGCTGATTCTTTAATATCTCTATATAGATGAACTTATCACAAGCCACAATAAATGGCTCAGGTGTCTTTTTTTCACCAATTCCATAAACTGCTTTCCCTGCTTCGCGCAATCTAGTGGCTAGTCGTGTGAAATCACTGTCACTTGAAACTAAACAGAAGCCATCGACTTTCTCAGAATAAAGGATATCCATCGCGTCAATGATCATTGCTGAATCAGTGGCATTTTTTCCTGTTGTATATCCGTATTGTTGTATGGGTGTAATTGCATTTTCAAGGAGGACTTTTTTCCACTTTGTAAGGTGTGGATTCGTCCAATCCCCATATATTCTTTTGATAGTTGGATTGCCATATTTAGCAATCTCTGCCATCATTTCTTTGACGCGTGCGGACGGGATATTGTCTCCATCGATGAGCACAGCTAGTCGTAATTCCATAAAATGTATTGTTATTTTTCGCTTTATTAGCGATTGCAGATTAATATTATTAGGTGTTATCCACCTTTTGTATTCAGCAAGACAAGTGCTTTTTTTGTAGAGATTATTGCCAAATCTTATTGATTAGTTCGACTGTGAACTAGGGTGAAGTTAGTGAGAATTTTTAAATAGTCGTGAATTAACAGAAATGTGTGCTACAAATGCTTCATCACTTCATCACTCATTGGGAGTGTTTTAGGTCCAATCATGGCGATGTATTGCCCGTTCTCATCGATAAGGTATTTCTGAAAGTTCCATTTGACTTTGGTCGTTTCAACACCATTAACTGCTTTGGTTGTAAGCCAAGTGTATAGTGGATGTTGAGTCGATCCTTTTACATTTACTTTTTCAGTCATCTGGAAGGTCACACCATAATTTTTTTGACAAAATGAAGCAATATCATCTGAACTACCCGGCTCTTGACCAAGAAATTGATTGCAGGGTACGCCGATTATCGCAAGCTTATCACCGTACTCATCATATAATTTTTGGAGCTCTTCATATTGAGGGGTAAGGCCACATTTTGATGCTACATTCACAATCATTAGTTTCTTTCCTTGGAAAGCATGCAAGTTGAGGGGAGTGCCATCAAGCGCATTAATTTGGATGTCATAAATCGAGGTGGAAGGATTCATCGGTTCAACCTTGGAAGATTTAGACATGAATGAGAAAAGTCCGAAAAGAGTCATTAAAGTAGGTATTGAGGTAATTTTCATGATCAGGTAAATTGAATATCTTGGTACAAAGTTATAATTATTTCTTGACTGAATTCAGTCAGTTTCGTTGACGGCCCTCCAATTTCGTTTCAATGTTACGAGAACAAATAGCAAGAAAATCATTTGGCCGAGAATCATCCAATAGGTGGCGAGCCATGTTCCTATTGGGATTGGTGTAAAGTAAAGCTCGTCGGCGTAAAAGAGATTGTTGTGTAAGACATCTACAATTATAATGAAAGTTGTCAAGAGGAGTCCTGATTTGGATCTTATGATCAGCAAGAGTGCAGCGAGCGGATCCAAAAACGTTAGACTATCCCAAAACAAGGCTGTACCAATTGACGCGTGGTAGTGTTCAGAGAGAAAACCATTTTTAATGCCCCATGTAATATGCGTTGAAGCCCCCATCAACATTGAAATGGATTGAATAATTAGGGTGATACGCACAGATTTCGCGAGTTGGGTAAAACGCATCGAAATTATACGGTCATAAAGGAGTAATTCGAGTTGATTACATACAACTCTTCGCCATTCACAGTAAGAAGCGGGATTTGTTGATCATTCTCAATAATTGCCTGAATGAATGAGTTGGGAGATGGGAGGAATCCTTCTTTATAGTAGGCAGCTGCAATTATATCAGCATCTACTTTAGCAGAATAGGCCATTAATTCCTGTTCATAAGAATCAACACCTGGTAGGTTCACAATCTCTTGTTCTACACCATGTTCTGCAAAGTGTCTTCTAACAACAAGTTGGTTAGACTGTGTCTTATGTTCTATCCATGAATCACTATCATGACACGCTACTAAGTGAATTTTCGCTTTGAATTTTTGAGCCATTCGTGCTGCGAAAGTTGTAATTTGGATAGATTCCTTAGCAAAGCTAAAAGGCATCACAATCGTATTGATTTTATCTACAGATTTTTTTCCTTGCGTGATAAGAAAAGGAGAAGAAGCATTGCTGATCATTTTGACCGCATTACTGCCAAAGATTTTTTGCATTCCATGTGCACCATGAGTACCCATAACAATAAGAGAAGCTTTAAGAATATCTCCAGCTTTACCCATATCTTCAAATAAATCTCCGACAAGTACTTTACTCGTTGTCTTCAATCTGTCTGAATCAGATAGATTTCCAATCGTCTCTTTGAACTGCGTTCGAGCGTCTTGTCTTTCTGAGTTTTTACCAACAACATGAAGCAGATACACCGATCCATCATTTGCATCAGCTAAGTCTAGGGCAAGGCGCATTGCACTCTCAGAAACGGGTGTAAAATCAAAAGGGACTAGGTATAATGGATGCTTGAACATGCTTGAGGTTTTATTTGTTTTGCGCCTTAAAGATAGTAAAAACTCAGGGCATGCTGATTGGATTTATTATTAAGTTTAATAAAATCTATGGACGATTATTTTATTTCCTCCCACTGTTTCTGTATATTTAGTAGTTACATGATTTATCTGTCAGACTTCGTTGGCGCTTTGTCAATCGATCTCTTCTGAGGTGCTTTTCAAAGCAGGAGATCATTATCAAAACGGAACAATCCAGCTAAGTTGGGTACTAGTTGAACCTGCTTTAGAAACCCAATCCAACACCATAACTGTGTTAGCAAAAGGTGTTCATCCAACGAATCTTTCCGCTGTTGCTGTGCATGAATTTCCCTCAGTAATTTACCTTAATGCATTTCATCACCCATTGCTAAATGTACTCTCTGTAGAAATACCCGACGTAGTCTTAGCAAGTTCTCCTTTGGGAATTAAATTGAGCGATACTCAGACGTCTACTGCAGGAACTATTGTTTATGAAGAGTTATTTGCCCAAACCACAAATGCCTACGGGTTGGTTAATTTGGTTCTCATTTGCAGTGGGTTGGAATCTCCGCGATTTATACCCTTTCGGCATGCAGATGCCTGACCGTCAAACGCAGGTAGAGTCTTACCGCTACGCGTATAATGGTATGGAGTTAGATAATGAGATTTCTGGCGCAGGGAATAGTTATACCACGGAGTTCAGACAATACGATCCGAGGTTGGGGAGATGGAAAAGTTTGGATCCGTTGATGGCTTCTTTTCCGCATATGAGTCCATATGTTGGGTTTGATAATAATCCAATTTTCTTTATTGATCCTTATGGGTTGAGCTCTTCCAACGATGGAGTCGTACAGCCAGAAGGTACACCTGATAGTCCTGTTGACACCGATTTATATACCGATAAAGATGGTCAAGAATGGATGTACAGTGCTAAGTCAGAAAAATGGCATACTGTTCTTGCGGGTGGCGGAATTGAGAAGAAGGCGAAAAGAACGGGCCCAACGCCGTATGAAGGCTCGGATTTAGCAACAAATGTTTATAAGGAGAATCAAGAACCTGGTGTCTCCGATAAAAATATATCAGGAGGTTGGAAAATTTCAGACAAAAAAAGTGATATTTCAGATGTTACCTGGAAGGATACAAGAACTGGGTTCAAATCAAATCTTTACGAAAGAACTGGGCAAAATGGGATAGTTGAATACGCCTATGTCATTGCTGGTACTGACGACTCAATGGATGCTAAAGAGGATCTTGCGCAGTTTCTCCGAGGTATTTCTGCTCAGACCCCACAAGTATTGGAGAATGTTCGACAAATTTTACGTCAGATTGACAAAGGGGATTTAACGATGGTTGGGCATTCCCTGGGTGGAAGTTTAGCAAACGTTTCTGCTTTAAAATATGGCTTAAGATCGATAGCATATAATCCAGCGTGGCCACATGACGACCTTCTAAACAAACATGGAATAAGTCGAACAAATGATCGTGGGATTAATAATATAGTTTTGGTAGGTGATATTGTAAATTCAACTCAAGAAAATGCTGCCTTTATGGGGAAGCGGATTGCGCCCGTTGGAAAAACACATATTATTTCGTCAGGATCCTTAATAATTGATCTGACCGCGCCCATTGACTCTCACCGAATAGAAATAATGAGGGGAGCATTAAGAAATGATTGAATTAGGTAAATTGCAGATATGAAAGGAATGAATTATACATTTTATCAGCCATTAATATGGTTTCTGCTTGTGCTGATTATTTCAATTGGCTGTAAAAGTGAACCAGCTAATGGTTTGGATTTTAGAATATTTGATGGTACTAGTGTAGAAAGCCTCGCTCATGCCGTGGAAAATGAGAATACCACGGAAATTGTTAGGCTAATTAAATCTGGCGTGCCCGTAAATTATCAAGAGAGTAAATATGGCTCGTCAGTATTAATGCTCGCATCCATACATAACAAAAAGCGTTCTGTTAAAGCATTAGTACAAAATGGAGCAAATCCCAATTTGCGAGATTTGCAAAATTTGTCAGCAATGCATATGTCCAGCGGTTTTTATCAATGCAATTTGGATCAAATCAAAATTATGGTCGAGGACGGTGGAGGAGATATCTATTCTTCGATAGATGGGTCATCCTCCATGCCTGATCTTAGTCCATTGGAAATTGCATGTAGTAAATCTTGTCGAAATGTATTTCACTACTATATAGACAAAGGTGTCAAATTGGATCTTTCAAAGGATTCGAAGCTTTTAAAACTGGCCTTAGGTGCTGAGGACTTATATTTCCTTCGGTACCTTTTAATTGATAAAAACGCTGAAGTCATGGATTATGTGACTATTTATCAACCCGACAGTCCAGCTAGAGATACCATTACACTATCCGAGAGCTTAATAAAAGATGATTGGTATAAACCTGGATCCAATAACTACAAGTACAGAGAGGAAATATTAGAGTATTTGAAAAGTAATGGGTTAGAATAAAGAAGGTAATCACTGTGACAATTGACGTTTTTCCTCGTCGCTGAACTCCTTCGGAAGCTTGTTATATGGTCTTCTATCGTAAACTCACTTTATTCGCAAAAGCATAAAAACAAAATATACAAGCAGCAGCCCTTTGGTTGCTGTTTTGTTTTTACCACTCCATTCATACAGCTTTGAAAAGCAGTATTCCTTTCGTTTGTTTTACTCATTACGCTCATTTTCTCTCTCAGTCGCAGCTTTTCTGTCCGCAAAACCATACTGAAAACAGTATCATTTTGTCGCCCATCGCTGCTAAATTTAGCGAGCCAGCTGATCGCCTTGGGCTGCACTTCACGTCATGGTTTTTGTCTACCTAGACTCGTACCTCACTAGTATCCCTGCACTGTATGTCGTCAGATAAAACTGAACTTTTCGGTTTAAAAAATAAGATAGAGTTCTGTCTAATTTAAGTTAAAATTCTGATACTGTTTTTTTCTTGCTTTTAAA
>JBLHPQ010000097.1:0-11411 GCA_047624355.1 Flavobacteriaceae bacterium | reverse complement strand
GCAGCTGGATCAAATGAATATGTATTTCCGTTTCCATCATCTGTAACTCCTGGTCCTGAGTAGACACCTCCTGTTGGTGTTCCGGATCCAAGACCAGCTTGAACGCCTGCATCGATACATAAATCAGATGGTGCTGTGAACGTTACTGTTGGTAATGCAAATACGACTACATTATCGTTAGCACTTCCTGAACAGCCATTGCCGTCAGTGAAGTTGTAAGTAATCGTATGAGTTCCTACTCCTGCTACTGCAGGATCAAATGAATAATTCGTTCCATTACCAGCATCTGTTACCCCAGGTCCTGAATAAACACCGCCTGCTGGAGATCCTCCAGTAAGGCCAGTTTGATTACCTGCATTAACACATAAATCAGCAAGCGCTGTGAATGTTACTGTTGGTAAGCCAAATACGACTACATTATCGTTAGCACTTCCTGAACAGCCATTGCCATCTGTGAAGTTGTAAGTGACTATATGAGTTCCTACTCCGGCAGCAGCTGGATCAAATGAATAATTTGTTCCATTTCCAGCATCTGTTACGCCAGGTCCTGAATAAATGCCTCCTGCTGGAGATCCTCCAGTAAGACCAGTTTGATTACCTGCATCAAGGCATAAGTCACCTAGCGCCGCAAAACTTACTGTTGGCAAGCCAAATACGACTACATTATCGTTAGCACTTCCTGAACAGCCATTGCCATCCGTAAAGTTGTAAGTGATTGTATGAGTACCTGCACCAGCAGCAGCTGGATCAAATGAATATGTATTTCCGTTTCCATCATCTGTAACTCCTGGTCCTGAGTAGACACCTCCTGTTGGTGTTCCGGATCCAAGACCAGCTTGAACGCCTGCATCGATACATAAATCAGCAAGCGCAGTGAATGTTACTGTAGGCAGTGCATTAACTGTGATCGTAATTGAACCACACGCTCCTGTAGATTCATCAACACAACCTGTCCCGTCTTCTCCGCGGATATAATATGTTGTTGTAAACGTTGGGCTAACAATTAGAGACGTTCCTGTTTGACTAGTAAGTTGTGTAGTTCCACATCCTCCTGTGTAAATATGCCAGTTAGTCGCATCATTTAGACTTGCACCTGACCAATCAAGTGTTGAAGTTGATCCAGCACAAATTGTACTGGGTGTCGCTGTTATTAATGGCACATCAGGATTTACTGTTGCCACTGTTGGCGTAGGGTCACTTCCGTTAGGACAACCATCACCATCTATATCTGGATCACCTGTATCACATAATCCGTCGCCATCAGTATCAATGCCATCATTCGCTGGTGTGTTATCAGCCAAAGGTCCGAAGCCATCTATTCCAATTGCACAATCATCACAACCATCTGCATCTGCATCTGCACAAACGAAAGGATCTAAAGGAGCTGTATCTGAGCCATCTGCAACACCATCATTATCGTCATCTGGATCAGCTAAATCACAAATTCCATCTCCATCAGTATCAGTACCAGTTGAAACTGTTATGGTTACACTATAGGAGGCAACGCAAAGAGGGTCCCCCCCTGCATTATCACCTGCTCTTAGTGCCCAATTCCCAAAAGGACTCGTTCCGTTATAATTATTAAGGTTACCATTATTCGGTCCGAACGTACCGGAAACTGGATCTACACCACCAACCACTGTAAAACCTTGATCGAACGTAGTACTCACAGAGGAAATTGTTCCGTTACCTGAGTAAGTACCCGGGAGTACAAGTATTTCATTTGTTCCAGTTGGACCATCCAATCTAAAGCTAGTTTCAGTATGAAATGAACTTCCTACTCCTGGAGCAGAACATGTTCCATCTGTTTTCGCCCAAACAATATTGACATTCACATCAGTTATTGCGCAAGCTCCTGCCGAAAAATCAGCGGGGGAAAATGAAACACTGGGTAGACTTGAACAATACGTTCCACAACCGTCGATTGATACGGAACTACCGGGGACATAAGATTTTGTTACTGTTAGCTGTGCAATTGATGTAAAACTAAAGCCCAGTAGCATTAATAATGATATCCCTTTTAAGAAAGTCGATCTTCGATTATCTCTAGTGAAACGTGTGTTCATAATTTCTTATTGTTAGTAGTACTACAAATCTATTAAAAAAAAAATATAAATCAATAAGAGTGACATGAAGATCTACTCATAGTTCTTTTACAAAAAAAAGGGACTTGCAATAAAACTGTAAATCAGTCACGTGCCAAACGTTTCACTTTCAAAGATTGATTGTTTGGAGCAAGTCGAATGGCTTCATCAAGCGACTGAATGGATTCCGTTTTGTGGTTCATTGTAAATTGCAGATCACTCAACAATTCAAAATATTCGGGGTTTTGCGGGTTATATTTCACTCCAGCCACCAATTCGCTAATAGCCTTTTCCGTTTTCCCCAATTTAAAAAGACAAATTGCCTTCCCATGATTTACTTCGCTAAGCTTGGTGTGCTCACCTGTCTTCGTATAGAAATTCAATGCGTTCTGGAAATCCTCTTGTCCCATATAAAATTTAGCCAATTGCATTAAAGGTGCAGCAAGACCAGGGTGCTGTTTTTTACAATTCTCAAAAACTTCCTTACCTTTTTCTGGATATCCAAACTCCATGTATGCACTACCTAAATCGAGCATAGCTTTCATGGATCGAGGAGAAAGATCGACCGCACGTTGATAGTAATGTAGAATTCGATCTGCCTTACCTAAAGATGGGCTCTTGTAATAATCGGCATGCAAGAGGCAAGCATAATTGTATTGCGTCCTTGCGCAATCATCCAAAACTTCAATATCAGTCTCTAAAAGGGTTCGATTGTTTTCCCAAGCCTCATTTCTATTCGTCGTTTTTCCGAATCCAAGAATAAAAAACAAACCTAAAACACCGAATGTTACTTTTGCTTTTTGATTCTTCCAAATTGGTTCGGCATCTGAATTAAAACTCGCTTTGGCAATTCGCTCTATTAATGCCACAACTGCAATTAGAAATCCTAAGGATGAGATGAATAAAAATCGTTCCCCCATGTAATCGGGTCCAACTTGAATGATATGAAGGTAGACTGAAAGCGTAATGAAGTAAAACAGGATTCCGAAGAGCAAAACCGATTTCTTTTTGAATTCTCTGATCACAACATATAGTAGAGCAAGATGAAAAACAACGGAAACGATCACCAGTGGATCTGTCCATGAAACGATTGTTGAATGTGAAAATCCGTAGTCGTGAACGAGGGTGATCGGAAATACGAGTAAGCCTAAATTCTTGATGAGAATATTAAATACGTTCGGAATAATTTGCATTAGCCCTGAGGCATCGTGCAATGGATTACCAAGGAATGCATCCTCCCGATATTGCAAAGACTCTAGCAATTCCGTTGCATTGTTTTCAAATACAGAATCTGAGTAAACATATAAACGAAGCGCAATTAGGGCGGCTCCCCCTAGAATCGGTAAACTGTATTTCAAATAAGGTTTGATTCGATCCGAACTCTTGAAATAAGCAAGAAGCAACAATATTCCTGCAAAGGTGATTCCATTTTCCTTGGATAGAAATGATAACAGAAGTGCTAAAATTGTCAACGCTCCGAACAGATAGTTGTGTTTTTGCCTCTCTAAGAAATTTAGGAAGAAAATCATGGAAGTAATCCCAAATATCATTGTCAAAATTTCATCTCGTGACTTAATGTTTGCGACGACCTCAGTATGAACAGGATGAATCAAAAACAATCCAACGATGATGATTGAAAACAAGGTTCCCTTCTCTGGGAACATGCGTCTGAGAAAATAGAATATCAAACAGCACAATAGTGCATAGTAGAGAACATTCATGACGTGTCCCGTTTTTGGAGTCATTTCTGAAAGTTCGATATCCAAAGCAAACGACAATAAGGAAATCGGTCGATACCCATATCTGTATTGAACCTCATCTCCTTTGATATTACGAAACAAGTTGGAAGGATTGCCTAACCCTTCTTGAACGCGCTCATTTTGTGTGATCACAATAACATCATCCCACGCATAATCGTGCTCGAAGGTATTGCCATATTGAAACAAGGCAACGACACAAATAATGATATAAATTCTCGCTTTTTTAAGCATTTAATAATTGTCTAAATAGAAGCTATCGTTTTTAAAATCGTAGCGGATTACCATTGGAAGCCGTTCCGTTTCTCTGTAAAACAAACGAAAAAACAGGACATTTCGACGAAAGAAGAGCCGGAAAATTGGTCTTGTGATGACTCGAATTCCTTTTTTCGGTTGAAATTGGCTATCTTCTATACTTTTTGCAACTTCATCTTTTGTTAGGCAGTTAACAGCTTCTCTTCCATTCATGTCACCAATTTTGATCGCAGCAACATATACAGGATTCAATTTTAATAGCTCCAAAAATAAATTACTGGCATTCATTTTTTCTAAATCGAAACCATTTAATAATGACTTTCGCCAAAAAACCAATTCCGTTCGCACACTACCCACTTCGTCTTTATTCAAATTTGCAATTTGTGGGGTCCAACGGGAAGAGGCGGTAGTCAATTTAAGGTAGTTACTTTCGTCGCATTCTTCATGAACTCCATGGAGAACCTGGACTTGCGACATTCCTTGAAAAATTCTAGTAA
This sequence comes from Flavobacteriaceae bacterium, assembly GCA_047624355.1. GTDB lineage: Bacteria > Bacteroidota > Bacteroidia > Flavobacteriales_D > Crocinitomicaceae > UBA4466. Next base: position 6,818 of record JBLHPQ010000097.1, on the reverse strand, counting down.
CTTTCTCGATGCTATCCAAATCTATTTTCATTCCCGCTTGAATCCATGAACAATAATCGGTGGAACAAGATTCAATTCCCAATCGCAAAAGTTCATTTATGTCTTGCGAATCTGAAATGACAAATTCAACTTTTAATGGAGCTGACTCTACAATTTTTGAGATTTTTTCTTTGCTCGATTCTGAACATACAATTAATACTGTAAAGTCATAAAACTTATCATTATCTGGTTTGGCGATATCAAATGTGATCTCAATACTTTCCACCAAAATATTAGGAACAGGTAGTATCGTGAGCAAGGGTTCAATCAACTGCTTCCTTACTTCGGTCTGCTGATCCAGACTAACTGGAGCAGTATTTAATGCTAGAAAGCGATTGTTTTCAGTGAGTAAAAGATCCTTCTTGTGGTACAATCCAATTTCTGGTCCTTCAATTTCAAACAGAACATTTTGAATTAGAGGTTTCATCCTAGCACCAAATGAATAAATAGGATTCTTTCCTCGGCGCGTTGTCAAGATTAATTCGCTCTGTGATGAATCAACTGGTTTCGTTCCAAAAATATCCACTTGGAAATCAAATTCCGCCAAGAATTTGCAATGCTTTTTTATACAGTTCGATTGCAGTTCAAAGTATTCATCATAGATCGATTTTGAGTCTGAAAATGCCCCGAAGGTGGGAATGTAATTTCCAAGATTCAATTGAACTTGAAACAATCCTGTGTCACTCGCGTGCGTTCCTTCCTCCTCGAAATTTGTGGAATACGAGGTATTTGGGAAGACAAAATATCGGTCTTGATCAATCAAATAATTAATGAAGAGTTTCTTCCATGAATTACTTCCCCACTTCAAAATGTAATCAGGCAAAAGTGATTCTTTACCATTTGGGTTTTCGGTCAACCAAGATGTGAAATTGCTCCATTGATCTTTGTTCCAAGACTGTCCCCATGAACTAGCAACTTGGATAAAATGAACACCAGAATTATCCAGAATAGGCTCAAATGGCAAGAAATTGTTCTCCTCGGATGAATAAGCATACAACGAGACACCTGCAATTTTCTCATCTGAGGAATAGAAATCGTTCGCCTGAACCGCATAATTATAGAAATCCGGAGCCACGACCAAATCGTCTTCCAATACGATAATCGATTCATATTTTTCTGACAATGATCCGCATTCAAGAATGTGTTTGAGTAATCCTTGGTTTTCTGATTTCAGATCAACGATTTTCTCACCGTATTTCCATTCGAAGTCATCCGCAATTGGTTTGACATTTGGATTATCAGATGCATCAATTGAAATATGCAGCGTAATTTGATTGGATGGATAGTTCGCATTGCCGAGACTTTTCAAAAGTCGACGAAGCGAATCTTCGCGATTATAGGCTATGACGACAATCCCTGGGTTACTCATCCTTCAAGACTTCGTAAGTAAATAACTCTTGATGGATCACACGAATTTGATCAATCACCTCTACGCTATCTTTTACTAGAACATCGTATCCTTCATTGGCCAAATCAACAGCTAGTGCCAAGCGTTGAGATTCTTCAATAATATCGGAATCGGGTTTGTACGTCAATCCACTGATTACGATTTGTTCCTCTTTCGAATAGCCTTGTTCAAATACTTCGCGCTGAAAATCTCTGTGCAATTTATTTGCTTGATCTGTCGCATCACTTATTGGTAAATTGAGATCAACTTGTTTTGCCGATATTGCCATTGCACGGTTATCTCGCGGGAGACAAGGCCCTCCATATCCAAAGCCGTAGCGCAAGAAGTTTGGTCCAATTCGTTCATCCGCACCAATTGCAGAAAGTACGTTGTCGTGATTCCCTCCATGCTGAATTGTAAAATCACCGATTGAATTTGCAAAGGCGATTTTCGTTGTCAAAAAACAATTGACGGCGAGTTTCGTGATTTCCGCTTCTGTTCTTGACATTCGGCTAAATCGCGGATCACTTTGACAAAAACAGCGGTAAATGGCTTCAATTTCGTTTCCGATTTCTTCATTTGCTTCACCGATTAACACTTGATCAGGAAATTGTTGATCTTGAATAATCGTTCCTTGAGCAATGAATTCTGGGTTGTATGAAATGGAAAATCCGTGTTCATTCATTCGTTCGTGGAGCGAATTGCAGTAACCAGGCATCACGGTTGAGTTGATAATCAGATGCGTTTCTTTCTCAGTTCGATCGAATTTCAATAGTTCGTCGCAAATCTTATCTATAGAACTGTGATCAAATGTTCCGTCGTCTTTTGAAGGTGTAGGAACGCAAATGAAAATCAAGTTAATTTTTTGATTAATGATTGATTTTAACTCAGTCGAAACGGATAAACATTCAGATTCTTCTAAGAAAAATTCCACATTCGGCTCAATCGTCTTGAAGGTTTTTGATTGGATAGACTGAACGTAATCGGGATTTGAATCGACGCCATAAACATCAAATCCTACTCGTTCCAAGTTGAGTGCAAAGCACAATCCCAATCGTCCAATTCCAATTACACCAATGTCTGCCATTAACCGTTAATTTCTTCTAAGATAATGTTGTTCAATCCCCAATCGCTTGAATTCATGTCAAAATTCGATTTATCCTGCACAATTTGCCTTCCTGCAGCTTCGACAACCCACCAATCCAAGGACGGACGTTTGTTGTAAAACTGCAATTGTTCAACAGCGTTTCCAGCTTCCCATCCTCCGCCATGCGCGATGTGATACGAACACATTTCTCGCGGATAAATTACTTGATCAATTCCTTGAGCGATCGCCGCATAAAGTGCCATTGTATCGACGTGGAGTGAATACATCTGCAATTCCAAATATCCATCAATTTTCTCCCAATCTGCCTTGCTCATCAATGTGAAATCTCCGCAGGCGTCCGAATCCATTGAACGCAATTTCGCCTCATCAGCAGAAATCAATTTGGGTTTCAACCACGTTAAAAATTTCAACAAAGGATTGAATATCGACGATTTGAATAAAACACCTTTCTCATCGTAGATTACAGCATACTCTGAAATCTTCCCGAGTCGTTTGATGATGTTTGATTCGCAAAATTTCAACTGAGCTTCAACACTTTCCTTCTCGTTAATTGTAGCAGGAATATCGCATCGATTCGCACGGTAAAACTTTCCATTTTCCAATTGTTTCTTTGCCAATTCCTCGAAAAGCGCATCTGAAAACAATAAATCTATGTTGGTGCAGAGTACAAATTCGGCTTTCGCTCTGCGGATCCCAATATTCTTGGCAATCATCTGGTACAAGCCGAGGTTTTCAGAAAATCGTAATTCGTTGTGAATTTTGGGAGGAACGATTAAATATCGAACGGATAAATAATCAGATTCAGAAACGGGAGGAAGAACTTTATCCAATAATTCGTTCTCGTCTGGTGAATTCCAGTCAACCATGATCAATTCGCACGGAAGTTTGAATTTATTGCATTGATGAATCAGAGCGTTGTAGAAAATGAGCATGCGCTTACGCAAATCTCCACCGTGGTTGTCATTTCGTGATGTAACAACGAAAGAAATGTATGGTTTGGAATCAGTCATTAACTACTAGATACTTTCAATTTACTTACTTCAGTTGATATCCAACCATACGTTTTCAAAAGCCCATTTGACAATGTCACCTTCGGACTCCAACCTATCGATTTTGTTACCAATGAATTTTCTGAATTACGACCCATCACGCCAATTGGTCCATCAATGTATTCTAAACCAATTGACTTATCAGCATGCGAAGCAATCATTTCGGCGAGTTGGTTAATGGTTACCATTTCTTCTGAACCAATGTTTAATACTTCGGTGCAATCTGACTCCATCAGTGCCAAGATGCCATCTATGCAATCATCAATATAAAGGAATGAACGTGTTTGCGTTCCATCACCCCAAATTTCGATCGTATCTTTTTTATTTGCCACTGCCACTTTTCGACACAAGGCAGCAGGTGCTTTTTCTTTGCCTGAATTCCATGTTCCTTCAGGTCCATAAATATTGTGAAAACGTGCAATTCGAACGTTTAAATCGTAATTTCTTAATGCTGCGTGGTACAATCGTTCCGAGAAAATTTTCTCCCAACCATATTCGCTGTCTGGATCTGCTGGGTACGCAGAACTCTCTTTGCAATTGGGCTTATTTGGATCAGTTTGATTGACTTGCGGATAAATACACGCTGAAGATGAGAAAAATATCTTTTCAATTTTAAATTGAATCGCGAAGTGTGCAACATTCAAGTTGATCAAGGCTGAGTTGTGCATCACGTTGAAGTCATTTTCTCCTGTGAACAAATATCCAGCTCCTCCCATATCTGCCGCGAGCTGATAAATCTCGTCAATTTCATCTTTGATCGCTGCTTCGCAAACGTTTGGATCGCGTAAGTCACCAATCACAAATTCATCTGCTGTTGATATAGAAAATTCTGGTAGTTTCAGGTCGATACCAATCACGTGATGTCCTTGATTTTTCAATCTAGTCACCAAATGACTTCCGATGAACCCACCAGCTCCGAGTACAAGAATTCGTTTCATTTAGCAGATATTTCTTATGTAAAAATACAACTCTGATTTAAGCAATCAATCTTTAGCGAAGGCAATTCGCCATTTCTCCTTGTTTTCAAAATCAATTTGAGCTGTTTTTGTAAAGACGTAGTTCTCGATTACGAGGAAATCCATTTCGGTACTCATGAAGCAACGAAACGCATCATCGGGAGTACAGACGATCGGTTCACCGCGAACATTAAAACTTGTGTTCACAACCATTCCGATTCCTGATTTTTGCTTAAATCCGTTAATCAATTCCCAATAACGTGGATTCGTTTTTTTGCTAACGGACTGAATTCGTGCAGAGAAATCAACGTGGGTAATGGGCTGCAGCTTGCTTCGTTCCGTTTTGAGCTGATCCATCATTGGTAAACTGTTGTAATTCACAGGTAGATCAGTTCGGTATTTTTCCAACACAGGTGCAACGAGCAACATGTAAGGCGATTTCGATTTTAGATCGAAATACTCAGATGCATCTTCCTCCAAAACAGAAGGTGCAAATGGTCTAAATCCTTCTCGGTATTTTATTTTGAGATTCAACTTCGATTGCATTTCACGGTTCGTTGGATCTGCAATAATGCTTCGATTTCCAAGTGCACGAGGACCAAATTCCATTCGACCTTGGAACCAACCGATCACATTTCCTTCGGCAAGTTTTGTTGCGATGACTTCATTCAGAATATCAAAGTCATCATATTGATCGAAGACCGCTTTTCGCTTTCGTGACATCAATTCGATCTCTTTGGAAGAATAATAAGGACCCAAATAGGTTCCATTCATTGCATCTTCTTCGGTATTTACACTTCTCTTTTCATCGAAATACATTCCACTAATCGCCATCGCTGCTCCAGCTGCTCCACCACAATCACCGGATGCAGGTTGAATATAGATTTCATCAAAAATATTCGCCGCTTCTAATTTTCCGTTTGCTACGCAATTGAGTGCAACTCCACCAGCCATGCACAATTTGTTCAAGCCAGTTAAGTTCTTCGCCTCTTGCGCCATTTTCAGAACAATCTCTTCTGTGACAAGTTGAATCGCTAATGCAAAATTGCAATGCGTTTGGGTAAGATCACTTTCATCTTCCTTACGAGCAATTCCAAAAAGCGCTTTCCATTTATCATCCTTGACCATTCGAAGTCCAGTCGCGTAATTGAAATAATATTGGTTTAACCAAATGGATCCGTCATCTTTTATATCGATCAACTTCGTTTTAATCAACTCAACGAATTTGATTGTTTCTTCTGAATCGACATGACCATATGGAGCCAAGCCCATCAGTTTATACTCTCCAGAATTAACTTTGAATCCCAAATAATATGTGAACGCAGAATAAAGCAATCCAACTGAATGTGGGAAGTTCATTTCTTTCACCAATTCGATCGAATTTCCTTTTCCAACCCCAATTGAAGCGGTACACCACTCACCCACTCCATCGATGGTGAGAATCGCAGCATCTTCGAAACCCGAAGGATAAAACGCACTAGCTGCGTGAGCTAAATGATGTTCTGTGAAAAGCATCTTTAATTTGCGCTTATCGTAAGATTCCACTTCCGCGAGTCCTTCTTTGATCTTCTTCCGAAGGAATAGCTTTTCGCCCAACCAAACCGGCATCGCCTTGAGGAAAGAGATCAGTCCTTTTGGTGCAAATGAGTAATATGTTTGGAGCAAACGCTCGAATTTCAAAAGTGGCTTGTCGTAAAATACAACAGCGTCCAATTCATCAATGGTTAATCCTGCTTCTTCAAGGCAAAACTTCACTGCCTCGACAGGAAATACTTCAGTATGTTTGATTCGTGTAAACCGTTCTTCTTGCGCTGCTGCAATCAATTTTCCATCTACAACAATTGCAGCTGCTGAGTCATGATAAAACGCCGATATGCCTAAAATTGCCGCCATCTCACCAAGGTTTTTCAAATGATTCCTTACTAAACATAGCTTCCTTTGATTTGAAAAGACTCGGTTGTGAGTTCTTTAAATCCATTGGATCTTTCTTTCCAAAAATTCGAGATAAGAAAGCCGTTGGAGTGAGCACAAAAAAGAAAATGATCGTCATTAAAATATTTGGAACAATGAAACTTAGCAGCCAGCCTATTTTTGTCCAGAGCCAATCAATTTTTCCCGCCAAATAAGTCGATATCGCTCCAAGGATTCCTATTCCCATAGAAATGTATAGGAACCAAATTTGTTTTGAAATAAAAAACAAGACAAGAAACCCAACAGTGATAACTAGAACTGTTTTCGAAGGGTTGATCGACTTGCTTTGTTCCGACATTAAAAGAGCG
>JBLHPQ010000096.1:0-11758 GCA_047624355.1 Flavobacteriaceae bacterium | reverse complement strand
GTAATTGATTTAGGGAACAATGTGCGTCGTTTTGGAATCTGGCAAGATTATTTGAACTGGCAGGATGCCTTTCGTTTTCCAGATCGTTTTCTAGAAGCGCGTTTGAGCGAAACAGAAGATCTTGAATTTGAAGTTGAATTTGAATTCCCGAGAGTCATTTCGGACGTTGTCAAAGTTGAAATGCTTTCTGGTTTTAATATTAAGGAGGTATACTACGACTGTGTTGATAACGGGAAGAAAGGGAAGATTGCAATTGATCTTTCGTTAGACAATCATTACGATACTATCATGGCGACAGCTGAGGATTATTTTCACGGATTGGAAATGCTCGATATGCTTCATGATCATATAGAACATCGTCTCAAGCATTATACTAAATGTATCACTAAGAGTACTCCAAATTACCTGAAGTACATCACTGAAACATACCACCGTCAGTTGCGTCAAAAGCTCAGAGCAAATCTAGAAGACGAGTAACATTCATTATTATTTATGGATTTTTGAACAAACCTGCATCTTCAATGTACAGGTAATAAATTCAAACGCCATGAAAAGAAATGTTGACATTAAAGATCCTTGTTCAGAAGATTGGGCAAAAATGACTCCAACGCAGAAAGGCGCTTTTTGCGGTAAATGTTCCCTGGAGGTGTACGACTTCTCAAATAGTTCAGGAGATGAAATCCGAGATATTCTAAAACTGAATGTGGGAAGTAAAGTATGCGGACGTCTAGCACCGGAACAATTGAATGATCTCAACAATAATTTCAATGCTTGGCAAGTGAATTCTAAACGTTCATTCCAAAGTGCTTTGGTTTTTTCATTAATCGTAGCCTTTGGAATGACCCTCTTTAGCTGTGAAGAGGATGAGGAAGTTCAGGATATTGGCAGAATCCAAGAAATTGGTATGTTCTTCTTAAAGGATGAGGCACCAGCTCCTATCGAAATCAAAGAAATTATCCTTGTTGAGGAGTTGGTGGAGGTAGAAAGAGCAATAATTGAAACTCCAAGATCAATAACTTCAACAGGAGTTATTGTTGAAGAAGAGGAACTGGTAATGGGGAAAATGGTTCAATATACTGAGCCACTAATTCGGGAGAACCTAGAAGTCACTAAAGTGGTTATAGCTTCGATACTGGGAGGTATGGGCTTTTCAACGGCTTATCAGGATTATCTTGAGGAACTTCCAGAAGCTATTGATGCAGATGGTATTCAGCAGTTTGATTTCTCCGCAATGGCGTTTCCAAATCCTGCGTTTGAAAAAACTATATTGAAAATAGTAATGCCTGAAAAGGAAAAAGTAAGCATTAGACTATTTAGCCTCTCAGGTCAATTTATCAAGGATGTCAATTCTAAGCGATTGAAAAAGGGAGAAACCAATATTGAGATTGGTCTGATCGACTTACCAAAGGGAACCTATATTATTTCCATTGCTTCTGATAATTACAATGAATCGGTGAAATTCATCAAACGCTAATTAATTATTAATTGAAAGCGAGATGGGGATGGCTAGAAGAGCCGGGAATCCAAACATTTTAATGAAGCTACTATGAAGAATGACATTGATATAAATCAACCATGTTCAGAAGACCGCTCAAATATGACGCCGACTGAGAAAGGTGCGTTTTGCAATAAATGCGCGAAGGTAGTCCATGACTTTTCAAATAAATCAAGCGATGAAATTCTCACTGTTCTTAAGTTGAATAGTGGAGGAGAGGTTTGTGGAAGATTAAAGCCGGAGCAGATAATAGAGCTCAACAACGATTTCCAAATTTGGAATACAAATAATAAGCAGTCGTTTCAAAGTGCACTTATATTTTCATTGATCGTTGTCTTTGGTATGACTCTTTTTGGCTGCGAAGAAGAAGAACAGGAGCAAAAGATCTCAGATATTCAGACGATAGGGATGGCATTAATGAAAACTGATAGTGAGCTCAGGTCGCGCACGGTAACATTGAATAAAGCTTCAATTGAGGCTTTGAATGATTTGGCAGTCGATGCGAAGATGATAGAAATTCAAGATGATGAAGTGTTGAAAGTCGTAGAGCGAAACCCAGACGTACAGAAGGAATTTTTTGAAGGTGAATTATTTCCAGAATCACTAATGCAAGTCACGATCGATGGGGGAATAGGTTATTCACACGGCTACGAGGATTATTTGGAAGATGTTATGTCTACAGTTACTAAGCCTACTCAGATTCAGGTCGATGCGCCAGTAATATTTAAAGCATTCGCGTTTCCAAATCCTGCGACAGATAAAACGACATTGAAAATAGAGATGCCGCAAAAGGAAATGGCTCAAATAAAGCTTTTTAGTCTTGCTGGACAGTTTATTAAGAACGTCAATTCTGATCGATTGGAAGCAGGGGAATCGAATTTGGAGATTGATTTGATCGATCTTCCAAAAGGAACTTACATCATATCTATTGTCTCCGAAAGTTATCACGCGTCAGTGAAGTTCATTAAACTATAGCTGTATTCATATCCGTTATTCACTCGCTTCGCTTGAAAGGACTTGTCTATTAGTAATTTAGCAGGATTTCAACGGTGTCGAATGCAGTGGTGATCACTGACTTAGGCCCTTGATTTGATGATCCATGTACCCAATAATAGTACCTGTACTCTGAATTACCATCATTAATACAGTATATAGTAGTGTCGATAGCACCATTAAGGTATTGGTCGCCACCAGGACAACAGTCTTCGCAATCTTCTTTTCCTTCTTGCTTTATATATTGTAAGATATCCGCAGGAACACCTGAATTGTTAACAAAATGTAGTTTCGCCCACGACTTTGCTGTTGTCCCATAATTTCTATTATTGTCTTCTTCAATGGTTAGGTCTGAGAATGGGATATCTTCATATAATTCGAAATAGTTTGATTTTACCACTGAGAGATGATACGTTTCAATTTTTCCACGTTCAAATACGAATGTATATGAACCATCACTGTCAAGTGTTGTTTGGGCAATTAAATCAATTGAACCTCCGCCAGCTGCTGTAGCATATAATTTAACAACTGCACCATTTAGAGGAGTGGCAAAACTCTGATCAGTGATAATACCCGTTAATGTGAAATCTGCCGGTCCTTTCTTACATCCAGTAGACGCCAAAATTAGCGCGCAAATGCTAAAATAGATTAATTGTTTTCCCATGATCCGCTTTTGTTGTTAGAATAAAAATACGAATTATTGGGAATTTCGGAGTCATTAATGGAAATCGTTGAGTAATCTGTAGAGATTCGTTAGTTGGTAGCAAGTACATATTGAGATGTGGTATAACTGTCTGTTGGTTAACCGTTGGTACTTTTTATTGAATATTTGGTAGTTCTGAGTTATTTTCTGCCAAATGCACCATAGAAGCGATGAGTCTTAATAAAACATTGTTGAAATCTATTTTAAGAACTTTTTATTTTTTTCGACTTGCGAGTAGGAGATTTTTATATATTAGCTGCTGTAACTTAAAAAAACAAATTAAATATGTCAGACGCTACAAAAAAAAATGGGGCCGCAACGGCCGCTCTAGTACTAGGAATTGTTTCTCTTGCTTTATGTTGGATTCCTTACCTTGCAATTCCTTGTGGAATTGTCGCAATTATCTTAGCGGTAGTTGCTAAGAACAAAATTAAAGCTGATCCAGATTTAGCTAGTTCTTCAGGAGCTGCAACAGGAGGCTTGATCACAGGAATTATAGGAACACTCATTGCGACTATTTTACTTGTATTGGCTATCATGTTTGTAAGCGCTGTAGCAAACAACTTAGACAACTGGGAAAATGTAATGGATGATTATGAGCAATACCAATAATCAATAATATTGATAAGAATTTGAGTCCCGGCATTAAGTTGTCGGGGCTTTTTTATTGTCCTAAGAAATTTATGCTCAAAGTGCGTTTGAAGAGTTATTAATTATTAGTACTTATGTAGTGCCTAAAAACAATTACTATGCAAGAAAATGAAGATGTTTTAGATATTAATGAATTTAATACTGCTCCAGCCAAGCGACCAGTTTTCTTAACAGTCTTATGTATCCTGACATATGTGGGGACGGGTATTGGATTGATTTCTGTATTGATTGCTTTTTCGAGTAACACGGATGTTGAAGAAAGTATGCGCGCCATGGAAGGGCTTCGCAGTACTCCGTTTAGTAGCGATTTCCAGTCTGTTTTAGATATAGATATAGAGAAGATAAATAGAACACAAAGCTTCATAAATATACTTGGACTATTTACTGGTTTAGCATGTTTAGCAGGGGCGCTATTAATGTGGAATCTTAAGAAAATCGGTTATTATATTTATTTGCTTGGACATGTCTCTGCGATTACTGCGGGATATTTTACTATGAGTATTTTTGACGAAATGAATACTATGAGTTTTGGATTAGCCTCAATGATGGGGGTGCTTACTTTTGTCTTTATACTGATCTTCTCTGCCGCATTCATCATTATGTATGGAGTTAACTTTAAACACTTAAAATAAATGAGCGAATTAGATGATCTATTGGATCCAGGAGTAACTGAGAACTCTAATACAGGATACGCGCAACAAGTTCCAATTCCTAATGCCGTAGGTGTTCTGGTATTGGGTATTATTTCAATTGTTGGATGTATTCTTTACGGTGTACCAGGTCTCATTTGTGGTATAATTTCACTTTCCCTTCATAGGAAGGTGAAGGAAATCTATTTGTCAAATCCAGCGAAATATGAGAGTTCATATAAGAACGCGAAAGCTGGACAGATTTGTGCGATTATCGGTACATCCTTATCAGCACTTTACCTATTAATTGTAATTGTCGCTGTTTTGATTGCCGCATCTGGTGGTAGATTTTGATTGAATGCTCTTGGAAATCGACATTTGGGGTAGATTGCCTGACATGCGGGTTTCAACGATCATTTAAATTACTTTTTGAAGGGGATGTTGTTGGGAGCTTTTTACAGTTTCCAGCAACTATCCCTTTTTTGCTTTGTATTCTATTTCTTGTTGGACACCTCATCTTTAAATTTAAATTTGGAGCTAAGGTAATAGTAGGCCTGTTCAGTTTGACAGCACTTTTGATTGTTGTCAATTTTATCGTTAAAATCGCTGATGGATCGGCATATCATAGTGCCTAATCTTATCGTATGCTTACCACTCAATTTAGTCCGCTTCACCTAACGCTTGTTTTGCTTTTTGCCCTCGGGATCTTTATAATGTACATCACGCTGCTGCAGGGCACACTCAAACAAGTGTCGAAAGAAAATTTGGATACAGAGCCCGGTTTTGCCTGGTTGCTGCTCATCCCACTATTTTCAATCATTTGGACGTTCATATTCTATCCGCGAATTGCCAGTTCACTGAAGAAAGAGTTTGAAGCACGTGGAGAGAATCCAAATGGAGACTGCGGTAAAGGCTTGGGGATCGCACTTGCAATAACTGGAGTGCTAAGCTTGATACCTTATATAGGGATTGTCTTCGCAATTGGGAATCTCGTAATCTGGATTATCTACTGGGTAATTATAGCGAAGTACAAAACACGTCTCGAAAAAGGTCAAGCGAGTAGTGTTGGGCTTGGTTCCAGCAGTGACTTATTGGATAATTAGGATGGAATTAATTTCTGTATCTCAAGGGGAAGGAGGGCGATCGTTATGACGATCTTCCCATTAGGAGGTCTCGTGGTCTATCTTTTCTTGTGTAGCTTCTTTACTTATTTTTTAATTAAACTTCGGCGCATGTTGCATCGTCGCGGTCAGACGATAAGGGGAGTTCAGCTGTGTTTGAATGTACTACCGATAATCAACTTAGTTACTTCTTTCATTGTTTTGCCGAAACTTTCTAAGGCGCTAAAGAGACAATTTGAAGGTGATACGATGTTTGAGGAAGACGGCTTTGGAAAAGTTCTAGGTCAATGGCTATCTGTGCTTCATTTGTTTTCGGTGTTTTTCTTAATCCTATTACTCCTTGGTATTCATTTTGGAGCTATTCAAAGGTCATTATCCAGTTGTTCTTGGCTAGGGACAATCGTAATTTTCATCGTTTACTGGGCGCGGATGGAGAGGTATAGGGTGCGTTTATTTCTCGATGATGATGAAAAGCGGTTTAGGTCGTCTGTCCTCGGGTCAGAAGATTTATTGGATAGTTAAATGAAAATCACTGGGCCGATTCGATGGAAACATGTCCTTTGGAAGTGAGGATATCATCACTATTTGTGCGAGGTTGAACATTATCAGCGTAATCTCTTGATTTCAGATCCATGCCGCTTCGATTCTCCAACTATTTCTGCTAACTTTGAATAAAACCAGAATAGCAGAATATGTCAGACGATAAAAAGGTTATTTTTTCAATGGTTGGGGTGTCTAAAAACACGCCACAGGGAAAACAAATTATCAAAAATATTTACCTCTCATTTTACTATGGTGCAAAAATTGGCATCATCGGTCTTAACGGATCAGGGAAATCCACGGTAATGAAAATCATAGCAGGATTAGATACAGCCTATCAAGGTGATGTTGTCTTCTCTGATGGATATTCAGTTGGTTACCTTCCACAGGAGCCAGAATTAGATGAGAACAAGACGGTTAAGGAGATCGTATTGGAGGGTGCTCAAGAAATAGTTGACGTTCTTAAGGAATTCGAAGATATCAATAACTCGTTCATGGATGAGGCAATCTTAAACGATGCTGACAAAATGGATAAGCTTATTACACGTCAAGGTCAGGTGCAAGATCAAATAGATGCGCTAGATGCTTGGGAGCTAGACACAAAGTTAGAGCGTGCGATGGATGCATTGAGATGTCCACCTGATGATCAAAAGATCGGGACACTTTCAGGAGGTGAACGTCGCCGTGTTGCATTATGTCGTTTATTATTGAAAACACCAGATATTCTATTGCTTGATGAGCCTACCAATCACTTGGATGCAGAATCTATTGAATGGCTTGAGCAACATTTACAACAATATAAAGGAACTGTAATTGCAGTAACTCACGATAGATACTTCTTGGATAACGTTGCTGGATGGATCTTAGAGTTGGATAGAGGAGAGGGAATACCATGGAAAGGGAATTATTCTTCTTGGTTGGAACAAAAAGGAGCCCGTCTTAAGAAAGAGGAGAAAACAGAGTCAAAACGTCAGAAAATGCTCGCAAGAGAGTTGGACTGGGTGCGGATGAATCCAAAAGGACGGCATGCTAAGAACAGCGCCCGACTTGCCAACTATGACAAAATGCTTTCTGAAGATGTGAAATCAAAAGAAGCTGTTTTGGAAATACCAATTCCTAATGGGCCGCGACTTGGAAATAACGTCATCGATGCAGAGCACGTATCTAAAGGGTTTGGAGAGAAATTATTGTACGGAGATTTGAATTTTAAATTGCCGCCAGCAGGAATTGTAGGGATTATCGGGCCAAACGGTGCTGGTAAAACTACGATTTTCAAAATGATCATGGATGAACTTCAGCCGGATTCAGGATCCTTCAATGTTGGAGAGACTGTGAAATTGGGTTATGTCGATCAGTCGCATGAAGACCTGTCTCCAGAGAAAACAGTATTTGAAGTTGTTTCACACGGATTAGAGTACGTAGAGATTGGAAATCAAAAAATCAACTCACGCGCTTACCTTTCTAAATTTAATTTTAACGGTTCAGATCAGAATAAGAAGGTCAGTGTGCTGTCTGGGGGGGAATTAAATCGTCTGCATTTAGCGATGACACTGAAGATCGAGGCGAATGTTCTAATGCTTGATGAGCCAACCAATGATATTGATATCAATACGTTAAGAGCACTGGAAGAAGGAATTCAGAATTTTGCAGGTTGCGCAGTAGTGATATCGCATGATAGATGGTTCCTAGATAGAATTTGTACGCATATTTTGGCCTTCGAAGGAGAGTCAGAAGTACATTGGTTCGAAGGGTCATACTCAGAATATGAAGAGAATCGTAAAAAACGATTAGGTGACAATGGTCCGAAAAGAATTCGCTACAAAAAACTAGTGAAATAAATGGAGGAGCAGAAGAACAATCCATTGCATGGGAAACGCCTCGATGATATGCTTACCGAAATGGTAGCTCATTTGGGTTGGGAAAACATGGGTTACCTGGTTCCTATAAATTGTTTTTTGAAAGACCCCAGTATAAATAGTAGTCTAAAATTTTTACGGAGAACTCCATGGGCGCGAGCAAAGGTAGAGAAGCTCTACTTAGAGCGTGTACATGAGTTTATTAAGAAGACGTAAATAGAAATAGCCCAATATCCAAACACATTAAATATGAATATCAGAAATTTAGCACCAGAATCACTTTGGAATCACTTTGCTGACCTAAATGCAGTGCCAAGGCCTTCAAAGAAAGAAGAACGGGTCATTCAATATATGATGGATTTCGGTAAGAACTTAGGATTTGAGACAATTCAGGATGCTATCGGGAATGTAATCATCAAGAAACCAGCTACTTCAGGAATGGAAGATCGGAAAATGGTGATTCTACAATCTCATTTAGATATGGTGCATCAAAAAAATTCCGATACGGTTTTCGATTTTGATACACAGGGAATAGAGATGAGAATCAACGGTGATTGGGTAGATGCTAATGGTACGACACTTGGGGCTGATAACGGAATTGGAGTTGCGTCGATAATGGCGGTCTTGACTTCAACGGACATCGCTCATCCAGCCATTGAAGCAATGTTTACAATTGATGAAGAAACAGGAATGACGGGAGCAATGCAACTTGATCCATCAAATTTTGAAGGTGAGATACTCTTGAATTTAGATACGGAAGATGATGATGAGTTGTCAATTGGTTGTGCGGGTGGTATTGATACGAATACTTCATACAAATATGAACTCGTTCCAGTTGATGTGGATGCTGCTTGTTTCGAGATTAAAGTCAGTGGTTTAGTAGGTGGACACTCTGGTATGGACATCGATAAGGGGAGAGGGAATGCAAATAAGTTAATAAATCGTGTGCTACGCGCGATTAGAAAATCGTGTGCAATTCAATTGATCTCCATTGATGGCGGTAGTTTGAGAAATGCGATTCCTCGTGAAGCTACAGCTGTTATTGCTGTAAATCACGACTATGAAGGGCAAGTTGATGTTGAGTTTAATGCGATATCCATATTGTTAAAGAAAGAGCTCGCTGCATTGGAAACGGAATTAGAGATTTCCTTTAAGCCAACGTCGAATCAAACGCATTGCGCTGCTTCTGCCGATACAACAAAAATAATTGACGCAATTTACGCGGTGCATAACGGTGTCTTTAGAATGAGTCCGGATATCGCCGATTTGGTAGAAACGTCATCGAGTTTGGCGCGGATTATCATGAAGGATGGTGAGTTTGTATCACAGTCCTTGCAGCGTAGTAGTGTCGAGAGCACGAAAGATGATGTGGCAAATACAATTCGAGCTACCTTTGAATTAATGGGAGCAACCGTTGTTCAGACTGGAGATTACCCAGGGTGGGAGCCGAATCCAAAATCTGCAATCTTAGACATTATGTCTGATTTGTATAAGAAAAAATTTAATGAGGATCCTAAAATTAAGGCGTGTCACGCTGGTTTGGAGTGCGGTATTCTAAGTAAGCATCTTCCAAAAGTTGATATGATTTCTTTCGGGCCAAACATTCGTGCAGCTCACTCGCCAGATGAAAAGGTGCAAATTTCATCCGTTCAAAAATTCTGGGATTATTTATTAGACGTCCTAAAAGAAATTCCATCAAAAAACTAGCGAATCTTGTCTGAATCTAAGCCTCATGAACTTGAACAGCTCGCAAATATGCGCATGCCGTTTGGTAAGTACAAGGGTAAATTCTTGATTCACATTCCCGAACCTTACCTTATATGGTATAGAAGTAAAGGATTTCCGCCTGGGAAATTAGGGAGACAATTAGAGTTAATTCTTGAAATAAAGATCAATGGATTGGAGTCATTGATCTATCCGTTAATGCGTAAATAGTTCTGCGAAATTATTTATTTCTATCTGTTTTAATTAATCCTTCCATTTAGTTATACATCCTCTATCGATTGATGTTTAACGTGTTGTATCCTTGCTTTTAAATAATCCGTAATCTTTTCATTTGTTATTTTTTTGTTAAAATTGAATTTGTAAAAATCCAATCCTATGACCAATTTCGTTAATATCTCCAGTTAACAACAAAAACAAAGTAGTATGAAAAATTCAAAAGTATTTAGCAAAATGATCCTAGTGATCGCAATTTTTATTGGACAGGGTGCATTTGCCCAATCCGAACTGTCTGGAATAACAAAGATGGTTGGAGGTGCAGAAATGTTTCCGACAAAAAACATCATTGAAAACGCAGTGAATTCAAAAGATCACACAACGTTGGTTGCAGCTGTTAAGGCCGCTGAATTAGTAGAAGTTCTATCTGGAGATGGCCCATTTACAGTATTCGCGCCAACGAATGCGGCATTTGACAAGCTTCCTGAAGGTACTGTAGGAACTCTTGTAAAACCAGAGAACAAAGAAACGTTGCAAACGATCTTAACCTATCACGTTGTAGCAGGAAAGTGGGATGCTGCAGCTATTATTGGTATGATGGTGGATGGTAAGGCTGTAATCAAGACTGTGAGTGGTGGTGCGCTAACGGCATGGATGAAAGGTGATGCTGTTTACGTTACCGACGAAAATGGCAATTCAGCAAAAGTTACGATTGCAGATGTTAATCAGTCAAATGGAATTATCCATGTAATTGATTCAGTTCTCCTTCCTGCGATGTAATACGAATTAGTTTTATGTCCTTTTTGGATAGGGGCACAAATGAAACCCATCGATCTTCGTGTCGATGGGTTTTTTACAATCCATTCATCCTCATTTAATCTGCGTTCATACAATTTATCATTCTAGTGCGTGAGCTGTTATGTATCTTGTGCTCAACTACAAACACTTGAAAATGAAAATTATAATAACGGTATTGCTTACTGTGGCAGCGCAGTTGAGTTTCGCACAACTATCGAATCAACATGAACATTACATAGAAGAGAAAATTCGCGACGTACAAGTCCGTGAATACGTGATGGCGCATGCTTTGGCTTTTCAGAAAGCAGAGGAGGCTGGTCAGGAATATATGCCATTGGGCAAGATGCCAGGGGCATTTATGCAATCGTTAGGATATGTGGCAGGTGCGCGTGGTATTGATCATGAATTTTCGTCTACAGGAGGTGCGGAGCCTTATATCGCGCTGAATCCATTGGATTCAAATCATCTGGCGGTGACCTATATGAGTCGTGCTGATTCTGATTATCCAGTTTTTGTAACGCTTGATGGCGGTGTGACATGGGTTCAAAGCACGTTTAGCCCTTTAGATCAATTGAACACCTATGCACCCGGGACATTTATTCTTGGTGGAGGAGATCCAATACTTGCTTTTGATAATTATGGAACACTACACTTGACATATATCTATGCTCATGGATCTGGATTCCCGATTCTTGGTGGTATGTACTACGTGAATTCATCAGATGGAGGGTTTAATTTTACCGTTCCGGCAGGTGCTGATCATGTGATTTATGAAGGCGATGTTTTAGCAGGTGATTTGCTGGATCGACAGTGGATGGCATGTGACAACACAGGTGGGGTCGAAGAAGGTGCGCTATATATGAGTGCTGTGTACTTTGGAGGTGCATTTGGAACTGCTGGCCAGTTAGTTCTTAAGAAAGATCTTACGGATTCAGGTTTTACAAGTAATTCGATCGCGGTACCATTCATTGGGGCTGGAAGTACGCAATTTGGGAACTTGAAGGTGGATGATGCTGGAACGGTTCACGTTGCGT
>JBLHPQ010000095.1:0-11879 GCA_047624355.1 Flavobacteriaceae bacterium | reverse complement strand
CAAAAATTGGCGCGTTGGCCGTTTCAATAAACTGACGTAACTCCATGGCAACTGACTCTGACTCTGTTCGCAGTTTATCAATTTCCGAAATATCCTGTCCTACTCCAAGTACTCCAACAATTTCTCCTTCCACATTTCTACGGGTGGATGAGTTGAGAAGAACCATTACACGCTTGTCGTCCTTGGTAAACAAAGGGAATTCATAGTTGGCTGTTTCTTTTCCTTTTAATGCATCATCTAGCACTTGTTTTACGGAATCTCGATAATCCTCAGTAATGTATGTTTCAACCAAATCCTTACCCAATACCTCTTCTTTTTTGAAACCCGTAATTTTTTCGGCAGTCTGGTTCCATTCGTTCACCAATCCTTTACTATCGATTCCAAAAATTGGCGCGTTGGCCGTTTCAATAAACTGACGTAACTCCTTGGCAACTGACTCTGACTCTGTTCGCAGTTTATCCATTTCCGAAATATCCTGTCCTACCCCAAGTACTCCAACAATTTCTCCTTTCCCATTTCTACGAGTGGATGAGTTGAGAAGAACCATTACACGCTTGTCGTCCTTGGTAAACAAAGGGAATTCATAGTTGGCTGTTTCTTTTCCTTTTAATGCATTATCTAGTACTTGTTTTACAGCATCTCGATAATTCTCAGTAATATATGTTTCAACTAAATCCTTACCCAATACCTCTTCTTTTTTGAAACCCGTAATTTCCGCCGATTTCTGATTCCATTCATTAACCTTACCTTCAGCATTAATTCCAAAAATAGGAGCATTGGCAGTATCAATTAGTAGCGTCAACTCGTTAGCTAACCGTTCTTTTTCATGATTTTGAAAAGCAAGCTCTTTATTTGCAACAATTAGCTCTGCTGCTCGTTTTTCTTTTTCCTTATTTTGAAAAGTCAACTCTTCAATTGAGCCTCTTACTTTTTTAACATCATCAATTATTGTTATAAATTTATTTTCGTCTTTTGAAAATGAATTTACATGGAGAAACCTCTTTGTATTAGCGTTAAAGCAGGTAAGCTGATTTGTCTCACTTTGCAGAATAAAAGCATTTAATTTATCAATCCAAGGCTTTTCAAGGTCAGGAAGTATTTCGTTGATTTTCCTCCCAGATCCAGCTTCAATAATACTATTTAATTGTTTTTCAGATCCAAAATCAACAAGAATAAATCTATAGTCTTCAGGACTTTCACCTTTATCAAAAATGAGTTTATAATAAGTGAATACTCCCTGCATTCCATCAAATATTTTCAGAAATAGCGTATCACTTATATCCTTGCTTACTTCCAACATCTTTAGCGAATCCTTCATAAGTTAGACTTTTGGTTTTCAACACCTCTTTAAATAGACCTCGAATTTTACTAATGTTAATATACAAAATTCAAATTAGTCTCAGAGAAAAAAGAAATAAGTCGAGCGATAACAGAACAGACAGAAGCATTAGAGTTGCTAAAAACGAATTTATGTACTTGAACGAAAAATATTAGCAGTATGGACTAAAAAGAGATTTATTTCTTAATCTAATATAAATGATCCTGCTAGATGGTTTAAATTTCAAATTCCAGCATCTGGCGAGTGCATCGAACAATCCGGTTTGTTAATGTGATAATCTACTCCGCCCATTAACGCCTGTGAGACTGTAATTAACGGTTGAACCGTATAAACAAAGTTATCATCTATAGAAATAGGATTGTCTGGATATACAACCATCGTAGCGGCAAACTCAATTTGATTTGCGTCTAATGTGATATTCTCGAAGGTTGTTTCCACACCAGTTACTTCGAACCTTTTTCCACCTCCATCACAAAGAAATAAGTTTGTCTGCTCACTTATATTATTACTTGCTTGTCCATTAGCGGAGATTTTATTTCTACGAAACCGGATCCTTGTTTACCACCTTGCACCCACTTCTCGTATAATTCGTTGCTCATTTCTAACACAACTGTACCTTCATCTGTTATTGCCGTTTCAGGGATTGGTCTTGTCAATGTAGCCGCATCCAATATCCCTGTCATACCCTCAAAATTATGAAGTGTAAACGTGCCTGTTAGCTCCTCTTGAATTTCTGATTCAGGAACTTTGAATACTAAATCAAATGTTTCAGGTTGATTAAATGGATTAGAAATCGCTACGGAAACTCCGATGCTTTCCATTAAGTCAGGTGGACATCCACCACCAGCAACGAAAAAGGTTCAGTTTTTCACTGAACCTTTTGTCGGGATGAGAGGATTCGAACCTCCGATCCCTCGCCCCCCAGGCGAGTACTTTAACCGGACTAAGCTACATCCCGATTATTTTCTCGCCAAAATAAGGGTTTCCTATTGATTTAGGCATTTATCCAGGCGGAAAATTTATGACTATTCAACCAAAGGCCCATCAGCGTTATTGTGAGAGAGACTTCAATTTACCAATGGGCCGATCGTTAACTACCTTGCCTCCTTCACAGAGCGAAGTCCGCTAGATTTAATATCCAAGTCTTTTGGTGAGCCTTTGTATTTCACACTGCCCAAACCGTCTGCATTCGCCCTAAGAGACTCACTCACGTTCACCCTCACATCTCCAACTCCATAGCTAGTTCAACTTCAAAGACTTAATACTCGCATCGTAGGCTATCACATCTCCTATTCCTGAGCAGTCTATGTCTCCAGTTTCAATATTCCCAGTTAAGTGAACGTCACCGACTCCATAGCTATCCAGTTTCAATTTAGCACAGTCAATTCCTAATTCTAAACCGCCCACTCCCTCAATAATTAACTCAAATTCATCCGTCTTAAATGATTTGAATATTACATTTCCTACTCCATCCATCACCAGCTTGGAAATATCCTTTACCGTTACATGAATAATTGTTACCGTTGGATTTTTCATCTTGGTGCCACTCACTATACCCAAATATAATTTAGAACCTTTGTTCTCCAAAAGAATCTTATCCTGAAGATTTTCATCAATCTCCACTTCTACTGATTCAGTCTCTCCCTGCATAATAATTATGTCCATCACTCCCGAAACGCACAATTCATTGAATGGAGAAACTTCTCGATTTACCTTTATTACGTTTCCATCTCCTTTGACAATTTTTGCTCTGTCACGTTTCCCACCAACGAGCATTCCAGCAACGGGGGCCATTTCCCTAGATAAAGCTGCACCGATACTGAGGTTAATCGGCACAAATGAAAACGCTCTCCTGCTAATCGGATCCATTGATACCACGGCCTCAGGAATTCTACTGTTCGTTTCTTTCGATGTTTGTTCTTGAATAGGTTTTACTTCCTGTATCGCTTCAACTAAAGCAGGTTCCTTCTCAATGACTTGAATCACCTCAGTGTTTGCGCCCACCACCTCATTTTGTTTAACCTTCTCATTCGTTCCCGTCATTATCAATAAGGAAATCGTTACAATTCCAAATGTACTTTGTAGCATAATCGATCCTTTTTTAAGTGTTAATAATTTTAGTTTTGAGATAATTGAGGTTGAACCAACTGTAGCTGATAACGCCGTCGCGCCAATTAACCATGAGCTGACTTCATCCACAGTAGTTGTCGTCTGGATTGTTCGAGCGCCATTGAATAAGTTATCTAAATCTTTCTGCGTCATAACTATACGGATTGATTCTTAGGCGCAAGTTCTGCCTGCAAGATTACTAACATTGCTTTTCGGCCTCTTGCCAATCTCTGCTTCACTGCTGACACGCCACTTTGTTGCAGCTTTGCTATTTCAGCAATCGAAAACCCCGAAATTTCAAAGAGCACTAATGTTTCTCGTTGAAGATCTGGCAGTTTCGACAATCCATGGTAGAACATCTCAATATCCTCTGACTTCATTGGATTAGAAGATGTATCCTCCAAGTTCATTTCACTTACCTCTGGCTTCATTTCTAGAGGACGATGCTTTCCTATTAAGGTTAGCCATCACGCGAATACTAATTCCGAATAAAAAGGATAAAAAGGATAAAAATGACCTAGGATGATCAAACTTCTCAAATGCAATAAGTAAAGTGTCGTGCATTAGATCTTTATACTCAACCCTTCCGGCACGCGCTCGACAAAACCGCTCAAAGCGATTGTGTACTGGCTCATACAGTATCATGAATTGTTCTTGACTTGATTCTCCTTTGCGCATCGTTAAATGATCCTCTATAAGGTAGATGTTCTAACTCGCCGAAAAGTTACATTCGATCGAAATATAACTCGTTACTATAAACAAAAAGTCCTCGCTGTAGCTACAACGAGGACTTTATGATATTTATTAATTGAGGTCTATTTTTTCACCAAAACTAACGTTGAAGATTTATCTCCATTTGTTAATTTCAAGTAGTATGTCCCAGGTGCAAATGCACCAAGATCAATTTGTCCTTCAATTGATGTCATTGACTGATTCCATAATACCTGACCAAGTACGCTTGTCAACGTCATTGTAGTACTTGAGAAATCACCGTCAATCTCATAGTTAAAGATTGCTTCTGAAGGATTCGGGTAGATTACGAAATTGAATCCTAACTCCTCGATTCCAGCACATGCATCAACGAAGATTGAAACGTCATCAGTGTTAACACATCCATTAGCATCGGTAACTGACACGGTAACTGTGTTTGCTCCAAGACTCAATGAAGATCCTAGGATTGATTCTGTTTGACTCGTTCCACCTGTTGACCAAGCATAACCTGTGAAGCCTGAACCTGCATCAAGTACAAGTGTATAAGCAACACATAAAGTATCCGTTGATCCAGTAATCGCTGGTGTAGGAAGTGCATTAATTGTTACCGTTGCTGAAGCAGAGCTCACACAACCGATAAGATCAGTTGTAGTAACTGTATACAATCCGCCAAGCGTAATTGCAGTTGTACTCAATGAATCTCCGTTACTCCATGCATACGTTGCATAATTTGAAGTCGCATCCAACCAAACTGTATCTCCTTCACAAGCTGCGACATCAAGGATGTCAACTGCTGGTGTTTGGAAGATTGTTGCTGTAGCCGTGCTTGCACAACCAGAAAGCGTATCAGTAACGATTACACTAACAGGCCCTCCTACTGTATAAACATATACAGATGAATCGACTGTTGAGCCATTACTCCAGATATACGTGTAATTTGGATTAGATCCTACATTGTATTGAACTGAATCGTCGTAACAAATAGTTGTATCCATCAATACATCATACGGCGCTGGACTCAATGTTAACAACACTGTATCACTCGCACATAGACCCAGAGAATCTGTAAAGACGACGATCCCATAGTAAGTCGTATCATTTACAAACGTATTCGTAAATACACCTGTTGGCTCCGTTGAGATCAATGTAGAAGTCGGAGTAGCTGTAGTATCTTCAGCGAACCATTCGTACGTCCCTACTAATCCTGGAGTAATTTCATAGTTTGCACATCCAATGAAGTCTGCACCGATATTTACTGTTGGAGGAACTCCAATTGCAAAATTATCGAATGCGAAACCATCTCTAGTTACAGAACCATCCGATCCAAATGCAACACGGAACAATACATGCGGCTCACCAACTAATGCTGTATCAAGTGGAAGCTTAGCAGTAACCCATCCAGCTGAACCAACGTTATTAACGTCTCCTGTCCACCCTTCTTGCGATCCTCCTGGAGCACCACTAATTGAGTTGTCATTGTACCAGTTATTAGGATCACCAAAAGCTCCAAGGTTCGTCCAAGTTGCAGCAGTGTCTAAGGAAATTTGAAGATTTGCTCCATCCCAAGAGTTTTCAGACTCCCACCATACTTTCATCGCAACCCATGAACCTGTGTCCAATGCCGTGAAATCAAAGCAAGGACTTTCGATCCAAGAATTCTCATTTACATTATAGAGGTCAAGGCCAAGTCCACCTGTTACCCAAGCATTAACTCCTGAAGCGGCTCCAGTAATTACATTCTTTGCTGGTGTTCCAAATGCCCATGAACCATTAATCGTGTTATTAGCATCCCAACCACCTTGACCGTTCTCGAACGTCTCTAAGTATGGGAAAGTATTAATGACTGGTTTGTTTTGAACCGTAAATGATACTGTATCATTACAAGCGTCTAAATCTCCCGCTGTAATCACCATTGTGATTGTATACATTCCAACTACAGAGAAATCCGCTGTAGCAGCAAATGTGTGCTGGTATCCTATACCTGGGAAAATTGTATCTCCAATCGTTTCACAGTTAAATGCTCCTCCGTTAACAGAGTAGCATACATCAAAACCGATTAGCGTATCCGTTCCAATATTCAGAAATGATCCAGTAACTACTTCAGTCGACGTTAATCCACAACCAGAAATAGGAGTAGCCATAGATAATGGTATAACATCTATTAACGGCACTGTACCCTCAATATTGATATTATCTATTGCAATTCCGTCTTGTTGAACAGACCCATCAGAAGTCAATACGAAACGAATTCGTACATCTGATTGTCCTGCAGTTCCTGTTAATACGTGTCCTGCTTTTCTCCAGCCTCCTGGAGTAGTATAAGAAACACCATCCCAATTTGCAGGTTGGTTATACCAGTTCAAGCCTGTACCCGTCGCACCAAGAAGTGTCCAAGAAGCTCCTCCATCCGTAGAAACTTCTACATAGTGATCTTCGAATGTTCCTTCAACTTGGAACAGATGATCAAAAGTCATCAATGGATCAACTGCTACTGATGTAAAATCGATACACGGAGATTCTAAATAAGCCGTTGCATTGCTATTGTATGGTGTTGTTAATCCAGTCGCCCAAACTAATGAGTCACCAGGAGCACAACCTCCATTTCCAAAAAGATTTGCCGTGTTAACCACACCATGTTCCCAGTTACTCAATGTACCTGAAGAAGTCCAACCACCAGTTCCTGATTCGAAGTTTTCGAAATAAGGAAGACCTGATACCGTTGGAATACTTTGAACTAAGAATCCTGAAATCGTATCATTATTATTTGTTGTATCACCAAGGTAACTTACAGCTACATCAATGTAATAGTCACCTGGCGTTGAAAGATCTAAAAGATCTAAAAACGAGTGTTGGTATGTTGCACCAGTTGCTAATGCAAGTCCAGTTGCAGTATCACACAACCATGGTCCAGCATTAACGCTGTAGCATACTACGAATGTATCAGCTGTAAGGGCACCGTTATTTTGAAATGTTGCCATTACCGTTTCCATTCCAAGTCCGCAACCAGTCGCTGGAGCATCAATTGAAAGGGTAGCAGCTTCATAATCTGGAGGCGAACCGATAGTAATGATATAATCTTCAACCTCACCCCATGACTGTGCAATACAAGCATCTGGTTGGTTAATTACACCTGTTCCGAAATGACACAATACACGCATTTGCGTATTTCCACCAAGAACTCCCGTTGGAATTAAAATGCTGTTTGAAACATTAGCTCCCGCTGCTGAATAGCCTATATCAAAGAATTCGTTAAGCTCATCAAAATCACCGTCTTGGTTGAAATCAATCCAAACTGCAAAATACTGTCCCCAAGTTGGTCCTGGAGCACATGTCACATTGTATGACAATGATTGTTGCACTGTAACAACAGGTCCTAGCGCCGTGTTATCCGTGAAGTTATTCACTCCTGGAGCCCCACAACCGGTTCCTGGATTCGAATATGTATCAATTGTGAACGCATCAATATAATCACCTGATGTACAAGCATTACCATAAGTGGGTAGACAATACTGTCCCCAACTTGTGCTAACGCCCACAAGAAGTGATGCTATTAGTAAGATTTTTTTCATAATAGTAGAATTGTTTTTTATAATTAAGCAGCAAAGTTAGGTCATTTGATTTTATATCGCACACTTTGAATAATGATTTAACACAACTAATCTTATTAAGTTTGTATTCTTACCTTACATCCAATAACCTAGCATTGTGTTTGACTATGTTTCATACATTATTTCACTTGATTCCTTATGAATCTTAAAAGGAAAATACTAGACATTCGCACAGCAAGAGATAAGGTAGCTTTTGTAGACTACTTTATTGCTGATCCTGATAAAGTTGATGCACTTTCTGACTATATCTTTAAACTCTCTGAGTATCCCTATAAAGAATATGCCTCGTGGATTCTCATGCATATTTGTAAGTCAGATCAGATTGATTTGCAGTACCTCTATCCAAAGCTGGTGGATGTTCTCTTTATTACAAAGGATCAAACGGTACTGCGCAACGTCACTAATTCCATCAATCAACTTCAAATAACAGCGTACCGTGAAACAGCGTTCATAGAGCTACTTCTGGGCTTCATCAAGAACTATGAAAATAAAGTAGCCGTCCAGGTTTATTCTATCTACCTTCTTATTCAATTTATGGAACGCCATCCTGAGTTAATACAAGAAGTTGTCGCGATTATCAAGTTACATTCTAATGGAAAAACGATGGCCTACTGCGTAGCGATGAGAAAATTCAATGAGCAAGTATTGGATCGCTAATTAGGTTGCGAAACACGCATTGATCTTGCCCAACACTTCATGCGAAATTAAAGCTTCTTATAAGTTTAATATCTTAGTGCCTTCATAGAAGACAAAATGACACTTACTAAATATATTATTGCCGCATCTTTAATACTGTTGAGTATAAACGTTTTTGGTCAGGGATTCTTTGTTCAATTCGGGGACACACTTCATGCTACCCAGGGTGGAGGTATTTATCAGCATACAGACTCTACGATTTATGTTAGCGGTTTCCAGGAAGATGACGCAGCTAAGGCGGAGCCCATATTATACCTCTTTGATCAATTTGGTGTTGAACAATGGAGTGTGGTATATCAGAGCCCTCATTCTGAGTATACGTTCGATATGGTCTATTTCGACCAACATTTATACCTCACTGGACAGAGATGGGATTCACTCTCAGGATTATCCTCAGGATTGGTACTAAAAATTGATCTTATGGGTAATTTGATTTGGCGTGCCATTTTGGATGAACTTCCCAAGGAGACTAGTTTCAGAGGGATTACTGCAGCCAACGGGAAAATTTGTTCAGTCGGATATATTTCTGACCTCATTAACGGAAACAACAATGCTTTTATGTGGGTATTAGACACTTCGGGGGCCGAAATTTGGCGTAAAGAATTTAAAACGATTCAAAATTCGTACGCTCAGGATGTAGTTAGCGATGGCAACAATTTCTATGTCACAAATGACAAGCAAAAATCAAATTTCGATTATAGTTTTTTTGTAGCTTCATACAGTATGTCCGGCGATCAAAGATGGTGCGATACAGTTATTACACCCTATAATACTGGCTGTCAAAACCTAGAACTGATGAATGATGAACTCTGGATTACTGGAGAATCATCTACTGCAGCGACCATTTTTTATGACCCATTCATAACGCGCGCTGACACTGCTTCTGGAGCGATCTCACCCACTCATTACCTGCCGTATACTAATAACGCCGAGACTGGATTTGATTTGTCACCAATAAATGATGATCAATTCTATTTTACCGGATATGGCTGGAACGCTGCCAATCTAACCAATGATATTATCGTAGGAGTAGCTGATACCATTGGAACCATTCTATCAACATCCTTTTACGGGTTTGAATCCATTGACATAGGTTTTGATATTATCCCAGCATTTTCTGGAGGCAAGTTGATTTGTGGAGAAACGAGACGTCAAGGAGAACGACATGGTGCGCTCATCCATGTCTATGATCCACAGTATTTAAATCTCTTATTATTGGATAAACCTGAACAACAAGTAATAATAAATACACTTGTTGAGGATGGTATAATCCATTTCTATAATTCACCAGCTGAAGGCTGGGATGCTCAGCTGTATTCTCAAAATGGTCAAATAGTACACCGTATTTCGAATATTAAAGACTCAATGGAAGTTCCGGTAGGAACGGCTAACGGAACATACATTCTAGTATTAAATAGCACGAGTCGAACCCCTATTGCTCAGAGAATAGTAATCGTCTCTAGTAACTAACCTTAAAGGTTCGAAATAATCACACGGAGGTAAGCGCGCATTTAAGTAAATGAATAAACTCAGCAATTTACAGATCGTCTATTCGCTATCATAATGCATTACGACAATAAAGTTCCAGTAAAAATGTATTCAATCGTTACACCCTCGATAGTTTTACGGATGGTAAATCAATCAATTCTATAGGATTCTGCTTTCTATTCTGAGGAATTTAATTTTTTTAACATTTTATCTTCACCCCCTTCTATCATTAAGATACAACACCTAATTCATTCGAGTTGTCATTGATAATTAAAACATATACAGTACTATGTATTGCATAATACAATCTTTTACATGTATCTTTGTATAAACTAATAGTCGAATATGAAATTAGAAAATACCAAGGCACAGATGCGAAAGGGCATTCTCGAGTTCTGTATTCTATCGATTTTAAGTGAACATGAGGCATACCCTTCAGAAATCATTACAACGTTAAAAGGTGCAAAGTTGATTGTTGTTGAGGGAACACTGTATCCTCTGCTAACTCGATTGAAGAATTCAGAACTACTCACCTATCGCTGGGAAGAATCATCTTCTGGTCCACCGAGAAAATATTATTCAATCACTAAACTGGGGCAAGCATTTTTGGACGAACTAGGTACCACCTGGGCCGACTTGAACAAAGCCGTACACACCATCACTCAAACCGACAAAAAATGAAAAAGACAGTATCAGTAAACATCAAAGGGATCAACTTCTTAATTGAGGAGGATGCGTATGAGCTCTTGCAGGACTACTTGGATCGTCTAACAACTACCTTACGAAATGAATCAGGCTGCTCGGAGATCATTGAAGACGTCGAGTTGCGGATTGCCGAGCTCTGCTCAACGAAACTCAGCGATAGTAAAACAGTGATTGAATTATCGGACATCAACGAGATTTTAGCCAATTTAGGGGATCCATCTGACTACATTGACGAAGATTCCGATTACGCTGAAGGTCAGAAAACAGAATCAAAGAAAACAGATTCAGACAAACGACTTTATCGAGATACAGACAATTCCATTATTGGCGGAGTTTGTCAGGGAATTGCAGGTTTCCTCAATCTTGACGTTGTAATTATACGAGCGATATTTGTTGTGCTCTTCCTATTTGCAGGCTTTGGATTTCCGCTTTATTTGATTCTCTGGATCATCGTACCTAAAGCAAAAACGACTATCGATCGTTTGCGTATGAAAGGTCGACCCATCACAGTAGACAGTGTAAAGGAGGAAGTTGGAAACGCTACCGATCGGTTTAAAGAAGGAACAAAAAACTTCAGCAGTAAAATGCGTGATAACGACAATTACAAGAAGACTGTTTCTCGCGGTGCGAGGATTCTTTCAACGATTGCTGGAGTCATCCTAATCCTTTGGGGACTTAGTTGGTTGATTACGTTTGTGGTAATTATAGTCGGTGGTTTTGATTTTATTCCAGTAATCGCTGACGGCGATCTATTGTCCATCACAGATGTTGGTGCACTCATCCTTCCAAGTACTAGTGACGTCAATCTAGCGTGGATTGGAGGTTTAATGTTGTCGATAAGTGCAATTACCTTCTTACTTCTCCTGGGAACACTTTTAGTCTTCCGCATTCGAAACAAATGGGCAAAATTGAGTCTACTGCTAATTTTTCTTACCGGGATTGTTGGCCTTATCATGTGCATCTACCTTGGAGCAAAAACCGGACGAGATGTTTTTTATGAAGGTGAATTCGGGAAAGAAATAGGAACAGTTCATACGGAAGAATTAGTAATACTCCCTCAATTGAGTGGGACATCTAGTTCAAAGGGCTATCACGCCAAAAATCGTGGACAACAGGGATTATTTAAGATCGATGATAAGACAATTACCAGTTATGGGATCCATTTCACTTATGTTCAATCTTCAGACACCTTATTCCATGTACATCAAAACTTATCCGCTCGA
>JBLHPQ010000094.1:0-12379 GCA_047624355.1 Flavobacteriaceae bacterium | reverse complement strand
TAAGTACAAGAAAAGGCAGTGGTTGGAGTGCTCCTATCCACATGGGGAATGTTGTGAACACAACAGGCTTTGAAATTTCTCCTTTTTTGTCGGATAACGGAGATACTTTATTTTTCTCTAGTGATGGACATGGCGGTTACGGTGATGCAGATATTTTTTATTCTGTGAAACAAGGTGGATGGGATCAATGGTCTAAACCAAAGAATTTGGGCGATGTAATTAACTCACCGAAATTTGACGCATACTTTACTCATTCTGGCACTCAAGCCTATTGGTCAAGTAACCGTGATGGTGAATTAAGTGATATCTATATGGTAACGCTTCTTACACCTCCAGCATTATTTGCAAGTGCAACAGGAACTGACGTTACGGTATTCGAAGGAACGGATGGACGAATCGATCTAACTCCAGAAGGAGGTGTTCCTCCGTATGCTTATGCATGGTCAAATGGGATGAAGATAGAAGATCCACAGAACGTTCCTAAAGGAGAATATACAGTTGTAGTAACAGATTATATTGGACAGATTGCTGAGGTGGTTGTGCCGATTAGTGAACCTGGACCTCCATTGATTTCAAAACTTGACTTCAAACACTTTTTTGGATACAACAAGAATAAGTTGAACGATGATCGTGCAAAGCTAGATGAGTTCCTTTCCGCTGTTGAAGGCCAAGTTGCAAAGTCAAGTGGAATTGTCGAAGTGAAAATCACTTCTTCAGCCTCAAATGTGCCGACCAGGACATTTAGAACGAATGATCGATTAGCAAAAACTCGAGCTGACAACATGGCAACACTGTTAACGGATCATTTCAAAGCAAAAGGAATTTCAGACAAAGTTAAAGTTGAAATTATTTCTGTGATTGTTGGAGGTCCTAATTATGAAAAAGATGCACAAAAAGAGTCGAAATATGGCCCTTTTCAGTTTGTAGAACTTAGTTCAGAGTAAGATATTTATTGATAATTACAGGGGAATCGAGCTAACTTTTTGTGTAAAGTGGAATTTCTTTCGTAATTTGTTGAATGCTTATGAAATCACTTGCAATAGTTGCACTTTCCCTTAGTACTTTTAGCTTTGGACAACAAATTCCTCAGTTTAGTCAGTACCACAGGAATCAATACATGGTAAACCCCGCTGCAGCTGGAGTTTATGACTTTCTAGACATTACTTTAGGAGGGCGAATGCAATGGGTTGGAATAGACAATGCGCCCAAATCATCTTACCTATATGCTTCAAGCGTATTGCCTAATTCAAGCGTTCGACATAACCCATCAATAAGAACGAGTGCAGGGGCATTTAAAAATCCCGAAATTCGTACAGGAACACTCAAGCATGCACTGGGTGGAATGCTCGTTGCAGATCAATACGGTGCATTTCGAACATTGAGAGGTGCTGTGACTTATGCTGTGCATCTACCAGTAGCGCGAGGCTATAATTTATCATTCGGAACTAATCTTGGCGTATCTAATAGGTCGTTTCTAAGGGATGAAGCGCAAGTACTCACAGCGATAACTGGTTCGGGTACAGTAGATGCCACTTACGATCAATTCGTTGCTAATCAGGGAGCGCAGAACACGATGGATCTCGGGCTTGGTATGTATTTTTATTCGAATGAATTATTTGTAGGAATATCTGCTGATCAAATCACGCAAGACTTGGTTCGTTTCGGAAATACGACAACAAACTTTGATACAAAACCACATTTTCAGCTTACCGCTGGATATAAATTTCCAATTACGGAAAACCTAACCTTGATGCCATCGATATTGGCCAAGTACTTAAGTCCTGCGCCAATTTCAGTTGACGGAACGCTGCAACTTGAGTACAAAGAATGGCTTTGGTTTGGTGTAAGTTACCGTCATGAAGACGCTGTAGTTGGGATGCTAGGACTGAATGTTAGCGACCGATTTAAATTTGGCTATTCCTACGACTTCAATATTTCTAGTTTATCGAATTACACCTCTGGTGGCCATGAATTGGTCCTTGGAATTATGATCGGAAGATAATTAACGGCATGAAAAAAATCACATTATTCGCTCTCTTCACGGGAGTAAGTCTTTTCTCATCAGCTCAATTCTGGAAAGTTACCGAACCACAAAAAGTGGGAGGGACAATCAATAATCTGGAATCCGAGGAAAGTATTCCCATCTTTTCTAAAGACAGCTCTTTACTTTATTTTGTTAGAACATTTGACAAAAATAACAGAGGTGGATTTGAAGATCAAGATGTTTGGTCAAGTGCAAAGGATTCGTTAGGCAACTATTCGGATTGTAAGCTAGTTAAGACCTTCAATAACAAATACAATAATGCTGTTGTTGGGATGAGTCGTAGTGGAGATGCTATCTATCTTATTAATGCCTATGAAGGTAAAAAGGACACCGTTAAGGGGATTGCTGTTTCTAGGAAAAACGGAAATGGATGGTCGAGCCCTGAAGCCTTGAATATACCTGGATTAATTATTGGTGGAACTTTTTATGGTTTTTATATGTCTCCTTCTGAGGACGTATTGGTCATTTCATACAATGGTCCAAACTCTAAAGGTGAAGAAGACCTATATGTTAGTTTAAAAGAAAACGGAAACTGGACAGCTCCATTGCACATGGGAAGCGCAATAAATTCTGCAGGATTTGAAATTTCTCCATTCTTAGTTCCAAGTTTGGATACACTCTATTTCTCAAGTAACGGTTATGGTGGAGAAGGGAACGCTGATATTTTTTACTCAGTAAAGAAAGGAAGTTGGTCTGATTGGAGTGCACCAAAAAATCTTGGGAACTCTGTTAACTCTTCTAAATTTGATGCTTATTTTTCTTTCTCAGGCGATCAGGCTTACTGGTCAAGTAATCGCGATGGTGAAAGAAGTGACATCTACTCAGCATTGATTTTATCACCTCCGCCACTCGAAGCAAGTGCAATTGGAACAGACGTTTCTGTATATAGAGGCACTGACGGAAGTATTGATTTAACAGTCACAGGCGGGGTTGGGCCATTTGCCTATACGTGGTCTAATGGCACTTCATCCGAAGATCCAATAGGTTTGGTGAAAGGTGATTATACTGTGCGTGTAACGGATGCAGTAGGCCAAATTGCCGATGTTCCTGTTACGATCAATGAACCACCTTTGGAAATTGAACCAGTGATCATATCTGACTATGATAATTTAGACTTTCAACACTTTTTTGGATATAACAGGAACAAACTCAAAATGTCCAGAGGTGATCTAAAGAAGTTCATCAAAACGATTGAGTCTCAAATAAAGGATGGCCGTGAAAAAATTACAATTAAAGTAGTTTCATCTGCTTCAACCGTTCCTACGAAAGCCTATGCATCCAATGATGAACTTGCAAAATTACGTGGAAATAATTTGAAGTATGATCTTGTTGCTCATTTTGATGGAAAGGATAAATGGAGAGGAAAAGTAACCGTTGTTGTGGTATCTTCTTCAGTCCAAGGTCCCGAATACGGAGAAGACGCTGAGAACCGAAGTAAGTACGAGCCCTTCCAATTTGTGAAGTTAACAACCGAGTAGTCAAATTGCAATCAGAACCAAAACTAGATTACGTTGCGCAGACCATTTTCTTGGCTGTAGCTGGAAATCTACGTAACTTTGAATCATGTTTCGTTTAATAGCATTTTTTCTTTTTTTCGTTGCTTTTCAATCATTTGGACAGCAGACTCCTCAGTATAGTCAGTATTTGCAAAACCAATACATGGTAAACCCTGGCGCTACAGGAGTCTTCGATTTCCTTGGGATTTCGCTTGGAGGTAGAGCGCAATGGTTGGGCATTCAGGATGCACCAAAGACTTCTTATTTATATTTTGCCGCACCGTTGGATAAACTGAAGGGCTCCTCCATGAAACGAACCTTTGGTAAGGTGAAGCGTAATAATCGTGTGGTGAAACATCCATTTGTGAGACGGGGGAAATTGGCACATGCTTTTGGAGCACAACTTTTGGCGGATCAATATGGCCCGTTTCGGCAGTTTAAATTTATGGGGACTTACGCCATCCATATCCCACTGTCAAGAGAGTATTCATTATCATTTGGCGCGAGTGCAGGACTCTCTAATCGATCGTTTATGGCTGATAAAGGACAAGTTCTAAGCGTATTGACAAACACAGGAGTTTTTGATCAAACGTATGACCATTCGATCTCAAATCAAGGCGGACAAAACACCATGGATATAGACGCAGGATTGTATTTCTATGGTAAACTTGGTTTCTTTGGAGTCGCAGCGAATAACCTTACCAAGGACCTTGTCCAATTTGGAAGCCGTGACTTTAATTATGATCCGAGAATACATCTCCATGTGACAGGGGGGTATCACATCAAACTTCGAAAGCAGCGAATGGTAATCAGTCCATCAATTTTAGTAAAACACGTGAAAGGAGCTCCAGTATCGGTTGATGTAAGCGGTCAATTCGAGTTCAATGATCGCTATTGGTTAAGTGCAACTTATCGTCATAATGCAGCTGTCGTTCTCGGCGCAGGACTTTACGTTTCCAATGTTTTTAAAATTGGCTATTCTTTCGACTTTAGCACTACTACATTGTATAAATACAACGCAGGTGGACACGAGCTAGTTATGACGTTCATGCTTGGACGGAATGATAAGTTTAGCCCGAAATTTTAAGTGTGGATAGATGGGAGTCCGGCTATGCCTTTTCGATTAGATTCAGTATAAATCGATCATTTGTTTGTTTCCTACTTCGCTAACATCAACCTGTCAGTTCGATTTCTATCTATGAGTTTACGAATAGTTAGATGTATCGAGAACAGAAGGTCTCATGTAATATCTAACTAATCAAACTTAATCGCCTTCACAGGATTAATCTTCGTGATCACAATGCTTGGAACAATCAGCGCAGATAGACATACCACGAGTGTAGCAGCGTTCAGTATCAGCCAGTGCCAAAAATTTAATTCGATCGGAACCTGCGTCAGGTAATAAACTTCAGGATTCAAGGAAATGATCCCGGTGGATTGTTGAATTAAACATAAAGCGACACCAATAATATTCCCCCAAATCATCCCGCGACCGATCAAGAAAGCGGCTTGATACAAGAAAATCTTTCGAATACTCCAGTTCGTTGCACCCATCGCCTTCATCATTCCAATAAAATTGGTGCGAATTAGAATTAAGACGAGTAGCGCAGAGCCCATATTAATGATGCCGATCAGAATCATCAGTGTAAGAATAATTATAACATTGATATCCAAGAAGCCAAGCCACATAAAGATATCAGGTTGGTTTTCCATGATACTCGTTGACTTCACTAACTCTCCAAATGGAGTGGGGATCATATGAACCTCTCCTTTTACGCGCGCCATAACAGCTTCTAAATCGTCCCATTTCTTGACCGTGATCTCAAATCCTCCTACATAGTTATGAGAACTTCCGGTTCCTTCT
The DNA here is from genome assembly GCA_047624355.1 of Flavobacteriaceae bacterium. Classification (GTDB taxonomy): domain Bacteria; phylum Bacteroidota; class Bacteroidia; order Flavobacteriales_D; family Crocinitomicaceae; genus UBA4466. The sequence continues at coordinate 6,975 of JBLHPQ010000094.1, read as the reverse complement.
CTAAGTTCACATGTTACCCGTTTGGCTCCGTCAGTGATAGCAAATTTACGTCCGTCCTCAGAAAGATATTCTCGATCGAGCTCATCAAACTCATTCAATTTAAAAACGCATCGAGAAGTTAAATCACCCTCGACAGTTATTTTAAGATACGCCGTATCAGGAAGAGTTGTTTCAGAAATTGGAGCGCTAATGTCTGACCAGTAATCACTTACAATAACACGAATGAGCGTATCCTTGTTCGGACATAGTGCGAATCCATAATAGCTATCAAAGCCATTACCAAAGTTGTAGCGCAAGTTTCCATTTCCTCCTGAAGCATTTGCCTTTATGACAATCTGTTCATCGATGATAGTATCGGCAATTTCAAGAGATACCTGAATGCCCCAATCATTCAGCTCTTGAACACTCCCAAGGTCACCTAATACGATTTGTTTATCAAATTCCTCTAATCCCGTTTCGTAAATTCCCGCGATCTTAAACTTCCATTTAACAGGATTGTTTTTTACGAAAAAAGCGCTGATTCTATCCCCAATTTTGAAATTGAGGTCTTTGGATAGCCGCTTCGATATTACAATATGATTCGAACAGGAGTCTTCCCTGAAATCTGGAATTACCCCCTCCAATAAATGTTTTTTGAAGAACTTCCAATCGAATGTTGAATCGACTCCTTTTATTACTGCACCATGGACTTGATATTGGAATTCGGTAGTATCCTGACCATTTGGAAGTGTATAAGTAGTTTCGCGTTCGTCTGATTGGAATAGCACAGGCTTATATCCTACCACGTTCACCGAAGCAATTCCAGGATCATTTTTTAAGGTTGCTAGAAATGCCTGGTCTCGCCGAATTGGGGCGCTTTCAAAGACTGAATTCTCCCCTGCCTCCATAATAAAGATGTGAGATCCGAAACCGGTAACTTTTTGGCGTACTTCTTGCTGAAAACCAGTTACAACAGCTATCGTGATTAAATTTACGATGACTGCAAGTGCAATACTAATAATGGAGATGCGTACGATCGGTTTAGAAACTTTCTTACCTTGTACTACACTCTTGAGCGTTTTTTTAGATATGAAATATTCGAATGCCAATATACCGAGAGCTTTTCGGCTAAAATACATAAAGGTTTTGTGCCTAAAAAGTATTTTCATTTTTTTGATATTATCCTGTGGGTATGGTTCTGACAACGATATCGAATTAAATAATCCCAAAGAGCTAGATAAAAAAATTATTGCCGCACCCTTTCTTGTTGGAGCCGAACGGACGAACCAGTACGTATCCGCCTTAGAAGGTAAGAAAGTCGGCATTGTTGGGAATCAGTCTTCATTGATTGAAAAAACACATTTAGTAGATTCATTAGTCTCACTAGGTATTGATGTGCAACGCGTATTTTCGCCCGAACATGGTTTTCGTGGAACAGCCGACGCAGGCGAAATTGTAGCGAATGGAAAAGACGTCAAAACAGGACTTCCGGTAATTTCGCTCTATGGATCCAATAAAAAACCAACGAAGGAGCAATTGGTAGGACTCGATATTATGGTGTTTGATATCCAGGATGTAGGTGTTCGATTTTACACCTACATATCAACTTTACATTATATAATGGAGGCATGCGCCGAAGCGGGTATTCCATTAATTCTTCTAGATAGACCAAATCCTAATGGACATTATGTTGATGGTCCAGTGCTGGAGTTAGCGTATAAATCATTTGTCGGAATGCATCAAGTGCCAATTGTCTATGGAATGACGATAGGAGAGTATGGTCAAATGATCAATGGTGAGAAATGGTTGAAAAATGATGTCGAATGTGATCTTACTGTCATTGCGTGTCAGAATTACTGGAGAGAAATGCACTATTCTTTACCCGTTGCACCTTCGCCCAACCTTCGCTCTGATGTGTCGATTCAACTTTATCCTGGTTTGTGCTTATTGGAAGCTACTACCGTAAGTGTTGGCCGTGGCACTGACGGCCCATTTGAGCGCTATGGTCACCCAGGTTTCCCTAAAACGGAATTCTCTTTTACACCTGAATCTGGCCCGGGTTCTAAAAATCCGAAATTGAAAGGACGTTTATGCCATGGTTATAATTTGAACAACGACTCCAACAAACGTGTATCTAAATTTGACTTAAGTCTCTTATTAAATGCGAGCAAGCTCCTAAAAGGGAAGACGTTCATCGACAGGCAAAAAGCATTCAATGGATTGGCTGGAAATAGCGCGCTGGCTAAGCAGTTAGCCGCTGGAACTTCAGAAGAAACTATTCGTGCTTCGTGGAAAGAAGATTTAGATAAGTTCAAGATTATGCGAGAAAAATACCTTCTTTATTAGTGCACATCTAATCCTACAGTAACATTTCTGGATCAATGGTTTGCTTTCCATAAAACCGCTTCCCAAGATAGATCATTTCAGAGTCTCGTTGAAGCAATGATCGGTAGCGATAGCCTGACTTTAATATAGAATTAACGGATAATTCTGAAGGCCCATACTCCCCCTTTTTTTGATAAGCAGCAAATCCGTAATGGCATCCTGTCAATGAGATATCAGAGATGGTGACTATTGATAAATCTTTTGAGGCAATACCGATTTGTGCATTTTCAATCGTGCAGGATTTTACGACCAAGCTTGATTTCTCACCACCAGAAATGCCTTTGTCGCCTGGATTGATAATCGTACATCCTTCGATCTGGACGTCACTTCCAGAAAAATCCAAGCCATCGTTTCCAATAATTTCAAAGCTGGATGAGAAGACTGATCCTTGGCAAAAATCGGCGTCCAACCCATCGGAAAAAGTATGGCCAATGTAGCAATCAGTCATCGTGAATTTGGAACGGATAATATTGATCGCGTCCTCACTTCTGTTATTGCTAAACCTACAATTAGAGAGTGTAATCTCGCCACCATAGGCAGTGAAAGCACCTGTCAATCTCCAATAGGATCTATTCATTGAGGCTAAATTGTCGAAATTGACATATTCTAGGTTAGAAGCTCCTTCGTCTAGTAATACCGATACTCCTGAAGAGGTTGAATCTGAGGAATAAAATTTAATCGGACTTGCTGCTGTTCCGTTCATCTGGACAGGAGAATAAGAGATGATACCCGCATTTTTAGTGAGATCGAAACTGGTTCCAGCGTTGATGATCAGCGTAACTCCCTTCGGTACGGTGAGGTCATTGGAGATTGTATGTCTACCTTGAGGAACAACCCATTGATTTCCCTTCTTAAGGATTGAAAGCGCAGCGTTTACGGCATCTCTAGCTTGGCGCATAAACGGTGGTGACCACTTACTGACCTTTTGAGTAAACGTTTTCCTACCACAGTTATGTGCGCGATAGATTATTTTTGAAGGCTTCTCAAGAAATGTATGTGAAACCGATTGAGTAGATGAACTAAATGGATCAATGTCAATTGCCTCTTTGAAATAGATGAGTGAATCATTTTTCTTTAATCGATACCCGATGAGTTTTAGTTTGGAACTGTGATAATTTTCAAACGAAAGTTCAGTGTGCAAAGAGTCTCGTAAGATGGTTTTTACTTTCAGAGCGATATCCGTAAACAAGACATTCTTTGGCAGCACGTCATAGCTTCCTTTATCAATGCTGAGTTCTTTAGGGACATCAGTACGTAGCTTCTCGAAATCTGGAATCGCCAATTTGACCTGTTCAGCATTTGAGGTAAAGAAGGACTTTTCAAATTTGTAGTAGGGATATTCAGCGCTGAGCAGAGCAGTGAGTTTACTTATTTGCGTCCGAAGGCTATCAGTGATGTGAGAAATATACGCCTCGGAAGAGTACTCCTTTAAATACCTTAAATAGGCATTGTTCAGCGCATCATTTGATAGGAGTGCCTGTGCTAAATTGTAATTTCGATTTTCTACCCATTCAGTTCCTATAAGCGTTACATCTTTCGAGGCATGATCCAGTTCTTCGTAGCAATCGAATGCAATGGGCTCCAATTTATTTGTAATTGGATTCAAATAGTGCCGCTGGTTATGCCATATCAATCCATGCTTTCCATTGATAACATCCGAAAGAGCTAAAAACTTTGCAGCGGCATCTACATCGAAATATTCCTCAACCGCGGCATCATGGTTTCGATAGCGATCCATATGACTTTGTGCCACTTTGAAGGATTGGCTTAAGATCTCAGACTTATAGGTTCTGTTTTTTTTAAAAGGTTTGATGTCAGCGGAGAGCAGCGTTGGTAAATTATAGAAAATATGTTCTTTCGTTTCGACCTCATGTTGCTGCCATAATCCATTTTCATCGAATTTAACGATGGGGCCTTCTCGGCGGTTTCGACTCTCTAATAACTGTTTATCAAAATGTTCCTCAAGCGCATAAACCCCTTTCTGAACACCATTGATGATTACTGGAATGAAAGTGTATGTCGTAGTCAGGACATCTTCATGCTCAAACAATTTGTGCGCATACCATTCATTTAAGAAAGAACGTGTCGATGGATTTTGAATAGAGAAACTCTTGAGTCCTTTGTAAGCATTATTCCCAAGAACTTTTATTCTTAGTGACCATTTATTGCTTTCAACATGATCTAACCAATCACCCTTAAGACGACATTTCATTGGTATCGCTTCACCATCTATGGTTAAGGTTCCTTTCAAGTAACGTTTTTGATCACTCGAAATGACTCCTCTAATCAATGCTTCTTCACGAAAAGTGCTCAGACTATCAAGTGCTGATTCCGATAATTCTATGCGAAGGGCATCCTGAGTGGTGTTCTTTATTTTGGCATTGAAATACCCACGGATGGAAAAATCATCAAAATAGACGGTTTTTTCGAGTGTGTTTGTGACGGAGATAGTGAGTTCATCATAATTTTTAAAGGCCGTAAAGTGTAGCTCAATCAGTCCCCAACCATCTGCTTTTTTCGTGATGATATTGTTTTGTTCCAATAGCCCGCCTTCATCGCCATCTCCCGAAATTTTTATTTGACCGCCTTCACTAGAGAGCTCTTTCCATACGGATATGATGAATACTGATCCCGCCACGATGTTTTTGGTTTGAAGGATGAATCCTTCTGGCTTTTCAGCGTTTAATCCTAGGCTGTAAGATCCTGTTCGTGACTTTTTTGAGGTGCGCGACTCGATAGAACCAAGTTCATAATCTCCGGCAACTAGCTGATCATCACTAATAATTTCGGCTCCGCAATCTATTGAAATGGTGTCTTGAGAGAATTCATAACGGTCACTACAAGCGCTTAATGTTAGGCAGAATATCGCCAGAACGACTTCAAATCTTAACATTAATTCTTGTGGACTAAGTTGATCATGATTGGGAGAGGTGTGGCTAGCGTTAGTCTTTCGGACGCTCGTATTTACAGCAGCCATGCAGGCCATTATATGCCTTGTCGGTTGCTCGATGAGTGTCGCTGTCATATCCTGTATCAGCGAGCGCTTTCTTGATGTCTTCCAAGCTTACTTTTGAAGGATTGAACTTTACTGTAAGCATCTTGCTCTCTATGTCCCACTCACCGTATTTTACCCCAGCAGTATAGGAGAGTTTGTTTTCTATTTTTGTCTTACACATGCCACAATTTCCATATACTTTAATGGTTTTTGTGATCATTTTCTTAGAAGCCGTTTGGCTCTGAGCGTTCGAAACGGACAGTAATACAAATGCGAAAAGGATGAATAAAGATTTCATAGCGTCTTTCAATTTTTTAATGTAAAGATAATGAACAAGTATCAAATTTAAAGCCAAAGAATACTAATCCTTTGATTCCTAAACTTATCCTGTGAAACTCGGTGCGTTATTTTTGGATACTCTTAGCTCCTTCTAGTACTTTTTCCTTCATGCTTTCCATGTATTGCAGCATACGCTCTAACAATTCTGGATCTGATGAAGCAATGATTTTTGCAGCCAATATCCCGGCATTTTTTGCACCATCTAGCGCCACAGTCGCGACAGGAATTCCTCCCGGCATCTGTAATATTGAAAGGATACTATCCCATCCATCAATTGAATTTCTAGATTTTACGGGTACACCAATGACCGGAAGTGGCGTCATGGACGCTGTCATTCCTGGCAAGTGTGCGGCACCTCCTGCTCCCGCTATAATAACCTTAAGTCCTCGTTTGTGCGCTGTCTTGGCATATTCAAACATCTTTTCGGGTGTTCGGTGCGCTGAAACTATATCTAGTTCATAACCTACGCCTAATTCGTCGAGAATGTCTGCGGCGTCCTGCATAATTGGAAGATCCGATGTGCTCCCCATAATAATTCCAACCTGTACCATGTGCTCTATGCTTTGAACAAAGGTAATGAATCTGCATTTGCTACAGTTTCATGCCCTTCGATATTTGTTACTCCCCAATTTTCTAATTCACTTTCAGACCAAAGTTCTGGATAGAAAATCCTTCTTTGATAGCGCGGATGCATGTATTTTTGCCACTCCGATCCTCCGGTAGCTGCTGCGCTTTCAGTTCCGCTGTTGAGGTACTTTTTTGCGGCATCAAGATGATGAATTACCCATTTAACATTTACCGTATGATCATAGTGACGCATCGCATTGATCAATTCAATGTTCTTCTGATCTTCAAGAGGCAATGTTTTGAATTTTGTCCATAGATTAATCGTATTGTATTCTTTCATGAAGCCGATGAACTCTTTCGAGTACTTGTCTTCAAAGTTTGTGAGCAGTGCATTTTTCTTTCCCGTTTTATGGTCCACTCCAGCGGCTTGCCAGTAGAGATTTTCCATGGCATATTCATAGGGGGTGTCGCGGTCGATAGTAGCACGAAAGCGATAATCAATTAAGTTGATTAGCTCTGTTGATGCGAATTCGATTTTACGATATTGAGCACTTTGAAATCCACTGGCCGGTGTTAGTGTGTCCCTGAATTTCATGTACTGATCAACGTCCATTCCATCTCCCATAATTGTGAAGGAGCTTGAAAGCATATCGAAATATCGACTAATTCGAGATAAATGTTTCGTGAATTTTTCTGCAGAAACTACTACT
>JBLHPQ010000093.1:0-12682 GCA_047624355.1 Flavobacteriaceae bacterium | reverse complement strand
ATGCCGAAGTGTAAAGTCTTTTCATTTTGTAAGTTTTTAATTATTAATCATGTCCAAATTACTTCTTTTGTCTCTGAAAGAGTTCAAAGATTGACAGGTAAAACGATTTATCTTTGGATTCCTTTTGCGCTCAGGTTTTATTTACCCGTTCAATTCTCTAAAATACGGCTCAAATTAAGTAGTGATATGAACCCCAACATCGATTAATAAATATTGTTTGAACCAAGCGAGAACACTCGTACTTGAGGCAATATACGTTAGTCTATTCGTTTAGTGGTCTAAACGTATTTACCATATTCTAGTTACTTTTACTTCACTTCAAGTTTACTAGTTATATTAACCCACTATTGAAACCCTAAAACATTGATAAATGGAAGAGAATCATACAATAGTTATATTTTCAGGTGCTGGAATGAGCGCAGAAAGTGGAATTCAGACTTTTCGCGGTAACGATGGTTTATGGGAAAATCACAGGATTGAGGATGTAGCAACACCGGATGCTTGGAAGAAGGATCCGGCCCTAGTAACACGGTTTTACAATGAACGTCGCAAAACCATCATTGATGCAACTCCTAACGAGGCTCATATGGTGATTGGTAAACTTGAATCGATGGCTAAAACACACGTGGTAACTCAAAACATCGACGACCTCCATGAACGAGCCGGAAGCAGCCACGTACATCATCTTCATGGAAATATTCGTTATGCTAAGAGTTCGGGAACAAATCAGGAATCCGCCTATTATCGCATCGAAGGGTGGGAATTAACCGAAAAAGATGTTTGTCCTGAAGGTTCTCAACTGCGTCCTCATGTCGTTTGGTTCGGAGAAAGTGTTCCGGCATACGATGAGGCGGCAGACATACTTATGCGCGCCGACATACTTATTGTGATAGGCACTTCCTTACAAGTCCACCCCGCGGCCGGGCTTGTTCATGCTGCTCAGCACGCTCGTTTGAAGTATATTATCGACCCAAATGCTGAATCACTTTCAGTCCCTGAAGATTTTATTAGGATTTCGTCTAATGCCAGTACCGGTATTAAATCCATACTTCCAGAAATAAAAAAGGCGCTATCGTTATGATAGCGCCAATAAAGTATGTGCGGGTCGTTTATTTCTCCATTTTCTTCTGACCTTTGACAAAATTCTCAATTGCACCAGTCATTGAAGGTGCGTTTGGTTGAGGAGCATGCAAATCGAGTCGAAGTTTATTGTCAACAATCGCTTTAGAGGTTGTTGGCCCGAAAGCAGCAATCACAGTTGTCTTTTGCTTGAATTCAGGGAAGTTTTTCATTAAGGATTCCACTCCACCAGGACTATAGAAAACAAGCATGTCATAATACACATTTTCTAGATCTGATAGATCAGAAGCAACTGTACGGTAAAGTACGGCCTTTGTAAAATTAAGGTTGTTGTCGCTAAGTGTTGTTGGTATTTTTTCTCTCAATCGATCAGCACACGGAAGCAAAAATTGCTCTTTCTTATGCTTTTTTAATACGTCTATGAGGTCAATTATAGTCTGTTTACCAAAAAATATTTTACGTTTTCTGTAAGCAACATACTTTTGAAGATAGTAGGCTACTGCTTCTGATATACAGAAATACTTCATCGAATCGGGCACTTCAAATCTCATTTCTTCAGCGATCCTGAAGTAATGATCAACCGCATTTTTTGATGTTAAAATTACAGCACTATGTTCTGTTAGATTAATCTTCTGAGTTCTAAATTCCTGCGCACCAATCCCTTCAACATGAATGAACGATCTAAAATCGATCTTCAATTTATACTTATCCGCTAAATCAAAGTATGGAGATTTTGCTCCATCGGGTTTAGGTTGTGAAACCAATATTGTCTTTACTGCCAATTGTTCCAGTATTTAATTCAATTCTTACGCCACGAAATTCTGACTTAGAGCATAGTATGCAATCAAGAGTGGTAGAATTTCGAGGGTGCAAAAATACAAAATTATATAATACACAGGCACATGCTTGCTGGAAACTAGCAATACGCTCTTTATTATTCGAATTGAGGACTCAATAATAAATGTGAAAATCATGAGATTAATGAACACCGTGGAGTAATTCGTATTGAACATCCATGCGATCGCCAAACAAAAATAAACAAGCCCAATTAACTGTGTCCCTATCACCTTAAAAAGTATAGGCTCTTGAAAGACGTTCTCCTCTCCCACAAGCACTCGGGTAAGATATAGACTCAGCAACGTAAACCCAAAAAGAAGCAATGGCAGAAGCCCTACAATCCACCAGATTGTTGTTCCGTTATAGTCTTTTTGAATTGCGAATAAATAGAGCATCGCCGAGCCGGACAGGAGATAATTCACTAGTAGTAAGATCGAACTTAGTTTATCAAGCGGCATTGACTCTTTAATAAACGTACTCAGTCCTTGCATTTTTCCATTTGCTACAATTAATGAAGCATAGGCCCCCGATTGTGAAACACGCACGAGCGCAATTGTAATGAAAGCGGTAAACAAAAGGACACCAATCATCGTACTTCCAGAATCGAAGCGAGGCATTAGGCCATCAGGCAGAGCTTGAAGCGGAGCTATGTTAAATGCTAAAAAATTCATCGCAGTATTTCATCGGCTTATAGAATTGTACAAAGTTAGTGCTTGAAAGTGACATTTATTCAAGGTGAGAGAAAAATATAGTTAAATTTGTCATTACAAAAAATCATTCAAATGAGAACTGACTTATACGCTCATCCAGATTATTACAACATGGATGACTTGCTTTCTGAAGAGCACAAACTAGTTAGAGATGCTGCAAGAGCATGGGTAAAGAAAGAAGTTTCTCCGATCATTGACGAGAATTTCGAGAATTGCACATTTCCAAAGGAGTTATTAGCTGGACTTGGAGAGATCGGAGCATTCGGCCCTTATATTCCTGAAGAGTATGGAGGCCCTGGACTAGATCAGATCTCTTATGGCTTAATCATGCAAGAACTCGAGCGATGTGATTCAGGTTTACGTTCAACTGCGTCTGTTCAAAGTTCGTTAGTCATGTATCCAATTTGGAAATACGGCAACGAAGAGCAAAAGATGAAGTATCTCCCGAAACTTTCTACCGGGGAGATGATGGGTTGTTTTGGTTTGACAGAGCCAGATCATGGTTCAAACCCTTCAGGAATGACAACGAACTTTAAGGATGATGGAGATCACGTCATCCTGAATGGTGCAAAAATGTGGATTTCCAACGCACCTTTTGCTGATATCGCAGTTGTTTGGGCCAAGGATGAAAGTGGAAGAATCCACGGTTTGGTTGTAGAACGAGGAATGGAAGGTTTCTCAACACCTGAGATGCATGGAAAACTTTCATTGAGAGCATCAATTACTGGAGAATTAATTTTCGATAACGTTCGCGTACCGAAAGCAAATATATTGCCTGGTCGTTCTGGACTTGGAGCGCCACTGAGTTGTTTAGATTCAGCGAGGTTTGGAATTGCATGGGGAGCACTTGGTGCCGCCATGGATTGTTACGATCAAGCGTTGCGTTATTCCAAGGAGCGAACTCAATTTAATGTACCAATTGGATCCTTCCAGTTGATACAAAAGAAACTAGCTGAAATGATCACCGAGATCACGAAAGCGCAACTACTTACCTTGCGATTAGGACAATTGCGCAACGAAGGAAAAGCGACTTCTGCTCAAATATCAATGGCAAAAAGAAACAATGTCGAAATAGCGTTAGATATCGCTCGTGAGGCACGTCAAATTCATGGTGCCATGGGAATTACGAGTGAGTACTCTATCATGCGTCACATGGCCAACCTTGAGTCGGTATTAACCTATGAAGGAACTCATGATATTCATCTCTTAATTACAGGACATGATATTACGGGAATTCCTGCTTTCGCTAGAGACATGCCTGATTTATCGAACATAAAGTAAGAGAAGCATCGCTTCGATTTGGCTTCGGGTAGAAGACTTTATAAAGAGCTTCGAATAGATATCCAACTTTTTAAAAGCCTCAATTCATTATCGAATTGAGGCTTTTTTGTTTCTCACTACTTGCTGCCAATGACTCGGTAATCATTTCAATCCAATCGCTACTAAAAAAATTGGGAACCTGCTTTCTTACACATGCACCTATTGTCAAGCAGTTACTTTCTTCATTTCTAGAATTATATGGGAAATTGATCAATCTAACTAATCATTCCACGTTATGAAATTCGCAAAATCACTCTTTTTTCTTCCTGCCCTACTTTTACTCGTTGCGTATTTCCTTAGGCTTGGAACGCTACCAAATCAAATCCTACTTGTGGGGTGTTCGTTCCTCATTATTCTTGTGATTATGGCTATTTTCTTAATCAGGCATTTTAAAAAAGCCAATGGTATTGGGCGTAAAATTATTCATTTAGTCTGTTTTATTTTTGTTCTTCCAGTATTGCTATTACCGCTAGCAGGGGTCTTCGAGCAGGGAATTATTCCTCTAGTTATTTACCTGATGTTGTCGTTGATTTTGAGTATTTACTTTATCAAAATGACAGATCGAGCGCCTAGTTTTGCAGCGCCTAATAACTACCGAAATTTTGTACTGCTCAACCTTCTGCTCATCATTTTCAATTCCCCCGTTCAGAATGTTCTGCCAGATGTATTCTACTCACCCGACTTCAAAGCTGAGCACACACAAAATGGCCCGAAGATCTACATCGATGAAGGACACAATAATCTCCATACTAAGGACGGACTCTACACTACTTTCACAAACCTTTTGGAAAAGGATGGGTACGATGTTTGCTCATTTGACAAGCAATTTACAGCCAAAACATTAAAGAATATAGATCTGCTCGTAATTTCTAATGCACTTAATGAAAAAAATGTCAACGACTGGAATGGCCCTGTCTACTCTGCCTTTAGTAAAAGTGAAATTAAAGCATTAAAAGAATGGGTTAACCAGGGAGGTGCTTTATTCTTCATTGCCGATCATATGCCTTTTGGCGCTGCTTCCAAAGATCTCGCCTCCACATTTGGGTTTACATTCTCAGAAGGATCTGTTATAAAAACCGTGAATGACGGGGTTGACTTATTCTCTCGAAAACGCAAAACCTTAGTGAGTAATATTATTACTGACGGTAGAAACGCATCTGAATTCGTAGATTCCATTGTGACGTTCACCGGTCAGGCTATTGAAATCCCAAAAGAAGCACACCCGATTCTCCTATTTAACGAAGAGTTCGCTCATTATTCGCCCGAAACTCGCAAGAATATCAAGGATGTGGAAGCCGAAGCTATTGTTGGCCTATCTCAGGGAGCTTATATGGAATTTGGTACTGGACGAATTGTTGTCTTTGGCGAAGCCGCTATGTTTACGGGGCAATTACCTGCTGGATTGAGCTTTTGGAAAAAGATCGGGATGAATTCACCCAAAGCGAAAAACAACTTTAAACTGCTGTTAAATATTGTGCATTGGTTGGATCATAAACTTGAAGAATGAGGTAATCGTTCACCATTCTAATCCTTCATCACTTTCATCACAAAGGCACTCTGAACATTGGCAATATTGGATACTTCGGCAAGCGTACTTCTTAAGAAATTGTGGTAAGCATTCATGTCCTCGACCTCTACATAAAGTGTATAATCATAATCCCCTGCAATGTTAAAACAAGCTGTCACTTCTTCTAATACAACGATTTTCTCCTCGAACTTCTGAATTAAATCGGTTGCATGCGCTTTGAGTGAAATATGACAATGAACTTGCAATTCCTTGCCCATCAATTTCCGATCAAGCATTGCTCGATAACTCTTAATAATTCCGGCTCTTTCTAATCTTCTTACGCGCTCATAGGTCGGTGTGATCGTTAATCCTATTTCATTGGCAATTTCCTTATTACCCAATTTTGCATTCGTCGCAAGAAGTTCTAAGATCTTCTTGTCTGTTGAATCAAGCTTTAAGTTCATAGTCGATTTTTCTATTAAACGATTAATTTGGGAACGTATTCAGAACAAAAATAGATAAATCCATCATCTCACAGTATTATTTTCTTTTCATTTCGCAAAATGCAGTTGATTTAATATGTTTAATCAAAATATACGCTATGAATCCATCGAACATGTTTCCAGAAAGCTTAATGATGAGCCACGGTTACAAACCTTCCTTATCGGAAGGAGCCATCAAATGTCCTATTTTTCAAACATCAACCTTCGTATTCAATTCGGCTGAGCAGGGAAAACGCTTCTTCGAAGTGGCCTATGGTTTAGAAGAAAAAGACGAAGACGAAGAATTAGGATTGATCTATAGCCGATTGAATAATCCTGATTTGGAAATTTTGGAAAACCGCTTGTGTTTATGGGACCGTGCAGAAGATTGCGCCGTTTTTGAAAGTGGAATGTCAGCAATTTCTACGGTAATGATGGAGTTCATGGAGCCCGGAGACATTCTACTTTATAGCAAACCTGTCTATGGAGGTACAGATCACTTCATCAATCACTTTTTGAAAAAATTCAAGATTGAAGGAATCGGTTTTATGGCAGGTGATAGCGAACAAACCATTATTGAACGCATCGAGCGCGAAGGGAAAGGCCATCGCATTAAGATGATTCATATTGAAACGCCTGCAAATCCTACGAATGCTTTGATCGACATTGAAATGTGTGATCGCATAAAAAAGCATTTTTCAACTGAAGAACATTCCGTGATCTTATCCGTTGACAATACATACATGGGTCCATTATGGCAGCATCCTTTAAAGCATGGAGCGGATATCGTTTTATACTCAGCGACAAAATACATTGGTGGTCATTCAGATGTGATTGCCGGAGCTTGTCTTGGATCTAAGGAATTGATCGCACGCGTAAAAGGACTTCGAACGTTTCTAGGAAATATGGCAGGTCCATGGACAGGCTGGTTATTAATGAGAAGTCTAGAAACATTGAAAGTCAGAATGGATCAGCAAGCATGCAATGCTGAGAAGGTTGCCGATTTTTTAAACAACCATCCTCAAGTTGAGAATGTTTATTACCTCGGTAATATGGCAAAGCACGGAACTGATAGTGATAAAGCAATCATAGAAAGACAATTTTCTTCCTTTGGAGCCATGATTGCATTTGACGTAAAAGGAGGAGAGCCAGAGGCGTTTGCCTTCTTGAATAATCTAAAGCTGATCAAATTGGCCGTGTCTCTAGGTGGCACAGAAAGTTTAGCCGAGCATCCACAGACTATGACTCACGCTGACGTTAACCCAGAGGAGAAAGTAGCGATGAATATCACTGAAAAACTTGTCCGTTTATCGATCGGTGTAGAGAATCATATTGATTTGATTAATGATATCTCTCAAGCAATGGAGGCCACTCTGCTTATTGAAAATCAAGAAGATTTATTGATGGCCGAGTAATTATTGCTCTTTTCTTACTTCGGCAAGTTCAGCATAAACTTTACAAATTTCTCCCGATAGCAATCGGGAGAAATTCATTTTAACTGATGCCTCTCATTGGAAGGAGCCAACTCATTTTAACTGATGCCCCAATAAGATGAACTTCTGCAGTTCAAGCTATATATAATAGTCGAGTGGATTTTTAATCTAACGATGACTGACCTTTTGGGTCTCAGAAAAGTTCGTAACGCTATTAAAATGGTAAAATCTTACGCAATTCACTAGCCACCCTTTCCATTGAATTCTTAATTGGCGTTGTACTTAAAGGGATTACAACGGGAATATCCAATACAATAGGAATCTCTCCAGTTACTTTCATCGGTTGTCGAAAGGTTACTATGGCTGTAGTTTTTAGAGGTAACCGCATAGGCACGCTTTGATCCATCGGAACATCTAACTGAAACTCTACATCTAAGGTTTGTTGCACAGGAATATCAATAGCAATTGTACTCTTTACTTTCATTGGATCATTAAACGAAATTTGCACATTTTGATTTACAGGAATGCTCGCTCTAATTGGGATATTTATTCCTTTTCCTTTTTTTCCGCGTGGAATCAAAAACGTCTGATCTATTGGAATTTTGGTGTCAAGGTTAATATTTAATTTTTCCATGACCCGTATTGTGGTATCCAATTCAATATTTTCTTTCACACGCATATTTATGGGCACTTGAATAATATCCTTAACCGGAATGTTAGCTTTTATGTGAATATATTCATCAATGGTTAATTCTATTTCTACTTCAATGGGGTCTAACACCATGATCTCAGTGTCAAAGGGGATAATTGTATTAACATGAACAGTGTGTTCAATTGTTTCCATGCCCAATTGCTCTAAATGTTGAGCTGCCAATTCAAGGTGTTCTTCTGCATTAATCTTTACAAAAATTAATGTTGAAATAACTCCAATATTAACCGCAACGAGACCAACTAATACCCATTTTATCTTTTTCATCCCAATTCTTAATATAAGCAGTTTCAAAAGGTAGGCATAAGGCACGACTCTCAGAGCATTGTTCGATATAAAGTAGTTCTTATACCAAAATGTCGCATGCCACCTTGCTCTTTTTAAATCTACCGACGCTAACACTTGTCTTCAACCGTTAACTAATTGGGTCATTTTCCATTCCCAACCAAAGCTAACGCTTTTCTTGTTTTCCGTATCTCAGGATATGAAAAACAATCGCTGCATTTTTATACTAAAAATAACCACAGCTTTAATACGACTTTCGGAATTTAAGTTGATATTACTTCAACGTGTTCCGCATAATCTTTACAGGTTTATCTCGATCGTTACTGGAGAAAATTCACTCTAACGAGCCACTAACATGAGGCTATTATGGCAACTTACCGAATTAACGTGAGTAGAAATAAAATTGTGTCGAGCTTAATCCATTTAAGAAATCGAGCGCTATCAAAACGAGGAGCGTATATCTTTGATGTTGAGTTGCAGCGTTTCTTTATCACGCCATCGGTTTATCTCTAATGTATAGACTAAATCGAAGGGCATCCCAGAAGCGACAATGTCCACTTTATCCGCCATATTAAATCCTATGGCTTGCATGATAATATCGCTCGATGGCTGGGTCATAGAGAGTTTTAGGTGGGCTTCTTTCAGTACGCGCACATCTGTAGAGAAGACGTTTTTCGAAATGAACACTGGTTTCATATTTCCTGGTCCATGCGGTTCAAATTGACGTAAGACACGCTTGATTCTAGGAACTTGCAGTCGATTCTCCTCTTTTGTGAAGATTTGATCGAAGTCCAATTCAACATCTACTTTTTGTTCTGGAATGAGTAATTCTGGATCAATTGAGTCGCTGACAACTTGTTCGAACTTCGATTTGAAGGCTTCATAGTTTTCAGTTTTCATTGTGAGTCCAGCAGCGTACTTATGTCCACCAAATTGCTCCAAAAGATCACTGCATTCCGCGATAGCATCATGCACATCGAAATCTTGTACAGAACGCGCAGAACCCGTAATTACTCCTTTCGATTCCGTTAAAACAATGGTAGGTTTGTAATGATTTTCGATGATGCGAGAAGCTACAATCCCTACTACTCCCTTATGCCATGATTCTTTAAACACAACATTTGTAGCGCGATCTTCAGGATATTCTTTCAACATATCCAATGCCTCTTCCGTTATTCCTTTGTCGAGCGTGCGTCGTTCTAGATTGTCTTCGTTAATTTCCGCAGCAAGTATTTGTATTTCCTCCAAATCTTCTGAAATCATCAACTCGACAGCATGCTTTCCAGAACGCAATCTTCCGGCAGCGTTAATTCTTGGAGCAATCGTAAACACTACATCCGTCAACGACACTGGAAAAGTTCGTTTTGCCAAGATGAGCATTTCCCGAAAAGCCGTTCTTGGCCTTTCATTTAGTTGTTTCATTCCCAATGAACAAAGCGTTCTATTCTCATCGGACATTTCGACTAAATCTGCACCTATGCTAATTGCGAGAAGATCTAAATTCGCCCAAAGTGGATCAAGCGACCATTGATTTTTAGTATAAAGTGCATGCATCAGCTTAAAACCAACACCGCATCCAGACAATTCAGTAAATGGATAGCTGCAATCAGTGCGTTTAGGGTCGAGTATAATTCCATCTGGAAGCGTTGAGCCAGGTCGATGATGATCACAGACAATGACGTCTACTCCACCTTTTCTTGCCATATCAACTTGATCGATGGCCTTAATTCCACAATCAAGGGTAATCAGTAAACTAACTCCTGTGTCAATTGCAAACTGAACACCTTTCACGCTAACACCATAACCTTCGTCATATCTATCGGGTATATAAAATTCGAGTTGATCGATGTGCTCTTTCAGTAAACTATACATCAATGCAACCGAAGTCGTACCATCTACATCATAATCTCCATAGAGCATGATCTTCTCGTCATTCTCGATTGCTTGTTCTACCCTTTTCACCGCCAAATCCATATCCTTCATCAAAAAAGGATCATGTAACTGTGCGTGATTTGGTCGGAAAAATGCTTCCGCCTTCTCGAATGAATCAATATTCCGCTGTAAAAGAAGTTCTGCGACAATCGGATCAACCTTTAGGATTGAACGAAACGCTTCTACATCTGTACTATTCTGTGACGTTCGGACGAACCATCTTTTTTGCATTGTTTATACTTTAAGCTAGGTTAATTATTTACTTTTAGATAGCGTCACTTTATTAAGACTGTATTTAAGTTATGAAAATATTTGCGACAATTACGACACTTTTTATTTCGGGGATGATTTTTTCTCAAAATTCCTACTATTTCAAGGATCCCGTTCCAAGTATGGAACGCAAAGTAGATCGAGTGGACACAAAATATTATGGGAAGTATCAAGATTCTAAAACCTTAGCGATCTACGAATTCACAGCAGATGGCGTTTACATAATATCAATCAACATGACTTCCATTCCTAAGAAGGTCGTGCGAGAATCCTCATCCTATTCTGTGCGAGACGGGCTAATTCATGGTGTAGTAGCCGGCGATTCAATTCCCTGCGCTCTGACGAAAGGCGTCTATTACTTTGGTGTTCGCAATCGAGAAGCGGTGGTATACGATGGGTCAATGACTAAATTAACTAAGGTTTCCGAAGGGCAATACATTTTGAACTTCTATGAAAATGGAGGCTTTATACCTGTAAAATTGAATTTTCGCTCTTCGGAAGTTACGCTAAGTGATTTTGATTACGATCAAGATCAGACGCCTTTTGCATTTATCGAGGAACAAACATCAACATCAGGGGAACTACAAAATCAAATTCTACTCGCTCCATCTGAGGAAGAATTCGCAAGGATTAACACAAGTACGCATTTCGTCCAACGCAGTCCCATGGAAGAATACAGCGAGTAAGCTTAAAAAGAATAACCTATGACTAAGCAACTGATATTTTCAGCATTAATTTCAATTTTTGCACTGACTTTGATGTCTCCATCTTGCGAGAAATCAACGGAACCGTCCACTGCCAGTCCAACCGTTGACGAAGCCTCTACACCCATTGCAGCGCCAAGAATAGAACCCATTAGTTACACTTTCGACGACAATTACAAGGACCTTTGGTTAAAGGTAGATTCTCTTCAGGAAATTGGTTTATACACATCAGCAATAGAAGTTGTTCATGTCATATTTGAAGCCGCACGCAAGGAGGAAAACACTCCTCAGGTAGTCAAGGCGGTTATGCACAAAATGAAGTATAATGCTTACTTGGAAGATGATGATTTCGTGTTGGCGATGAACGAATTGAACCAACTCAGTGCTGAAGCGACGTTCCCTTTAAAGCAAATTATTCACTCAGTTACAGCAGAGAGCTATTGGGGATATTATCAAGCAAATCGTTGGACATTTTTAAACCGAACACAGACCGTCAATTTCGAAAATGATGATGTTCGAACCTGGGATTTAAATACACTTTTATCTCATGTGAAAAAGAACTACCTGCTCTCATTATCTGGTCGAGACAGCCTTCAGGTGACGTCAATCACCGATTTTACAGCTATTCTTTCGCAGTCTTCTGTCAATTCTCCTGAACAGCGGCCATCCTTGTATGATTTCTTAGCACATCGGGCATTAATCTACTTTCAAAATTCCGAACAATCACTGAACCGACCAGAAGAAAAATTCTCGCTAGAAAGCAGAAATTACTTTGGCAACCCTGCGGAGTTTTTAGCGCTTCAAATTAATTCGAACGACACGCTATCTGGTTTACTAGAAGCAGTACATATTTACCGCGAATTAACACGTTTCCATGTCGGCGACAAAGACCCATCCGCACTCATAGACCTAAATCTAAAACGACTTAAATTCGCTAGATCACATTCCATAAAAGACAACAAAGACGAACTTTATTTAAAGGCGCTGACTTCGCTCGCAGACAAGCACAAATTGCACCCATCTTCCGCAGAAGTCAACCATCAAATTGCACGCTACTATAATCAACAAGGAAACAAATATTCTGCGAAAGACAAGGAGACCCAATGGGATAAAAAGAAAGCATTTGGGTATTGTAAAATCGCCATGCTAAACCACCCAAAGTCATTGGGAGCAGGACAATGTGAGGCATTAATGGTCAGTATTCAGCAGAAAAACATAAGCTTCAAAACTGAAGTTGCCTATGCTCCTACCAGTAACGCTAAAATGCTCATCACCTATAAAAATGTCGATCTACTCTATTTTAAAATGGTTAAAGTTGATTGGGATTATTTCTACAAACAATCGCTTTATGGTGAAGATCTCATGGAGGAATTACTTAAGCTGGAGTCTGTTCATCAGTGGAAGAACAAAATT
>JBLHPQ010000092.1:0-12893 GCA_047624355.1 Flavobacteriaceae bacterium | reverse complement strand
GCAGTAAATTAGCACTCGTTTCGTATTCAATTATTAACGGAATACGAATGTTAAAATTTTAAGGTTCTGTAATAATATCTGTTATTCTCCTTTTATTTTACTAAATCGGTAATTCGTACTGTGAAACTAAGGTGCGAAACAGGCTGTAACAGCTTCTCCTACTGTGATTCACGGTCACTCCTTTGAATTTACAAATCCGCCAAACTCGCGATCTATTTTCTTGCATCGTTTACCGACTAATCGTACATTTGCTTGAGCTATACTTTATAAACTATTAAAACTATTATGAAAAAAACATTACTCAGCACGCTAACGCTTGCGCTTTTATTACTCTCTAATGCTGTATTCTCACAGATTACGCATGAAACGGGAACACCTCCATCATGGAAAGCATTCAAATCAGCAACAGACGGAATTCCGGTGCTAAAAATGCCGTCATTTGACCTTGCAGCACTTCAAGCTGAAGATGCAATTGTTGATGCAGACAAATCAGGACCTTGGCGATTCGGAAATGCAGTTGAAACAGATTACAGCACTGATAACAGTGGGATCTGGAATGACCTAGCGAATGGCGAACGTGTTTGGCGATTGGCTGTGAACTCTCCTGGAGCTTTGAGCATGAACGTTATTTTCAATAAATTCAAATTAGTTCCTGGCGATCAAGTTTTCATCTATAATGCTGATCGCACAGATGTAATTGGACCTTTTACTTCATTGAATAACAAATCCTGGGGAGAATTGGCAACATTGCCTATCCAAGGGGAAACGATTGTCGTTGAATTGCGTCAAGCTGACGCTTTAGCTCCATCGCAAAGTATACTATCCGTTGGACAAGTTACACATGGTTACCGTGACATTTTCGGATACGCTCGTCGTATCGCAGAAAAAGGTTTAGGTGATTCTGGAGCTTGTAACAATAACGTTATTTGCCCAGAGGGAGATAACTGGAGATGTGAAATCAGTTCAGTAGCAATTATCGTTGTTGGTGGATCTGGAGCATGTACTGGTACAGTATTGAACAACCACGCACAAGATGAGCGTCCATTGTTTTTATCTGCAAACCATTGTGGAACAAGTGTATCAAGTTGGGTATTCCGATTCAATTGGGATAGTCCTGCATGTACACCTACTACAAATGGTCCTACAACTCAATCTGTTTCTGGAGCCACTCTATTAGCTAGCAGTGCGGGATCTGATTTCTCAATCATGGAATTATCTTCATCAATTCCTGCATCATACAATGTTTATTATTCAGGATGGGATGCAACAGGAGATGCGTTGACTAATCAAACAGGTATTCATCATCCTTCTGGAGATGTTAAGAAGATTTCGTTCGATACTGACCCAGCAATATTCGGTACTATGGGCGGTGCAGCATGTTGGAACGTTCAAAACTGGGAAGATGGCACTACTGAGCCAGGTTCGTCAGGATCTGGATTATGGGATCAAGATCACCGTTTGATTGGACAACTTTATGGAGGATCTGCTTCGTGCTCGTCTATATCTGATGATTATTACGGTCAACTATCTGTCTCTTGGGACGGCGGTGGTACTGCTGGTAGTAGAGTAAAGGATTACTTAGATCCAGGAAATACAGGAGTTAAAACATTAGATGGTTTAGGAACTGGTGCATGTGCAGGAGTAACGTTCGATGTTGATGCTGCTACTCAATCTATTGATGGATTGGACGCAACTTACTGTAACGTTCAGACTGTTACACCAACAATGACTTTGAAAAACAATGGTAACCTTACATTAACTTCGGTTGATATTGATTACGATTTCAACGCTGGTACTACAACAGGCACGATTAACTGGACTGGTTCTTTAGCTGCTGGAGCATCCGAAACAGTAGCATTAGCAACATTCACAATGGCAGCTGGAGCGAATACGCTTTCAGTTACAACCAGCAATCCGAATGGAGTAACAGACATGCTTACATCTAACGATAGCAAGACGTCTAACTTCACAGCCGTTCTTAACGGAGTAAATGTTGATGTCAACATCATACTTGATGAATATGGTTCTGAGACAACGTGGGAAATTACGGACGGAAGTGGTACTGTAATGGCGAGCGGTGGACCTTACGCTGACGGAGCTGACCAGCAATTGGAAACTACCTCAGTTTGTCTTGAATTGAACTCTTGTTATGATTTCACTATCAACGATGCGTTTGGTGATGGAATTTGCTGTGGATTCGGAATGGGATCTTACGATGTAGTTTACAACGGGGCTTCTGTTGCATCAGGTGGAGAGTTTTTAGATACTGAGACGACTAACTTCTGTGTAGTTGCCGGAATCAATGAAAACACATTGGAGAACATCCGTGTATACCCTAACCCAACATCTGGGGCGGTAACAGTTGATTTAAGCCAACTTGAAGGATCAAATGCGCACGTTGCTGTAATCAACACTTTAGGAGCAATCATCGCGACTCAAGATGTAACTACAGGATTGAATCAATTTGATTTGAGTGCTGAGCCAAACGGTTTATACTTCATAGAGGTGGTAACTGAAAATGGTAAAGCTGTTTACAAATTGAACTTGAGTAAGTAAGCTTTAGAAATAATTAATTTGATGAGAGGCTGCCTGAAAAGGTAGCCTCTTTTTTGTGAGTAGGATTTGGTGAGAATTGGATGCCTGGGTTCATTGAATAATTATAGGTAAGGAAGAGTTGCACTCGTACATTGATCTATAATTCGCGGATTCACAATTTAGATTTCTATGAACTTCATAGCGATTAGCGTACCAAGAAATGATCAATCCGTTTAAGTCAAAAAAGGATACTTTTATACTAGGAGTCGTCAGCGTGCTTTCGGTCCATCCATTGACCATGACCACGTTTCATACTCACCCAAACATTATCAAAAACTCAACCATACCTGAAGTGTAGACCGTCCAACAAGTCTGTAAAGTGTTTGCGTAGGACTTTATGCCGCCTGTTATCTCTGAACGAAATTGTGTTAACCTTGTATTAGAATCTATGAAACAAGCTCTCTTTGTAGCAGTCATGATCTTTACGCTAACAACAGTTACTGCGTACGAAACGACGATTAAGCAAGACACCCATGCCTCAATAGACGGAAGACGTTGGAAAAACTAGAAAACAACTATCTTGAATGCAAAATTCAAGATAGGTAAATGACGCGTCTTTGAAGCACGATTCGCTTCCACAATTAAATCAACTGAGACGGAAAAATAGTGGCGTACTGATTTTTTGCGTAATCAGTTAAATATGGGTAAATACTTTGGCTTACAACTAATGAATACTGCGCAACAGATTCTTTCGATAAAACCTCTGCTTGAATCAAAATAGAAGAGAACCAAAAATTACTGATCACCTCTACCCTTTTGTATAGGCTACTATATTCATTTATGAGCAATTCTTTTCGAAATAGTCCATTTTGAATAAGAACCTCCGCAATTACTAAGAACTCCGTCTCTCTTCGTTTTGAAAGATCAGAATAATGACTTTTTATCTTCTGATTTCTCCTCGTAATAGTTACAAAATCCAATAGGAAAAAGTGGTAATCGTAGAGTATGGTAAAAACTTCAATTGAAATATTGAAAAATGCTTTTAGTAAATCATCCGTTTTTGTAAAAGAAATCCCGTCCATTCTTTCAACTATCTGAAAATACAGTGTTTCAATAATATCCTCTCTCTTCTTAAAATGATATTGTAGATTACCTATACTAATGCCCACCTCATCAGCAATAGTTCTTAGAGAAACATTAGAAATTCCGCAATCATTAAATAGCTTCAAGGATTTTACTAAAATCTTTTGTTTTGTCTCATTCATCTAAACAAAGATATAAATTTTAGTACAGCCGTACTAGGCGTTTCAATATTTAGTACATTTGTACTAAACTGATAACTAGTATTTATGACAATAGATATTATTGGAGCCGGAATAGGTGGATTAACCACTGCAATTGCGCTAGAACAAAGAGGGTTTAAGACAAGAATTTTTGAACAAGCAGAAAACATCGAGCCAGTTGGAGCAGGTATTATCTTAGCAAATAATGCCATGCAAGTATTTGAAAAATTAGGATTGAGACAAATCATTGAAAAAAATGGGAACACTATTTCTTCATTGAACATTACCAAAGCCAATTTAAAAACACTCTCCATGGTTGATTTATCCTATTTCGAGAAGAAATTTAACGTGAAAAACAGTGCCATTCATAGAGGAATTCTTCAGCAAATTTTGCTCAATAAGCTAACTACTTCTTCACTAAATCTAAATCACAAATTAAAAAGCATTACTAAAAATTTAAATGGACATTCTTTAGAATTTCAAAATGGCAAAAGAATTCAATCCTCTACCCTTATTGGGGCTGATGGTTTAAATTCAGTCGTTCGTCAAAATTTATTTCTTAATAATCAGATAAGGAATGCGAACCAAATATGTTGGAGAGGAATTACGGAATATAGCCTCCCTCAAAAATATCAAAATGAATTAAACGAAGCTTGGGGCAAATCAGAAAGGTTCGGATTTGTTCAAATTGCAAAAGACAAGGTATACTGGTATGCTTTGAAATCGTTCAAGAAGAACAAAGAAGAACTCAATTTAAATAACATCAACGATTACTTTAGCAAATACAATACGGTTATTAAAGCCATCATTTTTTCAACGAAAAAGGAACAAATTAATACCAGCGAAATATCCGATTTAAAACCGACTGACGAGTGGTATCAAGAAAATGTATGCCTTATTGGAGATGCAGCACATGCAACAACTCCAAATATGGGTCAAGGTGCTTGTCAAGCAATAGAAGATGCCTATATTCTTGCTGAGTGTTTAAACAAGTACGATACAAACAGTGCTTTTATAGAATTTCAAAAAATACGTTTACCTAAAGCTCATCAAGTAGTAAAGGCAAGTTGGATGGTTGGAAAAATGGCTCACTTGTCCAACCCAATTTTAATTGGAATTCGAAATCAATTGATACAACTAGTTCCTGCCTCAATAAACAGAAAACAATTCGAACAAATTTTCCAAATCCCAAACGTATGATTTTTGTAATTTTATCAATAATATTATGCTTAATTTTCACTGTACTTGGTGCTTTCCATTTCTACTGGCTTTTTGGAGGAATTTGGGGATTAGAAAAGGTAATACCCACAAAAGGAGATGAACGGAGCACACTTGCAATTCCTAAATTAGCGACCTTAATTGTAGGTCTCGCCCTGGTTTTGTTTGGACTGATTTACTTGATAAAGTCTGGACTTACAGATATTCAAATTCCAAGTTGGGCAACTTATGGCTATTGGTTTATTCCTTCTGTTTTTATTTTACGGGCGATTGGAGAATTCAATTATGTTGGCTTTTTTAAGAAAATCAAGCATACTGAATTTGCGAAAGCTGATTCAAAAATATTCTCTCCATTAAGTCTAGGAATTGGGGCAGTTGGGTTATTAATACAACTAATGAAATGATGATAGACATCAAGCCTAAGACGAGTAACTATTGGTGAATTCTCACTCAGAATAATTAGATGACCTACTGAAAATAAGCCGTATCCAAAACTGCTCGAATTGGCACTTCACAGATCTTACCTTTGTTATTGCGGAATTGAATCTTGTGATCAAGCAACATCTCTAAAGAAATAGAATCATTCGCAAGAATATAGGTTCTTATTTCTTTACCTACCGTCATCGTTGAAGTATTCATTTCCCTGATTGCCTGGCGATCAACCCGAATGACCAATTCGGGACGTTTCAATTCCACAAGCGTATCTCTTTCGAGCTGATCAGTGGGTGATTCGTTATGACTAACAGAGTACTTCCCGTCACTACAAGCCCGAAGGAGATGTAACAACATCAGCAATAGTATCACTCGAATTACCAATATGGGTAAAAATTAAAAGTTGAATTATTTTTCAAACACTGATCCTGATGGACGCTCGTACATTTTAAGATCGAATTTGTTGATCGTAGCATATACATTATCGAATATATCAGCAACGATGTCTTCATATGGTTGCCAATTTTTCTCCATCGTGAAGCAATATACTTGCAAAGGCAAACCAAATTCTGTGGGTTCCATTTGTCGAACCATCACAGTCATATCTTGATTTACATGTTCGTTATGCTGCAATGCATACTCCATATACCGACGAAACAAACCTAAATTCGTCTGACGCCGACCATTCTCAGAATTCACACCTTCGTAGCCATGTTCCTTGTTATAGGTATCAATTTCTACTTGACGCTCCTTCATGAACTGAGCAATTAACTCAATCTTCTCAAGTCTGGCCATCAATTCTGGAGTCACAAAGCTTACTGAATCAATTTGAATTTTGATAGAGCGCATTACTCTACGACCACCAGATTCTTGCATTCCACGCCAGTTCTTAAAAGAATCAGAGATAAATGAATAGGTTGGAATCGTTGTAATTGTATTGTCAAAATTCCGGACTTTAACCGTCGAAATATTGATCTCTTCTACGTCTCCGTCAGCCCCATAATGTGCAACAGTTACCCAATCACCAACACGCACCATATCGTACGATGACAATTGAATGGAACCAACAAATCCCAGAATCGAATCCTTGAATATCAAAAGTAGAATTGCTGAAATTGCCCCCAATCCACCAAGGAAATACCAAGGGGATTGATCCGTAAGAACGGATAAAACGATGATCATTAGAATACCCGAGAAAATAATTTTCAGAATTTGTGAGTATGACTGTATCGGTTTGTCCTTTAGAGCTGGCATCTCCTTAAAAATATCACGCAGTCCATTGAAGAAACGATTGAGAATCGTCATTATAACAAATAGCATCATTACGGTGACAAACTTATCAGAGTAGTTTAAGACATTTGGGTAGTGGAAAAAAGTAATCGAAAGGAAATAACTCATAAAGGCCACTGGAGTGAGCAATGCCAATCCACTAAACACCTTATTATGCATGAGGTGATCATCCCACGTCGCTTTTGATTTCGCAGCAAACGCATGTACGATTTGAAGCAAGACAACGCGCGAAACATACCAAACAATAATAGAGGCGATCAATAAGCCCCCAATCAAGCCAAGCGTCCACCAAATCATGTCAGCATTAAAGGCTTTTTCAGCTACTTCTGTAAATTTACCGTTGAATAGGTAATAACTTTTAATCCAGTCAATAATAGCAGCTCTCATTTTTTCCTATTTTCAACAAAAATAAAAGAATGAAGAAGAGATCACTCTATATTCTTGGATTAATCACGTTAATCGTCTTTCCAATCCCCACTTTCTTAGTGCTTTGGTTCATGGAAGGAACAATGCCAGACGAAACTTTTCAAGTGCAAAACCTATCAATATACACTGTTGGGTTGGGCTTGCAGCTTGGAGTAGCTTATGCTTTCATCGCACTAATTGTGATGAGAGCGAACGTTTTTCAAAAATTACCCGTTCGCGTGGAAAAGATCGTCCGCGATATGAAACTCACCTTTTGGGATTGCTTATTTCTATCAATTTGCGCTGGTGTAGGTGAAGAATTGCTTTTTAGATCAGGATTTCAATTCTATTTAGGCCCGTTAATTACCTCGGTGATTTTCGTAGCAATTCACGGATATCTCAACCCATTTAATTGGCGAATGTCCCTCTACGGATTAGTTGTGCTTCCATTTATTCTGATTATCAGCTATGGATTCATAGAATATGGATTATGGTTTGCAATAAGCGCTCACTTTTCCTACGATTTAATCCTATTTACCTCCATGTCGGACGATTAAGCGATTTTCAGTATTCACGATGAATTAATCGTGAACCTAATACTATGAAAACTATCTTAATGATGGTGGCAACTTTGATGCTGTCAGTAACGACAAGCGCCTGATTAACAACAGAAAAAAGCGAAGAAGTAGCGACAGCTGAAGCTACTGCAGTTACAATGACATTTGCTGAATTGAAGGAGTTTTATCGCGCTCAGAACGTTGTGGGCCCTGTGCTGGTGAACAACCATTTGGAGCAGCCTTAGCTCAAGCGAGATTTGCAGCACAGCAAGCAAAAAACTAATTGCTGTTGTGCAATAATCAACAGAGTTGAATATTGCGACAGAGGTTCACTAAAAGCAATTCTCTTCATCGTAATGCCAAATTCTCCCAGTTACAACTAGAGGAATAAAAAAATCAAATGAAAAGGTCGAGGAGGAATCCTTGGCCTTTTTTGTTTACTGCTGCACAATTTGCAAGCGATTTGCCTGAAGAACATACATACAAGGCGGTAGAGCGATTGAATTGTCAATATTAATCAATTCCAAGTAGCGGAGCCCACACATACTCTCAGGCACCTGCAAAAGCGGCCCAGCACCACTCAGGTAAATTTCCTTTAAGCGATTAAGTTTAGACATGGATTCCGGGAGATCCTGTAAGTTATTTCGATTCAAGTAAAGGAAACCAAGATTACTACATTCGCCAATGGCTGCTGGTAGTGACTCTATGGAATTATAACTCAATTTCAAGAAGACCAAGTTCTTTAATTTCCCAATAGATTCTGGGAGTGAAACCAGTTGATTCTGGCCGAGTCGCACCTCTTCTAATAAGGGAAGGTTTCCAATTTCTTCGGGAAGCGATTCGAGTCTGTTATTCTCCACATATAAAACGCGTAATTTCTTCAATTGACCTATGGCAGCTGGCAAAGAAGTTAATTCATTACGGCCAATAAATAATTCCTCCAGATTGACTAGCTCCCCGATCCGGTCCGAAATGGAATCAATCTTATTCCCAAAGAGGCGTAACACTTTTGTTTCAGTCTGATCAAACACTTCATCGGGAATACGCGTCAATCCCTTTCTAGATAAATCAATACGCGTACCTTCCAAGGTATAATTAAGGTCCTTTATCGCTACGCAATCAGAAAACAGGATGAGCAAAGAGAGAGCGGCAAAAGAGCGATATATAAGTTTACGAACAGCCATTGAATCCTGAAAAGTTACCACTATTATCCACCAACAGAGAAAAAACCTTAATTTTATTTCATTTAAAGCAACTTTTCTGCGATTTTTGCATCTTATCATTAAACGTTTTCAGTTTGCATCTGTCTCATAGATGAAACCGTAATAAAAGAAATTATGAAATTGATTAAACCTGTTGTATTTGGAATGTTGCTGGCTGTAGGACTTAGTGCTACCGCCCAAGAAGATCATATGACAAAGACGCCAGCTGAAAAAGCGGCTAAGTATAGTTCTAAACTTGCTGAAACGTATAATTTAAGTGAAGAACAAACTGCGACTGTTGAAGCAGCCCAATTGGATTTTTTCACTAGTGCAAGTAAGATCAAACAAGACGAATCAATTACAAGAGAAGTAAAGGGAGCGCAAATCACATCGGCAAAAGCTGGAATGAATGCATCTATAAAGTCAGTTTTAACGGAGGAACAATACCTCGAGTATTCAACTGATTCGACAAAAAGAGCTACCGCTCAGAAGCAAAAGGTTAAAGAAAATAGAACTCCAGAAGCAATGGCTAAGCACAAAGCGGAAAAATTAGCGGCTAAACTTTCTGACGTGACAGATGCTCAACAGATGCAAATGGAGGCTTTATTCCTTAAAGTTGCTAAGAAAATAGAAGCAGTGAAAGCGAATGAATCTTTATCGAAAGAACAAAAGATTGAATACACAAAAGGAAATAGAGCGGATGGAAAAACTGCCCTTAGAACTATTTTAACTGAAGCTCAACAAGCGGAATTAGATGTACTTAAAGCTAAACGCATAGAGACAAAAGACATAGAGGACGATAACAAGTAATTGAAATTGATTATTGTATATTAAGAAAAAGGCCCGTCGATGACGCGCCTTTTTTATTTTCAATCAGAAACTATCCGAATAAATCGGCTAGATTTAGCTACTCTTTTTCAAATTTCAAGGAAGCTGAATTAATGCAATATCTCAATCCAGTTGGTTCCGGGCCGTCTTCAAAAACGTGTCCTAAGTGTGCATCGCAGCGCGTACATACAACTTCGGTGCGCGACCAACCATTGGTGTTATCTACAATATTACCAACATTCAAATTAACGGACGGCTCATAGAAACTAGGCCAACCAGTTCCCGACTTGAACTTTGTCGAACTCGAAAACAACTCGTTGTCACAGCAAACGCAAGAATACGTCCCCGATTCTTTGTTGTCCCAAAACTCACCCGTAAAAGCACGTTCAGTTCCGCTTTCTCGTGTAACCTCATACTGGAGATCAGTCAACTGATTTTTCCATTCATCAGACGATTTAACGACCTTAGTCGTATCATCTGGATCGAACTCGAAACTATCATTCGCTGCCGAAGAATTCATACTTGAACTGCAGGCAGTCATTGCCACAGTTAATACGCTTAACACTACTAGGATTTTTTTCATTTTATTTTTATTTACGTATAGTAGGACGGAAATAGATTTACTTTTGTACCGTGAAATTGCCAATTTATCCTAAAAACTTCTGGTTGATGTGTTGGGCGCTGCTCGCTTTTATGATCAGCTTCAATCTATTCATCCCAGAACTCAATGATTTTATCACCAAACTAGGTGGTGAAGATCTCAAAGGGTGGAATATATTACTTTTTTCTGTCACTGCAGGGATAACACGTCCATTTTCAGGAAAATTATCTGACACGATTGGAAGAAAAAAGGTAATGATCATTGGAGTAGTTATTGGAGTTTGTGTAACGGTGATCTATCCGCTTTCGGGAACCGTTCTTGCACTTTTAAGCTTGCGATTGACACACGGATTTTCTGCAGGCTTTCTCCCAACAGGTGCGACAGCATTAATTACAGACATGATTCCTGAGAAAGGACGAGGTGTCGCGATGGGAATCTGGGGAACATTCATTTCTGTCGGTTTTGGATTTGGACAATTTTTCACTTTTTACATCGTCGAGTTTATGGGGACTGTTGGTCTCTATTTATTAGCCGCATTTTTCTGCCTGGTTACGGGAATAATTGTCCTTCAGCTGAAAGAAACCCTTCCCAACCCAGAACGCTTTAAATGGTCACTTTTACGTGTTAAATGGACAGATGTTTTTGAGCCTACTGTGAGACCAGCAGCATTCGTAATGTTTTGTTCTGCCGTATCTACGGGGGTTGTTTTCGTGACTACGCCAGATATTAGTGGTTTCCATGGATTGGAGAATAAAGGTTGGTTTTTCATCTTCTATATGTCATCTACAATCATTGTCAGACTCTTTGCAAGCAGCCTCTCTGATAAGATTGGACGCAGAAAGGCACTAATGATTGGTTTGAGTTTCATGATGATCAGTATGCTTCTTATTGCTACTTCTCAGGAATGGATTCAATATACGATTGGAGCAATTGTCTTCGGGCTATCAACCGGTGTATCAAGCCCAACAATTTTTGCTTGGGTTGCAGATCTCTCACCAACAAATCGACGCGGAGTGGGTGCAGGAACTTTGTTCATTGCGTTGGAAATGGCGATTATGGTAGGATCAATAATAACATTAACCTTTTACGACAGCACGCTCACGACTATCGCCATTATCTATTCTATCGGCGCTGGAATGGCACTGGTTGCAATACTATACCTGCTATGGCACATTCGTACACAAGAATCAAAAACTTAGTTCATCTTCGATTTTCAAAAATCGGTTGAGACAACAGATAACAATGTGGAAATTATACCACGACCTTTGCTAATTACTAACGGTGTTTTGGTCATCTATATATATCCTTTGAATAAGTGATGAATCCCCGTCAGATAAAAAACTTATACTTACCCTTAATTACTTAATATAGATATTAGATAAGCTTTCTAATTCGCTACACTGCCAAATATAATTACATGCAATTTAAATTTTTAGTTTGTGGCACATTCTGCCTACTGCTTTTTAATAGCCATAGTCAGCGAGACATCGCAGAGTGGCAATCAAGCCATCCAGATGTACTATTTATTCAATCAGACGATTTCAATGGACTTTCTCAGGAATCTTTAGATATCCTCAAAACGGATTATATCGTTTACGATGCGGAAATCACATTCGAGGACATTCGAATGTATGAAAATGAAAACAGTAATCGACATGATGAACTTAATCCTGAAAAATATCACGAAGCAAATCGAATTAAAGTTTGGTTAGGAATGCATATTGGTGTAAAAGTTATTACCAACAGCTATTACGCTGCGTTATCAATAAAGCACAAAACCAAATTTGAAGGACCTGATTTTATCCTTTTGGAAGGAGATATAATAACACTAAGAGACATTGAGAATTATGAAAACATTCACTAAAATATTGAGCGTAAGCCTCTCGGTGCTGCTGTGTTTCATAACTAGCACAAGTTTTTCACAGATAAACATGTCAAACGGAAGTTCAACTACCTGTAGTAGTACTTTGTTCGATAGTGGAGGGTCTGGAGGCAATTACGCGAACAATGAAAGTTTCACCTATACCTATTGCCCAGCAACAGCGGGTGACGTTATTCAAGCTGTTTTTACTAGTTTCTTAACTGAAAATGGATGGGATAACTTAGCTATTTATGATGGTCCAAATGCAGGTTCTCCTCAAATTGGAAACTATACTGGAGCAACAAGCCCTGGCACAGTAACTGCTACTTTAGCAAATGGAGGTTGCCTAACATTCGTATTTACATCTGACGGATCTGTAACTTCGGCAGGTTGGGAAGCTCTTATATCTTGTATTACTCCAGGAGGCGGTGGAAGTGGCGGCCCTATAAATATGACTAACGGAAGTGATGTGACGTGCAGTGGTACACTTTTCGATAGTGGAGGGTCTGGAGGTAATTACGCAAACAATGAAAATTTTACCTATACCTATTGCCCAGCAACAGCGGGTGACGTTATTCAAGCTGTTTTTACTAGTTTCTTAACTGAAAATGGATGGGATAACTTAGCTATTTATGATGGTCCAAATGCAGGTTCTCCTCAAATTGGAAACTATACTGGAGC
>JBLHPQ010000091.1:0-12975 GCA_047624355.1 Flavobacteriaceae bacterium | reverse complement strand
CAAGAAATATGAGCTAGATCTAGCTCCAACGGAAGGGCTCACAATCAACGTAAAAACCAGTTCGATTGGATACTTATTCCCAGATCAATATTTTTTCGCGCGTTACTGTAGATCCATTCTCAAGGTACCTTATGAGCACCGTGCCAGTATCCACTGCACCAATAAACGCCTTTACGATATGCAAATCTGTGACACCTCCATTTAAGGCTTCAAATGTTTGACTATTATTAGCATAGGTAGAAACGCTCCAACCATCTCCGGAGCCCAAAGAATATGCCCACCAAGTTCCACTCAACGATATCATTTCAATTTTTAAAGAACTCCCTTCAGGAATCACAGCTCTCAAAGAATTGCCAGTTCCAGGAAGTTTTAATGTATCAACCCCAGACAATAAGTTCACTCCATAACTCCCTTCTGCCGGATAACTGATGGGACATGCATTGCAAGCACCGCCACAGTCAATTAGAATTTCATCTTGATTTAAGATTCCATCAGAGCAAGTTTCCTTTTTTTTACAAGAAATTAATACTAAGATGAATAGCGCAGAGTAAATAAATTTCATTTTGATCTTTGTTTTGTGGATGAAGGCCTTTACTAATTAAGGGTAAATTACGGATTTTCAATTTATCGACAAAACAGCACATTCAAGTCAATTTTAATCCTCGCATTTACTCAAATCATCCACCTCCCAGCCTTTCCATGAGATAGAAGCAACAGTATTCGAGCTATACTTTTTATAAAAAGTCGCTTTTGTACGCCTCAATTCTGCGCCACATTCCAAAGGATGTGCAATGACAACAACAGCCACTCTGACATCATTAGAATCTAAGAGAATGAACAACACAAAACACTAAACAGCTACAAATCAACTCCTACCAATCATTCTTGATTTGCAGACGATATACAGGTCTAAATTGAATCATTGGGTAGTTTGGTCTCAGGTAAATACAAACTCTACATGGTTGAAACTATCGAACGATAGGATTTTTAACCAAAAGTCCAAAAGCAAAAACACTAGATATTAACGCGATTGCGCCAATTATGACTTCCATTTATTTGTTTTATTTGAGCATTAATACCCAATAGCTGCGCCATCTGGACTTGAAGAATCACATACACCAGTGTACTTATTTTCTTCGTCGATTGTAATCCCCATTAATCTTCCTAGATTTTTTCTAGCTCTCAATTCATGTCCCATTTTTCGAAGCGCATCGCGTGTATCTGGCGACAACAATAATTCTTCATAATAGATCCTATCCGGCAACCAAGAATGATGAATTTTCATTGCTTCAATAGCATCGTCGATCGCCATATCGTATTCAAGGACACCAAGCACTGTTTGGAATACAGTATTGATAATTGTCCTACCACCGGGGCTCCCAATAATTAAATAAGGTTTTCCGTCTTTCGTTACAATCGTAGGGCTCATGCTCGATAACATGCGTTTTCCAGGTGCAATCAAGTTAGCATCTGTTCCAATTTGACCATTCCGTTTTGTCAATCCAGCAACTGGATTAAAATCGCCCATTTCATTGTTCAGGATGAAGCCAAGCTTAGATGATCCCATCCCAGATCCGTAAGATTGCTCTAAGGTGTAAGTCATTGACACTGAATTGCCCTCTTTATCAATAATTGAGAGATGCGTTGTATGATTACCGTCATAGATTTGACCAAATTTGGATGAATCGCTCAAGGACGCCTTTTGCCTATCAATGTTCTCGAAGCGCATCTTTGCAAAATCTTTGGACATCAATTGATCGAGCGGTAGATTCAAATTGAAATCTGGATCTCCCAAATGTTCCGCACGATCTGCGAATGCACGACGCATAACCTCAGCTACGAGATGAACATATTCTGTAGAATTGAACTCAATTTCATCCAAATCCGCTTGTTCCATTAGATTCATCATCTCAATCAATGCAACACCACCTGAACTCGGAGGAGCCATTCCATAGATATTAAAATCCTTATAAGTTCCGGTCACAGGCTTTCTTTCAACGACATTGTAGTTAGCAAGATCTTCAAGCGTGATAATTCCTCCCTTCTCCTTCATATAGCGTGCAATCTCGGCAGCAATTGGGCCTGTATAGAATCCGTCTTGTCCTTTATCACGAATATGCTTTAGCGTATTTGCCAATTCTTCTTGTTTCCACAACTCTCCTGGTTGTACGATAGCACCATTATCGTCCTCGAAATAATGCACTAGAATATCCATAGCTGAATCCCAAGCTTTGTTGCGTTGTGCGTGATCATATAAAGTCCATGTCATAGGAAAACCACCTTGCGCCAAATTTATCGCTGGTTGAACCAATTCATTCCAAGGGAGATTTCCATACTTTTTATGAGCATAAAACATTCCCGCTACAGTTCCTGGAACGCCAACAGATAGAAGTCCGTTGTGATTGGAACCCGAAACTAAATTCCCATTTGCATCTTGAAACATTTCTGATGTTGCCGCTAAAGGTGCCTTTTCTCTGAAATCGATTGTTGTAGCGTCCCCTGCTGCATTTAAAAACACTAGGAAACCTCCGCCACCTATATTTCCTGCTTGTGGATGTGTGACAGCCAACGCAAAAGCAGTGGCTATTGTTGCGTCAATTGCATTTCCTCCTTTCTTCAAGATCTCAATCCCCACTTCAGAAGCAAAGATATTATCCGTAACCACCATTCCATTCTTCCCATAGGACTGTGCATAGCTGGTCGTACTAATGACAGTGAGTACAAAAGTCAAAAATCCAATTATCAGAGAATTCATAGTATCCTTGTTTTAGCCTAAATGTACTGAATAAAAAATGCCCAGTAGCTCGTTTGAGTACTGGGCATATGTAGTATATTCTCAGTGAGAGAATGAGATCAATTCATAAACTATTGTTTAACGAACTTGATCAATTTTGTTTCTGAATCATTCTGAATCGTAAGGAAGTAAACCCCAGAATTCATTTCAGCTGTTTTCAATTCGACAGTATTCTTACCAAGGCTCGAATCATGTGCTAAAGTCATTAGTAATTTACCAGAAACTTCCATAACAGTGATTAGCGTTTCTCCAGTAGCGTTTCCAATAAAGGAAAGTACACTATTGTCTTTCACTGGATTAGGATATACTGCTAACTCATCAAATGTTGACTCGAAATTGACAGCGATCGTATTCGTATAGGTTGATACTCCATCAAAATCAGTTTGTTTGATTCTGTAGTAACTCGTTCCATCTAAAGGCGATCTATCAATAAGTTGATAATCTAATATCTCAGTAGAATTTCCAGCACCATCAACAGTCCCAATTTCTTCAAATGTATTTCCTGTAGTACCACGCTCAATAGTGAAATAATCGTTTTGCTCTTCACTCGCCGTCGTCCAGTTCAATTGAACATCATTGTTAGGAAGCTTCTCAGCGTCAAACGATGCTAATTCAATAGGAAGCAGACATCCGATATTAACTACTTGGGAAGTCGTATTTGTACAGCCCAATTCATCTGTAACACTCAATGAGACTGTAAATCCGCCAGTAGTTGCGTATGTATGGCTACCGTTCATTCCTGTTGACGTACTGCCATCACCATAATCCCACAGGTAAGCAGAGTTCGTTGTAGCACAAACCTTTAATCCTGTAAAGATCATACATGTAGCATCTATTGATCCAGTAAAGTTTGCATCAGGTCCAATTACTGCAGTTCCTCCACCACAAGCTCCACCAAATGTCAATGAAAAACCAGAATTTGAAGTAGAGAAATTATCGACTAATAAGGCATAAGTATTTCCTGCGGTAACATTTATCGGCGCATTGACTGCTGCGTAGGTTCCTCCACATCCTCCTGGACCATTTCCGTTCGTATTATTGGCACCTGTTTCAGATGCCGGACAGCTACTTAAACCCGTTGCTCCAGGACATCCACTCCAATCACAAGCAATTGTACTTCCTTTTGTACCACAGGTAAGGTCTCCAGTAATATCCCACAGACCCCAATCATAATCATTGCTATTTGTAGCAGGTGTTATCATAAACTCTAAAGTTCCAGAACATCCAACTGTAAAATGAAACCATTTGGATTGACGTTCTCCACCAGAACCCCAGCAAGAATTCGCGGTAGACACATCAGCATCAGCCCCAGCCCCAGCAGCGGAAGTTCCTTGACTAAATTGTGAATCATCACAAAGGATGGCAGCAGCTGAGCAATCTTGACCGGCAACAGGTGTTGGCACGGTACTCGTTAAACACGACGTAAACGTTCCATCACTTCCCGTACTACTAATAGTATAATAATATGTTCCGCCTATTTGCAATCCGTTGAAAGTAGCTATTAATGGAGAAGCGCCACAGGCAGATCCACCGCCCCCTCCAAGCGTCAATCCTCCACACGGTGGAGTTACTGATTGCACCAAAACGAATTCAATGTTTCCTCCAATTGTTCCAGCAGTGATATTGATATCAAGTTGTGAAGTGGTTGCTACGAATGAAAACCAAACCTCCGCATTATTCCCAGCACAGCCAAGAGTTCCTATCCAACCATCGGTAGCCGCAACAGTTGTTGTTTCAGCTAATCCAGGCCCATAACAAGTTCCGTCAGCGGCAGTAGCCAATGCACCACCACATGCATCATTTGGTGGTTGTGCAAATGCACCTTGTGCAATTAACATCACCACTAGTAGTATTCCGTATGTTTTATTTATCATCGTTCTCATAACTACTAATCTTTAACTAAGGTTGGTACTGCAATGAGAGGATCATTTGAATCAATTTCAATAATTCCTTCTGGAATCGGTGTGAAACTAGCGCCATTGATCGCGCTGTAGACAATATTCTCGCCCATGTATGTTCGCCTACCTGAATTACGACGAGTTCATCCATAGCGCGACTGGCTTCAATTTCAAAAAGCACCTCTGTCGAGAACACCTCGTGCGCTTTGATGATCGTAGTCATTAACTGATAAGTTCCTGTGGAAGTCGAAGCTTGCGATGATGCTGCAAAGGAAAAACCTGTAAGCATCCCTACTAAGAGTAATTTTCTCATGCTATTCATAATTCTTAAGTTATAATCTGAAGCACTAGAATTAGTTGTAAACTTTGGCAGTGTAGTGTCCAATAATTTATGCTACCAAGGCACGCTATTCACTATAGAGGCTTCTTCTCTTTCGTGTCAATTGAACAAAGCAACACTATCACCGAACATTAACGGATTTCCGTCGAACATATTTTTAACACATAGAGTGCATCCCTGTCAGTTTTTCAACAAGAAAAGAAAGCATCATACCCACCAATAAAATAGCGATTATATATTTGCATATCCATCATTTAAAACGTAAATTATAGCTATTAAACAAGTTTCTACCTGCAGGCAAACCTAAAATATTCATAATTTAATCCAATAAATCATGGAAAAAAATGCAGTTAACACAAGCTCAGTGAGTTCTGATCGGGTCGTTCTAGAATTACTAGGTATCGACAAGAAATGGGTGAAAGATGAAAGCGGTCAATGGATCGATGAGCAAGAAGCCCTAGCACTGATTGAAGCGTCAGATTCTCATCATTTCGATAATATAGAGCCGGCGAAAACGAGTAAATGGTGGCAGTTCCGGAAGAGATGATCACTTATTATTCAGTTTGAAGTTAGCTCGATCAAAATTTCATGATTGCTTGGCGCATCGCGTGGATTTAAGACATGGAATCAATCCGGTAAATTAAGTGTTCTTATGACTATTTGTCATGGTAACTACTTTGGCTTGGTTTTCGACTAGAAGGAACCATGAGCAATAAAAAAGTGTCATTTAGCTGGGCTTTCAAAGAATATATTTGGCCAAGAAAGAAAATTGTTTCAATTGGACTTGTATTAATTATCATCAAAAGTCTTTCTGGCTTGGCAATGCCGTACGTCTTGAAAGTTCTCGTTGATGATGTTTTCGCGGATGGAAATATCGACTTTCTATACCAGTTAATTTTTATTCTAGCAGGAACCTTATTAATTCAAGGACTGACCTCATTTGCTTTAACTCGCTTACTAAGTGTTGAAGCTCAACATCTAATATCTTTATTAAGAGCAAAAGTACAACGTAAACTCTTAAAACTGCCGATTAATTTCTTCGACAACAATAAGTCTGGAGCACTTGTTTCGCGAGTCATGACAGATGTTGAAGGGGTTCGAAACTTGGTTGGGACAGGGCTGGTACAATTAATCGGTGGTTCACTAACTGCCATTTTAGCACTTATCTGGCTGCTAAGCATCAACGCATTTATGACCGTAGTTGTTCTTATTCCAGTGGCCATTTTCGCCGTAGTGATGCTTAAAGCTTTCGGCTATATCAGACCTATTTTTAAAAACAGAGGCAAAATCAACGCAGAAGTTACTGGTAGACTTACCGAAACTCTCAATGGTGTTAGAGTAATAAAAGGATTTAACGCAGAGGATCAAGAAAGTAAAGTTTTCGAAGGCGGAGTTGACAGACTTTACAAAAATGTTAAAAAGAGTCTTACAGCAACAGCAATAATAACGAGCTCATCAACATTCCTTATTGGCCTAGCAACTGCAGGAATTATGGGGATTGGTGGGTATTATGTGGTTGAAGGGACACTTACCGATGGTCAGTTCTTCCAGTTCCTCGGATTACTTACGCTCTTAGTAGCTCCAATTGTTCAAATGAGCAATATCGGAAGTCAATTATCAGAAGCTATGGCTGGATTGGATAGAACGCAAGAGCTAATGAACATGGAAGAGGAAGACAATCCTGAGGTAAGAACAGTTAACTTGAATAATATTACTGGAGACATGGTCTTTGACAATGTGCAATTTAGTTATGAAGAAAGCAAAGAGGTTTTGCATGGTATTTCCTTTGAAGCCAAGGCGGGAAGTGTTACGGCACTCGTTGGGTCATCTGGGTCAGGGAAGTCCACAATCGCCGGTTTAGTAGCTACGTTTTTAAATCCATCCAATGGCTTGGTAACGATTGATGGCACTGATCTATCTACCGTAAACCTTAGTAGCTTCCGTAGTCAATTAGGAGTAGTGCTTCAAGATGATTTTCTCTATGAAGGAACAATTCGAGAGAACATTCTCTTTCCAAGACCAGACGCGACTGATGGAGAAGTACTTTCAGCAGTAAAAGGCGCATATGTAGATGAATTCACTGACAGATTTGATGACGGTCTTGACACCGTAATTGGTGAACGAGGAGTAAAATTATCGGGAGGACAACGTCAGCGGATTTCAATAGCGCGTGCTTTATTGGCAGACCCAAAAATTATCATACTCGATGAAGCAACCTCGAATCTAGATACAGAAAGTGAATCCTTTATTCAGAAGAGTTTGAGTCTATTAATGAAGGACCGAACAACGTTTGTCATTGCCCATAGATTGAGCACAATTCAGCAGGCGGATCAAATACTGGTTATCGAGGAAGGAAAAATCGAGGAGCGCGGACAGCACGATGAATTGATTGCAAAGAAAGGACGTTACCATGATTTATTCACTTACCAGAGTAGAATTTAACGACTCTTTGATGGGTTTCAAAAATAGTGCTAAGACTAAATCAAAAGGAGCTCCAAACGATGGTTTCAACTTCTCATCGAATACATTACCTTTAAGCCTCAAATATATCAGATGAAACAATTATTTCTTTTAATTCTAGCTGCATCCCTTTTTTCGTCATGCGCTAAGAAAAACGCAGAAGAGCAAGCAATCGAAGATGAGGCGATTATCAAGCAATATATCACCGATCAATCACTTACTGCTACACCAACTGGCACTGGCCTCTACTATGTCATTGAAACAGAAGGAACTGGTACCTCACCGACGAGCTCATCAACGGTAAGAGTTGCTTACAGTGGCTATTTAACTGATGGTACTGGATTCGACGAAAGCGACGTTACAGGGATCGAATTCGGCTTACAGCAGGTGATTCAAGGATGGACTGAAGGCATCCCTTATTTTAAAGAAGGTGGGACTGGTAAACTATTAATCCCCTCGGCGCTCGGTTATGGTAAAAGCGGAAGTGGGAGTATTCCTGGAAACACGGTTCTCATATTTGACATTAACTTGATTGATGTCCTTTAGGTTTATTTATTCCTATTTCATTTGATTCAGGAGCCATTCAATTATCGTTTGAAAATTGACTTAATACTCACCATGTTTAGCGGGAACTCGAGGATCACGTGCAAGAAACTCAAAAAGAGCGCGAGTAGGAATCCCAACGCGAAATCAATGTAGAAGGTTACAACCATGCCTATCCATACCAAAGCAATAACGAGCGATCTTTTCAACGTAAGGTTTTTATGCCACGCGATGGTTGTCGTCTTGGAAAACCAATTCAAATAATGGTACATATAGATGAAAGAAATGAACATCATCAAACGAAGTTCAATTTCACTATAGAAATAGAATGTTGTTCCATCTAGCACACCTAAAAACTTCCCAAAAAGTAAAGGAGTATGGAACAGACCATTATCCGAATAGCTGGATTTAACTGCCTCATTAAACAAATAGGAATCGGGATCAATCTCGATATAGATAAAAAGGATTGGAATAATTAACGCCAAGACGATCGACACATACCCAAATTTACTTTTGGATTTAAGTGATCCATAGAGCATAAACAACAATGTGAAAATATAGACATGAACAATTGTTGGGATTAACATTCCTACGATAGTTGCATAGCTATCGGCATCA
This sequence comes from Flavobacteriaceae bacterium, assembly GCA_047624355.1. Taxonomy (GTDB): domain Bacteria; phylum Bacteroidota; class Bacteroidia; order Flavobacteriales_D; family Crocinitomicaceae; genus UBA4466. The sequence continues at coordinate 4,322 of JBLHPQ010000091.1, read as the reverse complement.
TTAAATAGGATTGCACCAAGAAGCGCTATTCCTCCTAAGACTAGATAGTGGAGCGTCTTTTTCGCGAACAAAAAACCAATGGCCAAGACAAGTGTAATAAATATCATACTTGTTGACCAAGAATCGATGAATAAAAAAACTTCAGTGAGTGTGGTCGTACTTTCCGGTGTAACGAATGCAAAGTAGAGCTTGGGAGCAACGATAAAGACGGATGCAAAAGTCCCAATGGATAACCAAACACGCTTATTTTGCGAGGTGAAGTAACTTTTGTTGTTGAGCCAGTTGATCTCAGTTAAGTAATGCAACGGTCCGAGAATAGCATATGCAAAAACAAATAACTCCATAGGGAAATGATACGCAAGGAGTGCCGAAACAATCAGGAGCCCAATATTCAATATGTCCACCTGTTTTGCTGTCATCTCGGCGAAAGATAGATAATAATACAATTCAACCCATAAAAATGACGTTTCAGCATAATGGATTAGACTACTTATTAAAACCGATCCAGCTGGAGTTATTAACGGAAAGTATTGAACGATTCAAAAATACGAGAAGCACAACAAATGTAGACGCAGAAATAATTGCAAGGATTAGAAAGGAAAAGCAAACAGCACACAAACAGCGCTTCCTTGTGAAGTCTGGCGATCAACTTAATTTCATTGAGATTGAAAACATCGCCTATTTTGTTTCAGAAGCCAGCTATTCATTTACATTATTGAAAAGCGGAAATCAGTAAATTCTGGATGAAACACTAGATCAAATAGAGAAGAAATTAGATCCAAAAAAGTTCTTCCGAATTAATAGGAAGCAGTTAGTGACTACTAAGAGCATTGATCAAATTCAAGGCCATTTCAACAATAGATTAAAACTGATTGTTCCACCGGAATTCAGTAACCAGACCATATTAAGTCTCAAGCGTGTCAAGGATTTGAAAGTTTGGTTGGATCGAAAAAAGGTATTCCGCTGATGAGCCAACTTTTCGAACAGAACTTTCGTCTTTATTCCAAGTAATAAACGGAGTTATTCATTTTGTCGTAACTTAGCATTATCAGAACCTATTCATGCTGAAAATCATCCTTCTACTTACTTCGATTACTGCATTTGTCCAAGTTGGAAGCGCTCAGGAAATAATCTCGACCAGTGGTCAATTTGACAGCGGAAGTCAAGGAAGCCTTTCATGGACCATTGGCGAGCCAATTACAGAGACCACATGGAGTTCAACGGCGATTCTCACGCAAGGATTCCAACAAGATTTTGAACGTTTTGTAGGCGTTTCTGAACTCTACAACACGGATGAGTTCGTTATATATCCCAATCCATTTTCAAATCAACTAACGGTATCTGCGGGCTTACCCTTGTCGGAATATGACATCATAATAACAGACGCACAAATGAAACGTGTGTACGCAAAAAATATAACCATCCCGGCCGGAGTTTCCAGCTACCAACTAGATTTATCTGCATTAAGCAGTGGCGTTTATTTTCTAACGCTTACGTCCGGAGAAGTTGAGAAACCAATTACACTACAAATTATCAAAATCGATAATAATCATTAAATATATGAGAGTATTAATCATCTTACTTTTTATTCCATTCATGGGTTTTACGCAAGCCCCTAATCAATTTAAGTACCAATCAATTGCAAGAGATCTTGCTGGAAGTGTGCTTAATACTGCTCCAATTGGATTGAGAATAAGCATTCGTAACCTTAGTTCCTCAGGGACAATCGTTTATCAAGAAACACATGCCACAACAACGAACGAATTTGGATTGTTCACATTAAGTATTGGCGGAGGCACGCCCGTCTCTGGAACAATGGCTCTGGTTGATTGGGGCGCGGGTTCAAAATATGTCGAAATTGAAGCTGATTTATCTGGAGGAACAACTTATGACGTTTTCGGAACAACAGAGTTATTGAGTGTTCCTTATGCGATTCACGCTAATTCAGCAGGTGCCCCTATTCTTCCAAATGGCACATCTGCCGGAAATACAACCTACTGGGATGGAAGTTCATGGGTTGTGAGCAGTGCAAATCTCTATAACAATGGATCACGCATTGGATTAGGTACTTCTGCACCTGATCAACGTTTAGATATTAAAGGACATATGACGATTTCACTCGACAGTGTTTACATGATCGATAACCGGCAGGTACTCTCCACCCGTGGCAATACAAATCTATTCGTGGGTGACTCAGCCGGTATTGCTGGCTCTATTGGATTTAAGAATGTTTTTGTAGGATTTAAATCTGGCGTTTCAAATACCGTTGGATCACAGAATACTTTTGTTGGTGCTGAAACTGGGATTACGAATTTAAATGGAATAATGAATTCATTTTTTGGACGACGTGCTGGCTTCCAAGTGTTCGATGGTATTGAAAATACATTTATAGGTGCATATGCTGGACAATCCACAACTTCTGGAGGCCATAATTCGTTTCTAGGAGTCACGACTGGAAACGCTAACACTACAGGTTCAGAAAACACATTCATAGGTGCTCATGCTGGCTATTTCAATGGTAGTGGAAGCTACAATACATTATTAGGGAATTTCTCAGGCGTTTCCAATACTGACGGCAGCTATAACACACTTGTAGGTTTTGAGTCTGATGTTTTAAGCTCTAGCTACACGAATGCTGGCGCTTTCGGATACGGCGCAATCGTAAATGGTAGTAACAGTATCGTTATTGGTAACACCTCTGTTACATCAATTGGAGGACAAGTTGGGTGGAGTATTTTCTCCGACAGAAGGTTAAAGACAGGTTTTCGACAAAACGAGCTCGGACTTGATTTCATCAATGGACTCGAAACCGTTTCCTATGAATACAAGGCCGATGGTCAAAAAGGCATTAGGTATTCAGGATTGATTGCTCAGGATGTGGAAATTTTGTTGGATAATTTAGGTGCCGACTTCAGCGGATTAGTTCGACCAAAGAACAATCAAGATTACTACTCAATTCGTTATTCAGAGTTTGTCATTCCATTGATAAAAGCTGTTCAAGAACAAGCAGCGGAGATAGCTACTTTACAGGATAAAAACAAGGGCCTAGAACTGCGTTTATCTAATTTAGAGAGCATTGTCTCAACATTAATTGAAATAAATAAATAAATCATACAACCTTGTTGTGTTCATTCGCGTCTAAGTAAGGAGATTCATATTCTCATCAACTAATTGGCTATTCTACATGAAAAAAATGCACCACTTCCAACTATCTACGTTAGCTCTTTTAACTTTTTTTCTATCTGCATCTAGTTCATTCGCTTGCAGCCCTTGCTCTCCTTTGCAGAATGTTAGTTCAACGCTAGTCGGAACTAATCTTGAACTCACATTTACTAGTAATGCTGGATGGGAATGCTGCTATACAGTTCAAATTGAGATTATTTGTGATAACGCAACATTTACCGGCATCCCTAATTATTTCTCTTCGGAAATATGTATTAATGGTGGCGCAGCTCCTGCTACAACGACAACCACTTTAGTACCTTATCCTCTTACCGTTATTGATGTTTCTGGATTTTGTCCTGGGACCTATAAATGGAGAGCTGCAGAAACTGTTTGTGCAATCTACACACCAGAGTTCACTTTTACAGTGGCCGGGGCAAGTCCAATCAATCTTTTGCTTAGTCAAACAGAAACAGAAATATGCCTCAACGATAGCAGTCAATTTTCAGCAACGGCAACTGGAGGGTGTAATCTAACAGGCTACATTTACTCTTGGTCGCCAGCTGCAGGATTAAGTGATCCAAACATCGCTAACCCAATTGCTTCACCAACAACAACAACAACCTATACATTAACTGTTAGTGAATCGGGAGCATGTACGACACCTCAAACTGAAGACATAACCTTAACTGTCAACCCCTTACCTAACGCTTCTATTCTGGGCGAAGCAATCCTCTGTGAAGGAGACCCCGCGCCTACACTAACATTAACTGGTAGTGGATCGACTTCTCCCTACACCATAGATTATACACTTAATGGTGCATCACAAACGCCAATTATCACTACCGGAACTTCCTACACAATTACTGGTCCCAATAGTCCACCCGGAACTTATACGTATGAGATTACGAATGTTATCGATGCAAGTTCAACGCTCTGCTCTCAAGTAATTTCATCGATCGCAACGGTCATTGTAAACGGAAACCCGACAGTATTTGCTGGTGATGATCTCGAATTGTGCGAACCAAATGGCAGTATAGCAACGGAAGTGATATTAAATGGCTCGGGAGCTACAACATACACTTGGGACAACGGTGTAATTGATGGTGTTTCATTTGTTCCTCCGGGAGCACAGATCACTGTATACACAGTCACTGGAA
>JBLHPQ010000090.1:0-13355 GCA_047624355.1 Flavobacteriaceae bacterium | reverse complement strand
CAAGAAGAATATACTTCTCGCCCGTGGTCGATTTAGACCAGTGACGAAAGTTCATATTGATATGATCGAACGTGGGAAAGAACAGTTTCTTAAAGAGGATGGTGTTGATCCAGATAAGGTGCGCGTGATAGTAGAATTAACATTGAAGGATTTAACCGCTGACGGAAAAATTCTGGATAAAGATTTTGTCGATCGTGCTGAGCTTCTGGGAACATTGGGTTATACGGTAATGATTTCAAATTACCTCAAGCATTATAAGATGGTTGATTACCTTTCATCAATCTCGAAAGATTATCAAATGGGAGTGATTGTGGGAATCTACAACCTTCAGACTATCTTCGATGAAAGGTACTATGAAAATCTTCCTGGAGGATTATTGGAGGCATTTGGACGTGGATTTGGAAGGAAAATTAAAATCTTTGTCTATCCAGCGAATAATGTTGAAACGGGTGAACTATATGATTTAGATACCATCGAGATTGCTCCAAACCTTGCTGGGCTGTTGCAGTACATGAAAGACAATAACAAGTTGGCCGCGTTCGATAGTTACGACCATAAACTCCTTCATATTTTGTCGGATGATGTGTTGTCAAAAATATTGGCTGGCGGAGCTTCATGGGAAGATGATGTTCCCTATGAAGTCGTAAAAGCCATTAAACATTATGAGCTTTTCGGATATAAAAAAAAAGAAGTCTTGGTCTCTAAGTAAACTGCATGCCGCACATAAAAAATGCCCTTATTCGATACCGAATCATTGATAAGAGTATCAGGAATAAATACAAGCCGTTTCCGAGTAAAATGGAATTGCGCGAGGCATGCGAAGAATCACTTTATGGGAGTATTGATGGGTTACATATTTGTGATTCTACCATTGAGAAGGATATGTTCGCAATGAAAATGGAGCTCGATGCGCCTATTAAATATAGTAAACGAGACAAAGGCTATTTCTACTCAAACCCTGATTTTTCAATTAATGACATTCCGCTCACAGAAGATGATCTCTCATCCATAAGTTTTGCCGCAAAAACCCTAATGCAATTTCGGGATGTGGATTTATTCAAACAGTTTGGAAATGCGATTGACAAGATCGTAGGTCATGTTGAAGTAACTCAGGAGGGAGGTGAACAATTCATCCAGTTTGAGCAGTCAATTGCCAATAGCGGGAATGAATTTTTATCACCTTTATTGGAAGCAATTAAGCAATCACTTTGGGTAACGTTTGATTATACCAGTTTTGTTTCGGGTAAATCGAAACCCCGACGAGTGATTCCACTTTTATTGAAAGAATATCGAAATCGATGGTATCTAATTTCTTTTGATGGTGATAAAAAGGACTTTATCACCTATAGTCTGGATCGACTTACTGATTTAGAGGTCACCACTGAAAAGGCAGAGTACCCGCCTGACTTCAAACCGGAGAACTATTTCAAATATGCCGTTGGAATAACCAGCGGTAATGTGGATCCAGATGAGGTGAAGTTTCAAGCCAATTCGATCGCAGCCAAGTACATCGCCTCACAACCTTTCCATACATCGCAACAGGTCGAACAAGAAAACCCTGCAGCAACAACTTTCTCATTGAAGGTAAATGTTTCTGAAGAGCTTATTCGAGCATTACTAAGTTATGGTGGAGAGGTGAAAGTGCTGCAGCCGAAGTCATTGAAAGTCGAAATCGAAAAAAGAGCTCAGGCAATATTGAGTGATTAATTTTGCGTTAGGGGTAGAAGCGGCATCCTTAGCTCAGTTATTTGCGGCTGGACTTCGAGTGCCTCAGTCCGCTCTGGCTAACTGAGATAAGATATAGCGAATAACCCGACCCTTCCGGTCACTATAGGAAGGAAACGCCCTAAGAATTCTAAATTTCAGTAAATTCATCATTCTTAATTCCACATTCATCATTCTCATTATCTTAGCGAAAAAACCAACAATGGGACTAATTATATCCAAAGCAAACGGTGTCTGTGAATTGAAATTAAATCGTCCAGACGTATTCAATTCTTTCAATAAGGATCTTGCAATTGCATTACAGAATGCATTAGATGATTGTGAAAAGGATAAGGAAATCAGAGCGATCGTCATTACAGGAGAAGGTAAAGCATTTTGTGCTGGACAAGATTTAGCAGAGGCAACCGATCTAAATGGACCACCCTTGGATTCTATTGTGAAAGATCATTACAATCCGATAATTACACGCCTTCGTGCGATTGAAAAACCAATAATTGCCGCAGTAAATGGTGTTGCAGCAGGAGCAGGAGCGAATATTGCCTTGGCCTGCGATGTGGTAATTGCTAAAGAAAGCGCCAGTTTTATTCAAGCGTTTTCGAAAATTGGATTGATTCCGGATTCCGGAGGGACTTTTTTCCTGCCGAGAATTGTTGGGATGCAGAAAGCATTGGCGCTTATGATGACTGGAGATAAGGTCATGGCAAAAGAAGCCGAGGCGATGAATATGATTTACAAATACGTTGCAGACGAAATTTTTGACGAAGAAGTGACAAAATTAGCAGCGAAATTTGCGAAAATGCCAACACGTGGTTTTGGGTTGACCAAAAAAGCTGTTAATGCATCTTGGACGAATAACCTAGAACAACAATTGGCTGTTGAAGGTGTTTTACAAACGGAAGCAGGAGGAACGCACGATTTCAAAGAAGGATGCACGGCATTTTTGGAGAAAAGAAGACCAAACTTTATCGGAGAATAACGACACGAAATAATTACAATAATGATAGTAGGAGTATTAGGAGCAGGAACGATGGGATCTGGGATTGTCCAAGTCGCAGCGCAGAATGGACATAATGTTGTATTGGTAGATTTGAATGAAAAAATCTTGCAGCAATCAAAAGAGAAATTGGCTAAAATTATGGCTAGACTGGTGGAAAAAGGTCGAGTTTCAGAAGGTGACGCCGATGCGATTCAAAATAGAATCAGCTACAGTCAGGACGTAAACGATTTTAAAGAATGTGGATTTATTGTAGAAGCAATTGTAGAAGACCTCGGAATCAAAAGTAAGGTGTTCGCTCAGTTAGAGCAAATCGTTCCTAAAGGATGTGTCCTAGCTTCCAACACCTCTTCATTGTCAATTGCGTCAATTGCAGCATCATTATCTGACCCAAGTCTTGCCATTGGGGTACATTTCTTCAATCCTGCACCATTGATGCCCTTGGTAGAGATAATTCCGGCAGTTCAAACATCGGATGAAACACTTTCTGCAACACAAAGCTTGATTGATGGATGGGGAAAGGTGACTGTTATATGTAAAGACACTCCAGGATTTATTGTCAACCGAGTGGCGCGTCCATTTTACGGTGAAGCGCTTCGTATTTACGAAGAGGGTATTGCTGATTTTGCGACAATCGATTGGGCAATGACGAGCATTGGTGGATTTAGAATGGGGCCATTTACATTAATGGATTACATTGGGAATGACATTAATTATACGGTGACAGAAACTGTTTTCGCTGCGTTCTATTTCGATCCGCGTTACAAACCTTCATTTACGCAAAAAAGACACTCAGAAGCTGGATACCTTGGTCGGAAGTCAGCAAGAGGTTACTTCGATTATAGAGAAGGCGCCTCAAATCCTGCTCCAAATGAAGATGCAGTTGTTGGGAAGGAAATTTTCGAACGAATCTTAGTGATGTTGATTAATGAGGCAGTTGACGCACTCTTTTTATGCATTGGCTCTAAAGAATCAATTGATCTAGCGATGACCAAAGGAGTAAACTACCCAAAGGGATTACTCAGTTGGGCAGATGAAATCGGATTGGAATTTGTCTTGAGTAAATTACAAGCAATGTTTGAGGAATATGGTGAAGATCGTTACCGTCCGAGTCCATTATTGCGGAGGATGGTGAAAGACAATAGAACATTTTTCTAAAATATTAACGTATAAGGTGAACCAAATTAGGTAGTTATCTGTACATTTAAATGTGTGTTCGACTTATCGACCACTCGAAGGAATTAAAGCCATTCATTATGATAAAATTTATTCTCCCTTTAGGATTAATTTCCGCGGTTATTCTGACTTCATGTGGTGAGCCAGAAACACTCGTAAATACAACCACGCAGCAACAACGAATTGATATCGAATTGGCGGAGACTGATTTATTTGAAACCAGCAAGATTTTTGCTTTTCTTGATAATGACGTGAAGTTTATCGATGATGCAAATAAGTTTTTCTTGCAAGGCTTGGATGCATTTAAAAATAAAAAGAACTTAGATAGCGCAGATTATTATTTGCGCCAATCTATCTTGAAAGAGCCATCAGCCAAAGCCTATTTTGAACTTGGTAATGTGTTCATGGATCAAAAGAACTATGCGAAGGCGCTTCAGTCCTATGATCTTGCAGAAAACCTCGATTATCAACCGTTTTCGAAAATACTCTACAACAAATCATGTCTCTATTCACTTCAGAAGAAAACGGAAATGTCAGGCCAATATTTGGAGTATGCACTTCAGGCAGGCTACAATAATTTGGAGCATGTATCAAAGGACAAAGACCTGGAGGACTTAAGAGATTCTCGTCATTATAAACCAGCATTTGAGAAAGGCCTTCGAGGGATGTCAAACCCTGAAAATTTGTTCTGGTTACAGTTCAAGAAATTGTTCGCGAAGTACCCTATGCCCCATACGGCTCCGGTCACAATGACTCCAGATGAAATGGCTTCGTTGCAGTATATCTCCTATGATTTTGAAAAATATATCTCTGAGATGCGCGATGAGAAGTTTTCACGTGAGGTAAGTAAAGGGTTCTATCATTATGCACAAGTGTACGAAGCGGATAAGTTTGTGGCTGTAGTTTATATTGTAAAAGATGAGTTCATGGGGAATGGAGCTCCACTTTCTTATCGCTTGGCAACCTTCACGCACGCTGGAAAATTAATTGATAAGAAAACGATTGGCGGTAGGGAATATTTATCCGACAATATCATGGAGGCAACATTCAAGAAGAACCGAACAATCCATGTTGATTTACTGGAGCCATCATACGAAAAAGATCCGGAAGACGAGGGATACTACGAAAACCCAATCGTCTCTACTAAAACTGTTGGTTATCAAGAATACAAGGTGATGAGCTCAGGTAAAATTGTAGAGACAGAAGGACAAGAAAATGATACCGCGAGTGAGTAGCTAGTACGTTTCTCAACTTCTCCAAATGAGTCTCTATTGTTGTTTCTAACGTCTAACTATCGATGGCTATCGTTGCCAACGCCACGTCTAAATGATTTTAAGCTGCGTTTCTCTTGTTTTGAGCAACCCACCCGCCAAAGGCTGCCAGCACCAACTCCACATCTAAATCATTTTAATCTGCGTCATCAGCGTTCCTCTCTTCTTATTTCCAACACCAAGCCAAAGTCTACCAGTACCAACGCCACATCTAAATCATTTTAATCTGCGTCATCAGCGTTCCTCTCTTCTTATTTCCTCCACCAAGCCAAAGTCTACCAGTACCAACTCCACATCTAAATCATTTTAATCTGCGTCATCAGCGTTCCTCTTTTCTTATTTCCAACACCAAGCCAAAGGCTACCAGCACCAACTCCACATCTAAATCATTTTAATCTGCGTCATCAGCGTTCCTCTTTTCTTATTTCCAACACCAAGCCAAAGGCTACCAGCACCAACTCCACATCTAAATCATCTGAATCAGCGTTCCTTCTTCCTCAAAATATATCCCGCATATCCACCCCATATGAGCAGCTCAGCAATGATCAAATTCGGAACCCAACCTAAATAAGCAAGGACAATATATGTTTCCTTCGGGCCTAGATCAACCTTGTAGTGCGCAAATAAATATCCGTAAAACCGCAACGTAATAGCAGAAAGTGTCAATGCGTAACTGCGGATGTTCCACTTAGCATGCGACAAATAATCTCCCTTTCTAGCCTTTCTGAAAGACATCCAAGTCGAGATGATCCATGTAAAGGAGAGTAGAACAAAGCTCGTCTGAGCAAGTCGACCGCCATTCGCATAAAATGACATCACAATTGCCGTAGGGCCAGAAATCAAAAGAACTATAATCACGTATGTATACCCCATCATTCGATGAAGTCTTGGCTTGTTAGATATAATCCAGCGATTAAATTGGAATAAGCCCGCAACGATTACAATGGGACTAGAGAAAACATGGATATAAAAACTCCAGCGCCATAGATCGATATGGTAAATTAATTGCTTCGTTCCCAAGAATTCTACATTCGGTTCGAAGTAGATATATGGAAGGGTTAGCAAGATCAACAAATAAGAGGCGTAGAGTATTACGACAAAAGCAGAGCTATTGATTAACCCAAGAATGATTCTTTTCGAATTCCCCATTATGGGTACATACGCATGTAAATCGGATTGTCTTTATAGAGGAGTTGTGCCTCGTATTCTTCTTGATTGATCGTGTAGACCATCTGAGATTGTGCAAGAATTGCATTCTTTTCCCAGGAGACAGTCACCTTGTTTCCGGATAGCGACCACGACCCTTGAATAGATGTTAACTGTTGATTTACACTATTTCCATTCTCCTCCTCATCAAATTCATAGGAATAGCCACCAGGATAATAGCTAAAGATAACGAGACCGTCACTTTTAAAACTGTATTCACCCAACGTATCTGAAGCATCTGAAAAGAACTGGTGGAGATTTGACTCTGAAATTTTAGTCCCATCCTCAGGGTATCCAGCTTCCGAAGCGTCCATTTTTTTAAGATTAAAGGATTGTTCCGGGATTTTACCGCTGTTAGATATCCAGGTTCCTTTCGGTTCAGGATCATCACCAATAAAGACGAGTTCGAAAACACCGTCAAATTTGTGATCCCCTGGTTCAGCGAGTGCGACTACTGCGGAATCACCGTTTCTCGATACGCGTCCGCTTAAATTCCGTTGTAATCCCCTGTGGATATTATACCCAACGGCATTTGTTTGGCTAACATAACTTACAATAATGCGAATGTCTGATCCTCCGAAATCTCCAATATACATTCCAGCTAAAGCGTCGTATTCAAATAAATCTTCTTCTGGTATTTCTGCAACGACGCCCTCGATGGCGACAACTTCTTCTGTGATGGGTTCAGTGTCACCGCAGGATACTATTATAAGTGCAGCGCTGGCAAATACTAGGAATTGTGTCATCTTCATGTGAGTCTTGGTTCTAACACTAAATCTACAAAGAAAATCGATTGAATAAAGTGAAGGTTGTATAAATCTATCAGATGGAGTGAATTTCCTCCGAAAGCAACGGAAGAAAGTTGCAAAATTTATGCTGCCCTAGGTGGTGAAATTGGCTGCGGCGATTTTTCAGAGAAGAGGAGTACTAATCAAATGCATGGATTGCCGCTTTTAAATAATAGTCATCCATTTTTCGAGGCTTCAGATATCCTGGATTTAAATCGATATCGGGTTGTTTTATTGCGATCGGATCAGCAATATCTGTAAGATGAGAATAAAAAGTGTTTGGGTTAACGAATAGTTTAAAGCCCGAGTTTGGTAATTGGGCGATCAATGATCCAGCATTCCCCTGGTAAAAACTTCCTCCTGCAGTCCGGCCAATGATTTGAGCATTACATAAGGTTTTGAGGTGGCAAGCTAGAATTGAGGCTGCAGAGAAAGTTCCTTCATCAGTGACAACAACAATGTCACCATCAAATCGTAAATCATCCTTCACAGATTTTGTCCTAATTTCACCAGCATCAAAGACGCCACGACGAGATTTTCTTTTTTGAACTCTGCTCATTCTGATGTGCTTGTAGTAATCAAAGTTCCATTTACGAATATGGCGATCTTCAAATCCTTTCTTCGGTTTCTCCACAACATACCTTCCAAGAACGGTATCCTCACCTACAAAGTAGCGCATGAAAGAATATTGCATAGCCCCACCAGTGTTACCGCGTAAGTCAATAATGAGTTTTTCGATTTTCTTATCGCGTATTTTCTTAAATGACGCGTCAAGAAAGAGCTCGTAACCTGGGCCATAGGATTTTTTAAATGATTCGAATCTGAAATAGCCTACGTTGGAACGAACAATTTCAAATGAGCCAATGTTCTTCTCTTTGATAGCGAATGCATCGCTCATTTGTTTCAAGCGCAGATTCATTGTGTTTACAGGAGACGTTCCAGTTTTAAAGTAAATCCCGAGGGTATCTTTAGATTCAATATACCGTACATAAATCGAATCCTTCTGAAACGGTTGACTCATGTGTCGATAGAATTCGAAGAGCTGTGCAACTTGAAAATACTTAAAATCGATACCGTCTTCATCACTGGAGATATAAGGAGAGATTTCCAACATCATCTCATGTAAGGACTTCCCATCGATGGAAACAATTTCACTAAACGATTTTATTTTTTTTGCCCGCTCACTTTTTGATTTCCCATCATGAATGAATTGATTGTCTTGCGGGAGAAGCTTATTGCTATAGAGTTTTTTTCCTTGGATGAGATAATCAAGCGGCAGTGAGTTCCTTGCTGAAAGCCAATCTCTCATGACGGCTTTGGTCGGATGGATTTGGGTATGTCCACACTGGATTTTTGATAGTGTGAAGCTGTATGCTTTGTACTGCTCAAGATCCGACTTGTCTTTTGAAAGATTATCCTTCAATGCTTCCAGATGAAATTGTATTGAATCGATACTTGTATGAAGGTCTAATCGACCTTCCTTCTGGGTAATCACATTTTTAAATACCTCAAAATCCTTTAGCTGAGAGGAGATTGAATTCTTCCCTGAGACCAGAACAAGCGCAAATAAAATCAATAGTATGTTGGAACCTCTACCCATAATTGTCATTCAGATACAATAACGGAAAAATAGAAATACGGTAACAAGAAGAAATTCGTTTAGTTCAGCAATCTCCGTTTTGCTTGTTTAGCATAGTAGCCGTTTCTTTCCGATATTTCCTTGTACAACGCTGCAGCTTCACTTTTATTCCCTGATAAATCATAACTCTCAGCCTTCATCCAAAGCGCTTCTTCATCGAAGTTCGAAAATCGACCATTTAGGCAAACAGTGAAATGACCAATAGCTTTATGATACTCTCCAAGATTATAGAGACAAATCCCAGCGTAGAAATTACCATTTACGTCATCGCCATACGTTTCAAGAATTGTCTCGAAGCGTGTCAGTGCTTTTTTGAAATTTGAGCGTTCAAAGATGCGCATTGACTTTTTGATGAACTCTATATAGGGCACGTCAACATCCTTCCATACAGGATCCAATACTTCAGATTCCGTTCCTTCTTGATCCGCTGGAGTTCCAGTAAGCGTCATTTGGCGCGTCTTGATTGCTGGCTTAAGGCGATACTTGCGATAATCGACCAACTTCATACTATATAGGTATATCTCTTTAGCAAGTTTATGATCTCGAATTATCTCAGGTGCTGGCCCATCAGGAATTAACACAAGTGGAGCTAACTCTTCAATTGGAATTTCTGGTTTTTCTTCTTGCAACACAATGCGCTCTTCGTATTCTTTTATGATTTCTTGTGGTTCGAATTGCTTAGCCACTGGAACTGGCCTCATAAGCTCAATTGGCTCCGGAATAATCATGTCAGATTCGTCTAGCGTAATTTCTTGATCTTCTAATAGTGTTGTAATTACTTCTGGTGCTGTGTTTTTGGCGATTACCGTTGTTGAATGTGGATTATTGAAAAATAGGAAATAGACAGAAATGGTAAGAGCAGCAACTGCAGCCGTTCCGCCAATGATTTTATATAAACCTGGCGAGGATGAGGGTCCAAATTTTTTGTCAAGATTTGACATCGCCCCAGTATTGAAGGACAATTCTTCCCAACCTTCTAGGGCATCTGAATCGAAGGAACTGCCAGCAGATTTTTGCTCAATGCTGTTGCGTACAGTTTCATCGGTGCTTTGACCATAAGTCTCCACATCTTTTCGTCCCAAGCGATCGGAACCGAAAATGCTATATAGCCGATTTAAATTCATCTTTTGTTTCTAGGTTTAATCTCAAATTCCGTTTGCCATTCTGTATGGCGCTTTTCACTTTCTTCAAATCCCATTTCAGAAGGATTACAATCTCCTGATAAGATTTCTGCTCGAGGTAAAACAACTCAATACACTTGCGCTGTTCTTCCTTCAATGTAGTTACTGCTTCTTCCAATAAGTTCAACTGAACTTCTTTAGCCTCTTTGAGGTGTAGCTCGTCGGAAGATTCGAGCTCCTTTGTAATCTCTGTCGTTAAACGCCCCTTCTTTCGAAGAGTCATTAAACACTCGTTCTTGGTTACCATGTACAACCACGACTTAAACCGCTGGATGTTATGAGCAACGAGTTTTTTTGAAAGATGCTCAAAAACATGCATGGTGATATCCTCAGCATCCGCCTTGTTCTTGAGGTATTTCATGCTAGTTCCCATTACTAAGTGTCCATACCGAGTATAGAACTCTCCAATGATCGCGCTTGATTGTTTGTCCTTATATGTTTGGACAAGTTCCTCATCGGACATCGACTGATATGTTCTCCTAGCACGAAACAGCATTCTCTCTTATATACGATGCATTCACTTTCACGATTCCATAATTGTTAAGGGTTAAAAATACAATCTTTTGAAGAATGAGTAATTTTTTAAGCCTTATTTGGGCGTTACCTGATCCCGATTGCTATCGGGATCAGGTCAAGCTATCCGCTCTATCTTTCTCTATATGTAAACTTCTAGAGTCTCAGTCTGCATTTAGAGAAAGGATGCCACTCCTATCCCTAACGCGCTAAATGCTAACCACACTATTTCTTATGTCAATGCAGACTGGTCTCCATGCCCACGTAGACTGAGGCTCTCGAAGTCTAGTTCACCACCCCAAACAGACTGAGGCTCTCGAAGTCTAATCATTATCTTACTTTTAGTACATGAAAAAGATCGCGTTAATTACATCAGGCGGAGATGCACCAGGAATGAATGCATGCGTTAGAGCAGTCGTAAAGACTTGTTTAGGAAAAGGAATTATTCCGATTGGCTACTATGATGGTTATTTAGGAATGATTGAAAATCGATTCGTTGAATTAACTTCTGATGACGTTGTCAATATTATTCAGCGGGGCGGAACTATTCTAGGAACTGCCCGAAATGATGAATTTAGGACTGAGTCAGGTCGCTCCAAAGCAATAACAAATCTTACAGCAGAAGGAATTGATGGATTTATCTGTATCGGTGGTGATGGATCATTTCGTGGCGCAAGTGCATTATCGGCAGAAATGAATATTCCTGTAATAGCGATCCCGGGAACAATTGACAATGATATATATGGTACAGACAGAACAATAGGATTTGATACGGCAATGAATACAGTGGTGGATGCAGTAGATAAGATAAAGGATACTGCAGGAAGTCATCATAGAATTTTTCTTGTCGAAGTTATGGGCAGAGACGCAGGCTTTATTGCATTAGAAACGGCAATAGCTTCAGGAGCCGCATCGGTGTTAATTCCAGAAGAGCGATCTAACATTGATTTACTCGCAGAAGATTTAAAGAGTCAAAATAAACGAAGAAGTAATTCTATTGTCATTGTGGCAGAAGGTGACGACGCTGGTGGAGTAAAGGAAATCTATGAAAAATTGTTGCCGCTGATGGATGGATATACCTTAAGGTATTCAATACTGGGACATATTCAGCGAGGAGGGCGGCCTTCAGCATTTGATCGAATTTTAGCCACGCGCATGGGGGTTTATGCCGTCGAGTTATTGGTTGAAGGGGTTTCTAACGTTATGGTTGGTTCTAATGGAGATCATCTACATACAATGGCAATCTCAGAAACAGTTAATTCTATCGCTGTGCCCCATTTGGAACATTTGTCAGTATTAAAGGCATTGAAGACCGTTCGATAGATTATTATCCGCTGTATAACGGGGTGCAAGATCGGTTGACCGATGACTTTATGTCCTTCGTCGATAATTCAGAAAAAAGATTGAAAAGAGTGTTGTTGGATTGTAAAAGGTACATACCTTTGCAGCCGCTTTGAACGCATCGCGAATAACATTGACAGTTTGAGATCAGGGTTGAAAATAGAGGTTTAAAAATTATTTAAATTTATTTTCGCAAAAGCTTGCAAGTATAAAAAAAGCAAGTACATTTGCAGCCGCTTTGAACGCATCGTGACATAGGTTGACAAGAGGAAAAAAAGAGGTTTTAGAAAGGTTTGAAAACTTTTTTAAAATTAATTTAAGAAAAGCTTGTTAGTATAAATATTGCGTGTATCTTTGCGCTCCCGAATCGATCGAGATGAGGGTTTGAAATTGACAGAATGACTTAAGCAATTTACAGATTAACGGAAGTTAATAGGTGGATCAAAAAAGTTCTTTGAAGTATTGGGATTAGAAGAAAACAACATAAAGAAAAGAATACATCTAATGAGTTATTTTAATACAGAATCAATATTTAACGTTTTATACAACGGAGAGTTTGATCCTGGCTCAGGATGAACGCTAGCGGCAGGCCTAACACATGCAAGTCGAGGGGTAACATAGAGGAGCTTGCTTCTCTGATGACGACCGGCGCACGGGTGCGTAACGCGTATGCAACCTACCTCTTACTGGGGAATAGCCCGAAGAAATTCGGATTAATGCTCCATAGTATCTATTACTCGCATGAGTTTATAGATTAAAGGTTACGGTAAGAGATGGGCATGCGTCCCATTAGCTTGATGGTAAGGTAACGGCTTACCATGGCAACGATGGGTAGGGGGCCTGAGAGGGTGATCCCCCACACTGGTACTGAGACACGGACCAGACTCCTACGGGAGGCAGCAGTGAGGAATATTGGTCAATGGAGGAAACTCTGAACCAGCCATGCCGCGTGCAGGAAGAATGCCCTATGGGTTGTAAACTGCTTTTATTTGGGAATAAACCTTTCTACGTGTAGAAAGCTGAAGGTACCAAACGAATAAGCACCGGCTAACTCCGTGCCAGCAGCCGCGGTAATACGGAGGGTGCAAGCGTTATCCGGAATCATTGGGTTTAAAGGGTCCGCAGGCGGACTGATAAGTCAGTGGTGAAATCCCGTAGCTTAACTACGGAACTGCCATTGAAACTGTCAGTCTTGAATTCGGTCGAAGTGGGCGGAATGTGTCATGTAGCGGTGAAATGCATAGATATGACACAGAACACCGATAGCGAAGGCAGCTCACTAGGCCTGAATTGACGCTCAGGGACGAAAGCGTGGGGAGCGAACAGGATTAGATACCCTGGTAGTCCACGCCGTAAACGATCATTACTCGTTATTGGCGATATACTGTCAGTGACTAAGCGAAAGTGATAAGTAATGCACCTGGGGAGTACGATCGCAAGGTTGAAACTCAAAGGAATTGACGGGGGCCCGCACAAGCGGTGGAGCATGTGGTTTAATTCGATGATACGCGAGGAACCTTA
>JBLHPQ010000089.1:0-13606 GCA_047624355.1 Flavobacteriaceae bacterium | reverse complement strand
CATCAGTATCTCCTAACCCATCAAGGGTAAGTGTTCCCCCTACAGATCCAGCGCCGCCAATGGAATAAACACCAGGAGTTATAGTTTCGCCGATGCCACCACTGCCAAAAGCTGGAGCATGAGTACCAGGATATGTGACAAAAACCTTTTGAAGCTGTATATACACCCGTAGTAAATCCCTTGTGACATTAAAAGTTACACCATCGGCATTATATATTGTACCTGTGAAATTTGGAGGAATAAATCCGCTTATCACCCCGTCATTTGTGCCAACATCCCCCGTGAAAGTGCCTGCGTTTGTAGCTGCCCCGACTCCTGTATAAGCTTCAAAGGAATCAAGCGATCCTAATTCAAGATATTGACTAAATAAAAAAGTAGGTGTAAACAAAAGTAAAGCTATAATTAAGATTTTCTTTTTCATAATATTGATTTTAATTCGTTTCTATTGTTACCTCGATGACTAGTATTACGCTTTCACATAACGAGTTAATATGCGCAACTAGTCGGTTTATTCTAAACGTTTACAACCGGTTGTTATCGTTTATAATTCCTTATTAGGTTAAATCGTATATATATTATATGCTCCTTAATCATCTTGGATAAGAAGCCTTTTCTGTAAAAAACAGTAAAACAAGAGTAATGCTTTATACCAAACGAGTCAACTGTGTTTTTTCGCAGTTTGTATAAAAAGAGATTCGCTTTTGCTGGAGAAGTGTTCCGTGTTCATCGCCAAAACTGCGCGTTTTAGATTGAGTTCAAACCTTCACTACAAAAGTTTGTATTTTTCTCAGATCCAAGATAAATTGTATATCTTCAATGCCTCAACTAGGATTTTGCGCAGTTAAAAGGAGATTTACATGGAATTGGACAAAAGAGGTGCATACTCTAAAGCATTGATTACCGATCGGCCAATTATGGAAGGGTGTCCGTTATGTGCGCATTATGAAGAGACAATTAATTGTTTCCCCAACCAGGTGGCTTACGTGTATTCTTTTGAAAAAAAACGAATGGTGTTCGCCAAAAACTGGAAGTCTATCCTTGGGTATCGCGATGAGGACATCAACATGATGCAGTTGGTAGAAATTACTTCTCCTAAATACCGCCAATTTGCCTACGAAATCAACGATAAGGCACTGCGTTTTTTGAGTTCCAAACAAGACCTATTGACGGAGTACTCTTTCACTGTTGAACTGGAAAAACAACATGCAGATGGTTCATTGGTTCCCTTGTATTGGAGGGTAGTCGTTCTCAAAGAAGTAGATGGACGCGTGGCCGAGATTTTTGGTTTGGCCGAGAAAGTAGATTCCCTCCGACTAGGCAATGTGATGAATTATGCCGCATACGGACCCGAAACAGTTGAGTTTGAAGAATCATTGAGCAAGGAGTTGTTTCATCACTATGCCATTTCCAAGAAAGAATTGGATGCCGTTAAGTTGGCAGCAAAAGGATACTCGTTTAAAGAAATTGCACAAGAATTCGGTGTGTCACAATCGGCTATTGAAAAGCGAATTTTACCCCTCTATAAGCGCTTCGATTGCAAAAGTTTGACCCATCTGGTGAATTTTGCACATGAAAATAGGCTGCTCTAGGCGTCTGTAAGATCCACAACAACAATATTGTTTTCATCTACACCCAAGGTACGTAAAACGCTTTGCCAATTATTGATATGTTCTTTGGTGCCTGTTAAAATCTCCCCCATCACCCAAATCACCTTTCTTGAGTTCAAGATTTCTTTATTTCGTTCACCAAAGGTATCGTGCTCAACAAACGCTAAAAAAGCCGAAGGAGAAACAAGGTCTATGGTCATTGGCAACCCAGGGTTGATATCATCCACCACCAAACAATCACAATCACTCCAATTCCACAAGAAAGGAGAATCAAAGGCATCAGACTCTTGAAAGAAACGAGGGAATAGTTTGATACCTGTGTCATACGTGCATTTTTTTCGATTTGTTTGTGTAGTTAGGTCACATGCAATCCCAACTGCAAGTGAACTTTTACCACTTCCTCTAGACCCGAACAACAAAAGGTGTTGCGGAGCTTCAGAAGAAATAAAATCGCTGACATCTTGTACGTCAGTGGGTGTTATAGAACGGTCCCATTGACTTAATCTAAACTGCATGGGAAAGCCGGCGTTCATTAAATAAACCTTTGAAGTAAACCAATATACCATAGGATACAATAGGATAATCTGAACAAGAATAACAATAAATATGTTCCACCAAAAAACCGGGTTAATCAACGAAGCGCATGCAAAACTTCCTAAAATGAAAAAGAGCACATCGGTACTTGTGTCAAATGCGATGAAGCCCCAACGTGGTTTAAACGTGTACTTCCGTCCGCCTAGAAAAACAGATTGGGCTTTGGGAGATCGTTTCGACAACAAGGGAGCCAAGAAGTTGTAAATCTCAAACAACAACCACACAGAGGAAATGATCACGGCCGCCAAAAATGCGGGGCGCTCCCATTGCGCATATCTATTCAAAAGAAGATAAACAACAAAACTTGGAATGAAGCCCAAGGCAATATGACCAAATTGATTTGCGAGCCAAGCGTAGGTTAATGTAACTCCACGATGTGAGTCTTTTCCAATCAGATCGCGCTTAAGTTGCGCAAGAATTTCTTTTAGTGGTATATCAAACATGGAAGTTAAAGTAAGAAAAAAAGTAATAATACCGGGTAGATTCAACTTGCATTAGCATTTTAAACTAGGTTATATGGTCATCTAAGTCCTTCGTGAACCAAATATGCATTCGTCAGGCCCCTTTGCCTAGATGCTCTAAGTAATGTTCGTCAATTAATCTTATCAGCTCTAAGTTTAAATGAGATATTCCAGAAGGTTTGTAATATAATCCTGATCGACTTACATCGAGCAACTTACCATGTTTTGTAATACTTAATTGCATGATCCTTGTCTATCATGCTTCTCCGCTCGGCAATTGATTTTACGACAAGGCTTGTTTTAAAAAATCTATTTCAACTTTTTGTTGTCCTCTGATTTTCAGTAACCCGTCTTCCTTTTCTTGAAATTCTGTTTTTTTCTTTTTACTTTCCTTTCAAAAACAGATTCTGATCATTCAAGAAACTCTCTTTTCCAATCAGTAATTTGTTGAGGTAGTAATTGATGTTTTTGAACCAATACAATTAAACTATCTCGCTCTTTTAATGCTTCAATTGCTACTTTCGCTTTGAACTTTGATGTGACCATTCTTCGTGTCATTATTGTAAATTTAAGTGTTAATTTCAAACTTAATTTACTGTCCAGTTTTTTGGGCAGACATCATTAATTAGTTATTATAGAAATGAAGTCAACTCTATCTTACCTGATTTAAAACTTGGCTTTCCATTTAAAAATCCTGATGAAACTGGTAATACAGGCACAATGGAAGTCTGGTCAGAGGCAATAAGAATTCCGTATGACACAAAGAAATGAGTAAGACACGCGCTCAAAAAATAGGGCAACGTAAATATTCGATACAATCGCTTGATCAATTATATGTCAATTCTCTCCTTAAGGAGTATCAAAAAGGATTTAGGGTAGTATAGACGTGTATAGAAACGGTGCAAGTTAAGTTAGGTCATAATTTGTATGAGGCAAAAAAAAGTAATTTTACCAAAATAGCATTGACACTAATGCGAATTTATCTTTTAACAATATGAACTCAAGAATTTATCTTTTTATCATCGGTTTAATATGCTCGACTAATCTTTGTTGGTCTCAAGCATACACAGTGAGTTATGATACAGCAGCGTACTCAAGTCTTAGCACTTTCTATATCGTGGATGAATCCAATCCGGAACTTGATGCGTCTTCTAATGAGCTCTACAATAATATCCCCATTGGTTTCACATTCGAAATTGAAGGTGAATCTTTTGATTCCTTAATCGTTGCGGAAACTGGGTATGTAAGATTCAGATCAAGTGGTATTGACAGATCATATATTTCCATGTTCGAATGTCAGTTGGAAGATTTCAACGGCTTACCTGCTGCATCTCCAATCGTTTATTATACAGAAGGTCTTCCTGGGAATCGAATATTCAAATGTGAATTCATAAACAAAGGGTTTGTAAATGACTTTGAAAAAAACGACTCCGTACATTTTCAGCTCTGGTTGTATGAAAATTGCAATGATTTTGAAGTTCGGATAGGTCACCCGACTATTGAGGCATCTGAATTCGACTTATTCTACAACAACAATCCAGCGCCACTTATTGGTTATGGCAATTCTCAAGCGGCCAACTACTATGAACTGTCGGGAGAATATAGCTTACCACAGTTACTGTCGGCGGCGGGGAATTCTCTATCAAGTGTACCTCCACACGGATCAGTGTATAATTTCACAAAATGCACAGCGGACATTACTGAAACAAGCTCTATCGACATTACAATTGCTCCGAACCCAACTGAAGGACTAATTGTAATCAGTGGCTCTGAATTGTCACACATTGATATTCTCAATATGCAAGGGCAAGTAATCATCAGTCATCTTGTTCAGGGAATTGAAACGTTGGAAATTGATCTTTCAAAATTTGAGAATGGCATTTATCTAATTAACGCCTATGGTGAAGATTCAATGGAAACAAAAAAGATTATAAAACAATAATTACTCGGCTTGTCAAAAACTAAGACATAATACTCTGCGTAGAACACCCATCGCATCAAAGTAGTTATTGAAGTATAGTTGCTCATACAAAAAAGAGCTGCTTTTAGGTATTCTCTGCCAAACTTATATCAAGTGAAAGGAGTGCCAAATGTGAAGCGAATTTTAACAATCCTTTTTGGTCGGGAGAAATTTTGAAAGAAAGGAGCTCTTTATTGAAGTGAATAGGATCAGTAACCGTTGCACAACCCTTTCATTATGATGAAGAACGAGCTCATATAGGTCCTTCAAAGGATACATCTTGATTCTAGTTTGGTCTGTAAACTAAAAGCTAGCGGGTTTAAAGAGTGGCTTTGGAGCTCTAAACAGATCAAAAAACAGCATCACAGAGGCTTTCACTTCCTCCGTCTTACTTTTTGCCTTTTTAGCTACAAACTTCAGACTATGAAAAACCAATGTTAGCGCGAAAACTGGCTTATCCCGATAGTATCACCCACCTTCCTTATACTGTACTTTGTTTTATTAATAATGCAGAATTGCAGAATAACTCTGGTGGCTCATGGATTATGGCTCATGGATTATGGATTATGGATTATGGATTATGGATTATGGATTATGGATTATGACATTAAGAAAAGTCAGCAAAAGTCTCTTTTGATTATTGAAATGAACAGAAGCGAAATTATGGGATATCAATATTCATCTGGTTCTGTTCAATTCGTTTTAGAAGTCCCAAAATTCAATGATTCATTTCAGTTTGATATGAATTCTGATAAAATCAAAATCCATTTGATTAATAACTATGGAGGATTCAATCCCAAAGATGAAGCTCCTACAGGAAAACTGACAATTAAAAAAGTAGAGAATCAAGTAAAAATCTCAGGGAAGGTTACTCTAAAGAGATCCAACCCAGACACAAAACAAGTGGTTGAATTTAATGATAATTTAATTCCTGATTTGAATCTTAATGAGTTCCTAAAAGAAGCGAAGAAGATAGAGGGAAGATGGTTGAAATGATCACAAAATCACTAATGCAAGACAAAAGCCCTATTGCAGACAACCTAAATTATCTATTGGGAGTAGTTCATTCCAGGGTACAATAGATTTTCTTTCAGAGCGTCTTGACTGAGTCGATGGGTTAAAACAAACGAAAAAATAATGCCGAATTAATTGATAATTGATGAGAAAGAATAGTTGTTTCGCATGGATAATTCGCAGATACAAAAATGCCGATCGATGATGTATTCATCAACTTCGGCATAATTCCAAAATAACGGTGAGTTCCCATAATTCATTTATGAGAATTTTATCTATTCATTATTTTATCACACTAGATCAGGGTAATAATCAGAAGTGAAATGTGATTTACCTTTTCTTTGTCTCTTTGTTCTCGTGCAACGCCCAAGCCCTTGAAGTACCATTTAAGGCATTCGTATTTATCTCCATTCCTAATCGCTAAATCGCCCATCTTTATGTAGTCAATAATGTTATTCGAAGGCATGAGCTTTATGATTTTTGCTGTTAAATCCATTTCTATTTCGCTATGTTCACGACAAAGAAAGTTATACGTATTCCAAAGGTTGTTAGCTCATTACTAATAGATTGACAAGTCTTTGTAACCAAACTGTTATCTAATTTCAATGAATACAAAAACCATCATTAATCTTTTGTCAAGGGCGCGTTATTCACTAAGCTGAATGGTAAATGGCGGCTTGTGAAAGATGACAACGCATTACTGGTAAGCAAATTAACATTTACCATAAATGAGAAAAGCAATTGTGGATCTTCACAAAAAAAACGCCGCAAACGAGAGAAAAAGCGTCATCGTGAGCGAAAGTTGTAAACTATTTCGAGTTGTGTGCTGTCACATCCCTATAACATAGGCTACCTAAAATGCATACTTTGATAGGCTCAGCATTCAGCTCAGCACACGTGCTCCGTTTATGTACCATCAAAAGCTTAAGCGCTTCTTCTTGCACAACTAACTTGCTAGAAAACAACTATCTTTAGTTCCAATACTTAATCACAGCTAAAACACCAGTCTGAGCCGTTAGTAGAATTGAATGAAAAAAATTTGGGTAATATTAATAGTTCTGTTTTTTCCATACATGTGGTGCGTGTCGATCATCTACTCGAATTCCATATCGGACGAAACAATAATTGGGGAGTATGTTGAACTTTGGGATGACAAAAACCCACACGATACGGTTCAAGACACCTTGAAATTATACGCCAATGGAAAATATACTAGTAAAGAATGGGGCCATGGTAAATATACCGTAGAACAAGGGATATTTGAAACTGATTTTTCGCTTCGACCTGAGGGAAAAGGATTCATGGGACTAGGAACAACAGTAACAAGAAGCCTATTCGGAAAGCCAACTATCTGGTTGGCCGATGATTTTGGATGGAGATTCGAAAAGTATTTGTAGAAAAAAATATCGACTAAGATTGTACATCCTCCTTATCGAAAATGGACAACTATAATTTGCGATCCTGATAATTTTAATCAATACCTGAGCGATAATACTGAGACTAATAACACGAATCCCAAGGTAAGGTTTAAAGGCACGATTTCAGAAGCATCGAAAGCTTATCCGATAGCTATCGAAGCGCTTTTTCTTATCTTCGAGAAAATAACCTTTGTAGCCCGCTTAGAACAGATGCAAACGTTCATTTTAACACTGCCAACATGAAAAAAATAGTAGTCCTTATCCTCTTATCGCATTCCTTCATTGGTGCTGGTCAAGTACGTCTTAATGAAATGCAATCAGCGAATGGAACTACACTCGCTGATGGCTTCGGAGAATACGATGATTGGATTGAAATTCACAACCCAACAGCCATTTCAATCGAAATCGGTGGACTGGTGCTAAAAGATCAATTGGATACATGGGTCATTCCAACAGGAGATCTCTCGACTAATATTCCCGCGGGTGGTTACTTCCTTTTGTGGGCTGATGATCAGGAAATTCAAGGCATTTTCCATACCAACTTTAAGCTTGCTTCGGGTGGCGAATTTCTCGGACTCTACGCGGTAGATGGAGTGACCGTAATTGATTCAGTTACACTTCCTAGCATGAACCCAGATCTTAGTTTTATCAGATGTGAATTTGGATGGGAACAAACCGTTTCACCTACTCCTTTGGCTGACAACAACTGTATCGTGAGCGTTGGTGAAATCACTCCTGCCGAAGAAGCATTTAGTATAGTATCCAATGCCAATGGAACACTCATCATCGACCTCATCGATTACGCCTCTGGTGAATACCACCTTGTAATGTATTCAGTGGACGGAAAGAAAATCATCGATCGATCTTTGACGGCTAAAAAGACGACCTTAAACCCTCAACTCCTCGATGGAGGAATTTATATTGCCGTGGTCTCTGCGCATAACACTATTTCCTCGAAGAGAATTTGGATCCGTAATTAAGCATGGATCTAAAGGAACCAACAATCGGGATTTTGTTTTGGCAAGTACTTGTCATAGCAACTTTCCTATTAGCCGTTTTATGCCTTGCCCTCATCCTCTTAAATCGAGATAAGACGAACGATAAATTCACATGGATTATTGTCGTTTTAGCAGTGCCATTTGCAGGCCCTATTCTCTACTTGCGGCATCGGGCAAAAAAAAAGAAATTATAGCAAGTGCGACGCAGCTACTCTTTTTTGCATTGACGCTAGCGCTATTTAGTCAACTAATTCGTTTGGATTCGAGAAACTGAATACTTCCAGCGTCTCTTCGTTGGCTTATTCTATGCCGCTCTGTACCTTTTTCCTCTATAGCTTTCAAGAGTGGCTCCAGTAAGTCCAACACCTATTATGTCCCCTCCTCCAAGTGCCATGATACCAAACCCGATAATTGAAACTGGAAGTTGAGCGAAAAACATGCCAACCGTTTTTGCTGTTTTCGATTTTGCTAGCATATCTATCTCGGCTAATTTAATTTCCTCCCTTTCAATATAAATAGTCGAATCCGTCGCATAGGTGATCCCCCCTTAATCTTTCGTTCTCCAATCCGCACAAAAATGCATTTACCTTGCTCGATTCTGACCGTCATTTTTTCATTGGAAACAACCAAACAGGTATCAATGAGCACGTCCTCTTTATCCTTGACAGAAGCGCCCCAAGCCATTGAAAAAGATAGTAGTAGAATTATTAATATTGGGAGTTTCATCTAAAATTGTTTCGGTAAATCTACGTAGAATTTCAGTTGACGAATTAAGGTTTCAGAAATGGACGTGATGAGGTATTCAACTATGAGTCAAATGCCGCCATGGGAGCACGAACGTATGTTGGGAAATGACAATATCGTTCGGAGCGACAAAGGTTTCATTAAAAACACCTATAACACTTCTAGCTCAAAAGATTCACTTACATTAATTCTGCGGCCTCCTAATTATACGAATGCAACAGAACACGCTTCCGACGTATACGATCAGAGGAAACACAAAATGTGCAAGGGTTATTACACGATCTATAATACTTCGATTCAAGAAACCAAACGCACTAATACTCCGGGTCAACTAAAAATGGGAATTCTTGATTCAATCGGAAATGTTATACTTCCTGCTAGGTATGACTACGTGCAAGCCATTAACGGCACACTTGTAGTTGAGTAAAATGAACGGTATGGTTTATTGAACATGGAGGGTGAATGGCAATTACCAATAGAATATAGCGGGCATGCGAGTTGGGGAGATCTCCTCTATTTTCATAAAAATGACAGATCCGCGGACGTATATCATACAATCACAGAAGAATTAGTTCATCACGCTAATATTGGCCAACCACTCGATTACGTTCGTGGATACTATAAAATGGAGAAAAATGGTAAATGGGGATTGATGAATGTCATCACAAAAGAAATGCTTATTCCATACACGTATGATTTCATCGGGGACTATTATTTACCGAATGACAGAGATATTGATACCTACGGTTATGTGAAAGTTACGAAGGATAAGAAATTTGGGATTGTTAGCATTTATGGTAAAACGATTCTCCCCTGTAAAGGAATGGCATTTCGCAGGGTTCGTTTTGGAAAAATGGCTTGAAGATGAAACACAACAGCCAAACCAATAAAAATAGAACTCTCAACTAAGGGCAAATTACTAGATTCACGACCATTCTTTAATTTTTTTTGAATTTACGCTTGTAATATTCAACCTTGGCATTACTTTTGTCGTTCTTAATAGTATGCGTACATAATTTATTTAAGAACATGAAAAAAGCACTAATCATACAAGGAGGAGGATTTCGAACGGGATTCACCGCTGGTATATTGGATGCTTTCATGGCTTTTAATTACAATCCCTTTGACAGTTATGTTGGTGTCTCAGGTGGAGCAATCGCAGCTTCCTATTACCTTTCAGATCAACATGGTGATTGTCTTAACGCAATGAAATACCTCGCGGAAGATCCTGAATTTGTCAAATTTGTTCGCGTGATGAAGGACAGAGGCTACATGAATATTGATCAACTTCGCCGAGTGGCAACGGAAATAGTGCCATTCGAATTGGATAGCGCCCTGAACGCTCGTGAAAAAAAAGAAGTGCATTTCGTTGCAACGAATCGTAGTTCGGGGAAGCCCGAGTATTTAAGCCCAACAAGTGAAGATTGGATAGAGAGTGTAATTGCATCGTGTACGCTACCATTTGTCACCAAAGGAACGCACAAAGTGAAAGGTATGGACCTCATGGATGGTGGTTGGAGTGATCCGCTTCCTGTAAAATGGGCTGTCGATCGGGGAGCAACTGACCTTGTGGTTATCCGAACATCACATATTGCCCAACGAGCGACTCAAACTTGGCCAGACTATTTTGGAAGTGTCTATTTCAGAGCGCAAAAGGAATTGAGCGATTGCTTTGCAAATAGTCACACTTACTACAACGAGGCCCTCGATTTTATAGCTAATCCTCCAGCGCATGTGAACATACAACAGATTTGGCCAGAGGAGGCGCTTAAATGCTCTACTTACAGTTATTCTGTACCAAATATTAAATCAGACTATCGCTATGGATTACACCTCGGAATGAAATTTATCCAGCGTCAAATTGGCTAAGTGTATCGATCATCTTAATTCTTTTTCCCGTAATTGAATGATTTAACGGTCATATTCACCCCAAATTAACTTCTAGGAATTCAATACTAAACCGTTATAGCAACCCTTACTAAACCGTTTACTATACCATTTTAAAATTTTCTGATAGACATATTAAGTCGTGAGTTGATTCAACTTTGGTAAAAAATTAAATTATATAATTCTTAACTAAAACGGTTTAGCCGTAATTTCACATGACAATCAGGATAAATTACTGACTTATGAAATCTATACTACCTCTACTATTATTCATTTTGGCTATCGGTATTTCTGCCGTTTCCTATTCTTGTCCATTCGATGGTAATCAAACCAATGCAGGAGCGTTAAGTCCTACAGCTGCGTATCAAACTCAAGGAGGTGTATCAAGTGGCGATTACTTTTCTATTTCTGTAAACTGTGGCGACACCTATAACTTCAATTTTTGTAATAACGGTGGATCGGCATCCTGGGATACCCAAATTACGATCCTACAAACAGATGGAACAACGCAAATTGCCTACAATGATGACAACTGTGGTCTACAATCGAATGTTTCTTTTACCGCAACCTTTACGGGCACAGTATATGTCCTGGTTTCGCTATACAGCTGCAATAATACTGGAGGATCTACAGGAGCAACATTAGCCTACAACGTTGTGGCAACCACACCTTCTGACGCATCATTCACGATGAGTTCTACGGGTTGTTCAACCGCCAGTGCCAATATAACTGGAGATACAGGTGGAACATTCTCATTGAACGCGCCAATACCAGGAAGTGCAGTAATCAATCCTAGCACTGGAGAAATCACAAATGGAAACGCTGGAGCAACATATAACGTAGAATACACTGTTAGCTGTGGAGTGAATACCACACAAAACGTGACATTAGACAACAGTGGAACACCAACATTCACAATGACAGTTGCATGTGGTGGAGGTACTGCAACGATTACTGGATCGACAGGAGGAACATTCGCATTTAATCCATTACCTCTTCCAGGTGATGGTGCGCAAATTAATACAGCGAATGGATCAGTCACCAACGGTACAGCAGGAACGACCTATTTTGTAGAGTACACCGTCTGTGGTAGCTCATCAATCGAATCCGTGACAGTTCTTACAGACAATTGCTGGACACTTAATGGGAACTCTCAGTGGATCACTGTTGGTGGTGAACAATGTATTCAACTCACGGCCGCCGTAAATGGTCAATTAGGATGCTCTTGGAACGGGTCTCAGATTGACTTTCTATCCGATTTCTCGCTCACGCTAGACTATTACTTCGGAAACAACATAAATGGGGCAGATGGAAATACCTTTACATTCCAACCGAGTGGCTCCACAGCTTGTGGCACAGCGGGTGGACAGTTAGGAGCTGGTGGAATCCCGAATGCGTTGGTTGTTGAATTTGACACGTATGACAATGATAACCCTACACATTTATACGATATGTCATGTGATCATATTGCCGTAGAGATTGATGGAAACATGCAAAATGCCGCACCATTATGTGGACCTGTTTGCGCTAAAGCTGGCGGAGGCAACATTGACGACGGAGGCACCTACACGGTAGATATGGTTTGGGATTCTGGGACGAATACGTTGGATATTTACTTTAACGGAAACTTACGTTTATCGTGTACCAACGATTTTATTACAAACGCATTTGGTGGTGCAAGTAGCGTTTATTGGGGAGTAACTTCCGCTACTGGCGGATTGAACAATCAACAGTATTTTTGCCCGAGCACTGTGATTATCCTCCCAGCAGAAATGAGCAGTTTTTCAACGTCTTGTGACGGAATAACTGAAGTCTTTGACTGGACGACAGAATCAGAAAACAGGGTTGACTACTTTACACTCGAATATTCTCAGGACGGAATGGTATTCTATCCGATTGAAGTTATTGATGCTGTTGGTCTCTCTACTACCGAAATCAATTACCGTTCAACGATCACTTCTCTCGACCCAAAGCATCGTTATTATCGATTGAAGATTACAGATGAGGATGGGGAATTCGAATACACGGACATGATTTCAGGAAAGGGATGCGCGACTGCAGGAGAAAGTTTGATTTCTTCAATCGCAAACAAAGAGAAGTTGTTAACCGTTTCACTCTACGAAGATGCGCATTGTACATTAATCAATCAGTTAGGTCAAAGCATTGTGTCTGGTACATCGACCAATCAGCAGGTTCAAGTGTACACGAACGGACTCTCGAGCGGAATTTATTTCTTGAAAGTGGAAGTAGATGGAAGGGTCGAGACTAAGAAAATCTATATTAAATAGGAATCTAGCATAAAGTACTTGAGGTCGACAGAGAAAACTAGTCCATCTTTTTCTTACTTGAATTAATGTGATCCCCGGGCCATGAATTCACAAGGCAATAAGAAATGCTTTCCAGGATCTTTCGTTTCCTTAATTCGTTCATAAAGCCGCGCAACTGTTTTCAATCCAATTTCCGCTACAGGTTGTCGCAATGCTGATACTGGAGGATTCATGTACTCAAATGCCTCGCTATCATCGAAAGAAATCATTCGGACATCGTCTGGCATTGTAAGGTTGAGGTCATTGAAAGCTGCTAGAGAACGCAACGTGCATTTATTATTCAATGGAATGAACGAATCAGCGCCATTATCGATTTCCTTTTTAATAGCAGCGGTAATATCCTTTCGATCTCCTGGAAGCTCGAGTATGCTCAATGCTATATTAGCCTTCTCACACACTTCAGAAATTCCTTTAATTCTTTTTTGAATGGTGGACACATCTGACTTAGGCGGTGTGATACATACTAAGGTTGAAGGCTTCTTAGAAAAGGAATTCACCAATCGTTCTGCCTCAGGTACATTATCAACTCCAACAAAATCCGCATTTTCATCTCCTGGTCGATCAGTAAAGACAACTGGGATATGCGTTTCGAGTAA
>JBLHPQ010000088.1:0-13692 GCA_047624355.1 Flavobacteriaceae bacterium | reverse complement strand
TAAATCGAATACATTCATTAATGCCACCCAGTTATCGGAACCACTCGATTCAATATTATTTTGTGCAAATGTTTGTGAAGTACCAACTAAGACAAGTGATACAAGAGTAATTATTCTTTTCATACGTGTGTTTTTTTTAGTTATAAGCTAATATATTGTAAAAAATACAATAAGTGAAATAAAATCCGCTTTTTAACAAGAATTACATTCTAAACGTATGGTTTTCGCTCTCCACGAGCTCCTCGAATTTACTGGAGTCAAAAGCAAAAAGATTGGCAGGACGATGCTTTACATTCTCCTGTTTCTCATGCATATTAATTAAGGGAATTGGCTTTATTTTTTTTCTGAAGTTCGCCTTGTCCATTTCTGTATCGAATGCGAACTCATACAATTGCTGCATTTCATTCAACGTGAACTTTTCAGGCAATAATTGGAAACAAACTGGCTCGCGCTTCAATTTATATTTGAGCAATTGATAAGTAGATTCTAAGATTTCATTGTGATCAAATGCAAGCTCCTTGATTTCGTCGACCGGTACCCATTTAATGTCATCTGCCCAAGAGGAAGCTTCCGCGCGGATATCTTCCATTTTCACCAGTGAGAAATAGGCAGTGGTGATAACGCGTCCTTGCGGGTGTCGATCTGGCTTACCAAATGTCCGTCCCTGATGAAGTTCTAAGTTTTCAACTTTCGTGAGTTCGTTGAGGATTCTAGTAGCAGCTTCCGGTAAATCTTCATCTGGATACAATAGGTCTCCTGGAATCGCCCATTCACCTAGATAAGGCTCCATAGCCCTCTTAATTAGCATCACATGAATTTTTCCATCTTGGTATCCGAATATTACGCAATCCAAAGAGAAGGAGTAGGAGAAGAACTTGTCAAACTTTATTTTATACGTCATTCACTATTTCTTTAAGCTAAAAGTACGGGTTAAATTTCCAATTTTCACTTCAAAAGCACCAGATTCTGAGATCCAATTGCCTGCGCTATCTACAAATTTAAGCGCTTCGTTGGATATAGTAAACTGCACAGTTTTAGTTTGTCCGGCTTTCAGAAGGATCTTATCAAAACCTTTCAATGTCTTTCCTGCTGGAACCAGTGAAGCATAGAGGTCCGAAAGATAAAGCTGGACGACTTCTTTTGCATCTATTAAGCTCGTGTTGGTGAGATCGATCTCAACTTTAATGGAATCTGATGCTGAAATCTCGGTTTTATCCAAGCGCAAATTTGAATACTCAATAGTACTATAATTCATTCCATAACCGAAATCCCATTGAGGATCGTAGGCTTTAAAATGGTTGGCTTTGGATCGATCTACGCTTCTTGGATGATCATAAAATTCTATCACACCATCATATTTTGGATAGGTGTAAGGCAGTTTTCCACTGAAGTTCTCGTCGCCATAGAGGAGTTTAACTAAGGCGTCTGCGCCATAATCTCCAGGAAGATACGCCTGAACGATTGCAGAAGCGTTATCGACTATTGTTCGAATAATTCTAGGTCTGCCTTCGATTAAAATTAGAATAACTGGTTTACCTGTCGCATAGGCAATTTCCGCAAGCTCTAATTGTGCAGCAGGTAGATTTAAGGAGCGAATATCTCCCGGTTTCTCTGTAGATGGAAATTCTCCAAGACACAAGACAATCACATCGCTTTTGGCTGCTTTCGATTTGAAATCCGCGGTGTCAACCAAACGCGATGCTTCAAACCCGTCCTCAAGATATAATTCCGCTCCCTGAGAAAACAAACAATTTTTCGAAGTTAACTTCTCCAAGAATGCTTCGTGAACCGTTTTGCACCCTTCAGTATTAAAAGAAGTATCCGCTCCTTGCCAAGTGTGCGTCCAAGCGCCATTTAGAAAAATGAGGTTGTCGGACGTCGGGCCGGCGATTAAGACTTTTTTAGTCGATGCTAAGGGCAGTGTAGCATCTTCATTTTTCAATAAAGTGATAGATTCGAGAGCCGATTCTAATGCCAAGTCTTTGAAACTATCTGAACCAAAATCAGGATATTTTTTAAGCTGATTCATTCCTTTCTCATAGAGACCAGCCATCATTTTAACGCGAAGAATTCTTCGTACCGCATCATTTAATCGATCTGATTTGATCTTGCCATCGTTAACCGCGGCAATCATCAACGAACAGTATTCTTTGAATTGAGGAGCGTTGGGCACCATGCTCATGTCCAATCCAGCGTTGAATGCATTCACGATAGCTTGCGAAAGATCCTCTGCAGTTAAATGCACAGTGTTCAGCATGATAAAATCTTCCCAGTCAGAAACAGCAAATCCTATAAATCCCCATTCTTCCTTGAGTGTTTTGGTGATTAAATCGTGGTTCATATGACCCGGAATTCCATTGACTACTCCACTATTTATCATGACCGTGAGTGCTCCTTCATCAACGGCTGCTTTGAACGGCGGTAGATACAATTCATGCATATATTTAGTTGGAATCCAAGCTGGAGTTCTATCTCTACCGCTTTGAGGATTGCTATACCCAACGAAATGTTTCATGCAGGATACAACGTGTTCTGAGTCGATGCCATTTTTACCTTGATAACCACAAATGATCGCATTTCCCATTGCTGAAGCTAGATAAACGTCTTCTCCTAGTGTTTCAAATGTTCGAGACCAAAGTGGTTGTCGACCTAAATCAAGGACAGGAGAGAAATTCCAATGAATTCCGGAAGCTCTCGTTTCGTATGCTGTCACTTCTCCAAATTGCATAGCGAGTTTAGGGTTCCATGTCGCTGCCAATCCGATTTCTTGTGGAAACAACGTTCCGCCTTGAGTATAGTTCACCCCATGAATGGCATCTATCCCATAAATGATGGGCATTTTTGATTGTCCAGAGTTGTATGGAGCATGTACTTGTTCCATCACTAGATCCCAAGTTTCTCTATCGAAAGTATGCCAACCAACATTTAGAATTGAGCCAATTCCGTATTTGACAATTGCGTCATTTAATTTGACAGGATCTATTTTGGCAGGATTCACTACGTCTCCATCTTCGTCTCTAATAAAGAGAGCATCCAATGTGATTTGACAGGTTTGACCTACTTTTTCTTCGACTGAGAGGGTCGAGATTATTTCAGTGATCCGATTCTCCATATCCTGATCGAGAGCAGTTGATTCCACTTGACTGAAAGAACTTAGAGTGATCAGAATAAATAGAATAGAAAGTATATTTCTCGTTTGCATAGATCGAAATTAGGTTGAAATTAATAATTAAAGTCATAACTACAATAACTAGCGGTTGCCAATTTTGCAGGACAATTTTAGTGCGTTTAACAAATTCTCAACTAAGAGAACTAGATTCAATTTAAAATTCTCGAATTGGAGGAGATCAATGAATTTGAAGCCATTTGCTTTTGGTTCTTGTGGTAAGCTACAAGTTTGTCTAATGGCCTACGGAGAATCGAACCCATTGTGATGTTGCTCTCCGCGCAAACTGCCTTGAGTTCCTTCTCCAAAAAGCTGGCCACTGAACCGATGAAATTAACCTTAACATCTTGATAATTCTTGTAACATTTAACATGAATGTCAATGAATTGCCGGAAGTTCTTACGAATCAGTTCTTGCGAATAATCTAAGTCCTTATGACGTATTAAAACAGGCATAAATGAAGCGATGTAGACATTTGCATTTGGCTTCATGTAAACATTTTCGTTGATTGAAGCTTTTGTAACGCCCATATTGACGAGCTCTTTATTCATTGGCTCTGGCAATCGACGGTATTGATAATCGGCCAGAATTGATTTTCCGAAATGACTTCCGCTTCCTTCATCACCTAAAATATAACTCATGGCAGGGACTTCTTCAGAAACGGTAACTCCATCAAAATAACATGAATTCGATCCAGTACCGAGAATACAAGTGATTTGTGGTTCTCCCTGATAACAGGCGTACGCTGCAGCTGCAAGATCATGATTCACATGAACTTTAGCCTTTCTAAAAAAATGTGAAAGTGCCTTTTCTATGATCGCGTTTAATTCCACAGAAGAGCATCCAGCTCCGTAGAAGAAGATTTCCGTTACATCATCCTTTACCAGATCTAATTCCAGGTGATCATTTAATTCTAGTAGAATATCTTCATGGGTATGGAAATAGGGATTGAATCCTTTTGTAGAATAGGAGGTTTCTGCCCCTTCACGAACTAACATCCAATCGGCTTTTGTCGAGCCACTTTCAATAACTAAAAACATAATCGAACTGATTTTTACCGTAGTTTCAACTCAAAAATAATAATAAAATTGACACTTATAGTATATTATACTAAAAGTCTTTTTAAATTTGAACATCTCATCTAAAGAGAACCGCATGAATTCCAGACAAAATATTCCTTACGAAATAAAGCCTTTTAACATTGTCATTTTTGGAGGAGACGGAGACTTGTCTAAACGAAAAATTGTTCCAGCTCTGTACCATCGTTATGTAGACAAACAGCTGAACGTTGATTTTGACATCTATTGTATTTCACGAAGTTTAGATGATGAAGCTGCATTTAAAGCAGAGCTTAAGAAATTCATCTCTTTAACACTTGCAAAAGGAGAAGATGCAAAGGAGTTAAATTCTTTTCTCAAGCATCTCAAACTTCTAAAAATTGCTCAAAATAATGACGCATCCTACGACGTATTAAAAATTCAATTGGATGAGAGCAGAGATCGCCAAACAATCTATTATTTTTCTGTTCCCTCTTCAGCTTTTTCAGAGATCTGTGATACACTTAAAAGCTCAGGTTTGGTTCAAGATAACAGCAAGGTCGTCCTGGAAAAACCTCTTGGTCGCGATTTAAAATCAAGTAAGTCTATCAACGCGATCATTTCTTCTGCTTTTAAGGAAGAACAAATTTTTAGAATTGATCATTATCTTGGAAAAGAGACCGTACAAAACCTGATGGTATTGCGTTTCGCAAATCACTTGTTTGAACGAGCTTGGAATGCCGAGAATATTGAAAGCATTCAAATTACTGTGTCTGAAAGTTTGGGAGTGGAAAAGCGAGCAGGCTATTACGATGAAACAGGTGCTCTGCTCGATATGATGCAAAATCACCTCTTACAACTCCTTTGCTTGATTGCCATGGAGCCTCCAGCTAGTTTACATCCTGATGCAGTACGAAATGAAAAAGTGAAGGTATTACAGGCGCTTCGACTATTCGAACGTTCAACAGTGAAAGGGAACGTTGTACGAGGTCAGTATACGAGAGGAGCAAATGGGAATGAAAAGTTGCACTCTTATCTTGAAGACATTGAACAATACAATTCAGAAACAGAAACATTCGTCGCAATAAGAGCCTATATAGATAACTGGCGTTGGAAACACACCCCAATTTATTTAAGAACGGGTAAGCGAATGAAGAAACGCTATTCAGATATAGTTATCAATTTTAAAGAACTTCCACACAGTATCTTTCCAGAATCAAAATATCCGCTTCGCAACAAGTTGATTATCCGTCTTCAACCTGAAGAACGCATCGAATTGGTTCAACTCAGTAAAATTCCTGGCCCTGGTGGATATCGCTTTAAACCTATTTCGTTAAAACTAGACTTCATAGATTCATTCAGCGATCGAATGCCAGATGCCTATGAGCGTTTAATTATTGATATTATTCGCGGAAATCAAACCTTGTTTATGCGCCATGATGAATTAGAGGCGGCATGGATCTGGATCGAGTCACTAAGCAAACATTGGAAGAAAGAAATTCCACTTAAATTGTACGAATCTGGTACTTGGGGACCTGGAGATGATATTCTTGAAGAAAACACAAAATGGCAACAGAAAGATACGTTATGACAGATGTATTCGAAAATAAGGAGACATTGATAAAAGCAATGGTGAGTTCGATTCTTGATTCACTTCAATCAGCAATTCAAAAAAACGGCACAGCCAATATATTGCTTTCTGGAGGGAGCACACCAGGACCACTTTATAGATTGCTCGATCAAGAATGCGATTTTCTGGATAAAGTTACGATCGGACTGTTGGATGAGCGATACGTGGATGTCACCAGTGAATCAAGCAATGAAAAATACATCAGAAGCTGTTTTACAAAATATCCCGAAGATTATTACACATTTAAAGGGATGGTTTACGATACGAGCGATGAAAAACGGAACCTGGAGATTGTCAGAACACAGTATGAGGATTTCATTGAGCACACTGATGTCGTAATACTTGGTATGGGGCCTGATGGACATACAGCATCAATTTTCCCAAACGATCCTGAATCTGAAATTGCCAGAACAACAACTGATAAGGAGCTTTATAGCACAAAAGCGCCATCTGATCCAACAAATCGTATAACTTGTAGTTTAGAAATGATTACGAGTGCAACCACGGTTTATTTGCTCTTTTACGGGAAGGAGAAGTGGGATGTACTGAATAATGTAGAAAAGTCCTTCCCCATTCATGACGTGTTTCGAAAAAGAGACGTCAAATTATACTGTTTAGACCATGATTAATCAAAAAATAAAAGAAATTACCGATCGAATTATTGAAAGGAGCGCGTCTACGCGATCTGAGTATTTGGAAATGATCACTTACAATTTCAATAATCCAACGGGCAGGAACCACATGAGTTGTGGGAACCTAGCACATGCATTTGCGGGATGTGGGCCATCTGATAAAGCAATGATTTCCGAAGGAATTCAGCCCAATATTGGAATCATTTCAGCTTACAATGATATGCTTTCCGCGCACAAGCCCTACGAGCATTACCCACAAGAACTTAGAACGTACGCCAATGAAATGAATGCGAGCGTTCAGGTAGCTGGAGGAACTCCTGCCATGTGCGATGGGGTTACCCAAGGTCAGCCAGGCATGGATCTTTCATTATTGAGTAGAGATGTGATCGCATTATCTTCTGCAATTGGGCTGTCTCATGACATGTTTGATGGCGTCATGAATCTTGGAATTTGCGATAAAATTGTTCCGGGTTTGTTGATTGGAAATTTAAGTTTCGGCCACTTGCCTGCTACATTCGTTCCTGGAGGGCCAATGCCCACGGGAATTTCAAATGAAGAAAAAGGAAGAATTCGCCAAGATTTTGCAGAAGGCAAGATAGGTAGAGAAGAACTGTTGAAGGGTGAATCTGACTCGTATCATTCGCCAGGAACATGTACTTTTTATGGTACCGCCAATAGTAATCAAATGCTCATGGAAATCATGGGATTGCAACTTCCGGGTTCGAGTTTCGTGAATCCTGACACCAAAATGCGTCGTGGATTAAACAGGGAAGCTGTGCGTGTTTTAGCAGAAAATATTCGTTCAAAAGATGAAACAAGAACAATTGGTCGAATTGTTGACGAAAAATGTATCGTGAACGGAATCATTGGCCTGTTGGCTACTGGAGGCTCCACGAATCACACGTTACACTTGCCCGCAATAGCGAAAGCGGCAGGAATCAATATTAATTGGCAAGATTTCTCAGACCTCTCAGAAATAATTCCATCCATTACGAAAGTATATCCAAATGGTGCTGCCGACGTGAATCATTTTCATGCTGCTGGTGGAATGGCCTATGTTATTAAAACGCTCTTAGATGAAGGATTGCTTCACGAAGATGTCAACACAATTGTTGGACACGGTTTATATCATTATGCGAAAGAACCAAAGTTAGTCGATGATGCAATTGTGTACGAAGAAGGTCCCCAAAAATCTCTAGACGATTCGATTATACGCTCTGCAAAAAATCCATATCAAGCAACTGGAGGATTAAAAGTGCTTAAAGGGAATGTTGGGATTTCTGTGATGAAAACTTCAGCAGTTGATCCAGAACACTACGTCATAGAGGCTCAAGCGATCGTATTTGATGATCAAGATGATTTGATCAAGGCATTTAAGGCAGGTGAACTCGACAGAGATTTTATCGCTGTAATTCCATTCCAAGGTCCAAAACACAAGGGAATGCCAGAACTACACAAGCTGACGCCATCATTGACGATTCTTCAAAAAAGAGGGTTCAAGGTAGGATTGGTAACGGACGGTCGAATGTCTGGAGCGTCTGGAAAAGTTCCTGCTGCCATCCATGTCAGTCCTGAGGCTGGAGTTGGAGGATTAATTGGCAAAATAATCACAGGAGATCGAATGGTTCTCGATGCCAAAAAAGGCATGCTAGAATGTCTGGAAAATGGGGTTGAAGCGAGACCAATTCGTTCAGTTGAGTACAATGATATGAGTCATGGCAGACAATTGTTTAAAAATCTACGCGGACTTATTTCTGGAAGTGAAGAAGGAGCTGGAATAATCTAGAAGAAATTATGATGCAAAACAACATAGAGAAAATCTTATCAGAGAATCCATTGATTCCTGTAGTGACTGTTGAACGACTTGACCAGATTGACGAGATATATAAAAAGTTAGCAGCCCAAAATATCGGGTGTATTGAAATTACCCTGAGAACAGAGGTTGCTTGGGAAGCAATCGCACTCTTTAAAGAGAAATATGGCAGTTCATTTAAAATTGGAGTCGGCACGATCATCTCGCCTGAGGACATTATTAAATGTGTTAAATTGAAGGTTGATTTTATGGTGAGCCCAGGGTTAACCTCATCTATGTTCGAACAATTCGATATTAGTGGAATTCCTTTTCTTCCTGGCGTTTCAACACCAAGCGAAATTATCCGAGGCCTGGATATGGGTTGGCGGTTTTTTAAGTTTTTCCCTGCGGACATGTTTGGTGGAGTAAAGGCCGTCAAACTTTATGGGAATATTTTTAAGGATGCTACCTTCTGTCCAACGGGTGGAATAAATGCAGAGAACTATCAAGATTACTTGGAATTAGACAATGTGATGGCTGTTGGAGGATCTTGGTTGTTAAACGATTAGGTTATGAAAAAAATTAAAGTAGGGATTAACGGATTTGGACGGATTGGAAGATTAGTTTTTCGAATCGCGATGGAGAGTGACGATTTTGAAGTTGTCGCAATTAATGACCTAGTAGAACTTGATTATTTGGCTTACCTATTGAGATTTGATTCAACGCACGGCCGTTTTAATGGAGAGATTGAGGTTAAAAACGATCAGTTGATTGTGAACGATCGACCAATTAGGGTTACTGCGGAAAGAGATCCATCCAAGTTGAATTGGGACGCTGTGGAAGCAGAATATATTATTGAAGCTACAGGTCTGTTTTTAACCCATGAAAATGCCAAAGCACATTTGGAAGCGGGGGCGAAAAAGGTCGTGATGAGCGCACCTTCAAAAGATGATACACCAATGTTTGTCATGGGGGTGAATCACGGAGACTATTCCAATGACATGGATATAGTTTCAAACGCATCTTGTACAACGAATTGTCTGGCACCGATAGCAAAGGTTCTTCATGACTCTTTTGGGATCGCAGATGGTTTGATGACTACTATTCATGCAACTACCGCCACGCAAAATCCAGTTGACGGAATTTCTAAAAAGGACTGGCGTGCAGGTCGAGGAGCTTCGCAGAACATTATTCCTTCTTCCACTGGGGCAGCAAAAGCTGTTGGAAGAGTGATCCCAGCATTAAATGGAAAACTCACGGGGATGGCATTCAGAGTTCCGACGCCAAATATTTCAGTCGTTGACCTTACTGTTAATCTGGTAAAACCAGCTACGTACGAAGAAGTGAAGAAAGCGATGAAAGAGGCTTCCGAAAACGGGCTTAAAGGCGTACTTGGATACACAGATGAACTTGTCGTGTCATCGGACTTTTTAGGCGATACCAGAACCTCAATTTTTGACGCAAATGCTGGAATGTCTTTGACAGATACATTTGTGAAAGTCGTTTCTTGGTATGACAATGAATGGGGGTATTCTGCCAAAATTCTTGAGCTCATGCGACATATGAAATCGACTTAGCAAGTAGTGAGAAATGAAAGCAAGTCTACATAATAAGTCACGGACACAAAAAATCTCCCTACGTAAATGGAGACACCTGTCCTTGAGAGAGCAATTTAGATTTCCAATCTGGAGATCCATGCTGTTGGAAGCCAGAAGATCAGAAGGCTATTATCTCGGAGAAGAGTAATTCAATTAAATCCATTCTAATTTCGAATGT
Organism: Flavobacteriaceae bacterium; assembly: GCA_047624355.1. GTDB lineage: Bacteria > Bacteroidota > Bacteroidia > Flavobacteriales_D > Crocinitomicaceae > UBA4466. The sequence goes on along the minus strand of JBLHPQ010000088.1, from coordinate 3,659 downwards.
GTTAGGATTAATTGCGTTTTTTCAATTGAAAAATGCGCTGTTCCAAATTAAGACTGCCGAGATCAGCGATAAATAATAAATTTAACTAATTGTATTTTGGACAATAAGTATTTAGTTCGTACATTGAACAAAAAATTAAGACACTACAATATGAAAAACATCTACTTAACTATAACAGCAATAGCCTTTTCAGCAGTTTGCTTCGGTCAAAATGTACCAATTGATTTTGAAACTGGCGGAAATGGTGCCTCTTGGACATGGACAGTATTTGAGAATACATCTAATCCGCCTCTAGAGATTATAGCAAATCCTGATCCCACCGGAGCTAATACTTCTTGCACTGTGGCAAAATTTACAGCATTGCAAACCGGTCAACCATGGGCTGGATGTGAAAGCCAGCATGGGGCTGATCTTGGGTTATACACTTTGAGTGCTACGAACAGTACCATTACGATATTGGTATGGAAGCCGGTTATTAGCGATGTAGGAATTAAATTAGTGAATCCATCTAACGGTGCAATGCCAGAACTTAAGATTCCGAATACATTGATCAACCAATGGGAAGAGATTACCTTTGATTTTTCTGCTTATATCGCAGAACCTGTTTATACTGTGGGTGTAGATCAGATTGTTATTTTCCCTGATTTCGATTTAAGTGGAAGAACTCAAGACAATGTTTGCTATTTTGACCATGTTTATGGGTCTGGGATTCCAGTAGTAAACTGTTGTGCAGCAACCTCTTCATCTATGACTATTTCGAATTGCCTTTCTTATACTGGTCCTAGTGGAACGGTTTATACATCAACTGGTGTGTACGCTGATACAATTGCTAACACAGTAGGTTGTGATTCAATCATCAGCATTGACCTTACGATTAACGAGGTTGATATTTCAACTAGTTCACTTAGTGGTACGATCTCATCAGGTGCTGCTGGAACATCTACTTACCAATGGTTAGATTGCGATAATAGCTATGCGCAAATCGCTGGTGAAGTAAATCAATCGTATGTGGCGACTACAAATGGAAACTACGCTGTAGAAGTAACTACAAGTGGATGCGTTGACACTTCAGCTTGTGTTGCGATCACTGACTTGGGAATTAATGAGTTGGAAATTTCCACGCTTGTTTATCCAAATCCTACCAAGGGTACATTTACTGTCAAGTCTGCATCGAAGTTTCAAAGTATGCAAATACTTAATATCGCTGGACAAGTAATCCGTACAATTCAGGTCACTAAAAATGAAACAGTGATTGATCTATCGGATGTTGAAAATGGTGTATACTTCTTGAACGCAGAAAGCGATGGTGTAACGATCAACAAGAGAATTCTAAAACAATAATAAAATCTTTTCATAGGAGATTTAGTTTTAAGTAAGGAAGCAGGAGTTTATCTCCTGCTTTTTTTATGTTCAAAATTTCTTCTGGAAGCTATTTAGAAATTCTGACCGGTTTTTCTCGGGTAATTAGCGCTGTGTCGATTTTCATTGAAAATGCTGAAGTGATCTAAGAAAGGGGCAAAAGTCTCGATAGCCCAACGTGACCTAGTAGAACGACCCGTCCAAGGTCTACGCTTTCAGAAATAAATTTATTCTTCAACGCAATCGAGTGTTACTTTTCTAACGGTATAAGTTACACTAATACATTTCATCTTAATCTCCGATCATGAAAAGACTTATCTCCACACTTGTCGTGCTATTTAGTGCATTTATTACGTTTTCCAATCCTCAATCTCATCCGGTCGACACGAACGGTTTTAAGCAGTTAAAAGCAGTTTTGATCGTCGGTCATCAAGAAGATTTAACTGAATGGGCGATAGAAACAATGAATGAAATAGCTGACTTTTTAGATCAAAAAGGAGTTGTTGTTCATAAATTTTACGACGATGAAGCGATATGGGATGACATCGTGGTAGCGGCAACTGGCGCCAATTTTTTCATTTACGGAGGTCATGGAAGTCACTTGGGAAAGAATGGCGGTGCAGGAGGTATTTGCGTCGAACCTACCGTTGGACCTACCAAGATGATGAAAGAACTCAAGCTCCACGCCAATGCTTTGGTGGTTTTTAAATCCGTTTGCAGCGGAGCAGGATCATCAGCGGGTGATGATACTGATATCGGGATTATAGAAGCAAGAAAACGAATTACGGATTATTCAAACCCATTCTTCGAAATTGGCGCCTCTGCTTATTACGCAAACAATGTTGGAAATGGATGCCTGTCATTCTTAGAATACTTCTTTAGCGGAAAAACAATCAAAGAATGTTACGAGGAATCTACAGGGAGGTATAAATTGGAAGCGTCAAAAGTCTACTCCCATGATCAATTAAAGCAACTCGGTGTGAGCAGCAGCACAGGAATAACTACACGAACAACCTACACAAATGGCGAGAAAAAGGTAGAACGAATCCCAACGATAAAAGAATATTCGATTGCTTATGTTGGTGTTCCCGAGTATAATATTAATGCGTTGATGAGGCGGAATTGAAGGTTAACTCCGTTATTCCATCGATAAAAATCATCTGAGCCTACTAAAAATTTAATTTCACTAGAAGTCATTGAATGCTTACATCAAAATAGACCGATGTTGGTTGACCCGCGCATCAAAAATTGTCACGTATATCTTATCGGCGCAGTGCACAAAAGTGCCAAGAAAAACAACTCACCAATCGACTTGGCTTACTTTTTGACGTAACTAGATTACGATCATCGGTAATACTTTCACATTATGAATATTAAAAACCATTTTACAAGAGAATTAACACCCCGCGATGGAGTGTCGTATTATTTGGATGGAACAGCACAAGGAATGCTTAAAGTAAGAATGTACGTGTTCCTAACGAGAAAGTACAACGAACAACCAGACAACCTTGAACAAGTCGTTGCCGAGCTCATAAATGTATTTAACGAGCCCTTAGAGCTTACGCAAGAAATGGTACATGGTTTCTTTGGTAGTAAAATGGCTAGTTAATTTTAACGGAGACCTTAATAAGATCTCATTCGATTCGAAAATCATGATTGTACATGACGAAATTGATATCCCAATAGTGTTCTGTAAGCCCCTTCTTATCTATTCTCTAATAGTTCACTAAATTCTGTACCATTGAATCGTATAAGATTCAACCGAATGCTTCAGCTATGATTTCTTCGATTCGCGGATTAAGGATAATCAGGTATTAAGCGCTGCACTAGAAAAGCAGCTGCTATTATCCAATCTGTTTCTACAAATACTCGCGAGAAACAATAAACAACTCTCGGATGTTGATAATATCACCCAGCTCATACTTCAGATCCTAACCTTCTCTAAAAATTTCGTATTTTCATCTTCGAATTAATTTATTCCCTACAAATGAAACATCTACTCATTGCTACATTGTTTGCTCTTTGTGCTAGCAGCTACTCAATGTCTCAAGCTGACACTATCCAGGCAATCGTACTAAATAGCGACAGCCTTGATGCAGCTAAATCATACAACAGCGGTATCGATAAGTTTAAGTCGAATAACTTCGAAGGAGCGGTTTCCGATTTCACGAAAGCCATAGAGCTCGCTGACGGGTTTTATAGCGCCTACTTAAATAGAGGCTCGGCCTATATGGAATTGAAGAAATATAGCGAGGCTATCAGCGATTACAATACTTCGTTGAATGATCCTGAGAATAAAA
>JBLHPQ010000087.1:0-13703 GCA_047624355.1 Flavobacteriaceae bacterium | reverse complement strand
AGGGTTCCCATTTCGGGAGCCTTTTTGTTTTAGCGAGATGGGATGAGAACTTGTTCGAGCCGGAACGAAGTGGAGCCCATCAAACTTTCACGATAGTGAAACGGTTTGATAATCCCCCTCTCTCCGCATAGAAAGCTGAACACGTTGTGTTTGGATTTTTATAAAATAAGAGCTACCAGATCTCTTACCGCCCTTATGATTCAGTTGTTAATTATCAGCAACAAGAATTTGACAAGATTTAACTGAAACGATACTCAACTTCAACTTCTAAGTTTTCGGTGCGGTTTCCGCCATGCTCCAATTTAGACTTTTGCCTTAAGGAGCCTGACTTAATGCCAGCCTCTATATAAGGCAACATCTGAATCTGATGTTCCGCAGGGCTCTCCACCTTCAAAAGAAAATCCCTTTTCCTTTTTAGTAGCCTTCGTCATCTCCGTCATAATATCAATGCTTCTTTTCCTGAGCAAGGAACTTCAATTATTCCCCCTCTAGAATTGGCTGCCCGCCATTATTTTGGATACTTCCTTCGATCATACTTCATTTTCTACTCAAGCGCTTGAACAAAAAATAAACCTTGTGAATGAAAGCTCTTCACATAACTTGAGTATTGAAGTAGAAGATATTGTGGAGAATGATAAGGTCGCAGGCACGTGCGTCATCGTGCAAGTTGATATTTAAGAATCAGAGTTCCGGATTGCGTTAGATCACTTCATCCTTGAATAAAGTCTTCCTTTAACACGATTTTAATACGTGATAATAATTCATCAGCATTTACTTTTGAAAAGACCATTGGCGGTTTTATTTTGATTGCGTTGTGATCTTTTCCGTCCGTACTCATTAGGATTCCTAATTCCTTCATTCGATTTGCGAGATAAGTGGCATGATCCGCTAGGGGATTCTTATGCTCATCGACCAATTCGAAACCAAGAAATAGTCCTTGTCCACGGATATCTTGGATAATTGGGAATTGATCCCGCAACTTTTCAAGTTCAATCTTCAAATAATTTCCTACTTCTAATGCATTCTTTTGAAGTTCCTGATCTTTCACTACGCGCAGCACCTCGGTTCCAATCGCACAGGAAACAGGATTACCGCCAAACGTATTGAAGTATTCCATTCCATTTGCAAAAGCCTTGGCAACAGCTGGAGTGCATACTACCGCCGCTAAAGGATGACCATTTCCTAACGGTTTTCCCACAGTGACAATATCAGGAATCACATTATGAATTTCGAATCCCCAAAAATGACTTCCTACACGACCTATTCCAACTTGAACTTCATCAGAAATACAAACTCCGCCCGCACTTCGAACCGAGTTATACGCTGTTTTGAGATAATTTTCTGGGAGTTCAATTTGTCCTCCACAACTAATGATACTCTCACAAATGAATCCGGATATATTTCTTCCTTTTGATTGAATTTGATCTAACTGATCTTGAATATGTTCGGCATATTTATAGGCTTCCTCCTTTGGGTAAATTCCTCTAAAACGATCGGGAAGGGGAACAATATGCGTGTGCTCTGGAGCGCCTTTGCCTCCTTTCCCATCAAATTTATAGGAGCTCACAGCAATGCAGGCACTTGTATTTCCATGATAGCCAATTTCCACAGCGATCATGTCTTTTTGATTTGTCACTGCATTTGCCATGCGCATAGCAAGTTCATTGGCTTCACTTCCCGAATTAACAAAATGAACCACTGATAATTCTTCAGGGAAAGTACTTAATAACTCCTCCGCAAATTGGTTGATATTGTCGTGCAGATAACGCGTGTTGGTATTAAGTAAAGCCATTTGTTTCCTGCCTGCTTCAACTACACGCGGATGTTCATGTCCAACGTGCGCAACGTTGTTTACCGTATCTAAGTATTTCCTTCCTGTATCGTCAATTAGATGTACTCCAGCACCTCGAACCATGCGCAGGGGATCATCATAGGACAAGCTTAAACTTTTCCCTAAGTGCTCCTTGCGGAAATCAATAACCTCCTGCTTACTTGAATGGTCTTTAGTCGAATTCAATGCTTCAAATAGAAGCGCTGGATCTGGAGATATTGTTTTCCATACATTCTGATGGTGTGGAAACCCTACGCCAGGAAAATCATTCTGATAGTCGAACAGGTCGAGCATAAGTTGGAAATGTAGATGAGGTGCCCATCGACCATTTTCAATCTGATTGCCAATGTAGCCGATACACGTGCCTTTGTCAATTTGATCACCCAATGAAAGGCGCGACAAACTGCTTTCCGACAAATGTCCGTACAAGGAGAAGTAACTGAGCGTATCAGCGGTATGCTTCACTATAAGGGTAGGTCCATAATCTTTATCGCTCGCGTTATTGTGAAGAGACACAACTTCGCCCTTTTCCATAGCATGAATAGGAGTTTCTTCTGGTAGCCAAAAATCAATTCCAAGATGAACCGTTCGATACTCTGGACCGCTACTCCCTTCTTCTTTGTACGCGTCAGTAGTGTAGAAGGGCCGTACTTCGCTGTATCCTCCAGCGATTAATGCTTTCGGAGACGATTTTCTTAGTTGAGCCAAACGAAAACTCATCAAATCTAAATCATCGTACTCAAATTCGTGACCGAGCCAGGTACTTCCAACACTCATGTCCACGTCTTGAATACGTTCAATTTGAATTGAAGGGAACAGGTCTTTTATAGAAATGCTGGCTTGAGTTGCGTACGATTGAAAAGATGCGTAATTCTTATGTGCAGGATATCCGCACGCTTGTCGAAAATGACATTCGGCCCAACTTTCATCAACCTTTATCCATTTCTTTAATACTTCCCATGCGGGTTGTGCGCTAATTTGATGGTATTCATTCTCTGGTTCTGCAATCTTATTCATGGCAGCTTTGGTTACCGTGATCGTCAAGCGCATGGCGATCATTGTATGCAATACCTTTAACTCCACTTCCTGTAACTGAAGCTTTTCGTTATATCCTTCTAGAAATGATACTGCAGCATCTAAAGGGTTGATTTTACCCATCATCACGTAAGCGAGAGCAATGCCGACATCATTAATGACTTGGGTTTTTACTGCATCACCAAAATCAATGATCGATTTTACAGCAGGCGATTGAAGATCATCACTTACTAAAATGTTGTTATCGTTTACATCACTGTGAACAACACTTTTTCTCAATTTTATGAAGTCTTCTTGAATTGCTTTGAATCGAGCTAAAAATTCAGATAGAATGGTGTATTCTTTTCCTTCAAACAAACTCAATTTGTCAGTACACCAGAGTGAATTCGCAATATCCCATTCCAAATAACGTTCGGAAAAAGGATGCTCAAAATCAAGTAATGCGTCCGCTAATGCACCGGATTTTTGACCCAAATTGAGTAATAAGTTGTCGCTAATTGGATTCACGTCCGACCATAACCGTCCTTCGATCCATGATAAAAGACGTACGGACCTTTTATTTCCCTGATGATCGATCACCTCTGAAATGGATCTTCCATCAAGATCTTTGAACGTATTAGGCGATTCAATGCCTGTCGCTGCTTTGATATGTTTTAGTAAAGCTGTCTGAAAATCTAGGTATTCGATACTTTCACCGGGTCTACTTACCTTCAACAGGTAGGATGCTTCTTCAGTAATAATTCTAAAATTGAAATCAGTCTCCCCTGGCATCGATTTGATTTCCCCAGAAATTCCATAACGCTCTTGAGCAATTCTACTAGCTTCGGACGCGTCTATTTTAATACTTGAGTAGTCAACTTTCATTGTACTTATAATTTGAATATATTCTGCAGAATCGATTTTACCATCAAGCATCAGCTTAACGAATAGACCGAGCCATATAAATCAAAACATTAAAATTGAGGTAGTAAAAATGAACAATATGCTTTTAGTCTAGGACTTTGTCGGCTTAGCACTTCTTCTGATCAATGCATTTAGGACAGGGTGTACCTTCTGTGAAGCCTCTGTTTTTCGCAGAGTTCATTGCACTTTTGGGATTTGAATGATACCCTAATTCGCCGAACATATTCATAATAGAATATTCGCTACAATTGTCTTTATGTATTTCGTTCTTGCCGGATACATTATTAGATGTAGCCTTATTTATTCTGTAGAATGCCATCGAATCTAAAGGTCACAAAAAATGTGATTTGTGATGTGTTTTATTGAAGTTTATTTTAATTATTTATTCTTATCAGATCTGAGCATCTTCGACGATCTCCAATTATCAAGACATTGATTCATTATATTTGCTGAAATCACCGAGCTTCCTTTAAGGAATCGGGCCATGTTATTTAGCAGTTTAACCTTCTTATTTCAATTTCCTCCCGCTGCATATTGTTGTGTACTATCTATGTCCGAAAAAAGGCAGGAACCATCTACTTCTACTCTCAATTGTGCTCTTGTTTTCTTGGGTGGAGTGAATTATTCTCCGATTCTGATAGTTTTTATACTCGTTAATTTTTTGTTTGTCGAACGCATTCAAAAAGCTGTCACATCTCGGGAAATCTGGTTAGTAATTGGTGTAATTTTCAATTTAGGTCTAATCGCGAGATTTAAATATTTGGACTTTTTTATTGGAAACATCAATGGCATTGCGTGGTTACTTGATAATAACTAGACCACCTCTTCAATAGGTAATAGAACAAATTGACGGATAGTAATATTGATGTTCGCTCTCAATAGATTTCGAATTGCAGAAAAACCGATAAATCAATAATCCTTCTTCATCAGTCAATTATTGACAGTCTGACTTCGTCATTCTTTATTAAATGCTTATTTTCGAAAACTGAACTATTTCATGAACACTTGAAGCCAAATAAAGACTCAAATTTCATGAAAAATTCAGGACTATTTTTCGAATAAAAAAACATACGTGTAAGCGTGAAATAATTTTTATTATTTTTGGCTTGAAATTTTAACTAGGAATACGATTAAATTAATCTTTATAGAACATGAAAAAAGTAATTAGTTCTTTAGCGTTTGCAGCAGTAATCACATTTGGTTTTGCAAATTTTACGAATGCGCAAGATCCAGTAGATGCTCAACCAGATGCAGATGCAGCAGCAATTGTTGATGAGCCAGTAGCAGATTCAGAACCAGAAGCGGCAGGACCAGACGCAGAAGCGGCAGGTGCAGGCGAAGAGGCTGGAGCAGGCGAAGAAGTAAAAAAGAAAGAGTTGACGTTCGTTCAAGAATTGAAAAAACAATTTATTGATGGTTCTCCTTTATGGATGGCTCTTCCATTATTTTGTTTGATCATCGGATTGGCACTGTCTATCGAGCGTATCATTTACTTGAACCTTTCTACAATTAACACACGAAAATTCCTAGATGACGTTGAAACGGCATTGAAGAACGGTGGAGTTGACGCAGCGAAAGATGTTTGTCGTAACACACGTGGACCAATTGCTTCTATTTTCTTCCAAGGACTCGATCGCTCAGATGAGGGCATTGAAATGGTTGAAAAATCAGTTGTCTCCTACGGAGGTGTTCAAATGGGATTGATGGAAAAAGGATTGTCATGGTTATCATTGTTTATCGCCTTAGCACCAATGCTTGGTTTCTTGGGAACGGTAATCGGAATGATCTTCGCCTTTGATAAAATTATTGAAGATGGTCAAGTATCTCCAACAACAGTTGCCGGTGGTATTAAGGTATCACTTTTGACAACCGTATTTGGTTTGATCGCAGCGATTATACTTCAGATCTTTTACAATTATATCGTCTCGAAAATTGACGGAATTGTTAACGAAATGGAAGATGCATCAATCTCTTTGGTAGATATGATGTTGCAACATAAAGTTGCTAAAGCGTAGGTTATTTAGACAATCGAAGGCCTTGAGCCTTCGTGCGTTAATTCATTAAAAATTAAAGAAATGAAGTTGCAAAAACTGAATTTTTATTTGACGATCCTTAAAGTTGTTTTGATCGTTACGGGTGTCATTTCTTGTCTGTTTTTATTAGGCGGACCAGAACCAGAAGGCTTGCCGGTTAAGGAGTTTGAAGCATTTCGCGACGGACCAGAACTTGCTTTAGCAACAGGATTTACAGGATTTATACTCTTCTTAGGAGTGGCGATGATTTTATTGTTCTTCGTTATGCAGTTAATCTCTAACCCTAAAAGAACGTTCATATCAATTGCTGGACTTATTGCAGCATTGGCCGTGTACCTTGTTATACTAATGATTGGTACAGCGGATACAAATGAAACGCTTCAGCTGAGAGAAGAATCAATGGTTGATTTATCTACCATCAACGCTTCAACAGCTGGTCTGTGGACAGCAATTATTGGTGTAGTTGTAGCAATCCTTGCAGTTCTAGCAGGTGCATTGATGAAACTAAAAAAATAGATCGACTATGGCGAAACGTGACATACCTGAAATTAATGCTGGTTCGATGGCCGACATCGCCTTCCTGCTATTGATCTTTTTCTTGGTAACAACTACCATGGATAGAGACAAAGCATACATTAGAGATATTCCGAAGAAGGTTGAGTCCCCTCTGCCTCCGGTGGATGTTCCTGAAAGAGATATATTGGCGATTAGGGCTAACAGTAATGATCAACTGATGGTGCGAGACGAACTGATGGAAAATCCAGATGATATCTCAGACCGAATTTTAGATTTTTACCGTACGAATCAGAAAGTGTCTGGTCAGGCAATGCTTGATGTAATGGGGAATACATCCGCGAAAGGATACAACTTCCCGTTTTATTCTAGAATTACGAAAGCGGGGATTGCACAAAGAATTGAGCTTGCCATTAAAGCCGCTGAGGAAGTCGAAAATCAAGAAGGAGCCGAAGAAGTTCTCATTTCTTTTATGTGGAATGAAGTTACGCAATGGGAAAAGAAAAAATTCGCATTGGCATTACTAGGGAAGCGTGAACTTCCTGAACTTTCAGGACAGGCACATATCCGTATTGAAGTACAAGATGCTACGGGTTATGCACTCTTTGCAAAAATTCAATCTGAAATTGAAGAAGCTATCTTCGAATTAAGAGATGATGCAGCCCAAGAAATTTTCAGCGAAGGGTACGGAACTATCGTCGCACGTCTGATTGATAAGCCTGATAATCCTGTGGATAAACCGAGACTTGATTTGTTAGAGTTGCTTTATCCAGCGCGAATCATTGAAGTTACACCTAAGAATTAATCGATTATGGGAAAATTTTCAAAAGGAGGAAAGAAGCCTGCACCAGGGATAAACACCTCGTCGCTTCCAGATATCGTATTTATGCTTTTGTTCTTCTTTATGGTTGCAACAACGAGCAAGGAATCTGATCCAACGGTAAAGGTGAAGCAACCGGACGGTGTGAGAGCAGTCGATTTGACAGCCTATAAGCAACGTTCTGAGATTGATTTTCTTTACATCGGGACACCTAGAAATCAAGCGAGAGCGGAGCAATTTGAAATGGGCTATGCTCTTTTCTTAGACAACGTTGCGCAACCAGATCCGGGTGATCTTTATACAACGAACGCAGTAAGACGGTGGAAGTTGGATAAATTTGAGTCAAAGCCAACAAGCATGAAAGCACCAATCGAGCAGATTATTACCTGTATCAAAGCAGATAATGGAGCTCCATCTGGAATTATTTTCGACATTAGAAAAGAATTACAAGATATCGATGCACTAAAAATTGCATACGCTGTAGTGGATAATGCCAGCGGTAATTAATAAGTTATTATTTCATTAAATCCCGATGTGCTTCTGTACATCGGGATTTTTTTTGGCCTACTTATCAAAATAGTGGTATTTGCAATCCTGATTCAAAACAGCTTTCTTTGCGATGCTCCTAGCGTGCACTCATATAGTTAATAGAAACATTCACAAAATGAAATACCTTATCGTCGGACTTGGAAATCCAGGAGTTAAATACGAGAACACACGTCATAATGTGGGATTCAAAGTGCTAGAGGAGTTTGCAGCGGAGCGAGAGGGTAAATTTGAGTCTGATCGACTAGCAGATGTCGCACGTGTCAAATTTAAGGGGCGTACGATCGTACTAATAAAGCCAACGACTTTCATGAACCTTTCTGGTAAAGCAGTCAATTATTGGATGCAAGCCGAGAAAATCTCATTCGAAAATGTACTTGTAATTACCGACGATATTGCATTGCCATTTGGTAAACTTAGAATGAAAGGAAAGGGGTCTGATGGGGGACACAATGGATTGAAAGACATCCAAGCAACATTGGGTCATCCTAATTATGCACGTCTCCGGTTTGGCGTTGGTGCTGAGTTCTCATCTGGAAGTCAGGTTGATTATGTTTTAGGTGAATGGTCTACTGATGAAAAGAGCCTTTTTGCAGAAAGATTAAAAACCGCTACTGAATTCATTAAAGGCTTTTCAACCATCGGACTCAATCGAACGATGAGTAACTGGAATGGGAAGTAGCTGACTATCAAATCGAGTGAATTTCTGTAAGAAGTCTTTATCGAGATCAGAAGATTTCATTCACTTGATTTATTACATCATTGGCTTTCTGCATACGTCATTATGTCTCAGCGATTCGTGATCGAGGCTGGAACTGTCTTTGTGGTTTGTACGTTTTTGGGTCTCATCATGAATAATCGATATCAATTGGATACCTAGCTTGCTTTTCAAGCTCATTTTCTACGCTGAAACCAATCACTTTTTCTTAATTTAGCACTCCAACAAAATCGAGATGAAAAGAATAAAAATTGCAGATGTTTTGAAGAGTTCCAAGGTCGGGGATTCTGTCGTTGTAAAAGGATGGGTAAGAGCCTTCCGAAGTAATCGATTTATTCAGGTAAATGATGGTTCAACGATCAATAATATCCAAGCAGTTGTGGATTTTGAAAATTTCGATGAGGCGATCTTGAAAAAAGTGACTACCGCTGCTGCCGTCGGAATTACAGGGATACTAGTGGAATCTCAAGGAGCTGGACAATCTGTTGAAATTGAAGTGGAAGCGATCGAAATTATCGGTGAAGCTGATCCTGATGAAGTACAAAAGACCGTAATGCAACCGAAGCGTCACAGTATGGAGTTTTTGCGCGAGCAAGCACATCTTCGATTCAGAACAAATACCTTCGGAGCAGTATTTAGAATTCGACATGCGGTTGCCTATGCTATTCATAAGTATTTTAACGATGAAGGATTCTTCTATTTGCATACACCAATCATTACTGGTTCGGATGCCGAGGGTGCCGGAGAAATGTTTCGCGTATCAACCTTAGATCCTGCTAATCCAGAATTAAATGAAAAGGGTGAAGTCGATTACACGAAGGATTTTTTCGGAAAAGCGGTAAACCTGACTGTTTCAGGCCAGTTGGAAGCTGAACTTGGTGCCTTGGCCTTGGGTCAAGTCTATACTTTTGGACCAACTTTCCGTGCTGAGAACTCAAACACTTCTAGACATCTTGCTGAGTTTTGGATGATCGAACCTGAAGTTGCTTTCAATGATTTAAAGGATAACATGGACCTCACCGAGGACTTTCTGAAATACCTTTCGAATTATGTATTGACGAACTGTGTCGATGATCTTCAATTCTTGAGCGATCGAGATGAAAAAGAACAGCAATCCAAGCCACAGAACGAACGCAATGAGTTGACATTGATTGATCGTTTGAAGTTTGTGCGGGATAATGACTTTAAGCGATTGACATACACAGAAGCAATCGAGGTCTTACAGAGATCAAAGCCATACAAGAAAAAGAAGTTTAAATACGAAGTTGCTTGGGGAGTTGATCTCCATAGTGAACACGAACGATATTTAGTAGAGAAGGAATTTAAGTGCCCTGTTATATTATCAGATTACCCTTCAGAAATTAAGGCATTCTACATGCGCCAGAATGACGACGGTAAGACTGTAGCCGCGATGGATGTATTGTTTCCCGGTATTGGCGAAATCGTTGGAGGATCGCAAAGAGAAGAGCGTTTAGACATGCTTAAGAAGAAATGTGCTGACTTTGATGTCGATGAGAAAGAATTGGACTGGTATTTGGATACTAGAAGGTTCGGGACGGTTCCTCACGCAGGATTTGGCTTAGGATTTGAACGTATGGTTATGTTTGCGACGGGCATGTCAAATATAAGAGATGTGATACCATTCCCTAGAACTCCACAAAACGCGGAATTCTAAAGAGGTAGTTTGGAAAAAAAGAGTACATTGAATACGTAAACGAAGTACATGGCTTTAAAACAATATCTTGCTAATAAACTGGAGCAGCGACTATCACCGCAACAAATTCAGTTGATGAAACTTTTGCAAGTACCGACCATGGAACTTGATGCAAGAATCAAACAAGAAATAGAGGAAAATCCGGCCTTAGAAGAAGGAGCTGATAAAGAGGAGGACGAATTTGAGGATGATGATCAAGATCAAGATGATAAAGACACAGAAGAGGATTTCGATATTAGCGATTACTTAGATGACGATCCCGACTATAAAACACGTGTTGCCAATAAAGGAAAAGACGACGATGATAAGGTCATCCCACTCTCCGGCGATCAAAGCTATCAAGAACGTTTAACGCAACAATTACAGCTGCGTTATTTAGACGAGAATCAATCGTTAATTGCAGCCACTATTGTTGGTAATTTAGATGAATCAGGATATCTCAACCGCGAAGTTGATGCAATAGTGGATGATTTAGCTTTTTCAGCGAACGTTTCGACCACAGAGGCGGAAGTGGAAGAAATTCTCATGATGATTCAAGAATTGGATCCTGCTGGGATAGGTGCACGCAATTTACGCGAATGCCTGCTTATTCAAATTAACCGTCGCCAAGATGGAGACATTACGAAATTTACAGCCAAAAAAATACTAGAATCTCACTTTGAGGAATTTACGAAGAAGCATTATACGAAAATTGCTAAAAAACTAGAAATTTCTGAAGAAGACCTGAAAGAAGCGATTGCAGAAATTGTACGGCTTAACCCGAAACCGGGTGGGTCAATGAAAGAATCAACCGTGAGCTTTCAACAGATCATTCCTGATTTTACAGTGTATGAAAATGAAGGTCGATTGGTGTTAACAATCAACGGACGGAACGCTCCAGAGTTGAAGGTCAATCATGAGTATAAGCAGATGCTGCAGCGTTATGCAGAAGGAGCAAAAGCGAATAAGAAAGAAGGAGAAGCCCTTACGTTTGTGAAGCAAAAGTTAGACGGTGCAAAATGGTTTATCGATGCCATAAAACAACGCCAGAATACGCTGCTATTGACCATGGACGCGATCATGAACTACCAAAAAGAATATTTCTTGACAGGCGATGAGACGAACATGCGGCCAATGATATTGAAAGATATTGCCGAGATTGTTCATCTCGATATTTCAACAATTTCTCGCGTTGCGAATAGTAAATACGTTCAAACAACACAAGGAATTCAATCGCTAAAGTATTTCTTTTCAGAATCATTATCGACAGATTCTGGAGAAGAGGTATCGACGCGTGAAGTGAAGAAAATCTTGTCTGAGGCAGTAGATGGTGAAGCAAAACGCAAACCATTGACAGATGAAAAGTTGGCTATATTACTTCGAGAAAAAGGATATAATATTGCTCGACGTACTGTCGCGAAATACCGTGAACAACTAAACATCCCAGTAGCACGATTACGTAAAGAGCTTTAATGAAGATCGTCTCGCACATTATTTCTTGGTTATTCGTACCCTTACTTACGCCGGTATATGGAATGTTGTTGGCAATGTTTATCCCTTCCGGGCAGACTACTTATTTCCAGCCCAATAACCTCTACATAATTGTCGAACAACAAAAATGGAGTATTCTCTACTCTTATTTTTTCTTCTGTACGATAATTCCAACCCTAGCGATACTTTATTTAAGAAATCGTGGAGTAATTACAACCTTAGAGGTTGATGAACGCAAAGAACGTATAATCCCAATTTTGGTCATGTTCATGAGCTGTCTTGGACTCTATATTCTGTTTCAATTTTTACCTGAAAATGTCGTCGTTCCAAAACATATATTTTCCTATCCATTAGCAGGAGTTGTCGTTACGGCGGTCCTTTTTATAATGACCTTAGGCTACAAAGTTAGCTTACATGCTGGAGGTGTCGGCATTATGACTGGATTCGTTGTGGCATATTGCAGCGGACAGTCCGAATTTCAATTTTGGGTGATACCTGCATCGATCCTTGTATCGGGAGTGGTGATGTCTGCACGGTTGTATTTACACAAGCATACACTTTCCCAAGTGACGGTTGGTTGGTTCACTGGCGCAATAATTACATTCACCATCAGTTATTTCTTATAAAGGCAAGATTCTTGCATTTCGTACATCAAAGTAGATCCATGGGACAAATTAAATTAACAGCAGTAGCATTCGTTGTACTTATCGTGAGTGCATGTGGCGTAGTAAACGAGAAGAACAAGGGAAAGGGTTTCAATCTTTTTTCAGTTGAACAAGATATTCAATTAGGAGCTCAAGTAGCAGCAGAAATTGATGGGAATTTAGCCGAGTATCCTGTACTCGATTCTACCCAAAACCCTGAAGTCTATGCGTACCTATATCGCGTAAGAGATAAAATCTTGAATACTGGTCAAATTGATTTTAAGGACGAATTTCAATGGAGATTACGTGTTATCCATGATGACAGCACACTGAATGCATTTTGTACACCTGGCGGATACATTTACATCTATACAGGAATTCTAAAATACCTTGATTCTGAAGATCAATTTGCAGGTGTTTTAGGACATGAAATAGCCCATGCTGATATGCGCCATTCAACACGCCAAATGACAAAAATGTATGGAGTTCAAATCCTATTGGATGTTCTCGCGGGGGATAGACAAGCTATTAAACAAGTAACAGGTGCCTTAATCGGATTAAAAAATTCACGTAAACATGAAACGGAGGCAGATACCAAGTCCGTACAGTACTTATGTCCAACTGACTACAATGCCGCAGGTGGCGCTGGTTTCTTTAGAAAGATTGAAGCCGCAGGCGGATCAGGCACACCGGAGTTTATTAGTACGCATCCAGATCCGGGAAACCGAGTGGAGCATTTTGAAAATGAAAGCATCGTAAATGGTTGCAAAGGTGATCAAACCTATGAAAATCAGTACAAAGCCATGTTGGCAAAACTTCCAAAATAATGGAAAAGTGGTATGAAAATGCTGCTTTTTTTTTATTTTTACATAGAGTGGATGCTTTTACCTCAGCTCCTTAAGTATAATATTACTGTAATTAAAGCCTAGATGAAGACGAAAAGAACCTCCCTCAATGACATTGCTAAAGCGCTTAGTGTTTCTAAAGCGACCGTATCCTTTGTATTGAATGATAAAGGAGATCAGTTCAATATTAGTAAGGAAAAGCAGCGACTGATCCGAGAGAAGGCGAAAGAGTTGTCCTACGTTCCTAATTTCTTTGCGAAAAGCTTAAGACAAGGAGAAACCAAAACAATTGGTCTTGTTCTTCCTGATATTTCAAATGAATTTTACGCTGAGTTGTGTAAAACGATTCAAGAGCAACTTTATGCAGAAGGCTATACGACGTTCATTGTAAATACGAACGATGATGATGAGGTTGAAAAAGTACTGATGCGTGAGCTTATTCAGCGAAGTATCGATGGGATGATCATAGCACCCAGCAATAACATAACGAATCTTATTCCAATTTTACTCGAAACGCATATCCCAGTTGTCTTTACTGATCGACCAGGAGATGAAAATGCGGATTTTGTTGGAGTTGATAATGTACCTGAGGCAGAACGATTGGTGAATTCCTTTTCTAAGAAGCCTTCAA